>JBCBHE010000123.1:0-500 GCA_038526085.1 Pseudomonadota bacterium | reverse complement strand
GGCGCGGCTACGACGAGCGCAAGGGAGACGACGGAAGTAGCGAGCGAGGCTGTGACCGTCCGTTTTCGCGATTCCAATCCCGCGCCAGTGGCTGGGCTTCAATCGACAGAGTGGCGTGGATTTTTTGATGTAAATGGCCGTTTGGCCACTGTGGCGGTTCGTGGCTTGTCCGCGGCCCCGCTCGGAACCGACGATGGGGAGGTGTTGTTGGCCCGTACAATCGCTGCTGTGCGTCAGGCCAACGCCCAGGAGTAATCCGCAGAGGTCGTATGACAACTGTTTCCTTTTTCGCAACACTTTGGCAGATATGAGGAAATGGGCGCGCTGGCGCGCCATGGATGACAAAGGGCTTTCATCGCGTGTCTGACCGGTTCGGCATCAAAGATCGTTTTCTGTTTCAGCGAATGATGGCGCATTGGACTGCTGTGTCACAATCAGCTGAGCTCGCGGAATTGTCCGGCCTCCGAGACCAGCGACAAAAGGCCCGGCAAATGCGTGGG
>JBCBHE010000122.1:0-503 GCA_038526085.1 Pseudomonadota bacterium | reverse complement strand
ATGTACAAAGACTCGGCGGTGGCCGCTGGGACACATCATCGCTGCTCAAACGCCTCACGTCGATCGGCTAAACCGCATTCATCTGGCCAAAACAACTCCCGCCGGAGGCATCCCGCACCCTCCTCCAGCGCGACGCCCAGGTTTGATCCAAATGAACGCCCGTGCCGTGCGTGCGACATGTTTTGTTTGGTCACGCGGGTGTCGCGCGTTTTGAGGGTTTGGGACGCCTTCGGCGGGAGAGTTGTTTTGGCCAGATGAAGATGAGGCCCGCGTGAAAACCAACGATCTCGTCGTCACCCCAACCGGCCTAAGGTTTTTAGGGCGGCGGTTTCCCTGCACGATTGGCCGGGGTGGCCTTACGGATCGCAAGAAAGAAGGTGATGGGGCCACGCCGCGTGGCGTGCATCGGTTGGTGGGGATGCTCTATCGCCCGGACCGGTTAGCGCGGCCTGCGGATTGGGCCTTGCAGATCAAACCGGGCGATCTGTGGTCCGACGATGTCA
>JBCBHE010000121.1:0-506 GCA_038526085.1 Pseudomonadota bacterium | reverse complement strand
GGCAAGCTTTATGGCGAAATTTGACCCACTCTCCACGCCGAAGCCGCGCAGGGCCAAATGTGAACTGCGTCAAATTCCTTGGCAAATGCCGAGTGGATCGAGACGACGACTGACAGATCGCAGAGTTCCAAATTCGACTTGCAGTGCTGACTCGCGGCACCGTTCTTGGCTCACCCGTTTCAGAGGCCGTCGGATAAATCCGACCGGTGACCGAGAAAATGGGCTCAAACCCTGGCCCGTGCGGCAACGCCCATCCAATGCCTTACATGCACTGCTTACGTGGTACCCGCGGCCGGACTCGAACCGGCACGGCATTTCTGCCTGGAGATTTTAAGTCTCCTGTGTCTACCATTCCACCACGCGGGCGAGCGTGTCGGGCCTATTTCGGGCCTCAAAATCCACTTAAGGCCTTATGGCCTTAATAACAATGTGCAACGCCGAGCGCATGGCGGGATTTTAAGCCGGTCTGTCTACCAATTCCAGCAAGCGGCCAATTCCTGCAGGCC
>JBCBHE010000120.1:0-506 GCA_038526085.1 Pseudomonadota bacterium | reverse complement strand
GCTTGCTGTTCACTGTGAAGGGCGCGCATGACCTCTGAAGAACTGGCGACTGTATAGTCGACGCGTACCGATGCATTTGCAGCGAGGTAAGACTGGATCATCGGCTCAAAGAAACTGATGTCAGCGGTCGATATGATCTTTAGGATTCGTTCACTCTCTGCGTCTCCAAAGACCGCGTGATCTTCTACTTCGAATGCGCTTGCCCATGTTGCATGAGCCACAAACGCTAGGGAAAAGACAAGACCACGCATGCGCCGCCTCCTTCGTTATTGCTCAGTGTTATTGAACCGCCATGTGCGCGGACCACCTCATCCGCAATGGTCAGCCCCAATCCAGAGCCGACCACAGATTCTGAGTTTTTGCCGCGCTCAAAGCGTTTCAAAAGTGTTTCTGTATCGGGCTCTTTGAACCCTGGACCGGCGTCTGCCACAATGCTATCAAATATTCCTCGAGCGGAAAGACAGTTAAGGTGTCTTTGGAAAAGAAAGACAGCGGCTTTGACATCA
>JBCBHE010000119.1:0-507 GCA_038526085.1 Pseudomonadota bacterium | reverse complement strand
CCCGAATGGTGCGTCCTGATCGACGTCGGCTTGCCCAGCGGATTGCGGCCTGAAGAAGCGCTGGAAGCCTTGTTCGAAGCGGCGGCTGAAAAAGCACTCGTAACAGATGGGGTGATCGCCCAAAGCCATGCGCAACGCGATGCCTTTTGGCATATCCGAGAGACAATTCCAGAGGCGAACCGCCGGATTGGTTCGGTCAGCTCACATGATATCTCCGTGCCGTTGAGCGCAATTCCCGACTTTATCCAACGAGGCCAACAGGCGCTCGCCCAGATAGGCGATTTTCGCATAAATTGCTTTGGACATCTGGGCGACGGTAACCTGCATTATAATGTGTTTCCCATGCCGGGCCGTTCGCGAGCGGACTATGAAGCCGAACGTCCGCAGGTCAAACGTGTGGTCCATGATCTGGTCCATCAGATGGATGGATCCGTCAGCGCGGAACACGGGGTCGGACGACTGAAAGTGGATGATCTGGAGCGCTATGCCGATCCGGCGAAACTGGAC
>JBCBHE010000118.1:0-515 GCA_038526085.1 Pseudomonadota bacterium | reverse complement strand
CCAAGCATTGCTGCGGGTTGCTGACTGACCTAGATGAGTTCTGGATCACCAACTGATTGGTTGCCCTAAAGCGTTGCCAGAAAAACCTAAGGCGTCAGTTTTATCGACACATAGTGAACACCGAATAAGCCCAAGGCCCAGACCCTTTTCCTATCAGTCGATGTAAGGTATCCGCTGATAGCTGGCAATATCATACTACATGGTGAATTTTTGGAGCGGGCGATGAGATTCGAACTCACGACCCTAACCTTGGCAAGGTTATGCTCTACCCCTGAGCTACGCCCGCGTCCTTTGGTGTCGCGTGAGATATAAACTCCCGGACCATCCTGCAAGCGTAAAATAGAGGTATTTTGATTTTTTTGGTATGACCCCCTCGCTCAGATGTCGATTGGTCCCTCAGGGACGGGGGCGTCTGGGGCAGGGGCCTCGTCCGGGCGTTTGCGACGAATGATGATGTCCCCATTCGGCAGCACTTCGGGCGGGTGATAGCGATCAAGGTCGCGAAGTTGCTCGCC
>JBCBHE010000117.1:0-518 GCA_038526085.1 Pseudomonadota bacterium | reverse complement strand
CAGCGAACTTAAATTCCAGTCTGCTAATTTTGCCGATTTCGAAACTGAGATCCCGCAATATCTCACCTCTTCGGCGGTGAATGCCAACAACGTGGTGCGTGAATATGTTATGGCGCATCCCGAAACTCGTGGCATGGGCGCGACCTTGGTTTCCTTGGTGCTGATTGAGAACCGGATGTTCTGGATGTCGATTGGCGATAGCCCGCTTTATCATTATCGCGGCGGCAAAATGCAGCAGTTGAACGAGGACCACTCTATGGCGCCTCAGATCGACTTTATGGTCAAGCAAGGTCTGCTGGACCCGGAAACGGGCAAGAACCACCCAGACCGGAACTGCCTTACATCCGTGATCCTTGGCGATCGCGTGGCCAAATCTGACTGCCCGAAGACGCCTTTTGAGGTGCAGGATCTTCTGAATCTTTTCGTCTTCAAGGTACTGCAGACCATCAGATGACACGACCACGATATCGCCGACCTGCAACTCAAAAGGCGTCTTCGGGCAGTCAGATTTGGCCACG
>JBCBHE010000116.1:0-522 GCA_038526085.1 Pseudomonadota bacterium | reverse complement strand
GGCCACAAAATCCGGCTTTTCAATAGCGAGTTGGAAGCGCGCAAGCGGTAAGTTCACGGCTGTTAATTTCGATTTGAATACAATTGGGTAGACATGACATCGCGCATGGCCCACCGTTGGCATGCGCTGTTAGGTCTTTTTTGAGTTGTTTTGGCGAAATGAATGACGGACGAAGGTCCACCCCATCACGTCTCACGGGATTGCACCGATATTGGGGCGATGGGGCTTCACTTCGCACGCGACGACACACTCCTGCGTTCCGCGCACCACCACGATAGGCGATTAACCTTAATGGGTTGTGAATCACGGACGGTCCTGTCTTCATTTCGCCAAAACAACTCAAATACCGCGCCATTCGCGCGCACCACCGGGAGAGATGAACGATGACCATGACACTGCATTGCTTTGGCGAGAGCGGAAACGCCTATAAGGCGGCCTTGACGCTGACGCTTGCCGAAGCCGACTGGGCACCGGCCTATGTTGATTTTTTCAACGGTGGCGCGCGCACGCCGGAGTTTCTGG
>JBCBHE010000115.1:0-527 GCA_038526085.1 Pseudomonadota bacterium | reverse complement strand
CTGTATTGATGGTCACCCATGACGCAGTTGACGCGCCTGTGCCCGGCTAAAGACCATGTCCCGTACTTGTTCGCGAAGCGCGGCGTCTAGTCGGGAGAATGGCTCATCCAATAGGAGCGCTTCTGGTTCTGACAAGAGCATGCGCATTAATGAAACCCTTGCCTTTTGACCACCTGACAAAGTCGCAGGGTCCCTATCTGCGAAACCTTCCAAACCAACCTCGGCGAGTGCGTCGACGACCTTCGACTGCCTATTTTGCTGACTGCCGCCAGACGGTAGACCGAAGGCGAGATTGGCACCGACGGAAAGATGCGGGAACAGCAGGTCATCTTGAAACAAAATCCCGACGCGCCGCAGATGCGAGGGCAGGTCGGTCACATCGCGCCCGTTCAAGATCACGCGTCCACTGGCACGAAACCCTGGCGCCAGATTGCCGTTCTGACGGTCATGGGGCCTTCCGGTGTCGGGAAGTCAACGCTTTTGGCCTATGTCACCGGCAATCTGGCGCCCGGGTTTCGTGCCAGTGG
>JBCBHE010000114.1:0-537 GCA_038526085.1 Pseudomonadota bacterium | reverse complement strand
TCACGCTTCATTTCAAAAATGTCCCCCACGACGCTACGGGGGACTCCTGGGGGACAAATTCGGCTGGATTGCCGTGGACGTTCTGGGACGACCATAGACGGAAACTGATTGGGGGACAATATATATCATTTTGAATCTAAATGATGAATCTTGCCTGAGTTAGACAATCGTGGACACCTGTGGATGGCTGCGAACAAATCGTGAATTTGGCATACCCTCGGACTTCTAGTCAGCAGGCTGAGGGTTCGAGTCCTTCCCGGATCGCCACCGGCAGTGCCGTGTTCGGCACACGAGTTACGGCGATATTTTCATTTCATGGTTCCGGTTCTTTGCCTGCATTTTTTGCTGGCACTGCGGGTTGTTGACTAGAAGTTATCTTGAGACATCGGCAAACGAGAATGTCGCACAACGTACGAAGGCCATGCCGTACCTCGCGGCAATCTGGTGTCAGTATTGTTGCGAAATGCGTCAGTAAAGAAGCCCGCGCGTGAAGGACAGGATGGCCCACCAGCCAAGGATCGTTGAAAACGCGATGGC
>JBCBHE010000113.1:0-542 GCA_038526085.1 Pseudomonadota bacterium | reverse complement strand
CAACGGGCGCGCTTTATGGGAGACGTGAGCCTGGTCGAATTTGTCATGGATCACGACGGTTCCATCATCAAAGCACAGGTGCCTTCTGTTTTCTTGCCAAAGAAGCAAACACCGCTTTGGCTGATGATCCGGCGCGACCGCTGCCTTGTTTTCCCAGCGTCCCGCGCCGAAGCCTTGGTCTGATCCAAAGGAACGCGCTGCGCGCGTGCTTCATTTTGAGTTTGGTCACGCCAATGTGGCGCCTGTGCTTGAGGTTGGAAGCCTCCGGCGGGAGTTGTTTTGGCCAGATGAAGGGATCAGCGTTCCAGGCGTGCCGCGCGTCCGCCGCGGCGTTTGGTGACCAGCGATTTGCGGGCGGGGAGATCTGCCATCACCGCTGCACGTTCCTCGGGTGACATGCGGGACCAAATGCTAATCTCGTCGATGCTACGCAGGCACCCCGTGCAGAGCTTGCTGCGCGGTTCGATCACGCAGACCTTAATGCAGGGGCTTTCGGTTTCGTTGCGTCGCCAGATTTTGTCGGTGTTCTTGCTCATGTCTGG
>JBCBHE010000112.1:0-545 GCA_038526085.1 Pseudomonadota bacterium | reverse complement strand
ACCGAATGATCTTGCGGAACGTTGATGCCGCTGATCTGACGGCCAATGACTTTATCGAACTTTAACCTTTTGTGCGCTGGAGGCGTGTCATGACCTATTCCAAACAGATCCTAAGACGAGGCTTCGCGCTAACGATCTTTGGTCTTCTCACCGCTTGTAGTGGGGGCGGTGGCTCCCAGAGCAGTGCCACGCAGACCTTTGGCCAGTTGAACACTGATGCACAAGCGCTGACATCCGCCTTTCTTGACGGGAACGGTCAGCCGTTGACCTCAGCCGTCATCACACCTGATGCGTCACTTGGGGCAAGATGGTGGACGCATCGTTGATGCCTCCAGTCCCGGTCAATGTTCCCGTCAGGGCTGTTTCATCTTCAAAGGTGAAGTTGGACGAAGAACCATCCAGCGAAAGCGCATCCAGGTCCACACCGAGTTCCAAGTTCGCAACGAAGGCAGCCCCGTCGGTTTCTCCGGCGACAAAGCCCACATAGGTTCCCGTGCCTTGACCTCAGCCGTCATCGCACCTGATGCGTCACTGAGTGGTCAAGG
>JBCBHE010000111.1:0-553 GCA_038526085.1 Pseudomonadota bacterium | reverse complement strand
ATTTTGAACCCGGTGGAACCCTGTTTCGACATCCGTCTCATCGTTACCGTGGTATTTGACCCAAGCGTCGTAATCGTACTTCTTGATCGATTGCGCCAAGGTCATCACATCAGCCGGGCTGATTTCACCATCATTAGTAAGGCCAAGCTTTTTGATGTGTTTGATGATGATCTTATTCATCTCGTCGGCGGCCTTCGCGCCGGTCTGCTGATCGCTGTCAGAGATCCGGCGCGACAATTCCGTATCGTCCTGGATGATGGTCACCAGTCGGTCGAGGCCGGTTCCTGTAGAGCCCGTGACGGGGCTTGATACGTTTGCGTTCTTTAGACCGTCCCCGGCAAGATCGTCCTTTAGAAGATCATTCAGCCAAAACGCGACGGACTCGACACGTTCATTTTTGTCGCCGTCTTCGTTGATCAGGCGGTCATCCCTATAACCAAAACCAATGTGATAGATCGCATCGGCAACCGTGTTGATGCTGTTGCGCCCATAAGCGTCACGCGCCGCGCCGTCGTTTTGGACGAGGTGGAAAGCGGTTTCGACGCCATCTTCG
>JBCBHE010000110.1:0-568 GCA_038526085.1 Pseudomonadota bacterium | reverse complement strand
ATCGCGGATTTGGGGATTACGCTAGATCAAAAAAGCCGGGCGCCGATCTGTCGCGAATGTCTGGACTGGTCGAAGCGGCGATCGCATCTGGCGGGCCGCCTTGGGAGAGGCATTTTGGATCACCTCTACGCCGAAGGCTGGGCTGCGCGCGTTCCGGACACGCGTATCGTGCGCTTTTCCAACGCAGGTGAGGCCTCTTTCAAGGCGGCATTCGGGTTGTGATGAGATGCAGGTTTCTGTTGCCAGGTACCTGCGAACCCCGCCTATCGCTGCAAGGCGATAGGGCTTAAGATTTCAGTTTTTCGGACTGCTTACGCAGCCAGAGCAACTGGAGCTTTGTTGTCGTTTGCAACTAGCTTAAGTGAACCGATAACGGTGGTATCTCACCGAGACAAAGCTAACCCCTTTAGACGTTCGTCGATCCTATTTCGACCCCATGACCTCCAAACGAGAGGGTTTTGGTGGAGTCGCCGGGTACCGCCCCCGGGTCCGATCCGCTTATTACGAGCGCGTTTATGTCCATAGCCCCTAAGGGCATTTTGAATATAAGCGCGTGGTGAATGTTTGC
>JBCBHE010000109.1:0-592 GCA_038526085.1 Pseudomonadota bacterium | reverse complement strand
CCGTCGAAACTTGATGGAGTGGCCTAGGCGGCGCCAACACCGCCCAGGCCATGTTCGATTAGCCGTTCAACAGTTTATCAGCGTTTGGAATGTTGGCACGATGGTCTTCTGCGAACTTCATCATACCGGCCATCACACCGCCTTTGTTGTCAAACATTCCAAACGCCGATAAACTGCTGAACGGCTGATCGAACAGGGTCTGGGCGGTGTTGGCACCGCCTAGGCCACGCCATCAAGTTTCGACGGTCTTAAGCGAACAGCTCGTGGCACAGCTCCAACGCCTCAACGAAAACGTCGATCTCATCGGTCGTGTTGTACATTGCCAAGGACGCTCTGCATGTCGCGGAGACACCCATGTGGTCCATCAGCGGCATCGCGCAGTGGCTTCCGGCGCGCACCGCCACGCCTTTTTTATCCAGCACCGTTGAGATGTCATGCGCATGCGCCGCACCATCGAGCGTGAAGGAAAAGATCGAACCCTTGGTGGCAGACTGCCCCTGGACCTGCAGCCAATTCAGGCCGCCGAGTTTCGCGTTCGTATAGTCCCGCAGGCTAAGCTCATGGGCGGCAATATTCTCCATGCCGAGCGCCA
>JBCBHE010000108.1:0-593 GCA_038526085.1 Pseudomonadota bacterium | reverse complement strand
CAACTCAGTGGGGTGCCAGCGTGTGTGTAAGGCCTGATCCACTGTCCTTGAGCGATCAGTTCGGCATCCTCTCCGCAAGCGCGCCGCTCGGCAAGATCGAGACAATAATCGTCACCCACGCGCACCGCGATCACACCGGCGGGCTAAGCGAAATCGCAAGAGCAACGGGCGCCCGGGTGTGGATGCACGAAGCGGACGCCGAACTGATCGCTCAAGGACAGTGGATCAGGCCTTACACACACGCTGGCACCCCACTGAGTTGGCTAACTCGAAGTCGGTGAAAGCGCTGACTGTTTCGGGGTACCGCTTGACGATCACGTTATCGAGCAGCCAACTCAGTGGGGTGCCAGCGTGTGTGTAAGGCCTGATCCACTGTCCTTGAGCGATCAGTTCGGCGTCCGCTTCGTGCATCCACACCCGGGCGCCCGTTGCTCTTGCGATTTCGCTTAGCCCGCCGGTGTGATCGCGGTGCGCGTGGGTGACGATTATTGTCTCGATCTTGCCGAGCGGCGCGCTTGCGGAGAGGACGCCGAACTGATCGCTCAAGGACAGTGGATCAGGCCTTACACACACGCTGGCACCCCACTGAGTTG
>JBCBHE010000107.1:0-673 GCA_038526085.1 Pseudomonadota bacterium | reverse complement strand
AGTGATAGATGCCGGTTATGAGGGCCACTCCGATCATTGACCCAAAAGCGCCAAACCACGCGGACCTGCTTGGTGCGTGGCCCCGCGCCAGCCAGAGCGAGCCAAGCAAGCCAATTGCAGCCGGTCCAGCAACCACCGGGATAGTCCGGCCGATAAAGCCACTATTTGCGGCAAACCAAGAAAGAAACGCTTCCGGTGCCAGACTTGTCCAGTAACCGCCGAAAGCAAAGCCAATACAGATCATCGTGCCGGTGAATGCAGCCGATCCCAGGACGGCCAAATAACCAAACAGCGCTTTCATGAGAATGCTCCTTGCCGATTCAGCCGAAGCCGCTGCCCGCGCATTTCCAGACCTGCGCGCATGTTGAGGCCGAGCAGAATGATATTTGCACCGCCAGCAATCAACTCAACGATCTGAACCATTACGAAGGTGGTGTCGAACACCCCAGTGTCTGCCTTCCATGCCAAGAAGATGGCTGATGGGACAAGGATTAATAGACCGTTTGCAGCGGCAGCTTTCATGCGGGTGCGCTTGGCGGCAACCCTGGGCGCACCGGACCGACCCGCAAGTTTGGAGCCACTGGCCCCTGCCGCCGATAGGGCAATGACGAGAACAGGCAACGCGTAAAAGATGGCCATTCGGATTGACTCCGTACCTGCATGGTCTGTCACG
>JBCBHE010000106.1:0-994 GCA_038526085.1 Pseudomonadota bacterium | reverse complement strand
TGATGACACGACACTGGAAGTGCGCCTTGGTCAACCGCTGCCCTACTTTGCCCAGATGGTGGTGCACACCACGACCTTCCCTGTGCATCAGGCGACCGTTGAGGCCCATGGTGCCGACTGGACGAAGCCTGAAAACATTGTGTCCAATGGTGCTTTCAAGCTGACCGAGCACGTGCCGGGTGAGAAGCTCGTCCGCGTGCGCAACGACCAATACTGGGACAACGACAATACCATCCTCGAGCAGGTCACGGCTTTGGTCATCACTGACGAAAACGTCGCGCTGACCCGGTATCTGGCTGGTGAGCTTGATATGACCGACGTGCCTGCTGGTCAGTTCCCACGCCTGTCAGAAGAGTACCCGGATGAGGCCGCGTCTTATCCTGTCGCTTGTTCCTACTACTACACCATCAACATGACGGACACGACAAACCCCGCGCTGCTTGACAAGAACGTCCGTCAGGCCCTGTCGATGGCCGTTGACCGCGACATCATCGTGGACAGCGTGTTGGCGGGCGGTCAGAAGCCTGCTTACACCTTCACCCACTGGGCGACAGCAGGCTTTGAAGTGCCGAACGTTCCCGCTGCAGGCATGACGCAAGAGGAGCGGAACGCGAAAGCGGCTGAGCTGATGGAAGCGGCTGGCTATGGCGCGGATAACCCGCTTGAGCTGAACCTGATCTACAACACCAATGAAAGCCACAAGTCTGTCGCGATTGCGATCAGCCAGATGTGGAAGCAGACGCTGGGTGTGGAAACGGAACTCGCAAACCAGGAGTGGAAAACCTTCCTCGAAACTCGTGGCAACCAGGATTATGAAATTGCCCGTGCCGGGTGGTGTGCGGACTATAACGAGGCGTCCACATTCCTTGACTTGATGGACACAAATTCTGGTTACAACGACGCGGCCTATTCCAACGCAAAGGTGGATGAACTGCTGGCCGCGGCCCGGACCGCGGACAACCCGCAGGCCAACTACACGGAAGTGGAGCAGATC
>JBCBHE010000105.1:0-1091 GCA_038526085.1 Pseudomonadota bacterium | reverse complement strand
GGCGTGTGCGGGCGTGCGTAGCACGTCCCGCACACGCCTACACGCGGGGCCTGCTCAACGCACTTCCGAACCTCGAAGACCTCGATGCGCCACTCACGCCGATCCCCGGCGATATTCCATCACCGCTCGAGCGCCCGTCCGGCTGCGTCTTCCACACCCGCAACCAAGAACTGCAACCCGGCTCGCGCTACGAACGCGAGGTGCCGCCAATGACGCAAGTGCGCCCCGGCCACTTCGCGGCACTGTTTCCAGAGGATGTGGCATGACGCCCTTGGTCTCTATCGACAATCTGACAGTGTCATTCCCGCTGGGCCGCCGTCTGTTTGGGGCGCCGCCGATGCTGAAGGCGGTTAAGAACGTCTCGCTGAACATCCCCAAAGGTAGCTTTGTCGGACTGGTCGGCGAAAGTGGGTCGGGAAAAACCACCCTGGGACGGGCGATCTTACGCGCCGCTCCGATCAGTGATGGCAAAGTCACTTATGATGACGGCACCCGGCGTTTTGACATCGCGACCATGTCAAAAACGCAAGAGCGTGATTTCCGCTCCCAAGCCCAACTGATCTTCCAAGACCCCTATGCCGCCCTGTCACCGCGCATGACCGTGCGCGACATCATCGCGGAACCGATCGAAGTGTTAGGGCTCACTTCAACGCGCGAGGAAACCGACGCCCGCGTCCGGGACATCGCGGCGAAATGCCGGATCAACCTCGAACACCTGCGCCGCTATCCGCATGCGTTTTCGGGTGGTCAACGCCAACGGATCTCCATCGCGCGCACCCTCGCCTCCGGCCCGAAGTTCGTCGTGGCCGATGAATGCGTCGCGGCGTTGGACGTCTCCATCCAGGCGGATATCTTAAACCTTCTCAAGCAGCTGCAACGCGACCTCGATCTCACTTATCTGTTCATCTCTCATGACCTCTCAGTCGTGGCACATGTCTGCGATTACGTGGCTGTCATGTACCTGGGCGAGATTGTCGAAGAAGGCACCACCCGCGACCGTTGGTCTGGATCGAGCGAGGGGATCGCGGCCAGCAGCGACTTTGTGTAGTCGTGCTTGGGGGCCGCGAAAATTGCGCGAGTCGGGCCTTCTT
>JBCBHE010000104.1:0-1813 GCA_038526085.1 Pseudomonadota bacterium | reverse complement strand
TCCGATCTGCACGCACTGGCCGACCCCAGTCTTGAATTTCACCAATTCGAAAACATGGTCGCCGAAGCGGCAGAGCGAGATGAACGGGTTGTTCTGGCGCAACGGGTCGAAGCGGATCTGATGGCGCGTTCCCCCGTTCTCGTTTGGACGAACAAAACCCGTATTCGTTTGATCCACGCTTTCCGCGCGGCCTTCAATGCGCCAGAGGATGAGCTGATTGAGGGCGAACCGCTGATCTGCGATGGAATTGAGCTGCCGATGAAGCACCGCAAGAAGCGGCTGGATCTGGAGGCACGTGGCCTGATCAAAGGGGCGCAGGTTGTTTACTTGGGGCCAGGTCGCAAGCCCGGGTTCTCTCGCCTGCACGTGATGGGGGCGGAGCAACCGCAGATTTCGGCGGCATCCATCGTCAAGATCGAACAAGAAGCGGATGAAGAGCCGTTCATTCCTTTCGCAGCCCGCATGGGCGCCACGTTCTTGCACGGGTCGGCGGTAACGATCCACAAGGCGCAGGGCTCTCAATGGGACACGGTGCAGGTCTATGCGCCTGACATCGCCATGGCCGCACGGATGGGGCGGACGGAGGCGGGCCAACCATTGTGGAAGCGGCTGGCCTACGTTGCGATCACGCGGGCGGAAACCCAGCTGCGATGGGTTGTCCGCAATCGCCTTGCCAAGCCGACGCAGGTGCTGGGTATCGAAGATTTGCATGCGCCTGTTGCGGCATTGGAACTGACGGGAGACGAGACATGAAGAGCATCATGATCACGGGCGCCAGCAGTGGCATCGGATTGGCCTGTGCGGAAGCATTCTTGGACAACGGTTGGAGGGTTGGGCTCATCGCCCGGCGGGGAGAGGTGCTTGAGGATATCGCCGCGCGCTACGGTACCGCCGTCGCTTTGCCGTGTGACGTGACCGAAGAAGCGGCGGTCGATGCGGCCTTTGCTGCCTTTGGGACACTCGATGTCATCTTTAACAATGCAGGCATGTTTGGACCCAAAGGGACGATTGACGAAATCGCGCTGGTGGACTGGCAGCAGGTGGTGGATGTGAACATGACCGGCATGTTCCTTTGCGCGCGGGCCGCGTTTCGGCAGATGCGGGCGCAAGATCCGCAAGGTGGCCGGATCATCAACAACGGCTCCATCTCGGCGCATAGCCCGCGGGAAGGGTCGACCTGCTACACCACGACAAAGCACGCAATCACCGGGCTGACGAAGACGCTAAGCTTGGACGGCCGTGCCTTCAACATTGCTTGCGGGCAGATTGATATTGGCAATGCCCGGACCGATTTGGTGACAAAATTGGAAGAGATGCGGGCAGCCGAAGGGCTGGACCCCCTTCCGAGTATGGATGTCCGGGATGTGGCGCAGGCGGTCTACCATATGGCGATGCTGCCGTTGGAGGCGAACGTACAATTCCAGACCCTCATGGCGACACAGATGCCTTACATCGGGCGTGGGTAGCGCCGGGGCCGGTTGTGCCCGGCGATTTATCGAAAGAGCGACTCGCGGCGATCACCTAAGCGGGGTTTGTGCGCGGGGTGATCCGGGTTCTGTGCGGGTATGTGGCCTGCGCCCTCAGATCCTGCACAGATCTTTGTAGCAATTCGAGTGGCATGCTCACGCGGCCGCGAGAGGTTTGACATATTGCCCGGTCACGCCCTCGTGCACGCGCGGGTTTTGTGATCCGATGTTTCAGGTTTTGCGCAGGTGGTGGCGCGTCGTGAGGGCTTCTGTCGCGCTCATGTTTTTCATTTAAAATCAGTTAGTTGGGCGCAAATTGCGACCCTATTAGCCGCATCATCTCCCCC
>JBCBHE010000103.1:0-2038 GCA_038526085.1 Pseudomonadota bacterium | reverse complement strand
CATGACGTAAGACAAACACACTTGCGTCATGGAGCCTATCGGTGTTTTTTGGCGCTGTCATCACTGTGCAAGCTCAGACCGTGGCCATCGAAGGCTCCACGGGGGAGCAGGGGTTTGGCTGGATGTTTCACCAAGGCGGCGTGTGCTACGCGATCCTGCCGGAACATGTCGCGGGGCCTTTGCCGCAAATCACGCTGACCTCCGGTGCCCCGGTCGCCGTAGGCACCGGAAGCGTGATCCGGCCCTTCTGGCCGGAAATCGATCTTGCTCTCGCAGTGGTGCGCGGTGGCATCACTGCGCGCTGTATCGCCGACCTCGATGACCTCAGTCCGACAACTGCATCACGCGCCGCAGGGCGGCTTAGGCTGCACCGCCTGTCTGAAACGGGCGAGGACGAATGGATTAATCTCGAGGTCGTAGATCGTGCTTATCTGACCATTGACGCCGAAGTCACAAGCGAAGGCGATCAGGTTTACCAAGGAACATCCGGGGCCTTTGCCTTCGTGGGCGACGTTCCGGTTGGCATGGCCACGGATTCAGAACGCCCGCAGCATGTTCTGCTTATGCGCAGCGAAGAAATCCATTTGAACGTGGGCCGTTTCCTGTCCGAGCAAAGCCTCGCTTTCGTCGAACAGACCGAGCCGGACACTTCCGTTGCCGCAGGAGAAATTCCATTGGCCATCGCCAGTGTGAATGCCGCGCCCGTCTCGCCGAGTTTGGGGCCGGACAATATGCTTGGCGAGGGGAGCTATGTTTTCGATCCGCTGCCGTCGATCGAAATCCTGCTCCGCGTCGACGGCGAGGATGCGGTTGAACTCTCGCGCTTTGCCCTGCGCTCCACGCCAGGTTCGGGATACGCGGTGCCCCGGCGGCTTTTGATTTCGACCGATCAGGGCGTGGATGGCACGCGCCTACAAACCTGGTTCCGTGGCGAGATGAGCCCGGATGGGCAGTTCGACACCGGCCCGCGCGCGCCGCGCAACATCCGCTGGATCCGGGTGCAGATCCTCAGCGCCTGGGACGACGGCCCGATCGAAATTAGCGCCGTCTCGGCGCAGTAGCGCTATTGCAGCAGGTTGATTGTTGTCGGGATCGGTTCGGGCACCGCATTTATGCTGACCGTGCCATTGAGTTGTCCCGACCCGTCATTGCTCAGTTGCCCCGAAAGATTCGAGCCGCTCAACGAAACGCCCCCCGGCGAGATACGCATATAGCACTGGCCTGAATACCCGTCGAATTCGTAGCAGCTCAAGGCCTCGTTGAAGGGGCCAATCTTCCACGTGGCATAGACCACGGAATTTTCGCCCTCGGCACCCTGCCAACTCCCCAAAAGAACGCGGCGGAACGCGGAATCGTCCGTGACTGACCCATCGAATGCGATGGTGAGCGTCGGGCCTGTCGCCAAAAAGCCGTTCAACGCCATCTCGCGCACATCCGGGTTGCTGGACAGCAGGCCGAATTCGATGGCCATATCCACAAGGATCGGATCGCCGCTGGTGATCATGATGTCCATCGCGGCCATGCTGCGATCAGGGTCGGGGTCGGCGAGCAATTCCTGATACGGGTTCAGGGCCTCAACACGTGCATCGATCTGCGCCTGCAATTCCTCCACGGAAAGCGACTGTGAGTACGCTCCGGAACAAGCAAACACCGAAGCTATCAAGCAAGTACCTATACGCATTTTATTACTCCCACCTTGGAAACAGGGTCGCTCTACCCGACTCTATCGTCAATCGGAAACTCGATTTTGCAGGACACACGATGCCTGGTTGGCATTTTGATTAAAACACTCCCCATCGCGATACAACTTCAACAACGACTTATCTTTGCCAAAAAACAGAAAACGAACAATCGGCCCTAACCGGACATTGGCCACGCACAACCGTCGCGGCAGCGCGGCCCGTCAGACCGGCCATTCGCTGCTTGTGCAAAATCTCGAATGCATCGAACGGGTAAGATGCGGACTTAACTGCCTTTCAAAGTTCATCAGCTTGACGTGTCGGCAAACGGTTCTGCAACGACTTGGTATTCATCTTCG
>JBCBHE010000102.1:0-2142 GCA_038526085.1 Pseudomonadota bacterium | reverse complement strand
GGACACGTCCCACGCGCGATGGTCTTGCCACTCTCGTCCACGACGCAGATCGAAATCTCTTTCAGCGACACATCCAAACCGGCATAGTATTCCATAGGTCGTTCTCCTCACGGCTTATATCCATGAGGCCAATATACCGGACCTCGTTCGCCCCGGAGAGCGGCCGCCGCAATCACACCATGTCGTTTCTGCCGGTGACACAAACGGTTGAGTTTTGGCACAGCTTGCCTAGCTCGATCTAATCGACAGCTCCAGATTTTTGCAGAACGATAAATGTCATCATACCAAGCGGAGGAAGAGGACCTTGTTCTTCGACCACTAATGACGGTTCTTGCAAAATCGTTTCCAGTTCGAAATCCGAGTGCCATCCCAGAACATTGGCAAAGGGAGCTGAGATGCGTTCCAAGAACGCCAGAAATCCATGCTTTCGCACAAAGTGGTTTGTGATGACCACGCGACCTCCGGGTTTCAGGACTCGCGCGATTTCCGCCATCACCTTTTCTGGCTCCGGAACAACTGACAGCACATGCATGGCTGCAACCGTGTCAAAGCTGGCATCGCTGAATTCCAATACACGGGCATCCATCTGGCGCAGTTCGGTCACGTTCTCGAGGTTCAATTGCTGAACCTTGAGCTCGGCCTTCGCGAGCATGTCGGAGCTGAAGTCAATGCCCGTAACCTGAAGATCTGACTTGTAGTGCGGCAAGGAAAGACCTGTCCCGACCCCTACCTCCAGTACCGTGCCCTGCAAACCGTTGATGTAGCGAACGGCCCTACGTCTGCCAACATTGGTGATCGCCCCGAAGGTCTTGTCATAGACTGGTGCCCAACGGGCGTATGAGGTTCGAACGGCTTCGATTTCCAAGCTATTTTTCCTTATCAACTGTGTCAGAGGATTTGCCAAAAAGGCTCCAGATCACCACACCGATATATCCAATTGAGAGGATAACGAGGGTGATCCAGGCATAGGTCAGCAGAGTGGCACAAATCAAAGCGAAGCCCAGCAAAAAGAACTTGATGTTCTCGCGCGAGATTCGGGCCCGTTTCGGCGACCATGTCGGGATGCGGCTGATCATGGCGATGCCGATCAGGACCATATGCGCGCAAATCAGGATTTCGGGAAGAAGCGGCTGATTGGAAAAGGCAAAGGACGCAGACATGGGCAAAAGAACCAGGATCGCGCCCGCTGGTGCGGGGACACCGACAAAGATGTCGCTCGGGCTTTGCTCGGCGTCGTCGGCCTTGTTGCTTACGTTGAACCGCGCGAGGCGCAGGACACAGCAGATCGCGAAAACCAACACGCAAAGCCAAGCCGCGCTGCGCATGTCCTGCAGGGCCCAGAGATAGATTACAAGCGGAGGGGCGACGCCAAAATTCACAAAGTCGGCGAGCGAATCCAGCTCGGCTCCTATTTTGCTGTCGCCGCCCAGGAGCCGCGCGATCTTTCCATCCAAGCCGTCGAGAATGCAGGCCGCTACGATCAACTGCACCGCTATCTCATAGCCACCCTGCACAGCAAAGCGGATGGCCGACAACCCGGCGCAGATCGCCGCAATTGTCAGCATATTCGGGATAAGCTGAACCAGTGCGAGATCGGTGAAGGATTTGCCGTTACTCTGGGGCATCGGCTCTTTCCGTCTCAGCCATGTTGAGTTCCGCCAGTACCGTCTCACCCGCTACCATGGTTTGCCCGATAGACACGAGAGGGGCCACATCAGGTGGCAGATACACGTCAAGGCGAGAGCCGAAGCGGATCAAACCGAACCGTTCACCGGTGCTCAGGTGGTCTCCTGGTTTCACGAAACAGACAATGCGACGGGCAACCAGGCCTGCGATCTGGACAACTGCCAGCTCTTGTCCATTCGCAAGGCGCAGACACAGGCCATTGCGTTCGTTGTCTGTGCTGGCTTTGTCGAGTGATGCGTTGAAAAACTTGCCTGGGCGATAGGCGACTGATGTGATTTCACCGGCAATCGGCGTGCGGTTCACATGGCAATTGAAGACACTCATGAACACGCTGATGCGCGTCAGCGGTGTGTCTGCCATGCCCAATTCTGGCGGCGGAACCGCTTGTTCAATCAGTGATACGATACCGTCTGCCGGACTTAAGATCACACCGGGCCTTGTGGGGCTCACACGATG
>JBCBHE010000101.1:0-2256 GCA_038526085.1 Pseudomonadota bacterium | reverse complement strand
AGAACGTCGAGCTCTTTGTCGTTGAGATTGAGCATCGCGTAGTCGGACGCATTGGCCCGAATGTTCGGCAGCAGGATTTGTGTCGGAACGGCTTCGATGATGGTTTTGCCGGTCCGTGTCTGTTCCAGCTGGCTGGCGTATTGGGTCATCATCACGACAACCGCGTTCTGCTTGCGGGCGGTGACCAGCCAGTTGGACAACCGCTCGGCGAAATAGGGATTGTCCAGCGCCTTCCAGGCCTCGTCGATGACGATGATTGTGGGTTTGCGATCTTCGATTTTCCGTTCGACCCGCCGAAAGAGGTAGGACAGAACGGCCATGCGTTCTTTCTCGCTTTCGCTGTCGAGGATGCCAGTCAGATCGAAGCCGACGATTTCACCTTCGAGAGAGAACGTATCCTTCTCGGTCTGTCCGAAGATCCAGCCGTATCGCCCAGTCTGCGCCCATTCCAGAAACCGCTCGTGCAGATCGCCATTGTCATCCGTTGATCCAAAGAGCGATGCGAGATCAGACCAGTTTCGAAGGTCATCATGGGCTGCGGTTGCGTTTTGGCGGACCACTTCCTGAATACGGTTGGCCTGGGCAGGCGAGAGCGGTGTGTCGGAGCGATGGATCAAGGCCGCCAGCCAATCGGACAACCAGGCCTGACCACGCTCATCGATCTCGGTTCGGAGCGGATTGAGCCCGGTCGGCTCGCCCGCCTTTACAGCGGAAAAGCGGCCACCGTTGGCCCGGACAGCCATCTCCATGCCCTGGCGATAATCAAAAACAAAAACACGCGCCCCCATGCGGCGCGCCTGCGTGAGCAGGAAGGCAGATAGTACGGATTTGCCTGATCCGGGGCGACCGAGGATGAGAGTGTGCCCGCCGGTTGGCTCTGCGGTCGGTGCGCCCTGTTCATGATAGCTGAAGCGATAGGCGGATTGCTCCGGTGTCGGGAACATCGTGATTGTCTGGCCCCAGGGGACCTGATCATTGGTCTTGCCGAGTTGGGTACGATGAAAGGCAGCGAGGTCGGCAAAGTTCCGGTTTGTGATCGCCGCCTTGCGGCTCCGCGCAGCGGTATTTCCGGGGTGTTGTGCGAAGAAATGGGTCTTTGCCGCGAAGGCTTCGGTGATCAGATTGACACCTTCGGACGCCCCGATGTTGCGCACTTCCCCCGCAATGGCACTGAGTTCTTCCGGCGTGTCACCGAAGACCGTCACGGTCATATGGTGGTCGCCAAAGCTGAGGCGTTTCGATTCCAGATCGTCGAGCGCGTCGGCGAGTTCGGCTTCCAATGAGAGTGCGCCGTCATCGGCGGCGCGCATCAGCCGCCGCTGGCGCTTGATCCTAGAGGCCATGATGTTCGAATTGATGGGCGTGAACGAATGGGAGACGACCATGTCCACCGGCAGGTTCAGGTCATCGAACATCGTGCAGGCGGTCTTCGGAGGATAGGTCTTGATGGCGAATGTGGTCCCGTAGCGCGTCCCGACCGCGCCATCGGAGACGACAAAGGTTGATCCATTGAAAGTGACGCGGCAGTTGGCAACATCATGCGCCACGAAACCGTACTTGGAGGACAGGAAGAGCGGCAGCTCTTGGCCCGTGTTCAGCCCGCCAAGAAAACCCAGCAGTTCACCGGTGCTGGCCTCGAGAAGACGCGGGGACATGTCCGCGAAGGTCGATTTAAGAAAGCCGATAACCTCGCTCAGGCGACGCAAGCGTTTCTGTGTCTGGGCTGCAAGGAGCGAGACGGATTTGCGTGTCGAGAACGGCAAACGTGACACGAGGGCAGGGCGGTGCACAACCGTCAACGTCAGCGTTTTGTCCCGAAGGCCACGTTGCTCCAGCGATCTCCGCCACGCAGCATCTACGGCCGCCGCAAAGTCATCGCCTTCGATGGGTCGTAGGTGGTGTTCAATCCCCTTCGAGACCTTGTGCACGTAGAATCCGAAATCCGGACCGATCTGGGCGATGATCTGCGCAAAGAGCGCACGCGTTTTGTCGAGATACGCATCATCGGTCGTGTTGCTGTTGACGCCTTTCAGTCGGAGGCACTGTAAGAGTTCATTGCCGCGCGTGCGAACGGTCTGGCCATCGACCAGGCTCACATAGGGCAGCATATGGGCCAGTTGCCTTTCCCTGCTGGTCCATGTCGGAAGCAGCGTGTCCTGCACTTGGGCGTCGTCACGGGGCATAGCTGTCGCCCCCGTGTATTCGGCGGTTCGCAGTCGATGTGGTGGCAACCACTCTCCAGGAAACCCCACCGAC
>JBCBHE010000100.1:0-2294 GCA_038526085.1 Pseudomonadota bacterium | reverse complement strand
GGGATTAGATCCCGTGCCGCCTGTTGAATCCCCCCGGACCAAATGAAGCTAGGTGTTCCATGACAAAACGCGGTGAACAAATGCGGGCCGAGATACTCTGCGTTTTGCAGACTGCCGATGGCGCCATGTCTGCCTACGATGTGTTGCACCGGTTACAGGCGTCGCACCCAAGGATCGCACCTCCGACCGTGTATAACGCCCTCGCGGCCTTAACCAAGACCGGTCGCGTTCACAGGGTCGAGTCCCTCAAGGCTTACATCGCTTGCCAATGCGATAGCACTCACAAATCGTCTGTGCTGTCCATCTGCGACGAATGCGGAACTGTGGAAGAACGCACCGCTCCGCGCCTTGTCGAGAACCTCTCTGGTTTCGTTGAAGAAACGGGGTTCCTGCCGCAGCGCCATGTCATTGAAGTGCATGGTTTGTGCTCTTCCTGCGGCTCAAAGACCTGAACTTTGGGTGAAGTGCGAATGAACAAATACGAAACGGTTTTTCGGCGCGGCACCGTCGTCAATCATGACGGCGTCCATGAGACTGATATCGGCATTGGGAACGGACGCATCACCGCGATGGGTGACTTATCGCACGCAGCCGTGGAAAACGTTGTGGATTGTAAAGGCCTGCACATTCTCCCAGGTGTCATCGATACCCAGGTCCATTTCCGCGAGCCAGGTTTAACGCACAAAGAAGATCTTGAATCCGGGTCGCGCGGTGCCGTCTTGGGCGGTGTCACGGGTGTGTTTGAAATGCCCAATACCAACCCGTTGACAACAACACGCGAGGCATTCGACGCCAAGATCGCTGCAGCAACGAACCGTATGCATTGCGATTTTGCTTTCTATGTGGGTGGAACACATGAAAACGTCTCGGAGCTTCCTTTCCTGGAAAAACTGCCGGGTTGTGCGGGAGTAAAGGTCTTCATGGGATCGTCGACAGGGTCGCTTTTGGTCCAAGACGATGACGGAGTGGAAGCGATCTTGAACGCGATCACTCGCCGTGCAGCGTTCCACAGCGAAGACGAATACATGCTGGAAGAGCGCAAGGACCTTCGTGTCCCAGGCGATCCATCAAGCCATCCTGTCTGGCGCTCGCCCGAGGTCGCGCTGAACTCCACAAAGCGTCTTGTTGCCTTGGCGGGCAAGACCGGTAAGCGAATTCACGTGTTGCACATCTCAACCGGGGAGGAGATCGCGTTTCTAGCGGACCATAAGGACATCGCCAGCGTCGAAGTCACGCCCCACCACCTGACGCTGGACGACAGCGCCTACGCGCGGCTCGGGACTTATGTGCAAATGAACCCACCCGTTCGTAACAAGTCACATCAGGAAATGATCTGGGCAGGTGTCGCGAATGGCGTCGCGGACATTCTTGGATCAGATCACGCGCCCCACACGCGGGAGGAGAAAGAGCATGCGTATCCCGACAGCCATTCCGGCATGACAGGGGTTCAGACCCTGGTGCCGACCATGTTGAACCATGTGAATGCAGGCAGGCTAAGTCTGGAACGGTTCGTCGATATGACAAGCCACGGGCCCAATCGCCTTTTTGGGATTGCCGGAAAAGGCCGCATTGCCGTGGGGTATGACGCTGATCTCACAATCGTGGACCTAATGCGGAGCGAAATCATCACCAACGATTGGATTGCGTCCAGAGCCGGATGGACGCCTTACGATGGCGTCACTGTGACCGGCTGGCCGGTCGGAACGGTTGTGCGCGGCCAAAAGGTAATGTGGGACGGCGAGATTGTGACGCCGAGCATCGGCAAACCCATGCGCTTTTTGGCGGCTTTGCCTAAGCCATGATCTTTGACTTCCCTTCAAACCTTCTTGTTGCAGGCTTCTACGCCTGAAAACCGTTACCGCCGTGCAAAGGTAATCCCGCTTTGAAGCGCCTCTTATTTTCTTCGCTAACTGTGCTTTACTCATTGCAAAAGACTGGAGGACTGAAATGTCGAACCGTCATCATCTCACCGCGGAAGAAATTGCCTCTTTGCCTGGTGAGTTAAGCATCCACCCAGTCAATCCTGAAGCCCGCAGGTGGGTATTTCGCGGAAGTTGGGCAGTGATTTCACGCGATCTCGGGCGCGGGTTTCACGGCATCTTGGGCAGCCATTTCACGATCGTGGGCAGGCTGGTCGACGGTGTTCATAGAGTCAGTCCTGGCCGTTTTGGTCAAGTGGTTTCGTTGTGCTCATTTTTCTGCGCATGCTTTCTCCGGTCAGGTTGAGACGGTGCGCGTTGTGCACGAAGCGATCGGGGACCCAACACTTGCTGACGCAATTCTCGATCGCCTCG
>JBCBHE010000099.1:0-2365 GCA_038526085.1 Pseudomonadota bacterium | reverse complement strand
CGAGTTCGGGCTCGACAATCACGACACGGGGCGCATCGAACCCCCATTCTTGATGGAATACAGCCGAAACTGCACCCTGTTTGTTCGCAAGCGCTAGGGCGAATGAAGCGACAAGCGTGGAGATTTCAAAGGAAACCATCATGGCGGGCCTGTCGTGTGGTGAACCATCAGAATTGGCTTGGTCAGTCCTTGCGGATGCTGCCCACGACTTTATCACTATCCCCGAAAATATTGTCGGTCCGATGGTTCGGATATTGGCTAATGGTGCCTGTGGTGACGCTTCTCTTGATGCTGGTGAAAGCGGTGTCGCTGGGCTTTGTGCTGTCGTTGCAGCAGCCAAACAACCTGCTCTACAGCGGAATTTATGCCTAGACGCCAATTCACGCATCGTCGTCATTGGATCCGAAGGAATCACTGATCCGAATGTCTACGCCCAGATCATAGCCGGAGAAATCTGACGCCACTGAAACAGAAATTCATCACTCTAGCGACATCAGAAGGGCTGGATCGCGCTTTTGAGTATTTTCCGAATGCCGACATTCGCGCAAAATGCAGCATCGGTCAAAGTGGGCTCACAACTGACATTCAAAAAGGTTCACTAAGTGGCCGGGACCAAACTCAAGCCGCCATTCCTTCAAAATCATAGACAAAAGAGACCCCCCGCCGAGGTCACGACGGGGGGTCAATATGTAGGGTGGGTGAAACCCACGTGACCGATGTGGTCCTCAGAACCAGGCGTGCTATCACCGCTTCTGCGAAACGACTGCCGCACGCGCGGCGTTCGCAAAAAACGCTGGGTTTACCAGTCCTCGCGCACCACGGTCCGGGTCTTGATCGGCAGCTTCATCGCAGCAAGGCGCAGGGCCTCGCGGGCGATGGGCTCTGATACGCCGTCAATCTCGAACATCACGCGGCCAGGCTTCACTTTGCAGGCCCAGAAGTCCACGGAACCTTTCCCTTTACCCATTCGGACTTCCACAGGCTTGGAGGTCACTGGAGTGTCCGGGAAGATACGGATCCACACACGGCCTTGACGCTTCATGTGACGCGTCATGGCTCGGCGTGCCGCTTCGATCTGGCGTGCTGTGACACGCTCTGGCTCGATCGCTTTCAGGCCATAAGTCCCGAAGTTTAGATCAGACCCGCCTTTTGCTTGGCCTTTGATCCGGCCTTTGTGCATCTTGCGGAATTTTGTACGCTTTGGCTGAAGCATTATTCAGTTCTCCTTAGCGACGGCCACCGGCGCCACGAGGGACAGCGCCCTCCTGCAGCTCGGTGTGTTTACGGTCATGCGCGGACGGATCATGCTCCATGATGTCGCCTTTGTAGATCCAGACCTTGATGCCAATGATCCCATAAGCGGTTGTGGCTTCATAGCGCGCAT
This sequence comes from Pseudomonadota bacterium, assembly GCA_038526085.1. Taxonomy (GTDB): domain Bacteria; phylum Pseudomonadota; class Alphaproteobacteria; order Rhodobacterales; family Rhodobacteraceae; genus Yoonia. The sequence continues at coordinate 981 of JBCBHE010000099.1, read as the reverse complement.
AGTCGATGTCGGCCCGCAGTGTGTGCAACGGCACGCGGCCTTCGCGGTACCACTCGGTCCGTGCGATCTCCGCACCGCCCAGACGCCCAGCAACGTTCACCCGGATACCCAGGGCGCCCATACGCATGGAGTTCTGCACCGCACGTTTCATCGCACGACGGAAGGATACACGACGTTCCAGCTGCTGACCGATGTTTTCGGCAACCAGTTGGGCGTCCAGCTCTGGCTTGCGAACCTCAACGATGTTGAGGTGCAGTTCAGAGGCGGTCAGCTGCGACAATTTCTGACGCAGACCTTCGATGTCTGCCCCTTTCTTGCCGATGATCACACCCGGGCGTGCCGCATGGATCGTGACGCGGCACTTTTTGTGCGGACGTTCGATGATCACGCGGCTGATGCCGGACTGTGCGCATTCTTTCTTGATGAAGTCAATCCCGTGGGCATGCGCCTCCAGGTCAACCGCACCTGGGATTGACTTTATTACCCATTACGCTTGCTCCTCTACCTGGCGCACGACGATGGTGATTTCAGAGAACGGCTTTATGATCTTGCCGAAACGGCCACGGGCCCGGGGGCGACCGCGCTTCATGATCAGGTTTTTGCCCACATAGGCCTCAGCAACGACCAGTTCGTCGACGTCGAGGTTGTGGTTGTTCTCTGCGTTGGCGATCGCGGACTGAAGGCATTTCTTCACGTCCTCAGACACCCGCTTTTTGGAGAAAGTGAGATCGGTCAGCGCCTTTTCCACTTTCTTGCCGCGGATGAGACCGGCAACGAGGTTCAGTTTCTGCGGGCTTGTCCGGAGCATGCGCAGCTTTGCACGTGCTTCGTTGTCAGCCACGCGGCGGGGATTTTTTTCCTTAGCCATGGCTTACTTCCGCTTCGCTTTTTTATCAGCAGCGTGACCGTAATAGGTCCGGGTTGGTGAATACTCACCGAACTTCTGACCAATCATGTCTTCTGAGATATTGACGGGGATAT
>JBCBHE010000098.1:0-2847 GCA_038526085.1 Pseudomonadota bacterium | reverse complement strand
CGGCAACGATGACATCCGGGCGGCCCGGGGTGATGATAGTGTAGACGGTGGGGCCGGCGATGACGACATCAACGGCGGTGGCGGGAACGACACAATCCTAGGCGGCGATGGTGACGACACCCTGCGCGGGGGCCGGGAAGAAGATGAGATATCTGGCGGCTTTGGCCAGGACGTGATCCGTGGGCAACGAAACGCGGATCTCATCTATGGGGACGACGGGAATGACAATCTTAAGGGTGGCGGCGGCAATGACACGATTGATGGCGGCGCTGGCAGCGACTTCATCAAAGGCGGCACCCGTTCAGATGTCCTGAACGGAGGAAGCGGCAATGACCGGATCTTTGCCAACTCGTTCGCGGACGTGCTGAACGGCGATGCCGGCAATGATCTGCTGAATGCGGGCGGCGATAACGACACGCTGAACGGTGGCACCGGGAACGACACGCTCAAGGGCGGTGGCGGCGCGGACACGTTTATCTTTGAGGCCGATATGGGCGCGGATGTGGTCCTGGATTTCGAGGACGGCGTGGATGTGCTGCGGGTGTCGACGGCGCTGACAGGCGGTTCAACGAACGCAGGTTTTGTGGTGAGCACCTTCGGCGCGGTTGTAAACGGCAGGGCTGTGTTGGATTTCGGGGGCGGCAATGTCATCGCCTTCGATGGTTTGGCGGACGAAACCGTGTTGACCGATGACATAACGTTTTTCTGAGGGTGGCAGTCCGATCGGTTGGTTACAACCAATCTGGTCGTCGGAATAAAAACGCGTTTTCCGTGCCGGTGACCACATGATGGTGGAACGTCGCACGCAGTATTGCGCGCGCCTTTGAGTGCTCTTGGGTCAAAGAAACACGACTACGCCTGAAATCTGGTCGATGCTAGTCACTCCGGCCAACGCGATCCGTCCTCTGCCGCCGGAGTCGATGATCAGGTCTAGGCCGATAGTTTCAGCCATGTTCTCGGTCATCTGTTCATCCAATCCTGATCCCAAGATTGGTCCGAACGCCAGGAAGTCGGCTGTGAAGGAAAAATCTACAATTCGGTCGAGGTCAAAGCCGGTTTCGAAAACAAACGTATCTGAACCGCTCCCGCCTTTTGGGAAGTCATCATCAGCACTACCAATCAATGCTTCGTTGTCGCCTCCAGCTCGCAGCGATCAGTAAGGCCAAGATCGTGGGGGATGATGTCGGAGTTCAGCAACCCGGCGGCGGCACGTGTAAACTTCTGCGTTCGAACGACCGCCCCGCTTTAGGACGCGTCTCTTTCAAGTCGTGCCGGGACGTTCGCCAGTCTCGCCACGTCACATCAGAGATACCGATATGCAGGCAAAGGCCGATCAAGGTGAAAGCCCTTATGTCGGCGACAGGCTCTTGGGCGGTCTCACCCTGAAACGCGTGTATCTTTTATTCGTAAAGAGGATTGTCATTGGCCGAGTCAAAGTAAGCCTCGCAGGCGTTCCAAAGCGCGGAGCCGTCAACATATGCCGAGGGTCGACCGTGGGTTTCACGTGATCGCCAGAACGCATTAGCCTTGGCAAAGGTGCTATCTGGCCCTTTATCGCCTGCATTTATCTTCATGCACATCACGTCGACGCACGAAACACTTCAGCAGATTAACTACATCCTTTTACTCTTTGATCTGCGGTTCGTGGCGAGATCGATGGGAAGCGGTGTATGATGCGCTGTATTCAAAGGTGGCGCATCGTCACAACACCAAAGAGAGCGGCAAATTTTGCCACTTTTCCTTCGCGACTGATCAAACCGACAAACCGGGCCGTGGTGCATTCCTTGCAACGGGGTAGCGGAAATAGCAGGGGATCAGGTGGATACTACGCATTGCCCGCCGCAATGCGGATCATGGCGGCACACTCTAAACTGGCTTGCTACAAATCCCGTATCTTGCTGGAAAGAATGGAGAATGGACTTAGCCCAGTCAGAGCTGAATTTGCATGAGAGACGCGCAATCGCAGACATGTTGAATGCCAAAATGCCGGTGAGGAAGATCGCTGCTGAGATTGGCAGGCGTCGCTCGACCGTCTGTACTGAGATCAAGCGGGACTATTTCACTGATGATGAGCCGTTGTATTTGAGTGGCTATTACGGGATGAGCGATCAACAGTACGTGGGAGATCGACGCGCTCGGCGACGCAAGCCGGTCAGGCTGCCTGATTTTCGTGCTGATGTTGTTTCGCGGTTAAAGTAGGCTGGACGCCAGAACAGATCGCGGCTCGCCTTGGCTTTGACGATCAGCCAGTGCGCGCCAGTCACGAGAGAATCTATGCTTACGTCTACAGCGCCGAAGGACATGCCGAACAACTGGCGCGGTATCTGCCGGGCAGACGGAAGAAACAGCAGCCGCGCCTTGCCAGACGCCTCAGAGGCCAGGTTTTTCAGCCGGATAGGTTCATCAATGAACGCCCGGACAATGTGAAGACGCGCAAAGAGCTTGGAGATTGGGAAAGCGATCTGATGATTTTGGAGCGCTCCCAAGGCACGATGCAAGTCGCCTCGCTGGTCGAGCGCAAGACCCGGATCGCGATCCTGTCCTGCAACAATAACCGCAGCTCAACACACGTCATCACCAAGCTGATGTCGGATGGCGGGCCCCAAAAAAGGCCTTCAGAGAAGATGTGATGCAACCGAGATAGCGGAAAACGCCGCCACGGCTCTTGAGACAGCAGACGTTAGCGGTGGAAAAACGGCGGAATGTTCGAGGAAATAGAACATCTTGCTCTGGGTTTAGTTTTTATTGTTTTGGTGAAAATATTGGTGCCCAGAAGAGGACTCGAACCTCCACGTCCATACGGACACTAGCACCTGAAGCTAGCGCGTCTACCAATTCCGCCATCTG
>JBCBHE010000097.1:0-2866 GCA_038526085.1 Pseudomonadota bacterium | reverse complement strand
GAATACGCTACACTGATGAAAGCAAGGACGGCACGGTCGCGGTGCCATTTGTGCATACCTTCCTCAGGAGAAAAGTTATCATCATCAAACCCGACGTTACTGGTGAAGAAGCCCTGTGGTGCGAAGACCGACCCAGGCCCCTGAAGGAAGGTATGCACAAATGGCACCGCGACCGTGCCGTCCTTGCTTTCATCAGTGTAGCGTATTCCAGCTGACAAAGTGAGCTGGTCCGTGAATTCGATATCCGAATTGAAAAACACCGAGAAAGCTTCGGATTTGACGTTCTGTTCCTTCGCCGCGTCGGCGGTAAACCCGGTCACCGGATCAGGTGCGACGAGACCAATAGGTATAATGAACAGGGTCGAGTCAAAGTCAAAATCCCGATATTCGTAGAAAGCCCCAAGCGTGAACGTGAAGGGCCCGAAGTCTGAGGCGGTGAGCCGAAACTCTTGGGAAAACTGCTCGTTCGCGATGATCGCTTGCCCCATACCCTGGCCAAGCTGCTCATTATTGGGGCCTATCCCACCATAGGAAAAGGCGTCCAGCTCCTCCGTATCGAGCGAATAATAGCCAGACATGCTTGTTAGCGTAATACGGTCGCTAACATCCAAATCCATTTTCAACCGACCCAGCCAGATATCCGTGTCATGGAACGGAACGGCGGTGGCGCGGTATTGCGCTGGGACACTCACCAATACGGCTGGATCAGGGTCCACATAGGAATATCGACCATCACCCAGATTGCAGTTGTATCCTGCTGGAAGGATGACGGCACCACCAAGCAATTCAACATTGTCGGCCACTCCGTCCGGACCACAATCAAGATCTTGGTTTATCAAGGACCCATCACGCTCATTGCTGATATAATTAACCTTGAGATCTGCCGTAAATTCAGCGGTCGGAGCCCAGTTCAGTGTCCCACGAACATAGAGATCCTCGGACCCTCTGGCGGGATTTGCCACGCCTGGAAAATCGTTCAGAACCAGCTCGTCAATCTCGTTGTAGCGCGCTGCCAATCTAACGCCGAGAGTGTCGGAGATGGGGCCCGAGATGTAGACCTCCCCAATGTAACCCTTTTCCTCCGTCTCGTATCCAGCCTTTGCGCCGACCTCCCATTCATCTGTTGGCCCGGCCGATCGAATAGTCAGCACACCTGCTGAGGCGCTCTTTCCGAAGTAAAGCGATTGCGGCCCCTTCAAGACATCCACTTGCTCCGCGTCGAAGAAGCCTGCTTGCAGAATACGCAGTTGGCCTATTTGCACTCCATCGAAGTCCAGCGCGACAGCCGAATCAAACGATGGTGAGAGATTTGCGGTCCCGACACCGCGCAAGCTGAGCGAAGCACCGCCCAGCGCTCCGCCTTGTTGAATGTTGAGCGATGGCACCCGGCTGACCAGCTTATCAACGTTGGTGACTCCGAACGCTTCAAGGGTTTCGCCACCCACTGATGTTACCGTGACCGGCACATCCTGTAACGATTCTGCTCTGCGGCGAGCCGTAACAACGATCTGACCGAGGCCCTCGTTCGGGTTGTCTGCCGCGGTTTCTGACACAGTTTCTGACGTGGTTTGAGCCGCGGCCTGCTGTGTCACAAAAGGAAACAAGCCGATTGTCACTGTTGCTAGAAGCGTTGCCTTGGCAGCTACAATTTTTGGCCTGTTTGTATAATGGTTTGCCCTCTGATCCATGGCGCAGTCTCCCCTCGTATGGCCGCGCATTTGTTTGCGCGTGCCGTTCTCCGAGCAGAAATGGAGCACTTCGATCTAGTTTTGAGCAACTAATGAATAGGCCGAAAATCTGCAGCTCAGCCGCCAAACCGTGACAATTTGGCAACGTCCAAGACTGACTGCTGTCATTGGCTGTTTCCGCCGCTCAGATCAGCCTAGCAAATGGCCCGATATAGCCAAGCTGGCTTGCTTTGAAGACAGCCTGAGTGCGATTAACGGCCGACAGTTTGTCGCATATACGATCGATATGGTAGCGGACGGTTGAGCGGCTCAGAGACAAGAGTTCTCCGATCTCATGATCTGTCTTGCCTGCCGAGAGCCAGCGGAGGCATTGAACGTCTCTTTTGCTCAAACCACAATTGGCGGGGATCCTATTTATGTCTGGTCTTACAGAGACATACCCAGAGATAAGGCGTCTGGTCAGTAGCCCAAATAGGAAACCATAGCGAGCAAACGCCCCTTCGAAGTCATCGATCTTGTCATAGAACAATGGAAAGTTGTTCGCGGAGATCTGGCCAAATGGCAGGTGGACTGGGACGATGATTTCCATCGGAAATCTGTTGTTGTGTGACGCAAAATGGTCGGCTACTTCGATTTCGTCCAGATATGGGTTGGCTCGGACAGCATGAAAGCCATTGGCATCACACCAGAAAGCCTCACACTCATACCGACACGCGCGTGGCACTGGCGAGTAGAGCGCATAGTCCGATTGCTCCCACCAGCGCTGTCCATCATCAGTCCAACCGAAGACATCTGTGTTGATAGGCACATCATCTGCATCAATCATCTGCATCTGAGATGAGATGTTCGAACAGAGTGCAACTCTGAAGCCGCGCACTTGCGCGATGTTCCTGAGATTTATGGCGCATGAGCGGATGTCTTCGAGCCGCCGAATTGTGACAAGCTCCAGAAGTTCGTCGATGCCGGATTCGCCTTCGAAGTGCGGAGACGAGGATGTTTGAAGCACGGCGACTGCCTCCATTTGCGCATGATTCATCCTAGAGGCCGAGCCCTATGGGTGAACCTATCGATTTGCTCAAATCTGCCGTGGGCATTGAGCATAAAGCGAGACTGCGCACTGCAAGATTCTTTGCACTTTTGACAGTTCACCAACTTTGAATTCGCAAACATTTGTCATG
>JBCBHE010000096.1:0-3008 GCA_038526085.1 Pseudomonadota bacterium | reverse complement strand
GCAGCCGCAGCGAAAGCTCACATTGTCCGCGATTTGTGAGTTCGAGCGTTACCAGATTTCGCACTTAAAGCGAATGGTGGCAATCCGGGCGGTGAGCGCAGCATGACGCAGGACAGGTCAATGTCGGCTCTGGGCCGCGAGTGATTGCCGTCCCAGCCGCGCGGCGATGCTAAGCAGAATCTGGCAGCACGCCAAAATTGACCAACGCTACGCGCTGCTCCAATATTGCATCGTGCAATGAGGGCCGCGCACCTTCCAGGTTGCAGGCTGCGGTATAAAACATGACCAATACGATTTCGAAGCAAGACTTGGAGGAACGGCTTCTTCAAGTGCCTCGGTTTCCGTTGGCGCAGCTTCCAACGCCTGTTCAACCCTTGAAGAACTTCGCATCTGCCCTGGGCGGACCTGAGATCTGGATGAAACGCGACGATCTTTCTGGTCTCGAAGGTGGGGGTAACAAGACCCGCAAATTGGAGTTTGTTGTTGGGGACGCACTGCGGACTGGCGCCGATATGCTGATGACGGTTGGCGCCATCCAATCGAACCACACACGCCAAACAGCCGCGGCAGCCGCCAAGGCAAATCTGAAATGCGCTTTGTTGCATTGCGCTTGGACCAGGGATTCGTGGCCGCAGTAACGCGAAATCGGAAATGTGCTTCTGAGCAGTCTTATGGGGAAAGAACACGCTGGCCAACCACGATCTATCGTAATCAGCACCTACTAACATACCATTCGGCCTAAAGCAGAATCACGTTGATTGTGGCACGCCTCGCCACGATCGCCGTCAGACCCGCCCAAAACCTCTCAATCTAAAATTTAGACTTTTACGAAACTAAAACGATTTAGCCTTCTTGGCGCAAAAGTGGCGATCTTCAGTTCGCAGTTGAACGACAAATGTGGCGACCAACTCGGGAAAGTTGAAGGCACTCAAACCCCAAGTTTTGCTCAGGAAAGCTCCAAAACAAGGTCCCCTCGTTAAATTTCCCAATGCTGAAATTTTGACAAATTCTTAAACTGTTACGCCAGTTTTCGGTCGATCTGCGCCGCGATCTTGCCGCAGTGGCACCCGAATCAATTTGGGCAAGCGACGCTTTGTGTCTGGGCTGCGGTCATTTCACCGCTGGCGCACCACAGGGCGTACTATGCGAATTGAGGAGAGAAACGTTGAATTTGTTTTTGAAAAAGTCCGTCAGGTTCGGACCCATATGCGCACTCTTGGGCGCAACTGCATTGGCGGGGCCTGCCTATGCAGATCAGGTCAGTCTGCGATCGACCGACGGTACGATAAACTTGCAAGGCCAGCTCATCAGTTTTGATGATGAACACTACCGCATCCAAACCGCACTTGGCGATTTGCGGGTGTCTGCGGACACGGTCCGCTGCGAAGGATCCGGATGCCCCGTCTTCGATGAAATCAGTGCTGATGTTGCCATCGCCGGCTCTGACACCATCACGACTGGCCTGATGCCGCTGCTGCTTGCAGGGTTCGCCACCAACCTTGATGCGGATGCATCTTCCGAAAAGACCCAAGAGCAGGGCGAATTTGCCACGACCCTTGTTGGACAAAGCGGCTTTGGTGATGAGATCGGGACTTACCTCGTCCGTTCCGGCCCTGCAGAGAGCGCGTTTTCGAACCTACTGGATCAATCAATCCAACTGGCGACGTCCACCCGGCGCATTCTACCAGACGAAGCCCGCGCGCTCAAAGCCGCCGGCGCAGGGAACATGATTGACCCGTCGCAAGAGCATATCATCGCGATCGACAGCCTTGTCGTGATCGTGAACCCGCAAAACCCCATTCAAGAGATTGGGATGGCAGATCTCGCGAAGATTTATTCCGGCGAGGTAACGAATTGGTCCCAGTTGGGTGGGCCAGACCTCGCAATCCAGACCGTCACGCAAGAAGACACTGGAGCGAACGCGGTGTTTAAGACCGGTGTCCTCGGGTCTGAGAACACCGATCTTGCCAGCGCACATCAGGCCGAAGACAACGTCGCGGCCGCCGCCTTTGTTGGCGAAAACCCCGGCGCTATCGCCTATGTCGGCTACGCCTTTAAGCGTGGTCAGAAACCTCTCGCGTTGGTTAGTGAATGCGGGATCGGGACAACCCCTGATGCCTTTTCCGTCAAGACCGAGGAATATGCCCTGTTCCGGCGCCTTTACATGTACAACCGTGCAGATCAGGCTGACGCGCTCAGTGCTGATTTCTTAGGTTTCGCTACCTCGGACGCGGCCTCCCAAGTGATCCTGCAGTCTGGGTTTATTGATCTCGCAATTGAAAAAGCGCCAGATGGTGCTGACGACTTACGGATCGCGCGTTTACAAGCCATTGAAAGCGACAGCTTTGAAACGCAGTTGAGTGCGGATTTGATCGCAATGCTGGATGCAAATGAACGGCTATCATCGACTTTCCGCTTCCGGACCGGCTCCTCAAAACTCGACCCACGAGGTGAATTGGATTTGGAGCGGCTAGCAACCTACCTTGGTGATATGCCAGACGGAACGATCGTAACCTTCGTCGGTTTCACCGACGATGTCGGGGCCTTTGAACCAAACCTCGCCCTCTCCCAAAACCGCGCCGATCAGGTGCGCGATGCGCTGACGGCTATTGCCGGTGACAGTCTGGAAGGCATCACCTTCGCAGCCACGGGCTTTGGCGAAATCGCACCGGGCGCCTGCAACACAAGCGACACTGGACGCTCCATCAACCGTCGTGTCGAAACATGGGTGCAACTGCCATGATCATGCATAAAAACCCAAAGAAGGGCCCGATTTCAATGATGTCCCGCTTGCTGCACACCGCGTGCCTTGCCGTCGCCGTAACCGTTGGAGGGGTCGGTACCGCCCAAGCTGACTCATCATCTAACACCAGCTACATGTCGGGTGCAGAGCGCATCGACGTCGGCGACCGGATCCGGATGTACAGTCAGCGGATCTCGGCTATGGCATGCCTGCTAGATGCCGGCCAAAACGAAGCAGCCTATCGCAGCACCATCCTGCAAGACAT
>JBCBHE010000095.1:0-3095 GCA_038526085.1 Pseudomonadota bacterium | reverse complement strand
CCATCTCTGTCCTTCTCATGAACAACGCCGCCAACCGTTTCCCGGGTGGCGGCGTTGGAAAACGTCAGTCCGGTATGTAAGCGACGCCTGCGCCGCTCACAAGGACTTACTCTGCTGCCGCCTTGGCAGGGGCCGTCACGGTCAGAGAACCGCCAGCCTTTTCAACAGCTTCCACCGCGCCTTGGGAGGCACCGGTCACAGCAATTTTGACTTTGGATGTGATCTCACCTTTGGCAAGCACGCGCACGCCGTCTTTTTTGCGGCGAAGCAGGCCTGATGCGACCAGCGCATCCTCGGTGATATCCGCTTTCGCGTCGATCTTGCCAGCATCGATGAATTTCTGGATCAGGCCCAGATTTACAACAGCGTAGGTCTTCGCGTTCGGATTGTTGAAGCCGCGCTTTGGCAGACGCTGGTAGAGTGGCATTTGGCCGCCCTCGTAGCCTTTGATGGCTACACCGGAGCGTGATTTCTGACCTTTGATACCACGGCCACCCATCTTACCCTTGCCAGAGCCTGGGCCGCGGCCGATGCGCTTTTTGCGGGTGGTTGCGCCTGGATTGTCAGACAGTTCGTTCAGTTTAAACATTGTCGCTTCTCCTTTGCCGGAAGACCCCGCCCAGCGACGGAAATGGGGCACACGGCGTTTCATATGAATCGGGTTTCGAGACCCGATTGGCGGCGTATAGACGGCCCGGCCCAACGGATCAAGGCCCTCAACCCGCAGGAGCGGTTTTTTGGTTAATTTCCTTGTTTTCTTGGCAAATCACCGTGCACCGGGCGTACACCGCCTGTGCACAGAGCGTGCACAGCCTGTGATGCAAGCCGGGGCGTGAATGGCGCGCACGGTGGATTCCGGCTTTGGTCATCTCTGCGCGGTGAAATGAACATCAAAGCTGTTCACTTGAACGCCCAGAACGACTGGAAATGTCACCAATTCGCCGCAAAATTGCTGCATCGCCAAAATAACGATTTCCTCGTGCGCAACAAAAACCGTTGTGACTGTTGACGATCGACTGTCATCGAGCTGCTTGTATGAATTTGAAGACACACATTCTCGGGCCTGCCCTTTTGGCCCTCATCGCCCTCCCCGGGATGGGACACGCGGCGACGCTGCTGTCGATCGATCTGTCCGTTCAAGACGAGATCACCATCAACGCCGAACCGGGCCTGGCGACTGTCAGCGCGACCGGCACGGATTTCACAGGGTTCTACCTCGAAAACTTCTACAGCGGGCCGGGCATCTTCCCCACGGCGACGCTTGTGTCAGGCAACCTAACAACGGCCAATCAGACAAGCGACAACTCTCCCCAGTTGTGGCGGGGCGGCGGGACCGACTTGGGTCTGAACATCTGGTCCTTCGCGGTCGGGAACACAACGAGTGTCACGGCAGGGCAGCAGGCCTTCAGTGGCTCCGCAACTTGGTCCGTATCCAACGCGGTCTACAACGATCTGTTGTCGGGCGGCGGGACGTTTGGGAACATCTACCTCAACGCCGACACCGTCGATGACATCGCCGGTGCCACACTGATTGGGGAGTTCGCGATCTCGCCAGTGCCCCTGCCCGCGCCAGTTTTGCTGCTAGGCACGGTACTTCTGGCGGCAGGGCTTTATGGCCGCCGGCGGAACAGTTTCGCAAAGGCCTAAACAAAAACGCCCCGCGATCACTCGCAGGGCGTCGAAACCGTCGTGGGTCGGGGGTTACCCCAACACCATTCAGTCTTTTTCTTCGATGATCTCAACCATGTGGGACACAGCGTTCACCATGCCGCGCACCGATGGCGTATCTTCCAGCTCGCGCGTGCGGCCGATCTTGTTCAGGCCAAGGCCCACCAATGTCGCGCGCTGCTTTGCAGGGCGGCGGATGGGGGAGCCTGTCTGTTTGACAACAATCGTCTTTGCCATGGTTTAGGCCTCCTCAGATGCGGCAGCTTCAGCAGCCGGAGCTTCATCGCGCTTGGGCAGGATGTCAGCAACCTTTTTGCCACGACGCTGTGCGACGTTGCGGGGGGATTGCTCTGCCTGCAGTCCATTCATGGTCGCACGGATCATGTTGTATGGGTTCTGCGAGCCGATGGACTTCGCAACAACGTCTTGGACGCCCAGCATTTCAAAGACGGCACGCATTGGACCACCAGCGATGATCCCAGTACCTTGTGGTGCTGTACGCATCACGACTTTACCAGCGCCGTGACGGCCTTTGGTGTCGTGGTGCAGTGTCCGACCGTCGCGCAGTGGCACGCGGATCATCTGGCGCTTGGCTTGCTCAGTCGCCTTACGGATCGCTTCAGGCACTTCTTTCGCTTTACCCTTACCGAAGCCAACACGGCCTTTCTGGTCACCGACAACGACGAGGGCTGCAAAACCGAAGTTTTTACCACCCTTTGTTGTTTTGGAGACCCGGTTGATCGCGACCAGACGGTCAGCGAACTCAGGCGCTTGTTCTTCACGATTGCGGCCGCGGCCGCGGTTTTCACGTTCTGCCATGGGGCATCCTTAACGTTTGGTGGCTTAAAAAGCCGGTTTTCCAACCTCAGTGACGCGCAAGGCGTCCCAGGTCATCGAGGGTGCGTGGGTTTCACCCACCCTACAGTGTGCGTAAGGCGGGGAAGACCCCGCCGAACCGTGATTAGACCTTCAGACCGCCTTCGCGGGCCGCATCGGCCAATGCCTTGACTTTACCGTGATAAAGGAACCCACCGCGGTCAAAGTAAGCCACCTCAACACCAGCTGTCTTGGCGCGTTCCGCGATGGTCGCGCCAACTTTGGCTGCTGCTTCGAGGTTGTTCTTTCCAAAGAACCCCAGATCCTTTTCGAGCGTCGATGCCGCGGCGAGTGTTACGCCGTTCACGTCGTCGATCAACTGAACGCTGATGTTCTTGTTGGAGCGGTGCACAGACAACCGGGGACGCCCCTGGTTTGCTGTGACCTTTTTGAGTTTGTTCCGGACGCGCAGACGGCGCTTGAGGAACAACTGTCGTTTGCTGTTTGCCATTGTTCCGGTCCTTACTTCTTCTTGCCTTCTTTGCGGAAGATATACTCATCTTTGTACTTGATGCCCTTGCCCTTATAGGGTTCTTGCTTAAGCCATTAGC
>JBCBHE010000094.1:0-3126 GCA_038526085.1 Pseudomonadota bacterium | reverse complement strand
GGCCGAGCGCCGCCGGTTCGGCTACCGGCGCATCGGCGTGATGCTGGAACGCGAGGGCATCGTGATGAACCACAAGAAATTGAGGCGGCTCTACTCCGAGGAAGGGCTGGCCGTGAAGCGCAGGCGAGGCCGCAAGCGCGCCACTGGAACGCGCGAGCCCATGCCTGAACCCACAGGCCCCGGCGTCCGCTGGAGCCTGGACTTCCTGTCCGATGTCTTCGGTGAAGCGCGTCGGTTCCGCATTTTGGCGGTGATCGACGACCACACCCGCGAGTGTCTTGCCCTGGTCGCTGACACGTCGATCTCAGGCGCCCGTGTCGCCCGGGAGTTGGACCGGATCATCCGGCTTTACGGCAAGCCCGAGACAATTGTTTCCGACAATGGCAGCGAACTCACCTCTCGCGCCATGCTGGACTGGCAGAACCGAACCGGCGTGAGCTGGCACTATATCGCGCCCGGCAAACCGACCCAGAACGCCTTCATCGAAAGCTTCAATGGTCGGCTCCGCGATGAATTCCTGAACGAGGAAATCTTCGAGACACTCACCGACGCCCGGCGCAAGCTCGCCCTCTGGCGACACGACTACAACCATGTCCGCCCGCACTCATCACTGGGCGGGCTCACGCCCGGCGCGCTGGCCAAGACCAAACACCCGGAGTATCAACCAGCAGGACTCTCGTTTTGATCGAGGGAGCCAAAGGGCTCAGGTCAGATTATAGATCGGATTATCATGGGTCTTCGTCGCTCCTGTATCAGCGGGTCGAAGGCGCGGCGTGAATGATTTCAGTGTGGTTGCGCTGCCAAACTCGCTCTACCTGTGGCTCCCAAATTCCACTTAAAGCTTCGTTCTGTTGCCAAGCATTGCCCTCTCCGTAGCTGCGTAAAGCAGACACCGACCCATCCGGTCCAATCTCTCCAAATCTGACCACAAAACCCTCATTAAGGCCGTGCTCTCCTGCGATCGTGTAGTTGACTGTAACGTCGGTGAACTTGCTCGGATCGGGTGATGGAACAGTGAATGATCCGACGAGGTTTTCGTTGCCTGATCCAGGAATAGGCCCTGCGTTATTGACTGTTCCATTCGCTGATGCGGGCTGATCCGAACCGGGTGTAGAATTGTTCTGAAAACCTCTTCCAGCATCTCCAGCAGTAAGACCCGAACCACTTGTGGACGTCGAGACATCATAGTCGTGAAAATTGAAGCTCGACTCGCTAACACCTTTAGCTCCAACTGTGTTCGGAATGCTGACTGCCGGAACAGAAGTATCTTTTGGCGTGATCTCAATCCGGTCATCTACGACCCGCGACTCTCGTCCGTCTGGGTCCACCATATTCACCGGATCATTTGCGACATACGCATACCGGTTGAAGTACGCTGTGCCGCCCTCAGCAAAGCCCACCGGATCGCTGCTCAGGAAGCGGCCATTGGCCGGATTGTAGTAACGCGCTTGCTCGCCATCTCAGCCTCCAATGCTGCCAGTTCCTAATACCAAAACGTGGCTGCAAATCAGGGGGCTGGGTCACTGCAAGTTTGCCCACTTTGACCCGTTGTTTGAGGTGGTTTTCAAAGGGGCCGACCCGGAGCTTCGCCGCCGATATATGGAGGCCAATGGTGCCGATGCAGGCGAGATGCGTCGAATTTCCGTTGACCCTACACCACTTCAGCTTGGTTATGAGATGGTGACGCCAAGATGAAGTCTGTTCAGTCGGAATGGTTCGAAGTCGCCGAGTTTTGATTCCAAGTATTCACACCACTTGCTTCGCTGCGCTCGCCAAGCCCCAAAACGCAATTATGTAACAATTGCGCATCTAAGACAATCTAGAGATTGCGATTCAACGCTCATCAACAAGCGAACTCAGATGCGAAGTGATGATGCCTGAAATTTTTAATCTGGTCAAGTTTATTATATATTACTTATTAAAATATTCATTGAAATCAAAATCGATTTTGAGCGGTGTGATTCAATTTCTAGAAAAAACCGAATAATACACCGCCCGATAATGCTATTAATGCGATTAGAAGCAAATATAGTGCTCTTTTGAAATCTGTTCTAAGATCATCTCTATTGCCAAACATAACTTTTATATCTCCATGGTTAGGGGAAACAATCTTTTGTAGACAGCCTACTTCGTTTGATCTTCTTTAGGTAGCGGCTGTTCATCTAATATCCCGGTTTGATCCCACAAAATGCCAGTGGTTGTTTTTTCGATATCTGCACCCATGCCGCCGCCAAAACGGCTCGCCCTCACACCTGCACCGTCTAGACTGCCGTCTGTTGGACTAAAGACCTCCAATCCCACTGGGCCAACGTCGCCTTGCGCCAAATAGCTTTGCCCAAGCCGGTCCTCAACTTCTCCCAGAGTTAGCCCTACTTCCGCGATATCCACATCAAATATTGCACCGATCACAGCTCCAACCGTACCACTTGAGTCACTTGCCGGAGCACCACCGGCAAGAACGGCGGCAGCTTCAAATTTTGCCAAGCCGAGAGGGCCTTGCGCTGCTAGACGCGGCAAATCGGCGGGTGACGGCAAACCGAAGCTTAAACCAACGGCCTGCTCTGCTCCGTAAGAGTGGCCAGCACCAGGTGCTTGCGAGATTGAAGCACCGACTGACACGGTGGCGTGAAATCGACCATTTTTTATTATCTCTTCTCCGTTTGGATCCCAAGCATTCACCGGATCATTTGCGACATACGCATACCGGTTGAAATACCCCACGCCGCCCTCAGCAAAGCCGACCGGATCGCTGCTCAGGAAGCGGCCATTGGCCGGGTTGTAGTAGCGCGCTTGCATGTAAACGAGGCCGGAGGTGTCAGCGATGTGGCCGGTGAAGCCCATTTTGCCGCTCTGGGCCGCGGGGTTCAGGCGTTTCTCACCGAAGGGCGTGTGGTCTTCCTGCCAGACGATGTGGGAGAGTTCATTGGTGCCTGCCACGGGGGAGCCGAGGTGGTCTGTGTGCAAATAGGTGGTCGAGGTGACACCGCCTTGCGTCTCGAACTTCGCGATCGTGCGCCCGCCCATGGAGAGATAATCGGTTCGCTCGCCCGTGCTGGTATTCTCGCGATATTGCAGCGCGCCCGACGCGCCGTAGATCGAGCACACCGAGTCCCCGCCAAGCGTCTG
>JBCBHE010000093.1:0-3195 GCA_038526085.1 Pseudomonadota bacterium | reverse complement strand
GAGCACAGTTTGCACATAGCCGTTATCATCGACCAAAGCCCCGCCATATGCGGGGCCAAAGACCGTCGCGACCCAGAAACCCGCCACAAACATCAGGCCAAAAGCGATGGGAAGAAACACATCATCGCGAACCCATATCAAGAACAGGGCAATCACAGCGATGCCCGCTGTGAACGCGAGGAACCAAGCCCCGTGAAACCGGGCGTGATCGCTCCATAATGGGTTGAACAAATGTGTCTCGTTCAGGTCTGCAATTGCGGGGACCAAACCATAGAACACGGTGATGGCGGTGACCGCGAGCTTTAGGATGAGTTTCAAAACGGTTCCGTCCTGTGTTCTGTCAAACCTGCCTGATTGGGTGGCTGAGCCCGCTGACGCTAGAGACCGGCATCTGCGGCAAGTTTCTCCATCAACTTGGCCTGAACCCCAGCGTCCGTCGCGAGCTTCGGCAGGGGCTTTTCTTTGCCGTTAGTGATGTAGATGCCTGTTTGGCCGCCATAGCTATCAGTCTGGGCGGCATGGATCATCTTTGCCGATTGTTTTTCCGGGGATTTGAAGAACAGCGGAACCAGCAGCTTTAGAATGCCTGGCATGGCATCGCTTGTCTTGGTCATCTGTGTCACCACCGGACCTGGGCAAACTGATCGGATCATGATCCCGTCTGCGTCCAACGCGGGCGCCATCGCCGTCCCCATGGTCGTCAGCGCCAACTTGGTGGTTGCATAGGCGCCGGTGAGGCCGCCGATGTCTTTCGGATCCGACAAGGTTGCGGTGTCCAGAGACTTCGCAGCGTTTTGGGCCGAGGACGTCGTATTCACGATCATGGATTTCGATCCGCTGTCTTGGCTCTGCAAGGCTGGTCGCAAGCCTTGTGTCATGACGTAGGGGGCCAAGGTGTTGACCGCATAATTGGACTCGTACCCTTGCACACTTATCACCCGTTCCGAGGTCAAAACGCCTGAGTTGTTAAAGAGCACATCGAGCTTGGGATGCATGCCAACGATGGTCCGGGCCGCCGCTTTGACCTGCTCGACATCCATCAAATCAGCGGTGATAGTATCCACTGCGACGCCAGGATGGTTCGCCTGTAAGTCCGCTTTTTGCGCCTGCGCTTTAGTGTCATTCCGGTTGACCAGAACAAGGTGCCAACCGGATGCAGAGAGTTGGTCAGCGATTGCCGCACCAATGCCACCCGTTGACCCCGTGATGACTGCAATCCGTTTTCCGTCCATGGCGTTTATCCTGTTCATTAGCGTCGAAAATCAAGCCAGCAGGCCGGAAACGGCCTGCTCAATGCCTTCGCGATCTTCTTCCCGCGTGAGCCCGCTTCCGTCCCAAGCGTCAGCCCAATTTCCGACCCCAAATTTGCCTTTGATATCCATGCCAAAGAAAGGTGCGGTCAGTTCCTGAGTTTGCAGGACATTTGCACCCGCGCGCCGCCCGGGGCTTGCGGCCAAAAGGACGAACGGCTTGTCCTGCCAGACCTTCTGATCAATCCGGCTCATCCAGTCGTAGATGTTCTTCCAGGCAGCCGTGACAAAGCCGTTGTATTCGGCGAATGAGACGATCAGCGCGTCGGCGGCACCGATTTCATCAAAGAGACTTTGCGCCAGCGGATGTATCCCATTGGCGTTTTGCCGATCCGGCGAATAAATTGGCATCTCGTAGTCGTTGATATCGACGAACTTCACGTCCGCTGAAGGATGGATTGCTTGTAGGTGCCGTGCTGCATAGCCGACTAAAGCGCGGTTGATGGACGTGGTGCTGTTTGATGCAGCGAACGCGAGAACTTTCATTGGGGATCCTTTACTTTATGGCGCGCAGCTTATCGTTCAGCCACGCCGCCTCAATGTCCCGATAAGCGCATTGGATGCGCATTTTTACGACGTTTGGAGACTTCTCTTGCGGAGTTAGATGCATAAATGCGACTCTAAGAGGCGCATGATGGATCTTTGGACAGAAATATATACGGCCTATCGCTTGGCGACGGCGGGCACAGTCAGCAAGGCTGCGGCCGAACTGAGCGTGCATCGGGCGACGGTCAATCGCCACATAGACGCGCTTGAAGCGGCACTGGGGACGCGTCTGTTTTTGCGTCATCGGCGCGGGTACGAGCTGACCGATGCGGGCAAAGAATTTCTGGCCGTAGCAGAGCAGTCTCATGAAATGTTGGAGGACTTTTTCGCTCGCATCCGCGTTCAAAGCGCCGACGTGGCGGGAGAAGTCATTGTCACCACGCTCTTTCCGCTCACAGATTTCATCTTGCCAGCGGTTTTGAACTTTCGGCGTCGACACCCAAAAACGCGTGTCACGGTGACCACGGGCAACAAGCTTTTGAGTTTGGAACGCGCGGAGGCGCACGTAGCGTTGCGGGTGGGCGCCAAGCCAACGCATGACGATTATGTGGTTCAGCCTTTTTGCACGCTGGATTTCGCTCTCTTCGCGCATCCCGATTATATCCAGCAGTATGGGAGGCCGGACTTGCTGGATCTTTCGGGTCATTGGTTCGTTGGCAATCCGGTGCAAGACAGTGCCGCCCCTTTTGAGGCGTGGCTCGCCAAGAACGTGACCCCTGAGCAAGTCGTGTTGAAATCAACCAACGCCAAGGTCCTCGAAACTGCTGTGCGCGATGGGGCCGGAATTGGCTTTGTCCCGGTGTCAGTGGCCGAGCGTGCGGGCGGTTTGGAGCAAGTTTCACCCGCGCTTCCTGAATGGACGGTCAAAAGCTGGCTGGTGACCCATGTTGATGTGCACCGCTCGGACAAAGTCCAAGCGATGCTCACCCATCTGAAGTCCATCCTCACCTAACCCCCCGGCCGGAACGGCAGGCGACCCAGCCAAGGTTCCGAGGCCTGACCAGATGGCAGGTCGAAGAGAACACCAGGTCGGTTACCCGCCAAGTCTTCCAAGCTGTCTGCGATTGTCAGGCTGTACGTTTCAGCCTTCCAAGCCGCGCGCGGTATGAATTCCCAGCCTGTTTCGTTTGGGCTCAATCCGATTTGCCCGGGGACAATCGATCCGTCAGCGCCAAGTACCCGTAGCCGAAACGCGAGGGACAAGTGGTCGTGCGGACTGCCAAGATTGACCACTAAAGGGTCGCGCGACCCGAGCATTGGTGTGCTCAGCTCCCACTCGCTAGGGTCAGGAGGATCCAAGTCTGGCGGTCCCACCTGAAACGCAACTGTCGTGTGTTGG
>JBCBHE010000092.1:0-3531 GCA_038526085.1 Pseudomonadota bacterium | reverse complement strand
GAGGCGAGTTTGAGGGCGCGAAGTCGGCGGGCAGACCGACGGCCAGAATGTGCCACAGCTCCCCATTTTCCATCGCACCCGAGTGGACTTCTGCACCAAGTATCGTGGTGAAGTCGTCGGTCCGGAATGGGACCGTATCAACGATCGGGTAGTCATAGAGGCCGATAAAGTGGTCGGTCAGCGCGATAAAATCGTAGCCTTCTTCGCGGTAGCGCCGGCAGACTTCCTCCGGCGTCAGAACGCCGTCAGACCGGTTGGAATGGGTGTGCAGGTTGCCGCGCCAAAAGCGGCCGGGGGCGGTGAAGGCAGGATCTTGCATAGGGGCCTCAAGTTAAAAGTTTGGTCATGTGGATGCGGGGGATGTCGTCTTTGCCAGACGCTGGCGGGCGTAGGTCGGTGACCTGGTAGCCGAGCGATGAATAGAAGGCGACAAGGTGGGTATGCATCTGCGCCGTGTAGAGCGTGATTTGCGCAAAACCTGCCCGGATCGCCAGCTCCTCAAGCGCCTCCATCGCGCGGCGTCCCGTGCCGCGCCCCTGATGCGTGGGGTATATGGCGATCTGGTCGATCTTGAGCGCATCGCCATCTCGGTCGATCACCGCGCAACCCTTGGTCCCGTCGATCCAGAGCACACGGCCCTGTGCAATCGCCTCCGCCAGCCACGGGTAGGGCCCAGGCCAATCCCGGCCAAGCGCCTGAACATACGCGACGAATGCCGCCTCAATAAGCCGCGCGAGCGCCGCTTCATCCTCGGCCTTGGCTTGTGTCAGCATTTGCGGAAGATCATCACCAGGCCACGGTCTTGTGCGTGGGGGTGATCCGGATTGTCGTAGATCGCGATGTCGGCGAAGCGCAGCGGTGTGATCTGACCGGCGGCTTGCAGTCGGGCGAGCGCGGACCCGAACCCCATGCCATCCAGCACCGCAGGGATGGTGCCACACACGAACAGACCACCGGGCCGCGTCGCGCGGATCAGTTCCGGCAGGCAAGCCGGGCCGACATGGCCATGCGTAAAGGTCCCGCAGGAGATCACGCCGCCATAGCTGTCGTCGGCGAGGTCCAAGGGCTGCAAAAGATCGCCCTCGATCAGGTTGCGGTAAAGACCCTTGCTCCGCGCGATTTCCAACATTTCAGGCGTGATATCGAATGCATCTGTCAAAGCTCCATCTAAATGCTCTGCCACTTGCCCGGTCCCTGCGCCGATGTCGAGGATCGGGGTGTCATCGCCGCCTTCGGCCAAGTAAAGCTCCGCGATCAGCCGGGGCGCGATAAACCCCCAGCCATCGGCAAAGCTGCTGTCGTAAGTCTCTGCCCACTTGCCGTAAAGCGTCTTGGCGCTATCCGGCCCGTCGATTTCATAGGCGTTATCGAGGTCATAGTCGGGCATTTAGTCCACCGTTACCGTTCCGCGTTCAAAGGGCACCACCCGCGACCGTTGGTCCGGGTCGAGCGAGGGGATCGCGGCCAGCAGCGACTTTGTGTAGTCGTGCTTGGGGGCCGCGAAGATTGCGCGAGTTGGGCCTTCTTCGACAATCTCGCCCAGGTACATGACGGCCACGTAATCGCAGACATGGGCGACGACCGAGAGGTCGTGAGAAATGAAGAGATAAGTCAGGTCCAGGTCGCGCTGCAGCTGTTTCAGCAAGTTCAGGATGTCGGCCTGAATGGACACGTCCAACGCCGCGACGCATTCGTCCGCCACCACAAACTTCGGGCCTGACGCCAGCGTGCGGGCGATTGAGATCCGCTGGCGTTGACCACCAGAAAAGGCATGTGGATAGCGGCGCAGGTGTTCGAGGTTGATCCGGCATTTCGCCGCGATGTCGCGCACGCGGGTGTCGGTTTCCTCGCGCGTCTTTGTCAGGCCCAAGACCTCAAGCGGTTCTGCGATGATGTCCCGCACGGTCATGCGTGGTGACAGGGCCGCGTAGGGGTCTTGGAAGATCAGTTGGGCTTGAGAGCGGAAATCACGCTCTTCCGTCTTTGACATGGTCGCGATGTCAAAGCGCCGGCTGCCGTTGTCGTAGGTCACTGTGCCATCGCTGATTGGGGCTGCCTTCAAAATCGCACGCCCCAGCGTTGTCTTCCCCGACCCGCTTTCGCCGACCAGCCCGACAAAGCTGCCCTTTGGGATGTTCAGCGAGACGTTCTTGACCGCCTTCAGCATCGGTGGCGCGCCAAAGAGGCGGCGCCCGAGTGGATAAGCGACGGTGAGGTTGTCGATCTTGACCAAAGGCGTCATGCCACATCCTCCGGGAAGAGAGCTGCGAAGTGGCCGGGGCGGACCTCTGTCATCGGTGGAACCTCACGCTCATATCGCGAACCGGGTTGCAGTTCCGGGTTGCGTGTGTGGAAGACGCAGCCGCTGGGGCGTTCAAGTGGTGACGGGATGTCACCGGGGATCGGCGTCAGTGGTGCGTCTAGGTCGTCGAGGTTCGGCAGCGCGTTAAGCAGGCCGCGTGTGTAGGCGTGTGCGGGCGTGCGGAGCACGTCCCGCACCGGGCCCTTTTCCATGATCCTGCCGAGATACATTACTGCAACCCGGTCCGCTGTCTGGGCAATCACGCCGAGGTCGTGTGTGATGAACAGGATCGACATGCCAAAGTCCGCGATCAGTTCTTTCATCAGGTCAATCACTTGGCGCTGGATCGTCACATCCAATGCCGTTGTCGGCTCATCCGCGATCAAGAGGCGCGGTTTGGTCGTGAGCGCCATCGCGATCATCGCCCGCTGACGCATCCCGCCGGAATATTCGAACACATACTGGTCAAAGCGGCGGGCCGGTTCGGTGATCCCCACGCGGTCCAGCATCTCAATCGACAGTTCTTTCGCTTGGGCCTTCGACATCGACGTATGGATCTGCAGCTGCTCTACCATCTGTTTGCCCACGGTGATCGCGGGGGCGAAGCTGGCCATTGGTTCCTGGAAGATCATAGAGATCTGACCGCCGCGGATCGGCAGCATGTCCTGTTCCCGTTTCAAACCCAGCACGTCGATGTCCGGGGTGCCATGCAGCGTGATTTTCGATGCCGGGTCGTAGACCGTGTTGCGCCCGTTCAGCTGCATCAGCGCCTTGGCGGTCACCGACTTGCCCGACCCGCTTTCGCCGACAAGCCCCAAAACCTCGCCCTGTTCAACGTCAAAGGATACGTTTTCAACGGCGGTGATCAGACCCTCGTCAGTCTTGAACCGGATGGTCAGGTTATCAACGGTCAGCAGGCTCATTTCTTCGCCTCGTTATAGGGATCCGCAGCGTCGCGCAGCCCGTCGCCCACAAAGACGAAAGCCATGACAAGCGTGACGAAGAAAAGCACCGGGATGAAGTACCATTGGTAGTTCAAAAGGACGTCCGCTTGGGTGGTATTTTGCAAGAGCACACCGAGCGAGGTGACCGGGTCTTTCAATCCCAGCCCGATGAAGGACAGCGCGGTTTCTGATAGGACCATGTAGGGGAAGGAGATCACCAGATCGACGATGATGTAGCTGGTCCTATCAGAAACCGCGCTGTCCTTCATCGGGCTGGGATTGAAA
>JBCBHE010000091.1:0-3598 GCA_038526085.1 Pseudomonadota bacterium | reverse complement strand
GCCCAATCAGTCGCGCGAGGAGCGCCCGACGCCGTTCCCGTTGTCCCGGCTGGATTGCAGCGAGCTCTCTGACGTCGAAGCTCTCAGTCGCAATCCTGCCGGCGTCCTTCGCGGCGCTGATGAGCTGGGCGCCAAGCGTCGTCCGTGCCACGATCAAGCTGATACCGGGTGCCTCATCAAACACTGGATAGCCCTGAGCATCGCACTCCCAGGCATCGGCACAGACGATATCTGCCGCCTTGCCCGTGCCGTCCGCGCAAATCTTACAACGGTTCTGGACGTGCTTTGACAGGACCCCACCCCAGCTTTCGTGATAAGTCATCCCGCGCTGGGTCCCATCTTCAAGCGTCACCGTGGCCGTCCCAGGCCAACCGTTGCCGCGATAGCGAAAGGCCTTTGCCTCGGCCAAAGTCGCCCCGAGCTTTGCGAGAACGGCTTCCCCGCCCTTGTGAGATGGCACACCAGCACAAAAGAATGACAGCAAGACCGGAATACGCGTTGAAATCCTCGGGTCCTGCGCCATCCACGCTCTCAGCGCAGCAACATCGCAAGGCTTGCCAACGAAAGCGAACCGTTTTCCCGTTGCCAGATGTGTTGAAAGACCGTCGAGCGGCGCCGAAGGCGCATAGCGCGACCCGGCTGCCTTCGAAATCTCATCAACGCTCGTCGTGACAACTGTTGTGTTCCCAATAACCAAATCTGGCGAGGCTGCGGTTTGGATGACCGCATCGATGATCCCCTCTTCCAGCAAATGCACCAGCATCATCGACAACGCGCCGCCCGATGAACCGCGAAACCGCAACGGCTCATCCGTCGACCAACCCACTTGCATCGAAACAAAGGCCCCCCAAAGCGGATCCTTCTGGTTCTCCCCAGCGACCACTTTCTGTCCCAGGCCCGGACAGATCGCCGCGATCAAGTCCTCCTCTGCATCGGACAATGGGGACGATTGCTGCGGACGGAGAAACCCCGTGCCCGCAACTTTCATCGATATCTTATCCGGAGCTACGGCCGCACAACCGCCACAGCCTGAACAGAGATCGCCGCGCGCTACGCGAGCCAAAGCTGGGGAAGTGTCTGCCATTTGCCTTGCCATTTCGCCCGTTGCTCCGGGCTGTTGTGCAGGTTGAACCAAAATCCCACGGTGTTGGCTAGAGTATCTGTTCCGCAGCACAGCTTCTTGACCGGATCATGGTAAACAGGAAACAAACGCACAAAACAAAGCGAGCAGTTCATGG
This sequence comes from Pseudomonadota bacterium, assembly GCA_038526085.1. Taxonomy (GTDB): domain Bacteria; phylum Pseudomonadota; class Alphaproteobacteria; order Rhodobacterales; family Rhodobacteraceae; genus Yoonia. The sequence continues at coordinate 2,360 of JBCBHE010000091.1, read as the reverse complement.
TCAAAACCGGCCTTACTCTTTTGACAGGTAACGTGGCGACATCATTGATGTTGTTGCTACGCAATCTGGGTGTGGCGGCTTTGATCCCTGTGGCCGACTACGGCATTGCGGCGACTTTTGCGATCGTGACATCGTTGATCGAAATGGCCTCACATTTGGGGCTGCAACAACAAATTGTTCAATCGGACAAAGGAGCCGACCCCCGTTTTCAGGCTGGCGCACAGGGCTTTCATGCTTTGCGGGGGGTTGTCGCGGCAGCAGTTTTGTTTGCACTCGCCGCCCCACTGGCGCGTTTTCTGGGCGTTGGCCATGTGGCTTGGGCCTATCAGGTGCTCGCCATCGTACCGCTGGCACAGGCCTTTCAGCACTTTGATATGCACCGCCTGAACCGTGACATGGTGTTTGGGCCAATGATTTTAAGCTCAGCCGTGCCGGCTTTCCTGTCATTGTTGGCGATTTGGCCATTGGCGCAATGGTTGGGTGACTACAGCGTCATGCTTTGGTCGATCGTGCTGCACGCGGTCCTGATGATGGTCATGTCCCACGTCGTTGCAAGACGCCCCTACCGCGTCTTACTCGACCTGGCATTCATGCGCAGTAGTCTAAGCTTTGGTTGGCCTCTCCTCGTGAATGGCGCATTGCTTTACTTGGTGTTTCAAGGCGACAAGATCATTGTCGGTCGCCTATTGGGTATGGAGGCGCTTGCGATCTTTGCAATGGGTGTCACGCTAACGCTGACACCGACCCTTGTGCTTGCGAAATCCGCACAGAATTTCTTTCTCCCCCAATTGAAGAACGATGACCCAATTGTTGCGCGGGCCACCTTGGAAGCCGCCATTCTCATTGGGATTGCGCTTGTTGTTTTCTTCGCGCTTTGCGGGGTCCCTTTGTTGCGGCTGATCTTAGGGGCAAAGTACCAAGCGCTTGAACCTTTATTGATCTGGATGGCAGTGCTGCAAGGGATCCGTGTGTGCAAAGTGGGGCCCGCGATAGTGACCTTGGCCCGCGGCAAGACGGCCCACGCGATGTGGGCAAACGTCCCAAGGGTCGCGGTGCTTCCGTTTGTATGGTGGGCTGCGCAGGCTGGGGTCGGGCTGACGGGGATCATCTTTATCGGGATTTGCGCTGAGATCGCAGGGCTAATTGTTGCCTGGCGACTTTTGGGGCCGTCCGGAATCTCGCCTTATTTTGCGCATATCCGTCGCTATATGTCTCGGAAAGAGGACTAATGCAGCAAAACAGGCATCTTGGACAGGTGGTCGAACCGCCTTTGCAGGCTTGGGTCGTATCGCTTTATCGCATCCGGCGCCTTCGGGGCCTCCTCCTCCGATTCTGTCGGACGCAGCCCGGTGGGTTGATGCTGTCTGCGACGTGGCGCGCCATTCTCAAGCGGTACCACGACGTTTCAGTTGGCGCTTATAGCTACGGGTCCCTGATGCGCCCCGGCGTTTTGCCGGCAGGTACTGTTGTTGGCCGGTATGTCTCCTGCGGCTCCGCATTGATTGTCCGCCGGCGGGACCACCCGACTGATCGTCCGATCATGCATCCTTTCTTTTACAATTCGGAGCTGGGTGTCGTGCTTGAAGACACGATCCCTGCAGACACCGAAAACCCGTTAACCATCGGCCATGACGTTTGGATCGGGGATCGTGTCACCATCCTAAGCGGTTGTCGACACATCGGAAACGGGGCCGTACTTGCAGCAGGTGCTGTCGTTACGAAGGACGTCGCCGACTACGCAATTGTCGGCGGTGTGCCTGCCAAGCAGCTTCGGAGGCGTTTCACTGCTAACGAGATTGCCGACCTTGAGGCTCACCATTGGTGGGAGAAGGAGATCAACACACTCCTCAAAGATCCCCCCAAAGGGGCATTTGGTCCCTCTCTACCAGCTGTACCACAAGGACAATCAATCAGGGAGGCACGTGACCGTTAAGACACGAAGCTGCGCGGGCAATAGCGTTCAACGTCCCACGACGTCGCCAGACACTAGCCTGCTTCCTACGTTGCCAACGATACGCGACAGATGAATGACTGCCACTGATCTTTCACCCCTGATGAGCCGCGCAACGCCATCAATTGCGGCCGCAAAGACCGTCGAAGGGCGGTTGCCGCTTGTTGTTTGGGCCTATCTGATTGCGGTCATAATTCCATTAGGCGTCCAAGTAGGTCCACTTGCGCTGACGGCCTTGCGGCTATTGCTGATGGTCATGGTGGCATAGATGCGTTCGCATTTCCCGGTGAGGATCCGAAGCATCAAAGGAACCACCATGACCATCAGCAATAGCCGCTTGTTGTTTGGGCCTATCTGATTGCGGTCATAATTCCATTAGGCGTCCAAGTAGGTCCACTTGCGCTGACGG
>JBCBHE010000090.1:0-3608 GCA_038526085.1 Pseudomonadota bacterium | reverse complement strand
TTTGGTTTGGATCATTCGGGTCATCCAAGATTTTTGCCGGTCCGGCATAAATCTTGGATGACCCGAATGATCCAAACCAAATCGCTGTTGTGGTCGATGTGCACGACCTCGAAGGTCTGCGAAAGGCAACGCGCACCCCAGAAGGTGACGCAATGATGCGAAAATACGGGTTTCTTGAACAGCTCTCCTACTTTCTTGAGACCGAAGGGACGCGGGTATGAAGCTTCTGAGACTTCTATTCTGTCGGAAGGATCAAGTTCCTAGTCGTCAGACATCGAAGCTAGAAAATGACGATGCCGTCCGCGCATGGACATTACATCAACGGCATTCTCATTATTCCGGGCGTCCGCACTTTTGGTGCTGATCTACGCTAGCTACAGACTCAAAGCGTTGCTGCTTCCGAATACGAGGCGGCGGCGTGCCATGAACAGTAGATATTCATGCCAAGCGCAAAATTCAGCACATTGGAATTAGACCGGCTCGCAGCAGATGCTTCCGGCTCGCTCAGAATCTTAAGCCCAAGAAAAGGACTGCTAGCGGAACGGGCGAAACGGCGATCATGACGGTGAGGAATGTCGATATTGGTGAAAAAATCCCGCTCAATCCTGCGATGATCATGATCCCTCCGCCACCGCCGATCAGGGAATTGCCCGGCATGTTGACGGCAAAAGCCATTGCGACGTAGCGATACCGCACGGCCATCGAAACAGCGCGTTTTGATTGCCCTTCCAAAAGCATTGCGAGCCGGTCTTCTTTGGACAACGGGGCAGCTTTTGCCACCAAGTCAGCCGCGCGCACCAGGCGCAAAGCCCGGAAGAGCCGTTCCAACGAGTTAATAGGAAGGAACCGCCCAATCGTGAAGGCCAACATCATCGCGGCCACAGTACAAACATAGATTAAGGGGGCGATTGCGGCACCAAACGCCGCAAGCAACGCGATACCGATCTCTGCGCCCGGCACGAACGGCATCGCCAGTAGCCCGACATAGGCCACTGCGCCGATCATAATGGCTTTGTGAACCTGCTGTTCGTTGTCAGGTCGGATTTGAAGGTCCATCGCGTCGCGGATCAGATGAACGCCCCAAGTTGCCAGGGCGATCAAGCTGATTAAAAGGCAGACCCTTAAGATGACGGCTGGCAGCGTCAGGGGTTTTGACGATGCGATGGCCAATTTAGCCTGCTACCTCTGCGCCCGGTATGACAGAGCCTGTCGCGTGCACCTCGATCTGATTGGTCCAGTACCATCGACGGGTGGTCCACGTCCCGTCGATGACCACTTCGTCGCCCGTAATCCTGCCGTACCACACAACGGTGTGCGGCGCGTCTGGACAGATTGCAGTGCTCGTGAAGTGAATGACACCGTCGATGGTTTTGGTTTGATAGTCGGACCAGCCAAAGTTGCAGTAGTTCTCGCAATCGGTGGATTGGAACGTGCCATCCCGAAAGATGATGTCGTCTTCTAGAACGGCGCTCCGGTCCGGAACCTCGCCATAGATCCGAAACGTCATACCGTCGAGTGCGCCCGTATCAGCCCATGCGCCTTCCGGCACCGCAAAGTCCGGAATGTCTTCATTCATGACGGTGAGAGTGGCTGCCCCGGTTCCAAACGTCGCGGCAGCGATCGCGGCGATTTGCAAAATCTGTGTCATTGGACAAAGTCCTTTTAAGAAAGGGTTTGGGAGAATTAAATTAGGAAATGACTTCGGGGGTCGTGCGGGTCGCAAATCTCTCCAGAATGTCTGCCGCGGATGACGCACTGTCAACTTCTTTTGCCTCACGCGCTTGCTTTGCAGCACTGCTACTAAACGATGGATCACCTAAGATCCGACCCGCCGCCTCGCCAAGCTTGGCCGCATCCGCATCCCCCGGGAGCGCAATGCCCGCCCCCAGTTTTTCTACCAGGGCCGCGTTTGGAGCCTGATCATGCGGGAAGCCCGGGATCACCACCATCGGGACACCGTGTTTGAGAGCGCGCATCATGGTGCCGTGCCCGCCATGGGTTACGCACAGATCGGCGCGCGCAAGGATCGCGTTGTGGTCAGCGTACTGCACGACATGGGCGTTCGCCGGGATTGTCAGATCAGCCGGGTCGATGGCCTTGCTGGTTGTTACAAAGACATGCGCATTCAGGTTGGCCAGCCCGTCCAGCGCGGTCTGCACCTTAGCAGAGTCCTGCAATTCGGTGGTTGTGTAGCTGACCAGAACAAGCGGCGTTGCATCGTCCGCGGCCCAAGGCAGATCGATTGGTTGGGCCGGCGTTTCGTTGTCTAGGACCGGGCCGACGTGGGTGACATGATCCCACCCCGCCATTGGCGCGTCATCAAGGGCTTCGACGGATGTGACGATCATCCGGGTCTGCGCCTTCCAGAGCGTTTCCATGTCGGGCAGCGGTTCAAAACCTGCGGCCTTCCGCAGGTCACCCAGTTTGCCCATGATACCCTGCCACGCATCCAGCTGACGCCATAGGAATGTGTGGCAAAATACGGATGTTGGCACGCCAAATGAGGGTGCCACATCCAGCGCAGCCGGGAACATCGCATCGACCATGATCGCATCGGGCTGTTCTGCGGCCACGACCTCTTTGATCTCTTCCGCAACATCGGGCGACGTCAACGAGCAGGCGATGCGGGTCAGCGGCCCCATGTCAGGGTATTTATCAACCTGAGTGTAGGCGTTCTTGAAACCAATCGCGCGAAATCCTTCGTCTTCGATGCGTGCAGTCGTGTCAGGTTTGGTGGCAAAAACAACTTCATGCCCGCGCTTGCGCAAGGCACCCGCGACGCCAAGGCTGGGGGGAAGGTTGCCGCCGCTGGAATGGCTGAGCCAAAGATATTTCGTCATTATTTTTTCTCCTGAATGAGGGACTTTAGGGTAAAGGCAACCGCGGCGATGGTCTCTTCCAGACTGAGCGCTTCATCACGGCGTAGAATTTTCCAGATGTAGATATCGGTCGCGGCCATCAACGCGCGAAACAGAACAATCCGTTCCTCGGGCGGTCTTCGGTCCAGGTAGGGCGCAAAGACCTGCGACACCCATTCAACGTGATACGCACGACCGACATCCAGTGATTTGTGAAACACGGGCGAGCGGTGCTCTTCTGCCAATGCTCGGATCACCAGATCACCAATCTTGTCATAGACCGAAAACACGGTGCGCACGAATGTTTCGAGGTCATCGACCTCAATATTCGCAAAAGACGTAAAATCGACGCCGTCGGGGGCTTCAGTCTCCAGCGCTGCGACCACGAGGCCATCCTTGCTGCCGAACGCGCGCAGGATCGTCTGGACACTGACACCGGCGGCCTGTGCGACATCCTCTAGCCGAAACTCATCATTGCTGGGATCGGCAAGCATCCTTGCCGCGCATTTCAGGATTTGCGCGCGCCGTGCCTCAGCTTGTGCCTTGCGATTTGAGCTATCATATTTGCGAGTCGTTGAATTCATGTAAGTATTGTTCACACGAATTATATTTCATGTCAATCAGACTCTCGCGAAATTTCTGAAAGCTTGAACGTCGGCATGGCTCTTTGCAAGTCGGTAGAGCCGTCCGAGCGATCGGCAAAGACGCTACCAGCCCATCCAGAAATTTCGTGAGAGTCTGATTGACATG
>JBCBHE010000089.1:0-3740 GCA_038526085.1 Pseudomonadota bacterium | reverse complement strand
TGCGTTGTAACTTATCGTTCTTGAGCAGAGGCAGTAACAGCCATTTTCTTAGGTTATGGCAACGGCAGCAAAGTCCGCAAAGCGGCCTTCGGGGGTTCTTAAACAAATGACCGTTTTGAAGCCCAAGCGTCGTCAAAGCTCTATTTGAAAACACCCTTCACACCCGCACGTAGCGTTGCACCCCAGGCCCTCTGCCTGACGCTCGGCTTGATGCCTGCCTATGTCGGCGTGTGGTCAAGGTTGTGAAGGGCCGACGTCGCGAATGCAGGATCTAGAAAACTCGGTTTGCCCGCGACAAACGTCGCAATGACATGTGGTCGCCCTGATGCGTCTTGGCGCAAAACGGTGACGTCGCCGCGTTTTCCGAGGGCGAGCGACCCGCGATCTGTCAGGTCCAATGCCGCGGCGGGCCCGGATGACACCAGCCCCCAGGCTGTCGCCAAATCTGTTACCCCATCCCGCACAAGGGCGAACGGGGCATGCAACAGCGCGGGATAATAATAGTCCGAAACAAGCGCATCGCAGAGGCCTGACGTGATCAGTTCCTGCGCGGAGACATTGCCCGACGCACTTTTGCCCCGCAGGGCGTTCGGCGCGCCCATCATGATTGGATTGCCAAGCGCCCGGGCGGTTTCGGCGGCCGCCAGGGTGACCGGAAACTCAGCTATCCGACCGCCAAGATCATTGTACTGCCGCCGCGTGTCCGGGTCCGGATCGTCGTGCGATCCGAAGGGAATGCCCAGCCGCCGCATGGTTTCGGCAAGGCGTTTCACCGCATCCAGCACGCCGACACCTTCTGCGATCGTCTTTTCGAGCAACGCCCGGAATTCAGGAATTTTCAGACCGACGGAGGCCGCCCAGCGCGACACATGTTCCGGATCATCCAGCAGCTTTTGATATTCCGGCACGTGGTTGTTGAAGATGACGTAAGTGATGCTGCCCTCTTCCAGCCACGCGAGCAGCTGATCCGCGCCGTCGAGAAAGAAGGTCTCATAGCGGATCTGAAACCGCATATCGGCGCCTGGCTTTGGCGACAGCGCCCGTAGGCCTTCGATTAACCGCTGCGCGGCATCAACACCGCGCATCCCACCTTCCCAGGAGTAGGATTGGGCCAGAAAGGCCGTTGTGATGCCATTGGCCAACAGCTCTCGATCTACATTGCGCAAAGCGATCCATTCGGGGAAATCGGCGCTCACCCGTGGCATCAGGTGATGCTCAAACCCATCCCCATGCGCATCGATGATCCCGGGGAGGACCAAGCATCCCGACACATCAAACCGCCTGTGCGACGGTCCGGCATCCGCGCTGACGACACCGTTGACGAGATGCAGGTCGGTCGTCGCGAACCGCCCATCGGGCTGCAATGTTGTTCCAGCGCAAAGCGAGATGCCCGGCGGACCGGCGGCAGGCTCGGGACGTTTTTCGAAGTGGGTGTTCATTGCAGATCCATGCTCAGACGAGGCAGGACCCGTATAGTTGTGTCACCGCTCTGATTTGTGACAATTGCAACCTTTTCGGTGAGACATGATGTCAGGCCGAGATCGCGGCCACGCACCGCCCCGGCAAATGGCCGAAGGTGGATTGCAACATCGGCCAACTGCTGCAGTTGTTGCGGGCACAGGGCGGGACGGGCATTGTCAATTTGCAATCTCGGCGCATGGGGCGGCCTCCACTTTGCTTTCAAGTCACTCACGCCAAGACAGATGAATGGCCTGTTCCGCGCACCGTTTACAAGCCCGGAATGGGTTGTGCGGCTGAAACGCCAGTCCCCGGATGCGTCAATGATCATTGAAAACGGCGCATTGGTAAACCGCCGGGCAACTGCGTGTGGCCGTCGCAAAAAAGACAACGGCGACCTACGTAAGGCCGCCGTTGAATGTCATAGAGCGTCCGCCGCGATTGGCATCAGCTGAACAGATCGTCGCTTGGCTGAATGATCTCGAAACTGTCGATGGAGCCGTCGAAGAAGCTACGCAACTTATTTGCGGTTTCGTCGTTGCTGCGGGTCTGCGACGCACCAAGTGTCCAGGGTTCCGAGTTGCCAATAAGATCGACGGGATTCCCATCTAGCACGGATTGATCATTGCTGCCGACCATGTCCAGATCGCCGCCGTTGACGCCCAGATAAAGCTCCATCCCGTCAGTCGGAGTGACCTTGTAGATCAAGTCGACATCATCTCCTTCATCAAACAGCCCAGCCAACGTATCTATGGCGTAATTTGCGTCCTCGGTCTGGTGCCGGATTCTCAAAGACCCGTCTCCATTCACGAAGGCCGTTAGATGGCCGCCACCGTCAAACCCGGACGAGTCGCGCGAGAACAGCGTTTGAAGTTCCTGCGATCCAAAACCGCTACCCACACTCGTCCCGGATAGCGTATCAACAGAAAATGACATCCGAACTTCAACTGCACCAACCTCATAGTCGTCGATGTTGCTGATCAGCACGTAGTCATCTTCGCCGTCTAGTATAACGGCCCCGCCGATGGCCTCCGCGCCATTTGCGAAGACAGCCGGATTTTCGAAGCCGGGTGCTGTGTTTGCTGTCGGCGCATCCGGTTCGAACAACCATTCGCCAAGGCTCGCGGTTGGCATCGGGTTCGAGGGTTCTTCTTCAACCGTTACGCCGACAGTCGCTGTCGCCGTACCGCCGTTGCCATCTGAAACGGTATAGATGAACGTATCGGTACCGAAGAAATCCGTATCGGGTTGATAGAGAAGCGTGTTGTCATCCGTCACGCTGACCATGCCATTCGCCGCGTCACCCGCGCTGGCAATAACAAGCGCATCTCCGTCGGGATCACTGTCATTTTCAATGACATCCAGCTCAATGGCAGTTTCAAACGCCGTTGTTCCAGTATCATTCACTGCCATTGGATCGCTGTTTTCCGATGGAATGCCCGGATCACCGTCACCGGAGAACACTTCGAAGCTATCAATCTTTCCTTCGAAGTATTGACGTAGATTACTCGCCACGCCATTTCCGCTGCGCGTTTGCGATACGCCTAATGTCCACGGCTCAGAGTTGCCAACAAGACTTACCGGTGTGCCGTCCAAAATGGACTGATCGTTGGTGCCCACGATTTCGAGCGGCGCACCATTGATTCCGACTTTCAGGACCATGCCGTTTACCGGATCAAACTCGTACTCAAGCGCGACTTGATCGCCATTAGATACAACGCCCGGGTCCGTACGAATTACATAGTTTTCGTCGTCTGTCTGGTGGCGGATCACAATTACCCCGTCGCCATCGACATATCCGGTCAAATGCCCCCCGCCATCAAAGCCGGAGGAATCCCGCGAGAAGAGCGCTTGAAGCCTTTGCGCCCCAAAGTTGCTCCCGGACGAGTTTCCGTCGAGGCTCTCGACGCTGAACGCCATGCGTAGACCACCAGCCTGGACCTCGTAGTCATCGATGTTGTCGATGAGGATGTAGTCGTTTTCGCCGTCCAGCATCGCCTGGCCGTCCTGCGCCATGGCGCCGCCCAGGAACTGAGCCGGATTGTCGAAGTTTTCGGCGCTGTTGAGACCTTCTTCCCCGGAGGCGAACAGCCACAGGCCCAAGGTATCAACCGGATCGTCCCCGTCTTCGCCCAGCGTTAGCCCAACGACCAGCGGATCGTGGTCAGACGCCCGAGCGCTGTCTTCGAAGATTTCGGAGTTGGTGTGCACTATGTCGAACTCTGCATCTTCCAGCAACGCGTCAGATACAAGGATGTGATCCAGCGACTGGCTGTTGCCCT
>JBCBHE010000088.1:0-3926 GCA_038526085.1 Pseudomonadota bacterium | reverse complement strand
TAGGTTATCGCCCACCAGCCCCGGAAACCATCATCCCAATGGATCAGAGGCCGACAATGCACTAACAATCAAACTGGACCAGTCAGATGAGGCTGCTCAATATCGACGGGTGATCCTCGAGATCAACCATCGCTACGACCCTCATTTTAACAACATCAGGCACATAGATCGCAAGTGGCGCAACAAGTTGATCGACAGCGATCATGCTGCCCTGAAACGGTTACTCGGCTATCGTCAGAGCTTTCGCTCCCTGCGATCAGTCAAAGCGACGCTTAGTGGGATTGAGACGATCAGAACAATCAGACCCGGTCACATCCAACACAAACAGCAAGGCGTTCAGGGCGAAATCATGTTCATCAATCAGCTGTTCAATGCAGCGTGAAATGCAAGACCGCCGTCGGGCGGATTCGACTGAGGTCAACTAACGCAATAGTTCCGTAACAGCGCATGCACTTCCCTGACAGGTCAGGTTCAACGGACGGGCACCACGCTGTGCCAAACATTTCGGATTGGAACCGAAACCTTTAAGTTAACCCGGTGACCTCGCGCTTTTTAACCGTCCGGTTACCGGACCACCTAAAATGCAAAAAGGCGGCCATCCAGAGAATGGCCGCCCCACTTTGGCGCAAAAAGAATGGTCACACCATTCCAGATCTTAGCAATACGGATCCGCACCACCGGTCGCGTAGCACACAGTCGAAGCAAAGCGCGGCGTAATCACAATGTCATTCCGGATTTCAAAGTCATCCATAAACGTGTCGCGCATCAGACCGACAGGCACCACATAGTCTGTCGATGTTTCCAAATAAACGACCCGATCCAGATGACCCATCAATGGAAACGCATCTGCCATGTTTTGCGTCTCGGCAGAGGTCAGAGCACCTGATGCACTGTTGCGTGACTGTGACCAGACAACTTCATGAGACTGGCTGTCCGCATTATAGCTGACAACACTCACCCGCAACGCCTCATCGTCAGAGCGATGCGAAAGTGTTTCAAACACGTTCAACATCCCGTCGATGTAGTCATCGGTCAACGTTGTCGTTTCGCGGCTGACCAAATCGGCGATTGTGTTTGTGGCTGCCTCGGCTTCAAACTTGGCGCGATAGGCGTCAAAGATTGTCATTGTGCCGACGAAAAGCGTCATCACAACCGGTGCGATAATCATGTACTCGAGCGCAGCATCGCCATCTTCGGCGCGGCAGAACCTTGAGAATTTTGATTTTAACATTTCTATTTCTCCAATTCCTGCTGCGCTTAGAACGGCTCAACGACATAGCCGGACGTTGCGACAAGTGCATAGGCATTGCCGTTTTCAGTCGCAATACGTTCGCCAAAACCAAGACCCGCGAAAATCGGATCAAACAGCGCGCAGGCGCGCAGGAACATTAGGTCGTTTGCGAACCCAGTGTTCGAAAACTCAACAAGTGCTTTGTTCTCGTCCTCTTCGCGGTTGCGGCAGTACGTTTCGCCTGACAGCGAGTTCGCACCCAAATCGGTCACGTCGGTCCGCACCATTTCCAACCGAACTTGGTTTTCGCAGTCGGGGATCAGGCCGGCATGTTCACAGATCCGTTCAATCAAGAAGCTGTGTGTCGGGTTTGGAACTTCGCCGATCCGTACCTCACGCACTGTCTTTTCCAGGGCGTGCTGGAGCAGAACATGGCGGGTGGATGACAGGCCACCTTCGTATCCAACCGAAAACAGCAGCAGCGTTGCGGGAAGCGAGATCGCAAATCCAACAGTCGCGGTACCGTCTTCGGAGGTTAGGACAGCAGCAGTGCGCTGCTTCAATTTGGCAAGAAACTGTTTCATTGTGTCAACCTCAGGTCGCTGATTTGAGACGCAATCTCTTCAAAGACAGTTGTCAATGAACCGTTGGCCGCATCGTAGAAGTGAGCATCTGTTGAGGCACAGTCACGCATTTGCGTCTTTGCCGCAGCAGGTGCATCGAATGCCACAGTGAAGACAGTGATGTCGCGCGACACCGCTTTCGCCAGGTCACAGACCGACAGGAAGTCAACTACGTTCGCGCTGCTGTTTGAAGGCTGATACCACGCACTTTTGCCTTGAGACGAAAAGACGGGCGTCGCTGGATCCGCGTTTGCTGGATTTTCAACGTCATACGGGAGGCGTGTGTTCCAAACTTTGCCGTCTGTCATGACCACCATGACCTTCTGAACACCAGGTGCGCCATATGCCAGCGGGCGGTTTTCGAATGCTTCATCAACAAGTCCGGCATCGCTCAATCGATCGAAGGCAGGTTGTGTCGAAGGATCAAGCAGAGCCAGGCCGTACTTCGTCGCGATGTGCGTACCGGTACCGTAGCCCAGCGGCAGGTTGGCCAGGTAGTTGCCGAGCGTCCCGCTCACGTCTGGGTCACCAACGTAACGTTGGGCGTAGCGGATCTCAGCATCACCATTGCACCAAAGCCCAGCGTCAAGTTTGATCGCGTTCTTTGCGGTGTAAAAGTGAGGTGTCTGATCTAGGCCTGAACTTGGCAAACCCGCATCGTTGAAGTCTGTTGATCCAAGGCGCAAACAAGAAGATGCTGTTTGGGCTTCGAACACGTCGTCTGTAGGATCGTTCGGCGTCTCGTAGCCTTCAATTTGAATGTCATGGCGTTGACCGTTCAGGTAAGAGAACATTTCCGGCCCAACGTTCACATCGCCGGAGTATGCGACGACGTTCAAAGAAATTTTGCCGTCGTGGTCCGGATCAAGGGCGCTTTGTGCAAACGCCAATGCGGCTTCACGCAGCTGCGCGATCCTGTTGTCGAATGTCATAGAGTAAGAGATATCGAGGACTAAAGAGATCTCGATGTCACCCACACCTTGGATAGCGGCGGACTGAACAGCTGTCTTAAGGCTGTCCATTCCTGCCAAGCTGAGGAAGTAGGTATCGACACCCGCCTCGCCGGTTACGGCAACTTCGCGGAAGTCATCCTCATACTCTCCAAGTTCAACAGTATTCAGTTGGTCCGCAATCCCTCCAGCTTTGAAATAGCTCTCGACGACATCTTCTGGATCCAGCTGATGATCTAGCTTTGCCGCCGCCAGCGCGCCACGGTCTGCAGCTGATTGCACAGCTAACTCGTCCGTTTTCATACGCATAAAGTCGATCGCCATACCGGCAACGACCAAAGTCGAAATCAGAAAAAACAGCGTCATGACAATCGCCGCGCCGTCTTCCTCCTTCCGAAAGGTGTCGGTCAGGCGGGTAGGAACTTGTCTACCTTTACCATTCAACATTTTGTACACTCCGTTCCACGCCACATCGACGCATTCACTTATACCAGCCCAGTAGTGTGCGATCGGAGAGCAGATTTTGGGAAATCAACTCCAGTACACATAAAACTTTTCCCGCGTAAAGATTTGCGCCGAACGAGTAAGTCCTGTCAAATTTTAGCTTTCTTTGGAGCTTAGCCCGATACTAGTTCAGCCCAGATCGCAGGATTTGTTCTAAGACAAAGACAAACGGCGTCAAAAATGTGGTTCTAAGCCCGTAACCTGCACGGCGACGTTCAAAACGGATCGCGTCGCCACATCGGCGAGGCAACACGCGATTGGCGTTAAAAGATGCCACCAGAATGTACCTTTTGGCGCAACCAAGCGCTTCCTATGGATAAGCGCACGATCACTTTGGGTTTTAGTGTCACTCAGTAAAGCGGTCTTTCGAGACGCCTATGTAAAGGTCAGCTCTGTCCGCGTAGCAGACCTTAGAGGCTGTTTTTCGTCGGAGAATCCTGACGGAAAGCGTCAGATGATTGGTTAGAGCCCATTTCGACCAATGCTGCGCCAGTGACAAAGGACTGCTTTAGGTTACATCAAACGATGTAGCCACTGGTGGTCTGGATGATACCCGACGTTGACCATAGCACTATATCACAGGATGCCGCGCCACATCCGAGGTCCGGTCTGTGAGCC
>JBCBHE010000087.1:0-4111 GCA_038526085.1 Pseudomonadota bacterium | reverse complement strand
ACCGATACGAGCCCTTTGCATCAGTCCTTGTTGTGGCGATGACGTCACCAGCCGCATTGGTCAGCGTAACGGTCACGCCCGGAACGCCCATCTCGCCATTGTCCTGATCGTCGCCGTCGCTGTCCACGAACACGCGGCCCGACAAGGCGGCATCGCCGGTATCGGTCACGATCAAACCTGCATCTACATCACGAAGGTCTTCGCCCGCAGTGAGGTCAAAGGTATGACTGATGGCACCGATTTCATCTTCGGTTGCGTCGCTGTCGATTGTATCGTCAACACCTACGTTGGGATCGACAAAGGATTTGTCAGCCACTTCTGGAAACTGGACGCTGAAACCTTCGCCGGGTGTGACGCCTTCAAAGAGATAGTTGCCGGCGCTATCAGTCGTCGTCTCGGCAATCTGGATACCGTTTTGCAAAAGAACGACAGTGAGCCCGGACAGTGGCATGTCACCCGTGCTTTCGACAGCATCATCATCATTGTCCATAAAGACCGTACCGCCGATCGAAGCTGGCGGTGTGTAAGGGATGTAGCGCAGATCATCGACGCCGCCGGAATTGGCAAACTCCACAATCAGTCGAGTCACACCTTCGACATTGAGCTCGAATGTGCGTACGGCCCCATCGGGGCCAGCAGGAAATGCAATTTCGCTGATAAGGTTGCCGTCGGCATCATAGCTCAGAAAGCGCCCACCTGTGTCCCCATCAACAATTGTCAGCCCCTCTACGTCAGCGGGATCATCAAAAGTGAAAGAGATAGACCCTCCGCCTGCTTCATCGTCGGGATCTGAACTATCGTTATCTTCAGATACGATGACGACGTTTCCCTGATCCGTCGTTGCAAGATCATCGTCTCCACCAGTCGGGTTGGCAGTATCAAAGATCATGGCATCGTTTTCGGACGAATTGTCGATGCTGCCGTCGCGGTCGCGTTGGGCGACAATTGTAACGCCATCGAATTGGGTATCGACGACAGTACCTGCCGTTAAACCCTCAAAATCGATCGTTGTGACAGTACCTGTCATCCTAAAACTCCACACTTGTTAACAATCCGTCGACACTCAACGGCGTACAAAAGACATCAGCGTCGCAAAGCCTACGAACACACTTTCCGTAGTTTTACGCGCGCTAAATTTTCACCTAATTGAAAGCGATAGGGGGACGAACAGGGAGCTGTCAAATCAATTGCGCGGGGAAATCTGAAGCTTATGCAGCATAATCGTTCTCGGAATTTTTATGTATATTATTCAATATCTTATAAGATTTCTTTGCCTTATTCTTGTCATATTTTAGTCTAACTGGGACCGCAATCTCACTGCCGCCCTCAATCAGCAAGCCTCGGTCGATTCCTTTAGCGATGTCGCAATAGAAAACGCGCTCCTTTTTCATCAACCTCGCCACACTCGAATCATTTTTGGGGAATTTTGGTATCTAATGAGAGTCAAGGTAAGGAATACCGGAACGTATACTTAGCCACCAATCTGGCCAGAAACGCCGGCAAAGAAAGAAGCTGCAACACCGCGACGCGGAACGGATCTTTGTAACCGAAAATCTGACCCATTGGAGGAACTCCGAGGCTTACACCGTCCAAAAAGACCGCGATCGAGGATGGCCCCCGCCTGTATGCTTCGCTTCGGAATTCGGGGCCAAGAAGCGACGTTTGAGGTCATCTCGAACGCCGGGCGATGTCTAACTTATTAAGTTGGGTGACTGACATCTTCTCCGAGACGTCTGCGATATGGCGGATCGCAATCAGGTATTGGTCTACTGTCTTCACATCATCCCAGCCTGCGCAATTAAGCCATGCGTCGATGATCGGTCGTTCCCTGTGCCCTGGATTTCTGATCCCACTTTTCGCCGGATCCCAGCCCCCTTGGGCCCGTGCACTTTCCTCGTTGGTGAAAGGCGAATACCGCTCAAAGCTTTGTATTTATCAGAAATACATCAGAGAAGCGATCGTTGAGAGCGAAACTGTAGGGGCAAATGGCGGACTGGGGATCCCCGCACTTATCGTCTGAAGTCATCCGATACCGTCTTATTTATCCATTGTTTACAATATGATCTTCGATTGTTCGTCTATTGCCGGCTAGTAACAACCAGAGAAATCCCACATAAAAACATGCAAAGGAACAGATAAGAGAGGGCCGGATCATGGCTGCGAACAAGCTGACCGCCAAGGCTGTCGAAGGCAAGTTGAAGCCGGGTTTTCACAGCGACGGCACCGTGCAGGGCCTTGGCCTCACTGTGGGCAAGTCTGGCAGCAAGTCATGGGTTCTTCGCTACGTCCCGCCACCGCAGGCCGGAACTGCTAAACCACGCACTCAGGGCGCGACCGCTGGACGCAACAAGCCGCGTGCGATGGGTCTTGGCCCTTTCCCTGCTATCAGCCTCTCCGCGGCGCGTGATCGGGCGCGGGAAGCCCGTACGCAGATCGCAAACGGTATCGACCCCCTTGAAGAACGCCGCAGCCGTCAAAACCACATTGCTCGCACGATCAGCTTTGCTGACGCTGCATCGGCATTTTTGGACGCCAAGGAAAACGGCTTCAAGAATGCCAAGCACAAGCAACAGTGGCGCAATACGTTGGAAGCCTACGCCTATCCGATCATCGGAAACGTTGATGTTGCCCACATTGATACAGACCTTGTGTTGCAGGTCTTACAGCAAGAGGTCACGTCCAAAGGGCAAACCGGGCCACTTTGGAATATCATCACTGAAAGCGGTAGTCGTTTGCGCGGTCGCATTGAAAACGTCTTGGCTTGGGCAACGGTCGCAAAATATCGGTCAGGCGAAAATCCGGCGCGATGGAAAGGCAACTTAGAAATGTTGCTGAGTGCGCCTGCCAAACTGAAAAAAGTGAAGCATCATTCTGCTTTGCCATATCCTGAGATTGGCGCGTTTATGGCTGAACTCAAAGAACGTGATGCGCCCGCTGCCCGCGCTTTGGAGTTTGGCATTCTGACCGCAACCCGCAGCCAAGAGATTCGTGGTGCGAAGTGGTCTGAAATTGACTTCAAATCAAAGCTATGGACGATCCCCGGCGACCGGATGAAGAAGGAAAAAGAACACGAAATCCCGTTGTCTGATGCGACCATCAAGTTGCTTGAAAGCGTAGTCCGCGAAGACGGAAATGATCTTGTGTTCATTGGACGTTCTAAAGGTGGCGGTATGTCTGAAAATGCACTTCGCAACGTGATGGAGCGCATGGGCAAAAGTGGCATCACACAACATGGCTTTAGGTCTTCATTTAGGGAATGGGCTGGCGAAACCACATCGCATCCCCGCGAAGTGATTGAACATGCACTTGCCCACAGTCTTAAGGACAAAGCTGAAGCGGCTTATCAACGTGGCACGCTGCTACCCAAACGCCGGGTCTTAATGGACGATTGGGCCGAGTATTGCAGTACTGTTCGCAGCGACGACAATGTTGTGCTTATGAATGTAGGGAGTGCGTGATGGCAAAGCTGCGTTTCGGCGGGTTTAATGCAGATATGCCAAATTCTGACGATGAACCTTGGACTAAATTAGCAACGGTTTCTGAATGTTTGCAGGATGGTGATGCAATACCACCCGACTTGGCATCATGGCTCAGCCACGCAATCGAAAATGCGAAGGAAGACCCAAAGAAGCTTTTACGTGGCCTTGGGTTAACGCGCGGCAGGGGTCCAATTCCAAAGGACTCCAATGCATGGCTCAATGTGGGCGGGCGCATTTTTCACCTTGAATACGAAATGGGCAAAGAAGGTGCACTAGGACAAGTTGCAGCTGAAGAAAACGAGAAATATAGCCGAACCGGGCTGCAAGACCTGCGTAACCAATATGCCGTTGCGTGGCGTGACGCACATGGCGGTGAGTAGCATAGCTAATAGTCACCAATGCCCCCTATGTTCTGACTCGTATCAAGTCTATCATCCGTTATCGTTCGAAATCGACGGTAGTCGTTAGAGTAAACCGCCGCGCTTATACAGACCAGCCGACAAAGCAGACGTCCATGCGTTGCGCAGTGAAGGTCTCAAGTGAGCGAATTTTGAACGATGCTGCGTGATGTACCAATGTCCGGTTTGGTTCGGCATTCCTTTTTGCAAATCGGATAAACCCCTAAGGTTCCC
>JBCBHE010000086.1:0-4182 GCA_038526085.1 Pseudomonadota bacterium | reverse complement strand
GGATGGTGGGAGCACCGATGTTCAGTGCTTTCGGCCCGTTTATGGTGGAACCTTTGTGCGATCCAATCACCTTGTGGAAGGCGCACGCGGCCCCTATGGCGGGGAGACCATTTTCAGCTGGGACGCAGAAGAAGGCGTTGTCACTTACACCTATTGGGACACCAGTGGCGGTACCAGCCGCGGGACCATGATCCCAACCGACACGGGCCTGCGCGCGCCAGACGAAACCTACGACACACCAGATGGGTCTCAGATGGTGATCTCCAGCCGCTGGACCATCACCAGCGATGAAAGCTGGCAGCAAGTCGTCGAACAATTGAGCGGTGACGCTCGAAAGACCCTTTGGACAATCGATTACACGCGTGCGCCGCTTTCATCAGGACCGCGTCCGGAACTCGGAGGAAACTGAAATGGCCCAGTCACCAGATGATATGGTCGAAACCATGATCGCCAACATGCCCGAGAAGACGGGCAGGAGCCTGGATGAGTGGCTCGCCGTACTGAAAGCGTCCGATGGCGTAAAGCACGGCGACCACATGAATCTGCTGAAAGGCACTCATGGGGTCAGTCATGGGTTCGCCAATCTGATCGCGCAAATACATATGAAGGGGCGTGATATTGGCCGAGGCAATGACGGGTCAGATCTCGTTAAAGCCCAATATGCTGGACCGAAAGCAGACCTGAAGCCGATCTACGATGCCCTGAGGAGCATTCTCGAATCGCTCGGAGAGGACGTCGAGTTTGCGCCGAAGAAGGCCTATGTGAGCGTGCGTCGGTCAAAACAGTTCGCGCTTATCCAGCCATCGACCAAGACTCGCGTCGACCTCGGCATCCAGCTCAAAGGCCGCGAGCCCGAGGGTGCCCTTGAACTTGCCGGAAGTTGGAACGGCATGGTGAGCCATCGTGTCCGTCTGAGTTCAGTGGATGAGGTGACTGACGATATAAAGAGCTGGCTGATTGAGGCTTATCAAGCAGCTTAGTCGCCCAACAGGAGCGGGTCCCCGAACGTCCAACAGGCATTGAGCCGGTCGGATGTGGTGGAACCTGCTCCCGCAATCTCTAAAACGTTCAAAGCTCAATACTTTCAGCCAGCGCCAATGCATCTTCCACTTCCACACCAAGATACCGAACCGTGCTGTCGATCTTTGTGTGACCGAGAAGAAGCTGAACGGCGCGCAGGTTTCCGGTCTTGCGATAGATCAGCGTTGCCTTGGTCCGACGCATGGAATGGGTCGCGTAGGATGATCGTGGAAGCCCAATTGACGCGATCCAATCTTCGACAAGCCGCGCATACTGGCGTGTCGACAGATGGCGACTCGTATCCTTCCGACTTGGAAACAGCCAATCATGGGGACGAAGATCCTTCTCCGCGCACCACGCAGCGATGGCTTTCCTCGATTGCCTGGTGATCTCAAACTGAACAGCATTTCCGGTCTTGCTTTGGAGCACCTTGGAGCGGCTGCGGATCTCACCCCCGGTGCGCACGTCGGCGACCCGCAGCGAGACCAGATCGCAACCTCTCAGCTTGCTGTCGATCGCTAGATTGAAGAGCGCTAGGTCGCGAAGCTTCCCGGCGATCTCAAGGCGGACCCGGATCGCCCAGACCTCTTGTGGTTTCAGCGGCGCTTTCTGGCCCACCAGCTTGCCACGGTTCCAAGGGATCCATGTCCCGCTTGCTGCATCGAATGGCATGAGTTCCTCCATGAGTTGCCATTCAATGACGCCCAATGCACCTGCCAGGCCCAATTTCTTTCGTCTCTTTTTGCGCCCTTTCCTGCCGACGGAAACAACGTCGACGACCGGCTCGAAATCGCCGGAAGCGGACGGTCGCTTCCTCAAATCGAATTGCACAATTGTTCATATTCGCTCTGTCGGGCTGTTAAAGGTCACAGAGCTCAACGCCCACCCGAAGGATAGGCCTTCTCAGGTTGTTTAAACCGCTCCTCTGCCTTATTCGTATCTAAGAGCGTGTGTTTAAGCCATCTATACTATCGGCAGGGACTTATTATGAGAATTTGGATATTGTCGATGTTAGTCGTAGCATTGCTGCCGAGCCAAAAATGCTTTTCAGAGACGACAGAACAGTTCGATCCATCTGGATATTGGACCGGCGCGATCATCAAAGATGGGTCGGTGTTACCTGTCGGAATACAGATCGACGAAACCGCAGATGGGTATCAAGCCGCGACTGAATTTCCGGACTGGTTTTTTTATCAGCCGTCGACTTTCGAGACAGTGCGAAAAACTCCCGATGGTTTGACCATTGAAGACCTGCTTGACGGTGATGCCGTACTCGAACTGGAGCCGAGATTTGAACAGCTCACCGGCACCGTTGGCGACGATGGGCGCCGTATTCACCTGAAGCGATCGCCGCCACAACCAGAGCCACTCGTGTCGTCGACCGAAACGATGTTTGCATCCTTGGATGGAACACAGATCTCAGGGACGCTAACACTTCCTGAGTTTGGGAATATCGTAGCGGGAGTTGTTATGGTCCGTGGGCGCGGATGCGCAACACGACTCAACGGAAAACCCCGCTTCTTTGCACGTTATGGAATTGCTGTTCTCAGCTATGACAAACGCGGCTCAGGCCGTTCCGAGGGTGATTGTGAAACGTTCACTTTCGAGCAGATTACCGATGATGCCATTGCGGCTCTGGAGCATTTGGCGACCCACCCTCGTGTGGACAGTCAACGTATCGGGTTTATCGGTGAGTCAGCCGGCGCTTGGACGATCCAGGCTGCTGCGGAGAGGCAGAAACTGGATCCTGAAGCAACGCAGGCCGCATTTCTTATCACATGGATTGGACCATCAACATCAATCATACAACAGCAGATCAGCTCTGCTGCTACCTATGGGGAGGCGGTAGGGCTCTCTCCGGAGCGTCAGGCAGTCCTTGCCGAAGTATCACGCATCATTGTCGACACGTCGCTTTCCGATAATGAGGCTTTCGCAAAGCTCGATGAAATTCGGCGAACTGCAGAAGCGGAAGGTTGGCTTGATCAGGGATTCGGCAGTGATGATATTCCTCGCACGCGTGAGGATATGTCCAAACTCTGGTTACGGCGTTTCCGGTATGATCCAACCCCGTTCCTCAAAGATCTACGCGACTTGCCCTATCTGGCCATGTTCGGTGCAAAAGACCCAATTGTACCCGTCGTAGAAAATGTTGAGGCGCTCGAAAACAAAGGGACCGACGTCGAAATCGTAGTCTTGAGCGAGAGTGGTCACGGATTTGACTTTGACGAACGCTCGCTACATCTTCCAAACGGAAATGCGTTCTGGCTCTTCGAAGGACCCGATACGGGCTTCACAACAAAAACACTGTCGTTTTTGAGAAGTCGCGGATTTCTAACCCGTTGAACATCACAGCCGGGCTCTAATCATGCGTCTTGCCTGAACAACAAGGCACGAAACGCTGGGAGAATCCGATCAAGTGTCTGTATTGATGCCGAAAGACGACAGACACTAAACTCGGCTGGGCGGCTATTAAGGGCCAATGACAGTCGCCAACATCTAAGACGTCTAGCGGCTCGTTTGGGCCCCTCAAGTCACTCATCACGTCTATGGCTACCATATCCCGAGCCAGAAAAATCTTGTCGCACTTGCCACTCACTCCGACATTCTGGACAAAACCCGTTGGCACTTACTGCCGGGTAGGTCGT
The DNA here is from genome assembly GCA_038526085.1 of Pseudomonadota bacterium. GTDB lineage: Bacteria > Pseudomonadota > Alphaproteobacteria > Rhodobacterales > Rhodobacteraceae > Yoonia. Next base: position 517 of record JBCBHE010000086.1, on the reverse strand, counting down.
GCCCCAATCTGGAGCAAGCAAAGCAACCGGCACAGTCCCGTGAGAACCGCAACCAGGATTTCCCACACAATGCCAAACCGACGGCGCCTTAACAGTCGCCGGTTCCAGCACATCTTTGAACGAGGGCTTGGACGTCACATTCAACACCATCACGCCCGACAGAACGTAGTCAGAACATCCTTAAACACGAAGCGCATTTGAGAGCCACAATAACGTGGCTCTTTTCTCTTCAACCCGTTACATACAAACAAAAAAGGCGCGTCTACATGCAATAAGGATCGGCAATGCCGATCAGGGGAGCGCACTATTGCATAGCTGCGCCTATCGGCGAAAAGGACAATAAGGATATCCTCAGGCCGCCTTCCCTCCGGTAAAACAACCTTTCGGATGCTGGCGTTAGCGTTATCTGCGAAGCTCAATAACCGCCCGAGTGTCCAGCCCCCTTGTTATGGGCCACTTTCCGACAGGGTTTCTGGGATTGGTGGACGCATGCCTAGCGCCTGATGCGGCCTTATCC
>JBCBHE010000085.1:0-4315 GCA_038526085.1 Pseudomonadota bacterium | reverse complement strand
CCGAGAGTGAGAAGCCTGTCTGCTCCATCAGGTAGGCGTTTGACGTCCAGACAATGGGGCGTTGTCCAGCCAGCCAATCCTGTGGCTGGGTGAAGGCCCCCAGCGTGTCGAGAAGCAACAGATCACCTGCCTTGAGGCCAATGCGGCTCCCTACCCGCTTCACCGCCACAAAAGCTCTTGATTTCGCAATACTCTCCTGTTCACCGGCTTGGGCGTACCTTTCGGCCACCCCAAGTCCCGGCGTCGGCTTGCGCCAACCGCTCTGTGTCATGCCTGTATTTCACCTCCGTTGTTTTTGGAGGCAAAAGAAAGCCGTTCGCTCGCAAGCGTTCACCGTTGACAGTGATTTTCCGGAGACTTATCTTGATGGTGCTCAAACCGATAAGATCAGCTCTCAGGCCCGCAGCTTGGGGGCTTTTCTTTTGCCTTTAGATCAGGTGTTTCCTTTTTTGCTCAAGCCTCTGTTTTGCGGTACCGTTTGGCCTTTCAGCCTATGTCGGCGCCTCTTTTTTCTTCCTTAGGTAACCAGCGATCAGGTCGCTGAGTTCCTCGAGTTGATCTTTGTCGATCGGCATCCCTGCTGCCTTGATGGAGAGGTTCCCGTTTGCTACCGTCAGGGACAAGTTGCGGGTGCCTATCTTACGTTTTGCTGTAAGAGCCTTTGCAGCTTTCTTGGTGGGTTTGACACTTCTCGATTCAAGACTGCCTAAAGCGGACTGTAGATCACGAAAACTCATATCATAGACGTTCTTGAACGCGTTCAAGATCTCTTCCTTCGCCGAGTAGACCGCCCTCGCCCGAGACACGATGCTTTCGTGGACGCCGATGCGCTTTGCAAAGGCCACTGCTGTGGTCTTCTCCCCAGCGCTTTGCAGTGCGTCGTACATTTCGCCAATCGACAATAAACGCTCGAAGGCGCTCAAATTCTCTCGCTCTTCATTCTCACGGAACCGCAAGAACAACATTTCAAACTGGGTGTTCTCAGCTTTGCGTGCTTCGGGCGAGACCAGGATGGCTCTAATCTTTCGACCGAGTCGCGTAGCCGCAGCGTGTCGTCGCCGACCCGTCAGCATAATGAACTGGACATTGCGAACATCAGAAGGGTTAAGCGGGTCAGGGGTCCAGTTGGGATCCTCTGGCCACGCAAGTATCGGCGTGTCTTGACCGTTTGCCTCGATGCTTTCCAGTAGAGAGTGGAAGGCCTCTTGGTCAATCCATCCTTGCCGACGATCCGAACCAATTGGGTCGCTGACTTGTTCGGGATCTAACTCCAGTTCATGACGCCCGTTGAGGATGTCATTAGCGAGCCGATTTCGTGCCTCTTCAACCGCTGCTTGCGATTGAGCAAGGGCACCGGCTTTCCACGCACTTCCCGCACCCTTCAAGACCTCAGGACTCGTGCTTGAGGCACTCTCATCCTTGTCACTGCTGACCGTAGAATCTTCGTTAGCTTGCCTGAGTGCATTTGAGACGAGTGATCGTCGGATGCTCCGTTTCATGCTGCGTCCTCCCCATCGTCTTCATAAAAATCATCCATCCAAGCATTCGCATAACCGCGCTCCAAGCCGGGCCAGAGCCTACCGACAATGGCGTCATTGACTGCGTCTGCATTCGCAATGAACCGATTAATCCCCTTGCGTTTCCCAGGCGTGTCAGGCTCGTACTCGTAAACGGACTGGTAGACATCTGAGGCATTCGATATCGCATCGGAACGAAGATAGAAGACGGGAAGGATCTCTGTTGGGCAATGCTCGAGGAGATTGCTGATATGATTGAGGTCTTGTGCGTTCGACCTTTGGACGATGGTGGGTAGAAGCATGTTGGCACCAGATCCGATCTCTAGGCGCTCGTGTGCTAAGATATGTTGAAGCATGCCGAGCAATCCATTGACGAAGGTCGTGAGCGTCGCAATGTCAAATCCCTTCATCGTCTGCGGAATAACCAGCGACGAGGAGGCTATGACATTGTTGAGCTGAAACAGGGTCAATGCTGGCTGGTAGTCAATGATTATGCAATCGAGTGTTTCGGTCAACGCCGCGTCGAGCCTTGCCTGGTCTAGCACCCCATCGACTACGAGTTGATTAGGCGCCGTAGTGGGAACATGTCCTTCTTTCCAACAATGGATGGCATCTCGCAGGTACCTGTAGAAACTTTTTCCATTTGGCGCCTCGCGAACAAGACGAGCAATCTGGATCTCGCCTTCGGAAGTCTCCCCGTGTGCAGGAACAAGTCTTAGCCCCGGCCATGATGTCTTAAGAAAAAAGCTATCAAGAGTGTCCGCATCGTGATCAGTGTACGGGGCCTTTTCGGACGGAAAGAGGCCCGCAAAATCCACCATTGACGGTGTTTCTTCGCCCGGCATGTTGGGCATTCCCTCACCTCCAACGAAGTAAAGTGTGATTGTGCTTTGTGGGTCAGCGTCCATTACCCCGACGCGCATTCCGTGATGTAGGCTTAGGTATTGGGCGAAGTGGGCGGCGCTCAAGGATTTTGCCGTACCCCCCTTTTGGCTCGCAAACGAGATAATGGGTAGTGGATCGTCAGGTTTGCGCCAGGCTAGATAGTCGTAGGGGCGTTTGGCTGATGCGGCTAACAGCGCCCGCATGTGCATGAGCTCGTTAAGCGTGAAAACACGCTCCCGACCTACATACTCGCCTTTGGGAAAGTCCTCGTTCGCGTTGGCAAATTTCGTGAGATATTGGATCGACACATTCAAGAAACGGGCACACTGACGCATGGACCAAGTTCGTTTGATCCGATGTCGCAGCGTGAGTTCTTTGTTCACTGTCACCATGGTGCGCTCAAGCCCCCGTGACAGGTCGGTCAAAAATTGTTCTAAGCTACCGCTCATGGTGAAGCCCTGACGTCGGTTGATTCCGAGTTCGACTCAATCTCAGTGACACAGTAGCATGGTTTAGCCGAGAAAATAAAGATACCACACGCCTATGCTACTGAGGCGCTGTATTTGATGTGCAACCATTCAGAAAGCTGCAATCTTGAACGTGTTCAAGATCAGGGATTTTGGGCTTGTCGCCCCTCCCCCCACTTCCGACTCTCCCTTAGGAACCTATCATACCGCTGGGCCGTGTCTTCGAGCGCCTCCAGAGCGGCGCGGCGTTCTTCATCGCTACATCTGAGATGGCCTTCGCGTCTGAGAAATAGCTCTCGAACTCTGCCTTGAGCTTATCGCGGTAGTCGCGGGCGAGGGCCTCAGAGGTGAGGGGCGGTGGCGCGGGGGCATCGCAGAAGGCGGCGACGGGGAGGGCGGTTGCGATGAGCAGGAGAACTACGGGCTCTGTTGCAAACTTTATCCAGTTTGAAAAAACTGACAGGGCAGTGATCGGCAGAGGTAAGGCATGAACGATTTCAAAGGGCGCCACTTCAGCGGGGAGGTCGTGCTTTGGGCAGTTCGGTGGTACTGCCGGTATGGCCTCAGCTATCGCTACCTTGAAACCATGATGGCTGAACGGGGTGTACGGATTGATCACTCGACTATTTATCGTTGGGTTCAGAAGTATGCCCCCGAAATGGAGCCTCGGATGCGGTGGCAGTGGCGGCGGCCGATGTCAGACAGTCGGCGGGTTGACGAGACCTATATCAAAGTCCGGGGCAAGTGGAGCTATCTGTATCGAGCGGTCGACAAGCACGGCAACACCATCGACTTTTATCTGTCCTCGATCCGCAATGCCAAGGCTGCCAAGCGCTTTCTGGGCAAGGCCATTCGCGCCCGTAAAGACTGGGAAAAGCCGACTAAAATCAATACCGACAAGGCGGGATGCTATACTCAGTCGATCCGCGAATTGAAACAGGACGGCAAATGTCCTCAAGATGTCGAACACCGCCAAGTCAAGTATCTGAACAACGTCATCGAAGCGGACCACGGCAAGCTGAAACAGCTGATCAAACCGTTGCGCGGGTTCAAAACGATGAAAACAGCCTACGCCACGATCAAGGGATTTGAGGTGATGTGCGCGTTACGAAAAGGCCAGGCCAGGGCCTTCAATCTGACGCGCGATCCCATCGACGAGAAACGTATGATCGAGCGGGCTTTCGGTGTTGGGCCCTGCGTTATGTCAGAGGCCGTGGCCTTCATCGAACAGCAGCTCGCTGCATGAGACCGCCCAATGATAGGACCAGTCGGAACTCTCCAACGGTTTGCAACAGAGCCGTCACCAATCAGGTTCTGGAATACGGTCGTCGCCGCTTGCTGCCCGGGCGGAAGAGTTCGAGGCGCTTTACATCGAGCTGCAGGCCGAGCGCGAGTTGTGCCAACGTCTAAGGCGCCAGATCACGGTCTCTAGTCGCATGATCCGGG
>JBCBHE010000084.1:0-4380 GCA_038526085.1 Pseudomonadota bacterium | reverse complement strand
AAAAGTCGTTCGAGGGGTGCCCCTCTATGCCCAGACTGGGAAAATCTCCTTCTTCGTTGCAACTACAGGGTTCAACGAGCACGCCAAATATGTCGGCAACGGCGATTCAATCCTTTTCATGTCAGACCCGAACCGAACCGTCATGCTCTCTTTGGCCGGATACCGCGACAACGATTACCATATCGCCCGACGTGACGGCGGAGCGCGTTGCCAACTTACGAGTTTCAACGAAGAAGGAGATTTTCCCAGTCTGGGCATAGAGGGGCACCCCTCGAACGACTTTTCCTACGCGGTTACCGATGTGTCGAAAGGGCCTGAGCCTGACGCCGTTGTAGGGCGAATGATCGTCAATGCTGGGCACCCACTGCCCGTTGGCAATCTTGAAGCTGAAAACTGGATCGTGAAGATTACATCACCGCACATCGCGAACGGGCTACCGCGTCGGTCGGCTGACGAGTGATTCCCCAAATCGAGGCGTGAGCTGCATGTCAGCTTTCCTCCAAACCTCATCTCGATACATGATATCCCTTTCCCGCCCCGTTTGAGCCACTGCTAAGCGGCCTAAATTGGGGATGAAAGCGGACTAAGCGTCGCTGGCACTTCGAACGTATCAAAGGCATTCAATAAAGTGCTCAACGGTAGGCTCGCGCCCTGCATCTATGAGCACCGCTGCACCGATCGAGAAGCGAAAGCCACCGGGATGCGGCACGCCTTCCATAACGCCTTCGGAAATCATCTCTTGAGCGGCTGACTGCGGCAGCGTCGTCAGTATGTCGGTTTGCTTGGCCAGTTCGATACATGCGGCCTGACTGAGCAAGCGGTAATGCGGGACACCCTTCTTTTCGAACAACTCACGAGTGTTGGCGGGCAGCGATTGTTCGAACATGCGGTCATACCCGGCAAGCGCCCAGTCATATTGCGTCACCTCCATCAGGGAGTGCGCGCGCAAGCCTACCGGATGGTCCTTACGATGAATCATCCAATAAGGTTCGTCGATCACATCCGTAACCCTCATGCGATCTTTGTGGGGCAATCCCGCCAAACTGGCTTGGTGGTAAATCAAAAGGTGAATTCGGCGTTGCAGGAGCTCTTCAGCAGCAAGGTGCGGCGGCATAGTCGATACATTGATCCGCGTCCTAGGATAACGCTGCGCAAACCGGACGATCGCGGGATGGATCATGCTCTCGATCACGCCGGGGCCACTGACGATGTTGAGCTCGTGTTCCCCGGCAGAAACGGAACCGCGAACGCTCGCAGCAAATGCCAATAGCTCAACCGCTTGCGGATAGAGCTTTTTGCCTGCCTCAGTCGCCACCACCGTGCGGGTTGTCCGGTGGAACAGCTGAGTCTCCCAATCCGCTTCGAGCAGCTTGATACTCTTGGTGATTGCCGAATGGGTCAGCCCCAACTCTTCGGCTGCCGCCGTGAAGCTTAGCAGTCGATAGACCGCTTCGAAATGACGCAAGAGGCGAAGGTCGTCCATATGTGCTCAACAGTAACAAATTTGGCCTTATTACTCAATTTTGTTCAGCAGCCACGTCAAGTAGATCGATTGGAAGATGCAGGGAGAGGCCAATCATGACGCTTGAGGACATCGTCAATTCGAACATCGCAATGATCGTGATTCCGCTCTATTTCGCGGCAATCTTTGGGGAGTCGATCTTCAACCACTTCTTTCACGAACGCGGGGTTGGGGACATGAAAGACAATTCGGTGTCGATGGGCATGGGCATTGTCAGCGCCGTAACCAATGGCGCAACCGCATTCATCTCTGTGGGCGTGTTGTTCTGGGTCGAGCAGTTCCAGCTCTATGCCATTCCGCTCACTGTCGCCTCGCTGGTCATGTGCTTCATCCTCGATGATCTGCGCTATTATTGGCACCATCGCATCGCGCATCGGGTGCGATGGGTGTGGGCAATGCATGTCACTCACCATTCTAGCACACAGTATAATTTTTCAGTCGCGCTGCGTCAGGGTTGGACTAAGCATTTTACAGGCACGATGATGTTCAAAGTGCCGCTGGTTTTGATCGGGTTTGATCCGGTGGTCGTGCTGTTTTGCGGGGTTATAAATCCGACTTACCAGTTTTTCCTCCACACAGAGCTGGTTGGCAAGCTTCCGCGTTGGTTTGAAGCGGTCTTCAATACGCCATCGCACCACCGCGTCCACCATGGCCGCAATCCGCAATATCTCGACGCGAATTACGCGGGCACTCTCATCATTTGGGACAAGATGTTCGGCACATTTGTTCCCGAAAAGGAGCAGGTCGACTATGGCTTGGTGAAGAACCTTGAGACGCTCAATCCCTTCATCATCATTTTCCATGAGTATTGGGGCATACTGAAGGACGTTTCTCAGCGGGGCCTTACGCTGTGGCAGCGTTTTCTCTATGTCCTTGCGCCTCCCGGTTGGTGTCATGATGGATCGCGGCTGACATCGCAGCAGATCAAGTCCGAATATCTTGCGGCGCAGTCGAATAGCGAAACGGAAGAACTGACCGGCAGCAAAGGGTCATCCGCAGTACAGGTAAAGGGCTGATTTATGCCCGCACCACATTGCGCCTTGTCCGAAGCGCTAATCGTGTTGGTTGGTCTATGGGTCGTTTTTCAATTGACGCGGCGTGGGATGTGGTTCGGTGCGCTCGGAATTGCTATCTTCAGCGCCGCTGCGGCAATTGGCGTAACTCGCTTTGGGTTTGGGCAGATCGAAGAACTTGCTCCTATTCACCAGACCCTTTCACAAGTGGGCGGGGCGACTGCTATGGCATTGGTCGCAATGCAACTCGTGATGGCTCCAGGGAAGAGTTGGACTGGATGGCGCTTGACCGTCGCCATCGCCCTTGCGGTGGTAACTCTGGTGTCAGGGATGATCGCACGCGAAGCGACTGTGCCGTTATTCACGGTTTGGCTGCTCATCGCGATTATCGCGAGTGCAGCGTGGCCAGCTCCAAGCGTCGTACAACGGTTGCTGAGAGCGGCTGTGGTCGCAATCTTCCTCGCAAACCTGTTGTTTGTCCGCCAGTCGAGCATTCTTAGTGCAGATACGAGTTGGCACCTATTTCATATTTTGATCGCGGCTTGGCTTGTTGGCATTTGGTGGTTGCTGAAGAAGCACGCCTTCTCAAACGACTGACGGAAACTGGCTGCAACTGGGTAGTTGGGTGCCCAGCTGCTCCTAGCGTCAAAACCGTTCTAGTCGCCAAGTCGGTCTCCAGAACACGCTACAATGCCGCACAACGGCAGCTTATGAGGGTGAAAGCAGAGGTAACCCATGCCCTATGCAAAAGTATAGGCGGTCTTGAGCGCGGTGTAAAAATCTCTGGCGTAGGACCCCTGTTCGCGGGCCCCAAAACTCGAACCCTTCGTGCCGCCAAAAGGAACATGGTAATCAACGCCAGCTGTCGGCGCATTGACCATCACCATTCCTGCTTCACTCAACCGTTTGAATCGCGACGCTGACCGAAGCGAGTTGGTGCAAATGCCAGCAGATAGACCGAAGTTTGTATTGTTGGCGACCGCTATGGCTTCGTCGAATTCCGCGACCTTGATTACCGAAGCGATGGGGCCAAAAACCTCTTCCTGATTTATTCGCATAGCATTGTCGGTAGCAACGAAGAGAGCTGGTTTCTGAAAGAATCCAGGCGTGCCGCGCTCCAGCACTTCGCCTCCTGTGGCCAGTTCGGCGCCCTCGTTCTTGCCAATCTCAACATATCGAAGGTTCTTTTCCAGTTGAGCTTGATCCACCACGGGACCAATCTGTGTGTCGTCGGCAAGTGCGCCGCCAATGGTCAAGCTGTCGATACGCTTTGTGAGCTTTTCGGCAAATTCGTCGTGAATTCCCGCCTCAACAATCAACCTAGAAGAAGCCGTACAGCGTTGCCCGGTCGAAAAGTAAGCTCCTTGGATTGCACAGTTTACTGCATTTTCGAGGTCGCAATCATTGAGGACGACCAATGGGTTTTTTCCACCCATCTCGAGCTGGTATCGCGCATTGCGAGCGCTGCACGCCCCGGCAACAATTGCCCCAGTTTTGGTAGAACCTGTAAAGCTCACGGCTTTGATCCTGTGATCATGCAAGAGAGGCGTTCCGATCTCTGCACCTTCACCCATGATCAAGTTGAAGGCACCCTTCGGTAGTCCGGCCCGAGAGATGATTTCGGCAAGGGCCCAGGCGCTTCCGGGCACGAGCTCGGCTGGCTTGAACACGACCGTATTCCCGAATGCCAATGCGGGCGCAATCTTCCATGCCGGGATTGCGATGGGGAAATTCCACGGAGTGATGATCGCTATGGGTCCCACCGGTTCGCGGGACACTTCAACATCAATTCCAGGACGAACCGATTGAATGGTTTCCCCGGCACTCCGCAACACTTCTCCGGCG
>JBCBHE010000083.1:0-4612 GCA_038526085.1 Pseudomonadota bacterium | reverse complement strand
ACCACCAATTCGATTGCCCATGGAACCTGCGATTTGAGCCTGCGCGCCTACAGCGAAGCCACCTGCAAGACTGGGAGCAACGTCAGCGATTGCAATGGTTGTTGTCGGCCAGCTTCTGGTGGGACTGCTTATCGATCATTTCGGTCTTTTTGATGCTTCGGTCAGAAGCATCGATTCATCACGAATTGCGGCTGCTATCCTGCTACTAGCGGGCGCCTATCTGATGCTTCGCTAAATTGCAGTCGGCCATCGAGGTTCAATTTGGGCTCTCAGCGGTCATCTGACGGATCTTGTCGGGTTCAACAGGCTTATAACTGCATCCAAGGTCGGCTGAGCGGACAAAACGGTCATTGGGATGCACGATCTCAATGGCCGCTTGGCTAGGTGCCGCTACGAAGGTAGCCAGTAATTGTCGCCGAAAAAACGCTGTAACGGACGGGGGCATCATCGCAAAGTGGATCCAACTCACCTTCATTTTCGGGATACTTGGCCCAGCCATTTTGCACTCTGCCAGAAAGCTGAAATGCATCGCGTCGTGTGCCAAGCTGTATTGTGCGCCGGGGATCATCATGCAGCTTGGCGTGCCTCGACTCCAGCGGGGATTGTACCAGGATCGCCAAGGCTGAGCACAAACATAGGGATATTGATTTCCGCTAAGCGCTCGCTCGTCCGCGTACTGATAACTCCAGGATCGACGACTAGCACCGGAGCAAAACCACAGAAACTTCCAACTTCTGTCGATTTTGCGTGCTGAAATAGAGCAGTCTTACAATGCGAAGGTTTCCAAATGCGCAATATCCTCTTGTGGGACAAGATACTGAAGCAGCTGCAGTCTGGCGCTTACGGACCTGCGCCAACATATGCGCGGCACAGCTTGATAGCGTCCGCAGTTGGCTCCTTTGATCTTGTTGACGCACCCATCGCAAGCGACCTTGAAACCTTTTTCGGCCGCCCAGATTTCGATCCACTCGCTGACCTTGAAGTGAGCTGGACGGAAGCAGAGCACAATTTGATGCTGATGGCCGATGATGGGATCATCACGGCAGACTTTACGGCGAAGGCCGTCAGCAATGTCCGGCTCACCGACAAAGGACGCCGCACGTTCGAATTGCGGAATGATGGTAACCGGCTATCCAGCCCGATCAGCCATCTATCGATACGGACAAGCACAGCCTTCAATCGGCTAGCGTTCCCGCTGGCCGCTAGCGCGGTCGTCTTGTGGTTCGTTTTGGATGCGCTTTAGACAGTCGCAACTTCATCTTTAAGAAAAGTCCAGTTTAAACTGACGTTTGTGCACGTGCTTCCATGGCCGCAGTGCGGACAAAACGGCCACTGGAAGAATTGAGACCAACGGCCGCTATGCTCTTCATTGCCAACAAACTTCGGGGATACCTAGCGGGAAGAGATGCTTTGAAGACTAGTTCGGAAGCGCTTCATCTGCATACGCAGCCAAAAATTCTGCGCTAGGCTCGATTGGGGTAATGACATCAATCATAATCCCGTTTGGATCTCGGTAAATCGCGTGGCGCTGGCCATGAGGTTCATCTTTAAGAGGCTGAACGAGTTCCAAACCTGCTGCTCGCAAACGTGTGTCTTCGGCATCAACATCATCGACCTCAAAGCTCAATATGAGGTTCTTGGTTACACCCTTTGCACCATCGGGGATGGTTTCGTGATCCGCTTGCAAAACGGTGATGTTGATCGCGTCGTCAGCCTTGCTTTGCAGGTGGAAGTACCAGTCACTTTCGAACATCGCCTTGAACCCAAAATTCTTCATGTAGAAGGCGGCTGTGGCCTCAACATCATGGGTTTGGATCAGTGGGTAGAATTGTGAAATTTTCATTTGGGACACCATTTCGCTTTTAGATACACTCTGTATGTAACGTAACTCGAAAAAACATGCAAGATGTATTTATATGTAGTATTGGCAAGCTGAACAAAAGAGGAAGACTCCACAATGCGTGACTCAAAGGGCACCGCGCCCGCCCGGCGCACACAGGCTGAACGACGCGCGGAAACGAGGGCGGCACTGATTTCAGCAGCGCGGGAGTTGTTCGTAAGCAAGGGATTTGCAGAAACTGGGACACCAGCGCTGGTCGGGAAAGCTGGTGTAACGCGGGGTGCGCTTTACCATCACTTTGAAGATAAAACGGATTTGTTCCGTGCCTTAGCTATAAAAGAGGCAAAAGCGATCGGGGAGTTTATCGATGAAGCCACCCGCGAAGTAAACGATCCCGAACAAGCAATGATCGTGGGAACTAACGCATACTTTGATGCTATGGCAGTGCCTGGGCGGGCCAAGATCTTGTTGTCTGATGCACCGTCCATCTTGGGGTTTTCGGAGGCGGTGGCGTTGACAAAACCCGAAGGGAGCGAAGAGCTCAAGGACGGTCTCCGATCAGCTATGCCGAACATAGCTGAGGCAGATCTTAACGCGCTAACCAATGTTTTGTCGGCTGCCTTTGACCGGGCGGCACTAGAAATTTCCGAAGGTGCGGAAAGAACACCTTACGTCAACGCTCTATTTACATTGATTGGCAAAGCAATGGCTTAACGCCTGACGTCGCCTTGCATCGGAACCGATCATACCGAATGGATGCATCATTTTCAGTTGCGGCTGTGCCCGCCACCAGTAGGGACGGTCCTTTCCGGACCTTCAACCTACCGTCACGATACGGCTGTCGCAGCCCGCTTTGCGGACATTCGCCGCGATTGCGTGGACGCTGTTGCCAAATGCTTGCAACGCGCTTCACGTTTTTCCGGGCTGCAGCACACGTCGGCACAACTGGCGCAACCACATCAATTGCTGTGATTTAGCTTCGCGGCCATACCATGCGCACCCGATGGTGAATGGGTTGAGAAAAAGTGGCGGCTCAAAGATTTCAAGACCGTCTTGCGGAGCCAGTTGCACCGCCAGCGACCGACCGATCGTGGCAACGCAATCTGTATCCTTTAGAACTGAAGACAGAGTTTGATAATGCGGTGCCGCAAGATACGTCTGACGGGTCTTGCTGAGGGCCTTCAATGCCGCATCGACATAGCCGGGGACAATGCCCTTGTCTGAAAGCAATAAATGTCGCGCATTCACGTAAGCTTCCAAGTCCAGTGGAGCAGCCCCAGTTTTTTCCAGTCGCCCCCGACCCCTCACGACCACGACCTCCTCCTCGAGGACCTCCTCTTTTTCAATACCTGCTTGCTCCGACCATATCGTACCGATGATGATGTCTAAATGGCTGGCTGCACCTTCGATGTTATTGACGTCGATAGGCAGGATACTGATCCGTGCGTTGGGAGCTTCATTGAGAAGCCGAGATGAAATCCTAGCGCCAAACGCCGCGTTGGAATAGGGATCCATCCCAATCCTCAGATGTCCCGTGATTGCCTCCGGTGAGAAGGTTTGCAGCTCTGTCAATCCCGCTCCAAGATCGCTCAAGGACTGCCGTACCCTTGGCCAGAAGGCTTCGGCAAAGCGGCTGGGCACCATGTTATGGCCTTGTCTCTCGAGAATTCTGTCATCCAACGCATTTCGCAAACGTTCCAGCGCATTGCTGCAACTGGGCTGCGACATGTTCAGACGCCGTGCGGCCTGCGTGACATTCCGCTCTTCCATCAGCACGTCAAAGACCCGCAACAGGTTTAGGTCGAGTTTTCTTGGCAAAGACATTGGCTATAGGTAACAACAATAATTTCTATATCAACAATCAATTTGAAGAATAACAAAAGCTACCGATATCTTCCTCACAACGTTGGCGGCGTCCTTGCCGCCATCTGATGAAAGGAAATGTCATGTCAAAATCTCCATTCCCAGGGTTGAACAGACGCCAACTGCTTTCAACCGGTCTTGTGACTGGCGCCGCGAGCATGTTCGCGGGACAGTCGGTTGCCCAAGGCCTGCCAAGCGCAACCAAAATAACCCGCTTCGAGCAAGCCGCACCGTTTCCTGTCAACGCGTATATTGTTGAGGGGGCCGAAGGCGTCGTGGTTGTCGATGCAACGCTCACGCAAAGCAGTTCCCGCGCATTACGCGAGAAAGTGGATGCCATCGGCAAACCCTTGCAAGGCGTGTTGCTGACACATGCGCATCCCGATCACTATGCCGGTCTCGGCAATTTGACAGATGGTCTGGATGTTCCCATCGTTTCTGTTGAAGGCGTGCGCGACATCGCAAGACGTGATGACGCAACAAAGGACGCCATCATCGGCGGCATGTTCGGTGCTGAGTGGCCAAGCAATCGCGTTTTTCCAAACGAAATCGTTCGAGACGGAGGAAACGTGTCATTCGGAGCGGGACTAGACTTCGAAGTGCGCGATATCGGACCGGCCGAGTCTTTCCACGACAGTATGTTTGTCCTCAAAGGCGAACAGCAAAGGGTGTTCGCTGGTGACCTCGCCTATGGACTGATGCATCGCTATATGGCGGATAACACCAATCCAGAATGGCGCGCCGCTCTCGACGGGATCCGTTTGGAATTGGCAGAAGATGCCGTGCTTTACGTGGGGCACGGGGCACCCGTCACGCCCGGCTTTCTGGCGTGGCAAAAAGACTATCTGTCCGTCTTCGAACGGGTCCTGGCCGACCAAGACTGGACAGACCGGGACGCAGCCGTCTCTA
>JBCBHE010000082.1:0-4675 GCA_038526085.1 Pseudomonadota bacterium | reverse complement strand
ACGGGGCTTTTCCAGTACAATGCTGAGTGCCACCTTCGTGGATTGTAGAAGCCGTTGATTTACTGGAAAAGCCCCGTCGCTTTCGAACGGAAAGTGGCCTAAACGAGCACGTGGGGCGGCATCAAACCGCGACACGTCCAGAGATGCGCAAGCAGATCAAACGATTGGCGCTTTTTGCGACTCTTGACAAATTGCCCCCGCCTGAGTGCTGGTCGATCGGCGCGCTATGCTGAGCTTAGAACTTTGCGATGATGTTGATGAAGGCGCCTTCGTCATCTTGGCTGAGGTCGGTGAGATCGTCTGAGAAGTTGGAGAAGTTGTAGCCGACCCCGACCTTTGCGTTATTGCCGACGTGTCGATAGACCGCCCCGAGGACACCAGTCTCAGAAAGCTCAGCATCAACCAAGTTCAGGTGGCGGGCTTCGATTAAGACGTCCCAGTTGTGGACGAGGTGATATCGCGCGTTGATGACAGCCAGGTAGGCGTCGTTGCTGACCCAGGGGTCACCTGCTGTGGTTGCCGTCTCGGACAACCGCCCACCGATCTTACCGCCAATCGTCCAGCTGCGTGTCAGGTCATAGTTGCCCTCAAGACTGAACACATGACTTTCTTGCTGGGCGCGCGATCCTTCCACCCCGTCGATTTCCTGGCCAAAGGTGTCTTCAAGATAGCGATAGCGCGTTAATACGTTCAGACGCTCATCTAAGATCGGTCGGTAGGCATAACCGATCGAGGCATCAATCAATCGCCCATCCAGAACAGAACTGCCGTCGGTGTCGCTATTGGCGCTCGCGAAGGACAGCAGCAAGCGTTGTTCTTCGTCGATCTTGTAGCGCGCGTTGGCGTTGAAGTAGATCGCGTCAAAGTCGTTGTGACTGGAGCCCTCTTCTGCCGCGTCCCGGCGCAGTTCGACCCGCGCACTCGCCCGCAGCGCCGCATCATCGTAGCGCATCCCAAAGCTCAGTGCGGTGCGATCCAGATCGCCGTCGTCGTCGCTGTTGACCTGGCCAATTTCAATGGCCGCATCATAGGTTAAGAAGTCCGTGGCGACATATTCCAAACCATAAGCTGAGGTGAGCGTACGATCCCGATCAAAGATATCGTAGGTATTCTCTCCATAAAGCGAGACACGGTCGTTGACCTGCTGGCGCCCGCCAAGAATGTATTTTCCGCCGTTGTCGCTGCGCGAGACGCCCGCCTCAACAGCACGCCCCGTATCAAGCTCATAGCCAAAGTAGCGGCTGTTGCCCGCACCATCGCTGTAATTGGCCGTCGCGCGGCCCCCGACCCCACCTGTCCCGTCAGAGATCTCGCCTTCGACAGACCATTCATCGGTGAGCGCCGCAATCACACCCACCCCGGCACGGTCGTAGTCATCCAGACCGTCCGCCGTCGCAGTGGTTTGGCCAAAGCCATAGACGGAAAGCGTATCGTTCACGGCATAAGTCAGGCGCCCCGCCAGATCGATCCGGTCGCCATCCACGGTACCGCGGGTCTCATCCAAGTATTCCGCGCCCAGCTTGAACGACAGGTCTGGGCTGATCGCACCTTCGACCTCTGCACCCACTTCGGTCTTTTCATCGCCTACATCGTTTTCATAAAGATCGGCATAGACCGCATAACCCAGGGCATCATCGGTTGCGGCGACACGGGCGTAGGCCCCGCTCAACTGCTCGTCACCGGTTGCGTCGGTGACTTGGTAGTCGAGCGAAGAGAACCCTTCTTCGCGCTTTTCAAAGTAGCCACCCACAACACCATCGCGGCCATAGCCCAGGTCACGCAGGTCGGCTTGGGCCGCCAGGCGCACAGCCTCACCTGTTCCGTCTGCGGCGCTGGTGCCGTTGATCGTCAAACCACCGTCAAGCGAGAAGTCCTGATCAAACCCAGGCCCTTCACTGCGGGCCCAATCAAGCTGGATAAAGCTGTTGGCACCAATCTGATAGCGCGCGTCAAAGCCAAGCGCCTGCTGGTCCGCTGTGCCCGTATCATCGCTTGTCGCAGTCAGGCCAAGGCGCAGCTGATCATTCACCCAGCCTTCGACGCGCCCCCCATATGAGAAGCCGTCCACATCAGACGTGGTTGGCGTAAACTCGTATTGCGCCACCAGATTGACGTTTTGATCGCCGCCCGGGTTGGTTTGCACCAGGTTCGTGTTCACTGAGGATGTCAGCGGCTTGGTGAGCGTGATCACACCCTGCAGATAGTTGATTTCATAATCGCGCCCCGGCACCAGGGACTGGCGGTCAATGACCCGGCCGGTGTCGGCGTCCCGCAACTCCACGGTCAGTGTCTCTGTCCCCGGAGAGATATCTTGGCGACGCAGGAAGTAGACAGACCCTCCTGTGCCTTGGAAGCTCTCTCGGCCGACAAGCTGCTCGGGTTGAGCGGCATAAATCTCAGCGGAGACGCGCGGTTCGCCGTCTGCTGTGCTGGCAGCAGAGTTCACTACGGCCTGTGCGCCATACAGGCTGCGCTCATTGCGCACAAAGGTGTTGCCGTCCACAGTGGATTTATAGTCACCCCAGACGACAAAATTGTCGTCCTTGGCGATCCGCAGATAGAACTTGCCCGATGTTGGCGTGTCGTCTTCGATCTCACTATCGTCGCCGAAGGTCGGATAGCTGTCCTCCGGATCAATCCGGTCAAGAACTGAGCGCGGGTCTTTTTCATCGAGCCGCTGGAAGATCTCATCAAGTTCCTCCTCGCCCGTATCCAGCGATGAGGTGATCTGCACACCCTCCGCAGTCTCGCCATCAACGTAGTATTGCAAGCGGCCTGTGGTTTCTGAGTTTGTCTGATTGGTGCGTCCGTTCTGATACCACGTCAGGTCTGCAACACCGACATAAAACCATTCCGCCCCCGGCACTTCGACCGGGCGGGTCAACCGCGTGCCCTGGGACGCGTGGTTCACGGACACATCAACATCGTAATCCCCTGCCGGCAAAATCCGCTGGATCACAGCCGCGCCAGAGGCATCAGGGCGCGCAGACGCACCCAAGGCTTGCAAGGTTGCGCCAGACGCCAGGTTTTCGGCATAGACCGTGACGGCCCCACCATTGACCTTGATGTTCTGCACCGCAGCCGTATCTGCCAGTTCTGCGACATCTGACCGCAAACCGCGATCATCCGCTTGCCCCAATGGCAAAGCATCCGTCTCGTCAAATCGTCCGCGTGCGTCATAGACACGGTGCACAACAACAATGTCGGTTCCTGCCGGAACAGTCACAACAGCCTGGCCGTTCGCCTCAACCGGCACAACACCTGCCAGACGCGGCCCGCCGATCGCACCCCGGTCGATGATCCTAAACTCGCCGCGCGCAATAAAGGCCGGGTAGTTGGTTTCGCTTTGGAGTGTGACAGACTCCCCCGCTGCATAGGCGCGGGGCGCGCCGACGGTTTCCACCGCCAGGCGCGTGGTCGGGTCAAAGCCATCAAACGTGACCTGGACGTTTGCATCGGCGAGGGCCAAATCAACCAAGCGCACTTGATCTTCAATTGTTGGGTCGCTGTCGACCGGCTCCCCATCAAGAGAGATCGAGAAGCCAGCGTCGTTGGTGATCGGGGTCACCTCTGGCTCTGTTTGGCGGCCCGTCGGGATGGTCACCACATCCCCAGCATTCGCCTGGACACATTGGTCTTCGATCGCCCCGTTTTCTAGCGCAGCACAGGCATCAATGTCTTGCGATGACACTTGGCCGGTTGCCGCAAGCACGAGACCAAGTGCAGTGGCACTGAGAAGGATCACTTTGTGCGAAGTGTATGTCATGGTCCTGTCCCCTACCCTACTGCAAGTACTTTACGTCGCGCTCAACAATCAGACGGTAGTCGCCGATGTTGCGCCAGCGGGCGTTTATTTTGGCTTCGAGTTGATCCAGGCGGTCCTTGATCACATCGCGGGATTCCCCGTTCGAGAAGTAAGAGATCCTCAACACGGAAGGTTCGCTTGCAATTTGCTGCAAGACCCGGGTGATCCCCTGATCCAACCGCTCCACCGGGGCATTGTCAGCCCCAAAGGCGGCGGCGGTCAGATCGACATCAACCACGCGGCCCAAAGCGGCACCAAAGTTCATCTCTGTCATGATCCCAGCCGTCACCCGCATCGTGCGTGGGTTTTCGGTTGTGACACGGTAGCCTGTTGGCAATGACCGATCATCAAGCTTCAGCGTGAAGTTCGTCCCAAACCCACCCGGCAGTTCTGCACAGGGGATAGAATAGCGACCGTATTCATCCGTTGTAACGATCGTCCCTGTTGGCGTGACCAAGCGGACGTTCGGCAAACCCGGTTCGCTGCTTGGCGGCGGCGGTGCCGTCAGCTTGCCGCCTTTGCCATCCACGAAGATATCTTGGTTCGTGATGTCATGACCGCGGGAACTGAACGTACCATGGGCCTCTGGGGCATTCTGATACCCATCAAAGTTGCGGTCATCAAAGACCTTCCCGATGATGTCAGAACAATCAAACACAGCTTCAGGGTTCCGCCGCACCGTCGCCGTCGCCGGCGTCGCAAGGGCTTGGCCGGTCGCCGTGTCCAATGCCCGCACCGTGTTGACCAGATCACCGACTGGCGCATTCGGTCCGACACGCGCGACCAATTCAATCGTCAACGATCCCGCGCCTGCAACCGTCACGTCACCCCATGTCAGCGTTTGACCGGCCACCAATGGTTCCGTGGGTA
>JBCBHE010000081.1:0-5235 GCA_038526085.1 Pseudomonadota bacterium | reverse complement strand
TGAACCGATGCTGGGCAGGCTGTCCCGGGTCAGGGGACGCCATCCATACCAGTGCTCCAGATGGGCCGCTGGCCGCTCTCCCACCAGAGCTTGAGAGGCCGCGTGTCGAAGTTGATCAAGCCGGTACTGAGGAATCGTCTTATTGAACCCGACAAACTCCATAATTGAACCGACGCGGAAACCACTTTCAAAGGGAGAGACACCAACGTGATGTTCTGGAAAGAGCATTGGCACTTTTGGTGCCCGATCCGGCCGCTCCATCGTGATGGAATAGCCTTTGCCAGGTTCTATTGGGAGAGCGGAGCCGAACATCTTGGCGAGCTGGCCACTCACCGCGCCAGCCGCCAACACATAGTGGTCAGCCGAGAATTGCTCTTTCGATGTGGCGACCGATGTGATCTTGGACCCGGTTCTTTCTATCCGTTCAACGGGTGATTCATCGACAATCCTAACGCCTTGCTTTCGCAAGAGTTCGATCCACCCTGATGTCAGACCGTCGGGCCTTACATTCGCATCATCGGGGAAGTGGAAACCTCCCTCAAGACCGGGCAATAGTGAGCCATCGAATGAAGCGAGCTCTGCGCCGTGCAGCCAGTTCGATCTGATGCCATAGGTTTCGTGCAAGATCTTGGCGGTCTTGCCGAAACCATCGGCTGCCTTGGTATTCTTGAAGGCGTAAAGCAGCCCGGTTTGTTTCCATTCGCTCCCCTCGATCTTATCGGCGACCAAATGGGTGTATTCGGTCATTGACGATTGCAGGATGGCATGGAGATGGCGACCGTTCTCAAGCATGGTCGAGTGCGTGCATCGCCTCGCGAATTGCCACATCCAATTGATGAATGCAGGCTCGAGCCTCGGCTTGACCCGAAACGCGGCCGAGGGATCAAGCAGCGAGGCAAATCCTTCTCGCAGCGCTGATGGCTCAGCCAAGGGAAGCGCATGACTAGGGCATATATATCCGCAATTCCCGTATGAGCATGCACCCGCCATCGTGCCGCTCTCAAGAATTGTTACGCTGTGCCCTGCTTCGTTGAGATAGTGGGCACAGGCGATCCCGACTATTCCGCCGCCGATAATTACAACAGATTGTGACGAACTGGGAGTCATGAAGCGAACCCATGCGCAAAGGGATCACCAGTTTGCTCGATGAGCTCAATGTCGCCCACAATATACGCGCTACCCGTAATCGAGGGAATGACCTCATCGTCATCACCGCGGCGATAGGAACCGACAAAGCGGCTACCCATGATGCTCTCTTGCACCCACTCTTCGCCTGGCATGAGGGTTCCATCTTCGGCAAGGCACGCAATCTTTGCACTGGTGCCTGTGCCGCAAGGAGAGCGGTCATAGGCAAGGCCCGGGCAAAGAACGAAATTGCAACTATCGACCTCTGCTTCCCGGCTTGGAGCAAAGAACTCGACGTGATCAATCTCCGCGCCATCTGCACCAAAGATCGCGTTCTCCACCAGGCCTCGTTTGATTGCAGAGGCGACATCCGTCAGCTCAGGGATGTTGTCACGGGAAAATTCGACCGGGCACTTGTCGGCAAGGAAGAACCAATTCCCGCCCCAAGCAACCGAACCTGAGATTTTGCCAACACCTTCAACCCAGAGACCAATATCCTTGTGCAATCGATAGCTTGGGACGTTTTCGACGGTCACTTCATTGTTGGACCTCAGTTCTACGCGAACAATGCCGCTTGGCGTGTCAATGAGATGATGGCCAAGCGACAACCGCCCGAGAAAAGCGAGCGTAACCGCAAGGCCGATTGTGCCATGGCCACACATTCCAAGATAGCCAGCATTGTTGAAGAAGATGACCCCAAAGGCACAGTCTGGATTGGGTGATTGGCACAGCAAGGCCCCAACCATTTCCTCGGAGCATTTCGGCTGCAGGATTGTTCGACGCCTGAAGTCGTCATGCTCTTCGGCCAAATACTTAAGCTGATCCGCTAGCAAGCCACTTCCAAGATCGGGACCTCCGTCGACGATTACTCGCGTCGGTTGCCCACCTGTGTGGGAGTCGATCGCACGCATGGCTTAGGCCGCTCCCGGCCAGCTGTCCCACCAGTTTCGGAACAACTTCCATTGCGCTTCCAAGTATGCGCGCTGCGGTGCAGGCAGAACATCACTTGCATGAAGCTGGTAGGTGTATTCCGGGTTGCCCTCCAGAACCATCAAATGCTTGTAGTAGAGCACAAGATCCGGGCTCTCATCGAAGGTTGCGAGAACATGGAGCGCCTTGTCCAGTTCCCACGCAAGCTCGCGCGCCTCAGCATCTCCGCGAGCCGCTTGCTCGCATAGCTCGACCAGCCGGAGGACTTCTCGCGGAAGCGCATTGCCAATACCGGTGATGGCGCCGTTCGCCCCGCAGTTCACGAAACCGTGATAGGCTTGGGTGTCCACCCCAACCATGAGCGCGATGTCTGGGTCTGCAGACGTGATATGCTCAGCCGCGCATCTCATCGCCTGTGCGCCGCCGAATTCCTTAAAGCCAACCAGGTTGGAGTGGCGTGTGCGCAGATCGAAGAATAGATCGGCCTTCGTCTCAAAGCCATAATACGGGCTGTTGTAGATCACAGCTGGAAGGTTCGGCGCAGCATTCAGAATATCGGCAAAATGCGAGCGTTGAGCATCCGGAGCATTTCCTCGTGACAGCACACGAGGAATGACCATCAAGCCGGACGCACCCACGTCTTGCGCATGCGTCGCCAATGTGACAGCCCGCGCTGAATTCTGCGCGCCGGT
The DNA here is from genome assembly GCA_038526085.1 of Pseudomonadota bacterium. GTDB lineage: Bacteria > Pseudomonadota > Alphaproteobacteria > Rhodobacterales > Rhodobacteraceae > Yoonia. The sequence continues at coordinate 2,488 of JBCBHE010000081.1, read as the reverse complement.
TCCGACAATGACGGGCAGGCCAGCATCACACAGTCGTGCCACACCCTCCATCCGTTGTTCGTCAGTAAGGAGCGGCCAGTCACCCATCGACCCGCAGTAGATTAGCGCAGACATTCCGGCATCAATCAGCTCTGCGCCCTTCCGGACAAGAGCGTCAAGATCGACGACGCCATCGGCATTGCACGGAGTCATGAGTGCAGGCATGCACCCGGAAAATACATCTGCAGAATTGTTCATTCTCTCTCCGCCAAAGCTCAACGCCGCATGGTTTTCTGCGCCAATCTGATGGTGGGAAAGTACGCGCCCCTCCACAGGCTGTATTGCTTGGTCGAGTAATTTGAATTTAAATTTTGGTATAAAAATGCCATAGGTGTTCAATGACAGATGCGGGCTTTAGATGTGTCGATCTTGGGGTGGTCACGGAGCTCTATGACCAGCTGCCCGACGTGGTGTTCTTCGCCAAGGACCGGATCGGCCGCTACAGGGCGGTCAATCAAACACTTGTCGTAAGGTCGGGTTTGGCGAGCAAGGAATCGCTTGTTGGTCAGTCGCCATCTGAACTCTTCGGCAAGAATTTGGGTAAGAGCTATGAGCGGCAGGATATGTCAGTAGTCTTGACGGGGCGCAGCATCACACAGAAATTGGAGATGCACGTCTATGCGAACAAGACTGTGGGATGGTGCCTCACCAGCAAACATCCTGTCTTAAGCGACGTAGCCCAAGTGATAGGCGTGGTCGGCATCTCTCAGGATATCCGTTCTCCCAACATGTCGCGTTCCGAATATGATGAGGTTGCCAGCATAGTAGAATGGACTCTCGATAACCTTGAAGGCCTCCAATCGATCCAACAAATCGTAAATTTGACCGGCATGTCGCAGTTTAAGCTCAACCAGCGCTTTCGGGCAGTGTTTGGCCTTAACTTAGGTCAGTGGATCATTAAACAGCGCGTCGATCTGGCTCAGCAACTTTTGTCTGAAACTGCTATCTCGATTGCCGAAGTAGCAGTTGCGGCTGGCTACTCCGACCAAAGTGCGCTCACGCGTCAATTTCGGCACTCAACGGGCCTCACGCCTAGACAATTTCGTGTCATCGCGAAATCAGGTAGTGCAGCGACAGCGATCTACTGAACAACCTTCGACCGCGTTTCTGACAGTCCGCAATTGGGTCGCAAGCGGAAGGTCCGCTTTTCGCTACAGGGACGGTCCTCCCCCTACCGAAGTCGCAAGTGCGATCCTACCTGTAGCTCATGGCCCCGTGGATCATCCTTAGCATACCCCTGCTTATCGCGGCGGTGCTGTATGGCCGCCGATATCTGCGGCTTCAAAAGCGCAAAACCATTCTGGCAACGCCGCTCACGCCAGAGCAGCGGGCCATTGTCGAGAGGCTGGTGCCGCTGGTGCGCCGTTTGCCCAAGCCTTTGCGGCTCACGCTCGAAGGGAAGGTCAATCTCTTCCTCGATCAGGTGACGTTTCACGGCGAGAATGATCTTGAAGTCAGTGACGCCATGCGGCTTTCCATCGCGGCGCAGGCCTGCCTTCTGATTGTAAACAGTCCGGCCTGGTACGAAACGCTCAGAACCATTCTGATCTACCCATCGGCTTTTCTCACGCATCGTGACAGTCATGACGGTTATGTCGTCCATGAAGACAGGCATTCGACGCTCGGCGAAAGCTGGGCGCGCGGGCCGGTTGTCCTGTCATGGGACCATGCGCTGCACGGTGGTCTCGATGCGGAAGACGGTCACAATGTCGTGATTCATGAATTCGCGCACCAGTTGGACGCCTTGACCGGTCACACCAATGGCATCCCCATATTGCGCAAAGGGCAGGCCTATGCGGGATGGGAAAAGGCGATGTTGGACGCTTACGGTGAGCATGTGGAGCGGGTTGAGCGTGGGCATCACACGTTGATTGATCCGTATGGCGCAACAAACCACGAAGAGTTCTTCGCTGAAGCTATTGTGACCTTCTTCGAAAGGCCGGTCGCCCTGCACAGCGAAGAGCCAGAACTATACGCGCAATTGTCAGAGCTCCTGGCGCTTGATCCTGCCGGCTGGGATTGAAGTCAGCACTTTGCAGCGCATTGCGTCAAGCGAAGGCCAAAAATTTCCTACGGCCCTGTTTCGTGCCATAGGCGTCCAAATGATAGCCGCCACATTCCAAACACTGCTTCAAGATCGGATAGATCGATCAGAATTCGCGTCTGTGATCGATCGAATTGTGCCCTCTGGACTGTGTAACATGCGGTCCATGTCTCAACTAACCCTCTCAAACCATTGGCGTCGCTCATGGCCGATCTAGTTCTTGCGACTGACGATGCCGGCGGCCCGGAGATCTTCGCTTCATTGCAAGGCGAAGGCCCAAGCGCCGGAACTCCGGTCGCATTCATCCGCCTTTCGCGTTGCAACCTTGCCTGCACATGGTGCGACACCGCTTACACCTGGCGGTTTGAAGGCGATAACCGCCCGCACCGCGACGGGGTTGAGTAC
>JBCBHE010000080.1:0-6184 GCA_038526085.1 Pseudomonadota bacterium | reverse complement strand
ATGGATCAGTGATGCAGGCATGGCGACGGCAAGACCGGCGGCCGTGGTCATCAGGGCCACCCAGATCCCGCCTGCAAGGATGGACGGGTCCACCTGGCTGCCGGCCTCCTGCAGCGCCTGGAAGGCCTGGATCATGCCAAGTACCGTGCCGAAGAGACCGAGGAGCGGCGCAAGCTGAGCCACATTCTCGATCGAGCGCAATCCGCGTTCCAGCTTGGCAAAGCGGCGCTCGGCTTCGGTGACCAAACGGTCATTGTCTTCGTGTGTGCACTGGAACGCCATTTCGATGACTGGCACGAGGTAACTTTTGGAGTGCTTTAGATTTGATGCCGCTGCGCCTCTGTCGCCCGCATCCCAGGCATCCACCGCCTCATGCAGCGCCTTGTGGCGACCAACACCTGCGACCCGGAACTGCAGGAACTTGTAAAGTGCGACCGCCAGCACATAGATCGATGCGCCGATCAGGATTAGGATAACCGGGCCGCCCAGATCAGCGATCTGGCGCATCAACTCGAACATCTCGGTCATCCGATCAGCTCGACATCTGTGCGTGAGGAGACCGTAAGGCCAGCTGCGCAGGCCCCATCATCCTGGCCGGGCACGGAACAGGTGGTTACGCCGTTGATAAGGATACGGCCAAGGGCCGAGCACTCTTGCCCTGGGATCACAAACTGCCGGACACGGGGGCGCGCAGGCGGCAAAGACCCAAAATCAAATAGCGTCAGCAGCGTCACGGCCCCATCCGTGCCGAACAGCACAGTCTCGAACACTACCTGTTCAACACCTTGCTCATACCCGCTAGAGGTCAAAAACGTCAGCTGGCACCCAGTCTCAACCTGGCTAACCGTGTTCAGCTCAACTGATATCCCGTCGCTTGGCGGCGTGTCTTGAGCGTGTGCAAGACCCGCGGATGCCATGAAACCGACTACAGCCAAAATTGATTTCATTCGATTCTCCGATTTTCATGTGCTTGCCACTCAAAATCGGTGGTGCGCTATTTTTAGGTCAAAGTGCTCGTGACTGATGCCCAGGTGTTCCGGCTTTCCAGTACGCGACGCTCAGCTGGGTCTTCTTGTCGAGGCCAAAGGCCTGCCTAAACACTGTGCGGACCGATTGGGCGGCCTTAAACTCCCCCGCAAACCAGCCATAGCTCACGGGTTCGCTCGTACAGTCTCGAACCTTGTCTGCTATCTCATCGGTGAATGTTTCAGGGTCCATCGCTTCGATCTGCAAATTGGATTTCGGCAGATATGCCTCTAGCGCCGCCCTATCCTGGGCGGCGGCAAAGAGATGGCCGGAGATGCGCCCTTCGACGCTTTCGATCAACCGTGCCATCGCGGGTAGCGCTGTGGTGTCGCCTGCAAGGACCACATTCTTCGTATGCTCAAGCTCGAAATCGCCCATAGGACCCATGACTCCAAGCTCTTGATCATCGCCATCCAATGCAGCCCAATCTGAAATCAACCCGCCATCATGGACGGCTACATCAACATCAATTTCTCGTGCATCAGGACGTATTTCCCGAATTGTCACATAGCGTGCGTGGAGTTTGTCATCGCCTTGAGGCCAGGTGATCCCACCGTTCTCGTTCACAACCGGCCAAACGGGCTTGCGGCCGCGCTTCTCGGGCATCATGAGCCGAATGTGGATGCCGTCGCGCACCATTGCTTCCACGTCGATACCTTCAAGCGTTACGCGGATCAGGCCGGGGTACACTTGCTGCCGCCGGGTGGCCCGCAGAATTCGGAAGTTGGCAGGTAACTCCCCAACCTTGATGCCCCCCGTCCATTTCAGGCTCTGCGCAGCGTCAAAATCGAACTCCTCCAAATGTTCAGTAATCTCCTCCCGCAGAAAGGTCAGAAAGTTATCGTTTGGCGTGTCTACAAGGATATCGACGCTGTCGCCAACGACTTTCATATCAACCAGACATCCCATTTCTTCCATGCGCAACAGGCCGGGTTCGGGCCGTGTGCAAGTGATGCCGTGGCCGGTGAACTCCTCTTCACACCAATCGATGAGAGCCGCTGCGTTTTTGCTTTGCATCACGCCGGTGGACACGGCGCGCCCACCATCCAGCCCCTGATTGGACTGGCTGAGCCGTGCAATTGCGAAATAGAGGATAGCAAGCGGGATCAAAGCAGCAGGGATCGCTGCCAGGAACGCGGGTAGGTAGCCTTGAGTGTCAATGACATACCCAATAACCGGGTCAGCGAAGCCTGGAATAATGGCGTAGATTGCGACTTGCACGGAAAAGTCGAAGCCCGGCAATTCAGGGCGGATTTTGTCCATCGCTCCACGAAAGATCACGATATCGGTGATTGCGATAGCGACCCATCCGATAATTATGGCGTATTTGATCTCTTGAGGGAACGCCGCTGCGATGTAGGCTACGCCAAGCAACACCGGAATGTTGATCAGGCCAACAAGATACAGTGCTCGAACCCGCGGCATGTTCCGCAGAAGCGGTCCAAAGATCGCCGTCGCTCCACCACCGGCGCACATCGCAAACAGGCCAAACCAAACGGCAATTTCTTCCGTGCTCATCCCTTGATCGACCATCATCAGGCGCATAGGCAGCATGGTCAAAATGAGCGGCACCCGCATCGTTGCGAGGACACCAATCCAAGGCCAGATGCGCGCTTGCTTGAAAAACCGCATCGCATTGCGAAACGTTGCTGGCGGTGCACCGCGCAGGCGAGCCGGTTCCTCAACAAGTGTGAGGGAAAACAGTGGCAAAACGAACAACACCGCTTGGGCCATAACAGCGGCCCACCACCCGATCTGTCCGTAAATGTACAAAAAGCCAAAGCCGCCAATAACCGCTCCAACATAAGCACCGCCGTTTTGAAAAGTGGCCCCGAGCGTGCGTTCTGATGGTCGCATGAGAGAGATGGCCAGCGCATCAACCGCCACGTCCTGTGTGCTGACCGACAGTGTCGCGATGAAAAGCGCGACGAACAATAGCGTGAGATTACCACCAGGGTCTATCAAAGCGAGAAACACGAGTGCAAGAACGTGAATTCCGGACAGAGCGACGATCCACGATTTGTATCGGTCCCGCGCCAGCTTGAACCGGTCGATCAAAGGTGCCCAGAGAAACTTGAAAACATAAGGCAGCGCTGCGAGCTGCACGAGGCCTATTGTCGTCGCCGAATGCCCCTCTTGCCGCAAGATGATCGGCAGAGCCATAATAGCGAAAAACAAGGGGATAAATTGGGCCGAGTAGAGCAGGCCAACAACGGTCAATATTTTCCAGCGCACGGCATAGTCCCCTACAAAGGATTTAAAGGGGGCTGTAGCCCCCCATCACACTTTTCAAAATGTCCAGGTCATCGAAAAACCGACTGTGCGAGGCTTTCCAACCTGTTGAAGGCCACCGAAAGCATTTGGTTCGCTGAAGGTCTCGTAGCGTTCATCAAAAACGTTCGCGACATATGCGTCAAAGCGGAACGCCTGACCATTTGGTCGTTCAACCTGATACCCTGCTGCCAGATCGACCACTGTAAAGCTATCCAGCACATTTTGGTTCAGCGCCGCTTGTTGTGATCCGACGTAACGCGCCTTTACGGATGCATCAAAGCCGCTGTTTGACTGATATGCCAAACCAAGTGAGGCGGTTGTGTTGGGTGACAAAGGCAGCTCTTGCCCTTGTGCTCCGGCCAAGCCGCCTGCATTGGTGATCTCGGTCTCCAACAAGCCAATCGCACCGGTGAAAGTCAGATTTGGCGTTGCGCGGTATGCTGCGTTGAGCTCAAGACCATACCCTTCAGCCTCCGGCACGTTGCCGATGGCACCATCACCGCTGATTGGATAGCTCGCCGCCCCTGAGACTTGCGCATCTTCCCACTGATAGAAGAAAGCTGTTGCACCTAAATCGAGTGCGCCATTCATTGTGGTGGTCTTGGCAGAAATCTCGTGTTGCTTCACGTATTCCGGGCCAAAGGCGACCGAAGAGTAAGCGGAGCCGCTAAACGGGGCGCCAAGATCGACATCAAGCCCGCCACCGCGAAACCCTTCGGAGTAGGTGTAGCCCAACAACGTGTTTTCGTTGGGTGCGTAGCGTAAGCCAAGTTTAGGCAAAAACACCTCTTCGGAAAATGTACCGGTGCCAACAAGGTTGCCCATTTCGTCAAAGCTGGTTCTTGTCCGCTTGTCTCTTTCCAATCGACCGCCTGCGATGACAGACAGACCCGGCGCAATTCCTCCGGCATCGATTTCCACTTCTCCAAAGAGCGCGGTGTTTTCAATTTCTCCTGTGAGGTTGAAAGCAAGTACGCCGCCACGGTTGAAACCGACTTCGTCTTCGACTGTGTGTATCAGTCCGAGGACGCCTTTTTTGACGATGCCCTGATTTTCAAAAACGGCATAGACTTCTGCTTCGCTAATATCCTTGTCGAAGCCGGTTTCGCCAAAAGTGAAGCCAGGTCCAAGCGACTCGCCTGTGTCAGCGAAAAGCAGTTCGTTCTGCAGGTTCGACATGCGAGCCACGATAGTCGTGCCTTTGGAAAGTGCGTATTCAGCGCGCGCAGACAAAATAGTCTGGTCCACTGTTTCGTAAGCAGATGACAGCGCGAATAGCCCGGTGACCGACAGATCATCGATATCACCGTTGTAGAAGCCCTCCGTGGGACCTTGTGTTCGGCTGTCTTCGGCGGTGAGAAGGACGGACAAACCCGGTATCGATAACGGTTCCCAAAGAAGCTTCGCGCGCAGTTTGGAATAGCTCTCCTCGTTTGGATCCAAGCCAGACGGCAACGGAGATGGATTGGTAATGTAGCTGTCGCCGCCTGTGTATTCACCCGTGAGCCGGAACGCGAGTTGGTCCTCAATCAAGGGCGTGTTGAACATAAAGTCCATACCCTGCTCGGATTGGTCCGTGAACCGAAAGCGGAGCGCTCCTTCACGCTCAAAACTTGGGTCCTTTGTAAAGACCCGTATGGCTCCGCCAAGTGTGTTCCGCCCCGTACTCGTGGCCTGGGGACCCCGCGCCACCTCGACACTGTCCAAATCCCATGTGCTTGATTGGGCGATGTTGGACGCCTCCCCAGATGGAAGCGCCACATCATCAACTACAATGGGCACCCGGGGTTGAGCGCCAGCGGTAATGGCTGGGCGGTCACCGCCTAATCCGCCGATGCCACGAATAGACGGCGGAATGAGGCCTTCGTTGGCAAGCACGTTAGCTTCGCCTGCGATAATGTCATCAAGGTCCTGGTTGATGGGCGCAGAAGCTGTATCGCCGTCAATGACAGCGATGCTGGGAGGTGCGTCGTCTGCTGTTTGACCGATCTTTGTCCCACGCAGAATGAGTGTTCCAAGATCAACGGGTTCTTCGGCCTCTTGCGCGTAGGCTGATGACGCAGTTGTGGTCAGTAGCATCGCAAAAATGCCGACGCAGTGGCTAAGGCGTCGGTTTGACATGTTTCGGTTCCCTCGTGTTTTGCTCATGTTTTCATTGGCAAACCACAGGTGTCTAACGCATTCAGGCGGTGAACTGGTGCATTTGTGCTTTTTTTGACAGTTTTACTCAGGTATCATCCAGGCATGCCAATTGTTACCGCAGATATCGCCCGGGCGCATCTCGAACGTTTGAACGCAGAAGTGCACGGTTTGCATGTGACATCTGATCGAAACGTCATTGTGTATCACGCGACGTTTCCGGCGCAGACCGGACAGATCCGCGACATACCTGCCTTGTTTGCCACCTTGTGCGTTTCTGGCTTCGGTTCGTTGCGTCAGACTTCAGCTTTACAGAACTTGGAAGTCGATATGACACCAGGTTGTATTTGCGTAACGCCCCCAAACACAAAGGGATTTTTTGAAGTTCCGGAAGGGACGATCATCGCAATCGGCCTATCCGTTGAGACCGTAGCCGAAAGCTTCGGTCGCGATTGGCCCAAAAAACTCAAAAAAGAAACTTTCTCTTCCGCGTTTCGAGATCCCCTTGTGGAAAGTACACTGATGAACGTTGGGTACGGGAACGACAAAACGCCTTCCGACGCAACGCTTGTTCACGCTGCACATATGGTGACACACCAACTGCTAGATGATCCCTTCGTTGAAGAACCTCTTCCAAACGATGCGCACCCGCTCAGTAAGGATGTGATTGCGAAGTTAGAGGCGTTCTTGCAAGACAATCTTGACCGCCACGTGTTGGTTGAGGAAATGGCACGATTTGTAGGCA
>JBCBHE010000079.1:0-6425 GCA_038526085.1 Pseudomonadota bacterium | reverse complement strand
GCAGCGTCAAACCACAGCCAGTCCATCAATGGCGCGCTGGTGGGTTATGCTGCGGCACGGTTAAAAATGGTCTCACCCGACGTCGAAATCGAATTCATCGACATCAACGATTACGAAATGCCGATTTACTCGATTGATCGGGAAACGTCTGATGGGGTGCATCCGCTTGCCCAAGCTTTGTTTGACAAGATTGGCGCAGCGGACGCGCTGATCGTCTCATTCGCGGAGTATAATGGTTATGTCACCGCAGCTTGGAAAAACATTTACGACTGGATGAGCCGGATCGATCAAAAGGTGTGGCAGGACAAGCCTATCGTCTTGCTTGCCGCTACGCCTGGCCCGCGCGCAGGCGCCAATGTGCTTCAGACGCAAGAATTCACCGCGCCATTTTTTGGCATGGACATCAAGGGAAAATATGGCGTTGGCCTGTGGCGTGGGGCCTGGGACGGGACCACGTTGACCAAGGATGACGACATCGCTGGGATTGATGCTGCGATCAAAGGGCTTCTCACCTGAAGGGTGCTTCGCTCCACCACCACTCACGGAATAAGGGAACGAAGTATGTCGGATAGAAAAACAGCAGTAATCACCGGTTCGACCGGAGGCATCGGCGGCGCGATTGCAGAGCAGCTCGCAGCAGGCGGTTGGGATCTTGTGCTGGTCAACCGAAGCGCTGAAAAAGCGTCGCAGCAAAAGGCGGACCTGAATACCGCACATCCCGAGGCCAAAGTGGATCTGATCCAAGCCGACCTGATGGACACAGACCAGATCAAGCGGGCCGCGCGCGAGATACTGGCGACCCATTCCAGCATCGATGCCCTTTACAACAACTCCGGCGTTTTGACATCGCAGCGCATCATGAGCGCCCAGGGCCACGAATCCAACTACGCGGTAAACACGCTGGCCCCGTATGTCATGCTTGAGTGCCTGCGTCCTGCGCTGAAACGGACAGCAGGGACGCCAAAGACCATGATCGTCAACACCACGTCCGCGGCGCACAATGCCGCGAAGTCACTTGACGTCGACATGTTGTCGAACCCTGCGGACATCGGCGGGCTGACAGGTGTTTACGCAACCACCAAGCTGGCACTAACCACCATGGGTACGGCTCTTGCCCCGGACCTCCAACAAGACGGTATCATGTTGCGGTCGGTGTGTCCTGGCGCCGTCGTGACGCCAATGACCAAGACCAGCGATGCAATGCCAGGTATCCTAAAGCTCTTTGTGCCGCTTCTGTTCAACAAGCCGGAAAAGCAGGCAGGCAAAATGATCAACGCCGCGCAACCGGACAGCTTTGGTGGGCGCACCGGCATCTACATCACCAATGGCAAGGAGAAGGCTGCGCCAAAACTCGCGGTCGATGCGCAAGTTCAGGCTAGCCTTTTGCAGAAACTGTCAGTCGACGCAGCGCTCTAACGGTCGGAACAAGCCTCGGCCATGTACAAGCAGTACCGTGCAACCTCGCAAAACCAAAACTGAGATTTGGACATGGCCCATAAAACACTCCAATTCGCCCTCAAAATCGGTGTTAGTGGGCTTACCGTTTTTTACGGTTTCGTGCCTGCGTTCGCGGACTTGAACGAGACTCACGTGTTTAACCCTTTGTGGAGTGCGCATGCGCGATTTCACGGCGCCTGGTTTCTCGCTTTTGCTGCAGGCGTAGCACTGATCTCGCTTTTTCTTATGTGGTGGCGGGATGAAGTGTTTGTTCCTATTTTTCTTGGGCTCATGTTTGCCATCGGGTTCTGGATCGCCACGGTCTTTGGCCCGGCTTACGGCGGCGCATTGGTCGATCCGAACGGTCATGTGCAAACAATTGCAGGTATTGAGGCCAACATGTTCCTGTTTTCGGTTGTTACGATGCTGTTGATCGCCACACTCGGTCTTGCCGCATGGATTTGGCGCGGCAAGAGCTGACACGAACGCTCCGGGCGATAGCTATCTCTTTATGAACAATCAGCGCGCACGGTATGCGCGGTAGCTGCGCTTTATCGAACCAAAGGGAATGTGTCAGGCTAACCTTACACTCAAACCTGGCAAGAGGTTTCTTATGACTCGTTCGATCCTTCTCGCAGCGATCGTTTCTGTAGGTGCGCTTGGCACGGCCTTCGGGCAAGACATTGCAGAAACCGATCCCTACACACCTTACCCACTCGCGCAAATCACCGATGACATCCGATATCCAGCCGCGCAACCGCCAGCAGGAACGGTCAGCCGGCACGGTGAAATCGAATATCTGGCCAACAATGTGTTTGGCACGCATTGGTACGTGGAAGCCAACGCGGCTGTCTGGCATTTCGTCACCGCCGGAGACCCGGAAGATGAAGTCATCCTGTTTGTGCATGGGCACCCCGACACGTGGTGGTCGTGGCACGAAGTGATGTCATATCTGGCCGACGACTTTTACGTCATAGCCGTCGATACACTGGGGTATGGACAATCCGATAAACGCCTGGACCTTGATCTGACATATGGCGGCGTGGCCACAGGGGTCGCAGCCTTTATGACCGAAATTGGCGTTGAGACTTTTAATCTCGTTGGTCACGACAGAGGCTCTGTCATTGGCGATCACATGGTCGCCCAAGAGGATATTATTCCGCGCATCCTCGCTTACTTGCGGATGCAACAATCAGCTGACAAGCCGCACGGCTTGCCACGGCCAAACCACGAGGCGATGACAGACGTCGCGTTTCACACGCAACCCAATTTCATGCGGGACCTCTTTGAGAGTGACTATTTCTCGGTCGAGATGAGTGAGGAACATTTGGCGCGTGCTGCGTGGGAATATGGATTTGCCGGCACGGCTGAAGCGGCCGCAGTCCGTTACTCCGATGCAGGTTTTGACAAAGAACTGGAGTTCAGGCTGGCTGAAGTGTTCCCACGCATGACCATGCCAGTGGTCTTTATGCAAGGGCAACATGACCCCGGGCAGAGGCCAGAAGAATACTGGGAAACGGCTGATCTGGTGCCCGACGGCGAAGTTCTGATCGTCGACGCCAACCACTTCATCCAAGCCGAAAAGCCAGAGCTTGTGGCCGACGCGGCACGAGACTTGTTCGACTGACCACAGACACGCACAGCTCGAAAAGCTCCCAGTCAATGTCGCTTAAACGGCGCGCAGGTTTCCAGCCGTCCGACCTCAATCCGGCGAAATACACAAACGAGGACATCATGACCCCCAAAGTACTCACCATGTCTGCGATACTAATTGCGTCCACGCTCAGCGCAGCGGCGCAGGAAACTGACCCCTTTGCTCCGCCTAAACGATCACAGGATCAGGGTTTCATTTACCGTAACAACATTCCTCAGGGCTTTGAGACACATATCATGGTCAACAATGATGCGGACCGGGCGCGCGCCGAGCGCATCATCGAATTCTACGAGGTGCTCGCGACCCGACCAAGCATCGAGACGGTCGGTGAGTACGTGTCTGACCGTTACATTCAGCACAGCACGATGCTGCCGAATGGGCGCCAGCCTTTGGCGATGCTGTTCAAAGGGTCGGTCGATGAATACCCCGTCGCAATCGACGTGCACAAAGTGATTGTCGTCGGCGATTCAGCAATGGCGCATGTCAATTTCCGCAACCTCGACAACGACAGCCCCGATGACATGGGGATGGCGGCAGTCGACATGTACCTCTTTGATGCCGAGGGAAAAATCACCGAACACTGGGACGTTCTCCAACTTGTGCCAAGCCATGCGCCAAACCCGAACGGCATGTTCGTGACTTTGTTTGAGGGGGAGTAATCCGATGCAACCTAAATCCATTTTGCGGACAACAACCTTTGCCGCCACGCTGATGATGTCTTCGCTCGCAATCGCGGAAGCCCCCGCCGTGCCTGAGGCAGATGCAGCGATGCCGTTCTACGACCGGCACAAGATCGACATCAGCAATCTGCGAGACTTCTACAACGCGCTCCTCATCGCAGACGCCATGATCCATGCGGACGCCATGTTTGATGCAGAAACCAAATGGCGCCTCACATTGCGTCAGATGATCCTGTCGGGCAGCGGGCACCACACGGCGCGCAGTGCCTATCAACTCGCGCAGATGGGTGTATCCGTAGACGAAATCCAGGCCATTTTTGCGCCAGACTACGTCGATACACTTGATGACCCGCGGCTCAAAGCGGCGTTCACCTATATCGACGTCATGGGGACGTACCCCATTATGTCGTCACCAGACATTCATGCCCTTTTGCGTACCAACTATACGGATCGGCAGATCGCGGAACTGATGCAACTGGCGTCGATCAACAACGCTTCGGCCACACATGACGCGGTTGTGCCCATCGCCACCGATCAGGAAACCCTCGACTGGGCGACAGAGAACCTGACCAGTGTCGGTTGGGAAGCCAGTCGAAATTTGAGCACGACGATGGAGGAACAGCGCGCCAACCCCTTTGTCGGAGACGCGCTCAAGGACGTCGTCGCTGAAATTGATGCGACATGGCAGCGCGATGATCTGGGTGCTGTGGAACCAACGCTGGCCTCGGACTGGGTGAACTTTATCACCGGTTACGATGTGCCCACGTTGACGTTTGACGGTGATCGCGACGGGATCGAAGAACCCTTCGATGCGCTTCCCACCACGGTTCTCGCATGGGAAGGCGAAGGTGTTCGTGCACAGAACGTACCCGCATCAGATGTGCCGCCGTTTGACGTCGCCGCCTACGACTTTGCTTATTTTGAACCGGCAAAGCCCGTCACTTCGGACACGCCCTATAGTGACCGCCAGCGGCTCGACACAAACTGGACTCGGCAATCGGCGCTCGGCACGTTGGCTTTGGACGTCTACATCCTGCAAACTGAGCGGACGATGGACTATGACGAGATTTGGTCGATTTTCTTTGTGTACCAACTCGCCAGTGGATGCGTGCATTGCCAGGCTCACGGAGCATTCGGGATCTATGACTATTCCGAAGACGAATACTTCCGGGACGAAATCCCGGATGAAGATTTGCCGGATCTCATCGCGTACATTCAGTCTTTGCTGGATTTTGAGCGTTCCGAAGACGTCACCCCTGCCATGAAAGCGGCGATGCGTGTGGCGCGCGACGCGGCGCGCCTTCCCTCTCGTGTGACCGCCGCTCATATCGAAGAGTTGCGGCGCCACTATACGGATCGTGAAATCCAAGAGATTTTTGCTGTGATCGTCGTGAATGCATGGCTGTCAGGCAGTATGCAATCTGTCGCTGTCGTCACCGATCAGATCAGCATGTCCTTTGCGCAACGCACATTGGGCCCGAAAGGGTGGAAACCAGGTGCACATATCGGTTTGCCGAGCGAACAGCGCCCCTATCACATGAGCCAGTTCTTTGACCGGCTGTTCGCCGACATGAACACCGGCAAAGTACCTGATGGTGCCTCGCTCTGGACGGGTATCGACGTTCCACTGGCGATCGACAGTGATGGTGACGGGGTAGAGGATGCATTTGACGGATTTCCCGCTGATGCAGACCGTTGGGCGGATACCGACCGTGACGGGATCGAGGATGATCTGGACAGCGACATTGATGGCGATGGACTGGACAATATGGCCGAACTTGCCGCAGGCACGTTTCCCTACAAAGCGGATTCAGATGGTGACGGCACCACCGATATGGCCGAACTCCGTGCCGGCACCGATCCTCTGAACCCAAACATATACTAAAGAATTGCCCCAAGCCGATAGACGGTTTGGGGCGTCTTGACTGCAACACCAAGCCGCTTGCCCAGAGACCACCCGGTCGCGTCGCCATATGCAAACGCGGAGCGGACGGTTCGGCGCAACCCCAAGAACATCAAAAAAATCGAGGGATATTCGATGTCGCGCACTTGTTTTGCTGCTGTGTTTTCCTGCGCGTGCCTGTTGGCTCATGCGGCCTCATCGGACGAGGCTATAAGCCAGACCTTTCCCCGCGTGACCGGCGACATCATTACCAGACTCGGATACAATGGGGACTACGATGCCGATGCACCGCGCGTCGAAGCGGACGATGTCTTTTTACAGGTGATCGCCAACCCGGTTTTTCATTTTTCAGACAGGTTTCGATTTAATACGGAACTGCGCGTGGAAGCCGTCGTGCCGCCAACGGATGATCGCGCATTTGAGGATCAAGGCTTCTTCGCACGCTTTTTGCAGTTCGAATACGACGTGACAGACCAGATTTCCGTGCATGCCGGGAAAATGACGCCCTCATTTGCCCTTGCCTCCTTTGTGACACCGGGCATGTTCGGCAACAGCTACAGCAAAGAGATTGAGTTGATCGACCGCGTGGGATTTGGCGGGTCTTACACATTTGGAGACGACAAGCGCGGCCACCACACACTGACCTTCAACACCTTTTTCGAGGACACGAGCGTGTTTTCGGAGTCCTTTGGCAGCAACCGGGGGCGTACCTCGATTGACGATGGAGGCGCCAGCAATACGGAAGGCTTCG
>JBCBHE010000078.1:0-6426 GCA_038526085.1 Pseudomonadota bacterium | reverse complement strand
GTCATTTCCATCAGTGTCGATCTGCAGGCGCAGTCTGTTTTTGCTGATGCGAGCTGTCCGATACACCCAACGAAAAATCGGGCCTGCTGCTGCAGGCCCGTTTCATTTTTGTATTAAGTCTAGAATCTAAAGCTCTAGAACCGACGGGATGCTTGGACAACCAAGGTCCGACCTAGCAAGTCGTAACCAACACCAGGAAGCGTGTTGAAAACGCGGGTAGCTGATGCGCCACCCACGGGCGAGACTATCGGTGGTTGCTCATCAAAGACGTTGCGAACGGTTCCGATCACTTCCCAGTCATTGGCTTGATAGCGAACGCCGAGTGCGTGGTAGATTTTTAGATCCGTGCTCACAATTCGGTCCAAAACCTCTGTGCCCGGGTCAAAGTTCTCAGACTCAGGTTCTGAGCTGTCGCCGATGAAATCCAAATCCCAGCTGAACGTCCAATCGTTCCACTCATATCGAGTATCGATTGCACCTGTCCAACGGGGGAAGCCCCATCGTCCCTGAGAGAACTCAACGGTGTCGAGGATTTCACTCTCTTGATTCTCGATGTAGGTGATCAATCCGTCGACAACGAGATCGCCGCTCTCGAATTCCTGATCCCAACGAGCCGAGAAATCATAACCACTTGTTGACTGCAGCGCGACGTTCACAAACGAAGCATCTACTGAGTCAATGTTCAGAGTTACAGGATCACGATCACCGACCCGTGAACACAGCGGATCTGAGCGGTTTGGCGAGTTGTAACAAGCGCCGAGGATACCGCCGACGCTGATGCTTGCGATTTCATTCTCAAGATCGATGTTGAAGTAATCCACAGCGAAACGCACTGGGATGGCTTCTGGTGTGAAGATCACACCAATCGTAGTCGATTCTGAGGTCTCGGCTTCAAGGTCCTGCGAACCGCCAGTGATCGAAGTGATCGAAGTGATGGGGAACACTTGAGGGTCATCATTGATGTTGCCAGGGTAGAAGACCGGCACCTCAGCGATACAGTTATCATAGAGGTCGTCGCCCGGTTCGGATACATCAGCGAAGTTGATGCATGGATCAAGAAAGCCGTCTGCAAAGGCAGTCTGGTTCCCGAGGAATTGTTCAAACAGCGCTGGTGCCCGGAACGATGTGCCAACCGAACCACGGACACGTACTTCCGGCGTGATCGTGTAGTTTGCAGACGCTTTGTAAGTCGTGTCGTCTCCAAAAGAGTCGTAGTTGGTGTAGCGACCAGACAGGTTGAGGGTTAGCTCTTCCGAGAGAAGCGTGTCGCCGAGAATCGGAATTTCGAATTCGACAAACGCTTCCGTTACCGTGTCATCACCTTCTGTGATGCCTGCCACAGAACGACCCCATACGTTGTCGCGCTGGGCTTCGATGTCAGGTGTATCAACAATTTCCTGATAGCGGTAATCTACACCGAACACACCCTGTACTGTGCCTGCTGGCAGTTCAAACAGATCACCCGATGCAAATGCATTGAACGTGAGCTGATCATAGGTGGTGTTACCAACTGTTACTTTTGAGATGTAATTGAGTTGATCAGCTGGAAGGCTGCCTGCAAGCAGGGCTTCAGATGTGAAGAGCTGAAGCGGTACACAACCGGAGAAATCGGCCTGGATGTCTGCAGGTGCATTTGCGTCTAGTGGACGACATACGAGGTTGCCATTTGTGTCAAAGATGGCGTCGACAGCAAAGTCGACCTGATTTTGGAGCCAGTTGTCCTGCTCGTAAGTGCCTTCTGAGGTGCCGTAACCAAACACCGCCTCATAAGTCCAGGTGTCGCCGAAGAGGTCGCCACGCAAGCCGGCATAGAGCTGACCTCGATCGACTTCGACGCGCTGAGTTGGATCTTGAATTTGATAGGAAGGCAGTACTGGTAGAACCGTGAAGCCGCCAAAGCCCGCAAGTGGCCCGTTCGTTCCAAATGGGTTGGTTGGGTTGGTGCCAGGCACAGCCGGGAAGAACTGGCGGTATCCGCCAGTCGCTGCTGTTTCGCGGCGGTTCAGGAATATTTCTGCAAACGCAGTTGTTGCGCGGCCGGCCAATTCGAAGTCGTGAGATACTTGGCCAACAGCGTAGAACGTATCGCGTTCGGAAACGATGTTCTGAACGGTTGGCGAGAGTTCATCACGGTAAAAAGCGCCATCATTGTCGAAGAAATCCGACGTTGGGTCAGCGCCTGGGCGTGTATCGAAGCCGTTGATTGGAGTGCGCGTGTAGTTGGGGATTCCGAAGCCAGCGATGCCTGCATCAAAGAAAGGATCGCTTGGGTCAGCATTAGTCAGGCCTGGCTCATAACGAACGAATCCGAACGGCGAAGACACAAGACCATAGATGAATCCGAAGCAAAGCTCCTCGTTAGTGATGGGGTTGCGATTATCGAGCGTCCCATCGAAATCCTGGTCAGTCAGACGGGGGCTGATCGGGCATTGAGAATAGTCCCGCTCGATAGCTTCAAGCTTGTTCTGACGCGCGTAACCTGCGGAAACCGAAAACGATGTTCGATCCAGGACTTTACCCCAAGAGAGGTCAATATTGTAACCCTCGCCACCGCCTTCTTGTGTAACACTTGCGGCTCCGTTGATTTGGAACCCGTCGAGGTTGTCTCGTGTGATGATATTGATCACGCCAGCAACCGCGTCCGCGCCGTAGATCGATGACGCCCCGTCTTTCAAAATTTCAACGCGGGAAATGATAGAGGTTGGGATCGCGGTCAGGTCTACTGTGTTTACAGCGCCTCGCGTGCCAGAAGGCACCCAGCGTCGCCCATTCACAAGAACGAGCGTACGTTGTGCGCCCAGTCCTCGCAATGATACTGAGTTTGCGCCGGCGCCACCGTCAGTTACGAAGCCAGAGAAACTGTCATTGATCTGTTCGCCTGACGCGATGGGCGACCCCTGAAGGATGTCAGATGTATCCACAAGACCAGCGAGTGCCGAATCGTCAGCGGTGATGATCGTGACCGGGTTTGCTGACGCGAAGTTGTCGCGTGCGATTCGTGAACCTGTTACGACAATCCGCTGTTGGCGGGCTTCTTCGTCTGCTTCGGCTTCTTCAACCGAAATTGGTTCTTCCGGAGCATCAGTTTCCTGTGCCAGAGCGGATGGCGACAACGCGAGTGCGCCTGCAAGAATAGTCGAACTCCACAAGGAGTCTGTGAGTTTCAGTCCCATTAATCCCTACCTTTGGTTACCGTCGTCGTTGTGATCTGTCTCCGACGCGAATTTCCACTGCGACCCTGAATTCGCCGTGTGATCTCCGATTAATGACAATCGTCACACGATCGTCAAATTGCTGTGATGGTTCGAGCAAACATTTTTAACGAGTGAGACATTTGAGCACCATGTGCCTGCAACTTCACGTGTGTGTGGCAAGACTTGCCGCAACCGCTGCTCTCGCATACGTTCCGTAGCATCTGAAAGAGAGAGGGTAGAGGCTCTATGATCCGTTTTCTTCGAAGACAACGCTTGCGGGTTGCGGCTGCAATTGGTTTTGCTTCGGTCGCTATTTCGGTGCCCGCTGCTGCTGATAATGCCGAAGGTAACATGATTAACGCATGGATTCACGACCCAGTGATGTCGGATGTCAGCATTTCACCTGATGGAGACAGGCTCGCCGCGCTAACTATTCCAACAGACGATATTTTCGGCGCGCCTTTCGTGACCATTTGGGATCTCGATGATCTTTCCAAGGAGCCTCAGCGTCTGAGACCAGAGGATTCAAAGGCCATCGGTATCGATTGGCTAAACAATGATAAGATCTTTGTTATAGGACGTCGTACAATCGACTTCGCCGACACCGGCGTATGCGACGGAAGGGTCGTTCGCAAGTGCCGGTGGTTCCAGAACAAATGGTACATTGCTGACGCTAGCGAAGGTGAAATCTTCGTTCCGCGAACTGGCAATGTCAGCTCCAATGTCGTGGCCCAGCCGGGACTAACATCAACTCTGCCCAATGATCCTGATCATATCTTGATTAACTACAATGATGGTCGGGGCGGACGCATGATGAAAGTCAACGTGAACACACTGCGAGAATCGCCACACTTTCGGATCCCGGATTCTGCTGCTGGCGTGGACACCGATCTGTATGGTGAGGTGCTCGGCAAACAAGAAATTGAAGGAACAGGAAAAAGCACCCGGATTATTCAGCTGTATCGCCAGCCAGGCGGCAGTTTCCAGGAGCATTTCGATTTTCGTAGTGAATCGCGACGCGGGGTCCAACACGCTGGATTTAGCGATCGTGAGGGTGTGGTCTATGTCATTGACAATCGGGAAGGAAACTATTCCGTCATTCGTGAGTATAACTATATCGCGCGTGAATTCAGCGATATCATTTACTCCCACCCTCAATACGATGTCGGTGGGGTGATCCTGTCCACACGCAAAGAGGACTTTGGAAAACTACTTGGTTTCTCCTACCAAGGTCCACGTGTTGTCCGCGAATATGTCGATGAGGGGTGGCGCAATCTTGATGCGGGCATCCAAGCCGTCATCCCAGAAGGCGTTGTGGGTCAGATCGTCGATTGGTCCGATGACTTCTCCAACGTTGTAATTGCGGCGAGTGGCCCTCAGCACCCGACGCAATACTACCTGCTTAAGGATCAATCGAGCCTTACAAAGCTTGGCGACTCATTGCCTCTGTTGAAGCCTGAAATGCTAGGACGCATGGAGTTCACGTCATATATTGCCCGCGACGGTCTTGAGATCCCTGCATTCATAACTTTCCCACCCGAAGGCATGGAGACTGGGCGAGCGATGGTTATGCCTCATGGCGGGCCTTGGGCTCGTGATTTTCTCGGCTGGGACCCTCTGGCTCAGTACTTCGCTTCGATTGGCTATGTTGTTCTACAGCCCCAATTCCGAGGGTCTGAGGGCTGGGGTATGGAGCTTTGGCGTGCAGGCGATGAACAGTGGGGGCTCGCCATGGGAGATGACAATGATGACGGCGCTCGCTGGTTGGTGGAGCGAGGCTACGCCGATGCCGACAAGATTGTCATTCACGGTTACTCTTATGGAGGCTATGCTTCCATGGCAGCAGCCGTTCGGCCCAATAGCCCTTTCCAATGCGCCGTATCGGGTGCTGGCTTGTCTGAGCTACGGACTTTCCGCAAGTTCGTCGGTCGGAGTGAATTCGGTGAGGGCTTCCAGGAGTGGACTATCCAAGGACTGAGCCCACTAGATGAGGCGCGTGCTGGTCGGCAATCGATCCCAATCCTGATTTATCACGGTGACCGCGACAACCGGGTTCCAATTGAACAGTCTCGCAAATTCCACGACGCATTGGAAGATGCTGGCGGCGATAGTACGTATGTTGAGATCGTCGATCTGTGGCATTCATTCCCATGGTTCCCGCAGCATAAGCGTCAGATTTTCGAAACAATAACTGACTACTTGGAAACCGATTGTGGTCCAGGAGGATTGGCCAACTGATAGAAATTTTACTGACTGAGGTTGACCGCGCTTCATGCAAGCGCGGTCTTTTTCTATGTGATGTTAGATTTGCCTCAGCCCCTGTTCATCTCGAAATGCATACTACTAGCGGGTGTGTAGAAATCGGAGGTTCTCAGAAATGCAGCGAAGCGTGTTTGTAGTCTTGACGTTTTTTTCGTTCTTTCTGGGCGGCTGCGCTTCCACGGCGACTGGGGCGGCTCGGTCTGCGTTGCTGTTGCCGGAGGCGGCTCCGGTAGTTGGTGACGTTGAATTGCCCAGCGCCGGCACGCTTGTGGTGGTGAGATACCCTGCGGTTCTTGAGCCCGAGGCCGAAGACGCTTTCTACAAGGCTTATGTTCAGCGCGCGATTGGCGGCAACGTGCAAAACAGCGTCGCGGGAAGCCTTGAGTCGCGTCAGGCCGCCACGGGATTGTTCCTCAAATCCAATTATTTTGCTCAGTCCATCTACCGCGAGTTGGCTGAACGGCTGCCGAAAGAGGGGGTTTTGTTATCGCCCCACCGAATTGCCCTTGATTCGAATGGCAATCTGACGTCGCTCCCGATCACCGATGCCGAGACCATTCCGAGTGCGCTATCCGTAGATTTCGTAAGCTACAGCTTTCCCGACCCTGAGCGGATGATGAATTCCGAGCCGATCACCTTCGGTGACTTATTCTCTCCGCTTGTTGTTGTGCATGCTGATCATCGCGGCCGGGCGCCAACCCATGGTCTTGTCTTGGCCAGCTCGCCGCTTTTGGCCGGTGCAGGCGGTGCAGCGCGCCGGGACACGTTGGAATCCCTGGGCAGTTTGGAACAAGGCTCGTTTACCGCGCCTGTTCGACCGCTTGATTTTATAAGCTATTTGTCCGGCGACGCGACGCAGTTACCACCGACCCAGGGCCTTTCGGTCTATTCTGGAGACCATGCGGTGCAAGTCTATCCGTTGGAGAAAATTCTGATTGACCGCTACGCGCTACAGCAGATGAAATTCTCT
>JBCBHE010000077.1:0-6767 GCA_038526085.1 Pseudomonadota bacterium | reverse complement strand
CGCCAGCCTGGGCAGTCTATCGCCCAGCGGTTTGGGCTGGCGAGAGTTGTCCTTGCCCATGAAACGACGGCGGAGCTGAAGAAATTGTCTGCGGGTATGTCCCGACTCGTCCTTTCAGACGAAAACGTCGCGGGAGGATTGCAAACCGGTTGGGGGCACCTGCCGATGCCGCCATATCCGAAGGCACAGGACCGTGTGGCAGTGCTCGCATCCCGGATTGCAGCGGCGGACGGGCCAGAGATCGACCTGTGCTTGGCCATTCGTGATCCGGCCACATACCTGACGTCGGCCTATAGCCAGATTTTGCATGGCAAACGGGTCGTTGATCCCACGAAATTCATATCCAAGAACCCAATCGCAGCAGTTGATTGGGCAAACTACGTGGCGCGACTGCGCACCGTTCTGGGCGTCAGATCCCTAACTGTCTGGCAGCATGAGGACTATCCGGATCTGTTCGATGAGGTCATAGCCGCCCTGATAGGCGAAATCACGATCGCGCCTCTGGCAGAGCGTTCGCAACAGAGGCTGTCGAAAAAGGCTCTCGACGCGGTATTGTCAGCGAAGGCAAAAGGCCTGCCTAATGTTGTTGCAGAAGCCGCAAGCGCACACCCGATTTCGGCATCCAATCCGCCATTTCGCCTTTTCGACGATACGCAAATGGATGCATCGGCGCGGCAGTATGCGGCACAGCGCGACGCAATCGCTGCGATGGACGGCGTGACGTTGCTGCGTGCTTGAAAAGACATGCGCGACTGCGTATGTCTGCCGAAACATTTGATGGAGCGCCCGATGGCCAACCCCGTTCAGTTCATCCAGGAAACCCGCGCTGAAATCGCCAAGGTCGTTTGGCCAACGCGGCGGGAAGTTGTGATGACGACGATCATGGTCTTCATCATGGCTTCGTTGACGGCCGTCTTCTTCTTTTTGGTCGATTTGTTGATCCGGTCCGGCCTGAATGGCATCCTGACTTACTTCGGCAGCTAAGCCCGAACCGCCTCTTGCGTTCGCGCGGGCAGGGCGGTATCCCGTTTGCACTTTCGAGGAATGGCGTGCGGCGAATCAAGTTGCGCGCCGCTTTTTTATTCCCCGGACGCCAAACGTAAGTTTGGGTGAACAGACAAGACACGGCAGAGGTGCCTCAAGCATGGCAAAACGTTGGTATTCCGTAAGCGTCCTTTCGAACTTCGAAAAGAAGATCGCAGAGACAATCCGCCAGAAGGTGGAAGAGCAAGGACTGGAAGATCAGATTGATGAGGTTCTGGTGCCGACCGAAGAGGTCATCGAGGTGCGCCGGAACAAGAAAGTGACTGCCGAGCGGCGCTTCATGCCGGGCTATGTCCTTGTGCACATGGAGATGTCGGACGAGGGTTATCACCTGATCAACTCCATCAACCGCGTCACTGGCTTCCTGGGGCCGCAAGGCCGCCCGATGCCGATGCGCGACGCAGAGGTGCAGGCGATCCTTGGTCGCGTTGAGGAAGGTCAAGAAGCGCCACGCACGCTCATCAGCTTTGATGTCGGCGAGAAGGTCAAAGTCTCTGATGGACCGTTTGAGGATTTCGACGGTTTGGTCGAAGAGGTGGACGAAGAGAACCAGCGCCTAAAGGTGACTGTGTCGATCTTTGGTCGCGCGACACCGGTGGAGCTCGAATACACCCAGGTGATCAAACAAAGCTAACGTGGCTTGATCCAAATGTGCGCCCTTGTCGGGCGCGCGACAAGCTTCGTTTGGCCCCACAAATCTTGAGCCCCGCGCTCGTCGCAATCGAAGGGCGCTTGCGGCCCTCAGGCATTGCGGACCAGAAGAAGCGGGGCAGGCCGTGCTGCACCCGCTGATTGCTTTAGCTGAGCGCGACGACGACCTGATCGCCATCGACCGTCAGCGCATAGTCAGGAATCGACAGATACTCGTCCTCACTCGCACCAGCCACGCCGAAGCCGACGGCGTTATAGATTGAACCGTGCCTGCCGCGACGATCAGTACAGGCGAACGGTGCGTCGGGGTTTCCCGTAATTCCAATGGCTTTCCCGCGGTGTGTACAAAGTAGATTGACGACGAAGTAGTTGGGATCCTGCACCGTGCCGTCACGATCGTTTTCGGCGCCGAAAGCGATCTGCGCCTCTGTTCGTCGCATGATCGCCACGTATTGCACCATGCCGGTGGATGAATAGTTGTCGTCTGTTGTCGGGCGGCCAACAACGGCAACCTCACCCGGTTGTAGTGTTGATGCATCGATTTCCGCCGGACCAGCGTCCAGCATCGTCAATGTCATTTCGCCGACCGGGGTATCATAAGGCACGTCGCCCCATTCTGGTTCTGGAATGCTCTGCGCGTTTAATAACGCCGGACAGAGTGTGACAGCGGTGCCCGTCAGGCTGGCGATCACGTGGCGGCGGGTGAGGACGATCATGAAAAGTCTCCTTTGCGGTGGAAAGTCATATGAGAAAGCGTGTCGTCTTTGTCCCAAACCGCATGTTTCAATGCGCCCGCGATATGCAGGAGGACAAGGCCGAGGAGGACCCACTTCGCGGCATAGTGCACCTCTAACAACAGTTCCCCTGTGTCAGACCGTGCAAAAGCTTTGCTGAGCGGTGCAAGCAATGTGGGTTCGCCAAGTGCAGAGGCCGAGACATAGCCTGTCACGACAAAGACGATCAAAGTGGCGTAGAGAGCGATATGGGTCGAGGAGGCGAGCACCCGTTCCCAGGTCGCATGTGTATTGAGCGTTTTACCGGGTCTGCGCGAGATGCGGGCGACCACCCGCAAAACAAGGATCAAGATCAGCAGCTGTCCTGCGACTTGATGTGCCACTATTGGAGTGTCGCCGCCGATTTCATAATAGTAGGCTAAGCCTGTGGCGGCCATGACCAGGACGAGCATGACTGTTCCCCAATGGTAAGCGACTTGCAGCGATGTGTATTTCATTGCTGAGCTCCGTTCAGGTGGCCGGGCACCGGACAGCTGTGTACTTAACGCGCCAACGCCGTTTGTCCGGCGCAATTGATCACAAAAACGTTTGGTGGGGCTGCCGGACCCGCTGAAATGGCTTGCAATCGTTGCAAACCAAGCCTAATTGCAGCCATCGCCCGCAGATTGCGGGCGTTTCTCGTGGGAGGTTTCGGCGCGCGCGCGTGACCGGCCGAACCACACAACATCAATAACCGTGCAGTCGCGACTGACGCGGTGTTGGGAAAAGGAGAGGCCAGATGGCCAAGAAAGTCGTTGGGACGCTGAAGCTGCAGGTACCTGCAGGCGGCGCAAACCCATCCCCACCCGTCGGCCCAGCATTGGGTCAACGCGGTATTAATATCATGGAATTCTGCAAGGCGTTTAACGCCAAGACGCAAGAGATGGAAAATGGCGCGCCGTGCCCGACCATCGTAACATACTACGCAGACAAATCCTTCACGATGGAAATCAAGACGCCGCCTGCGTCTTACTACATCAAGAAGGCAGCAAAGCTGAAGTCCGGCTCTCAGACGCCTGGTCGTTCGGTTGCAGGCTCCATCACTGGCAAGCAGGTGCGTGAAATCGCCGAAGCCAAGATGAAAGACCTGAACGCCAACGATATCGAAGGCGCAATGTTGATCATCGCGGGCTCTGCCCGCTCTATGGGCATCGAGGTGAAGTAATGGCAAAGCTTGGGAAACGGACAACTGCCGCTCGCGAAGCATTCGCCGGCAAAGCCGATGTGACTGTGTCTGAAGCTGTCGCACTGATTAAAGACAACGCAAAGGCGAAGTTTGACGAAACCGTCGAAATCGCGCTGCACCTGGGCGTCGACCCACGTCACGCAGACCAGATGGTGCGCGGCACGGTAAGCCTGCCGAACGGCACCGGCAAAACTGTCCGCGTGGCTGTCTTTGCACGTGGTGAGAAAGCAGATGAGGCGAAAGCCGCTGGTGCAGACATCGTTGGTGCAGAAGACCTCATGGAAACCGTTCAGGGCGGCACCATTGAGTTTGATCGCTGTATCGCAACCCCCGATATGATGGGCGTTGTGGGCCGTCTTGGTAAAGTGCTGGGGCCTCGGAATCTGATGCCGAACCCACGGGTTGGGACGGTCACCATGGACGTTGCAGACGCTGTTCAAGCGGCCAAGGGCGGTGAAGTGCAGTTCAAAGCTGAGAAAGCTGGCGTTGTCCATGCTGGTATTGGGAAGGCCTCTTTTGATGCAAAAGCACTCGAAGAGAACGTTCTGGCCTTTGTTGATGCGGTGCAGAAAGCCAAGCCTTCTGGCGCCAAAGGCACGTACATGAAGAAGATCGCCGTCTCGTCCACGATGGGACCCGGCGTAACGCTGTCTGTGGCATCGGCCACCGGCAACTAATTTCGAATGATAGCTTCGGCTGTTCGCGGCAGGTCCATTGGGCCTGCCGTTCTTGGTTTTGGGGCGCTTCTGTCCCCAAGCACGGTGACGTGGCGCTGCCGCAGGAATGACACCAATTCTGCTTCTGACAGCGGCGGTGCAACAGCATAGCCCTGAACTTGAGCGCACCCCATGTCCCACAGCGCATCAAGCGCACCTTGATCCTCCGCGCCCTCTGCGAGGCAAGCGATCTTCATGCTTTGCGCAAGTTCCACGATGGCCCGCACGATGTTGCGCTTGTCCGGATTGGACTCAACGGCTTGAACCAAATGACGGTCGATTTTCAGCCGATCGGGCTGCACCTTTAAGAGACCCGTGATTGACGCGCGGGCACTTCCGAAATCGTCGATTTCAATGCGTACCCCCATCGCGCGAAGCCGCGCGATTGTTTGGTGCAACTGGATCCCGTCGCAACAATCGTCAAGGTAGATCGTTTCAAGCAGCTCAAGCGAAAGACTGCATTGAGCGGGGTCCCAAAAGCAACCTACATCAGAAACAAGGCGCGGATCCATGAGCCTTGCCTGGCTGGTGTTGATTGAAAGGGACGGAACATGCAGCCCCTGGGCGGACAGTCGATCAACGACGGCGAGGCCCTTTTTCAGCATCAGTTGGTCGATTTGATTAATAAGCGCGAGTTCCGCTGCAACAGGGAGGAAATCATCAGGCGCAATCATCCCGCGCGTTGGATGATGCCACCGAACCAAAACCTCCGCACCGATGATGGTCTGGGTCGCCAGGTCCATTTGGGGCTGAAAGTAGGGCACAAGTTGGTCGTCTGAGAGGGCCGCGCCCAAATCAGCGGCGGTCCAACGGTGAGTCTCAAGCCTTTGGAGGAGCCGGTCAGAAAGTGCGCAAATTGCGTTGCGCCCGCGGGCTTTCGCTTCATAAAGCGCCGCATCCGCCTGGCGGATCAGGTCGCTGCTCGAAAGTGCACCATGCTTTGAAATTGCGATGCCGACGCTGGCCCCGATAGTAACTTTGCTACGTCCCACGCTGATCGGGGCCGACACTGCATTTGTGATCTGATGGCCGAGACGGACAGCGACGGACTCCGTGACGTGATCGCACAAAATTATCATGAACTCATCCCCACCCACCCGGTAGGAGGTGCCAAGGGCGCCGGCCGTCTGGCCTATCCGTTTGGCCGCAACTTGCAGGACCGTATCGCCCGTTTGGTGGCCGAGCGTATCATTGATCCACTTAAACTTATCGAGGTCGATATGCAGCAGGCCAATGTTGCGATCCTCACAGGCCAGTAAGTCTTTCAGGTCCCGCTCAAACGCACGTCGATTCCAGACCTCTGTCAAAGTGTCTTCATAGGCGGATCGTTCGAGGGCGACACGCGCCGCGTCGAGCTGCTGATTGCGCATCTGCAGGGCGGCATTCGACGCTTCCAATCGGGCCACCGCCAACTTTTCAGAGGTGATGTTGTGGCCGCAGCCCCGGTACCCTTGAAAAGCGCCGCTGTCATCAAAGATGGGTTCGCCCGATACCCGGACCCAGACGATATGGCCGTCGTCTTGGCGAACGTGGTATTCAAAGTTGTGAAATGGCCGATGATGGGTCAGGTCGTCCGCATGGGTCTTCCATCGGTCGGACGCTGTTGCGTCTGTAGCAAGGTCGAGCCGAGATCGGCCGAGTAACCGCTTTCGATCGATTCCGACGATGTCTTCGAGTTGTTCCGTAAAAAAGCAGAATCGGTGGTCGGCATCGGTTTCCCAGAACCAATCTGATGCGATGCGGACAAAATCTTCGAGATTTCGGCTGAGTGATGGTTGCTGAGGCGACATGGTCAAAGCCTATCCATGCTTTTATTAAGAACTCGTTAACCATTGGAAGCGTGTTGTCAGATCATCGTTTTGGGGAGATTGAGCTGCGATGAACGCGTGCGGTGTACAGAGTGCTTGGCTTTTCTCACTGGTCCGTCTAATAGACCGCGAGGCCCAGAGAAGCGATTCGAGGGCCTTGTTCGTCCGAGACGGTGGGTCGGCCTCATGCCGATAAATCCTGCCTGAGACGGGAAAGACCAGGACACCTGTGGCTCTCCATAGGCTCCAATTGGCTCGACCCCCGTAATTAGGACCCGAATGTCGGGTGGTTTGCATCCGGCAAATGTGAGCCGGGGTTCGGCGTATTGTCGGCCCCAAACTTGGAGTGAAACTGTGGATAGAGCACAAAAAGAACAGCTGGTCGAAGAGCTCGGCCAAGTCTTTGAAAGCTCTGGCGTCGTTGTGGTCTCCCACTACGAAGGCATGACAGTTGCTGAAATGCAGGACCCACCAACTTCGCGCATTTTCGCGCGCAGGTCCTGCATTTCAGCAACTGTGGATAGAGCACAAAAAGAACAGCTGGTCGAAGAGCTCGGCCAAGTCTTTGAAAGCTCTGGCGTCGTTGTGG
>JBCBHE010000076.1:0-6884 GCA_038526085.1 Pseudomonadota bacterium | reverse complement strand
GGTCTATCGTGCCCCAAACGGCGAAGTTTCGACAAGCACAGTGACGCCCGAATGAAGTTCGCCGGAATAGTCATTGCCCCATTGATCCCATAACTCGCCGTGAGCCATCTGGGCTACGATCTTGATCGAAACTTCGCCGTTTGGGGCACGATAGACCGCCGTATCGGGCGAGGCATCCAGCATTGCCATGGATGAGACTTCGCGCGCTTCTACAGACGAATCCGAATAAGGATCGTCAATCACAAACCGTGCCCGAAGAGGGGCCGCACCAAGGTTCATGGTCACAGCTTCGCCCCAGCCAAAATCGTAGGCCAAAATACGAAATTGTGCATCCATCCCAGAATAATTCACATCATAGTCGCGGCCCACTTGGACCGGGACTGTTGTCGTCAAACCGGCAAGAAACACACCATCGTCGCGTTCAACCCTAAGGCCACGGAGGGCCGCTGCGTCGATGACACGCCCATCATTGGTCTCAGGCGTTGCGGCTTTGTCAAACCTCACGGTTGCGAAGTTCCCGCCGGTGCTGACGATCGCATTCCAACTGTTGTTCACAGTATAAACATCGGAGGCATTGAAGCCCTGGGATGCCTCCTGCGCAGGCTTGATCGTGATGGTGGCACCCGGTATGCCGGTGATGCTTCCATCCAAATCCCGTAGTCCGATGCTGAGTTGATTGGGTTCGAAATTCGGTGACGGATAGATTGCAAAATCCACTGGCTTGCCAATTTTTTGGAACGTGATGTCTTCGGCTGTCGACTGGACCGAGTGTTTGACCGTGGTGTAGGGAAACTCGACACGCGACGGGATGAAGGCGGCTTCTGGCAAGTTCGCGTAAAACACGTTTTCATAGGCCGACCCACCTTCGTGCAGCTTCGCGCCATTATAGACGCCAAACTTCGGGAACGTGCGCTCAGCACCACCCAGGGGAGTGCCGATGTTGTCCGTCTGCCCCACGACCAGACTGTCTTCGAGGCGGTTGTTGCTGTCGAGACGGGTTCCGAATGTATTTTCGGCAAGGGCTGCGCCCGAAACTGTGCCATTGGTGCCATGCAGGTTCACCGCAAGTTCCGTCTTATAGACTGTCAGACCATCGATCTGCCAAGGTACGAATTTGGAAGGTTCTTCAGCGCTGCCGCGCGGGTTTTCATCGCGTCCAAAAAAGCCGCGACCGACATAAGCGCCATAGCGTTCGCTCGTGTGCGCCACGTTGTCAATCGCAACGAAGCCGCTGAAATCAATGATGTCTTCATCATTCAAAAAGGTTGCCCACATCAACCCCGTACTATCTGACCCGGCAGCGTGGTTCCCAATCAAAGTGTTTGAGGGGTGCTTCATCCAGAATGTGGAGGGATTGAAGTGTTCCTGCTCTTGTCCCTTGACGGCATCGGCAAGGTCAGGGCGTCGCGTACCAAGCCCAAGATTGTCTATCAGAACGTTCCCTGTCTCCGTACCATCCTCGAAAAAGTAGCCATGGCCACTTGTTTCGAACACCACATTTCCGGTGATTTCGGTGTTGTTAGTGTCGTGGATCGTAATGCCTTTGTTAAAGGCATGGTGGACTGAACTGTCTCTGACGTATTGCCCTGAGGCATCGCCCAACTCGTGCCAATGGATGGGATACTTTCCAAGTATGCCTTGCTGACCCATAAACGCGAATTCGGTGCCCGAAATGTACATTTCGGCACCATTCATTACCATCGTGTGCCCACCGAATGTATCGTTTTGTTCGGTGACCAATTTGTTTGGATCAAAGTTAACATCCCCTACGATCCTAACATTTCGACTAAGCAGACCAACTTCGGCGCGCATGTCTAGCGTGTGGAGATCTCCATCGGGATCGTTATAGGTCTCAATCTGGCCGTAGTGCATAAAGTCAAGCGGTCGCTCGAACGAAATCGTGCGACCATCTTCCGAAACAGCCGTGACGACGCGCTGCTCGGCCTCGTCTTGGTCAAAGTCGGTCGGTGCAATTACAATGACGTCGCCGACCTCCCAGCTTGTTGAGCCAGATAGTGTGATGCTCGTATCGCCTCGCTCCGCCGTCTCTTTGAGTTGGGTCCACGATTCCTTGGCTGCGTCGGCTCCATGCAGGTCCAAGCGACTGTCGGCGCCCATGACCATCAGAAACGAGTCCTGCTTGGTCAGCAGGATCGGAGCGCCAGACAAAGGATGTCCGGCCTGCGCCATGATCGATGAGATGTCGACTGTCTGGTTGGGATTGTCGCCCGTGAGCGTCAGGTTGAAATCATGTTCAAATGGATTGGCTTCCGAACCAACTTGAAAATGACCCCCGTCGACAATGGCAATCCAATCCGATCGGACGGCCATATCAGATGAATCGTGCGCGGCAACAGTCCCTTGGCCCACGATGCCTTTGAGTGTCACATCCTCATCAATCAGCAATGTGACCCCCTTAGGCACAACCAAGATGTCCGAGGCTGTCAACCCGCCAACCTCCGCACGCAGTTCGGATAGCGTTACAGTCGTCTTTCCAATGTCCGCAGAAATAATCATGATCCGTCCTCTCCCTGAGCAAAACTTGATCGGCGCGAAGAAGCGTTTTACGCGTGATCAGCCGCTTTTCTGATTGCTTTCGGCCACTGAGTTCGTGGCCTTATGTGAAGCTAAATCAAACCACGCCAGTGATCGGCAAAGGCGTCGACGACCCCCCGCAAAATGCGGCCACTTTTTGCCAAGATCGAAGGAGGTTGTGGCTGGTTTACACTGATGAGGTGGTCTCTGCGGCGTTGTGAGCAGGTTGCTGCTCAATGATTAGCTACCAAAGAAGAAACACACTGTTTCGCTGAAAGCCGGAGTCGGCCCGGGAGGTTCCAGCGGTAGATTCTGCGAGTTGCCCAAAAACCTGCGTGATCTCTCGCCAGTTGCAAATTGTCGCTGCAAGGGCACCATGAAAATCGTGGTACTCGTCAAAGGAACTTCTGTTCTACCGATCTTGGGATTAGCAAGACTTTGTCGCAACCGATGCGAACTTTCGCATCTACTTGAAAAGAGGTTCCGGAACAGGGCGAGCCAAAATTCCCGGCGACGAAGGTCCGCTTTTGCGAAATACACAATCTCTCGCTGCAGAGCGGCGAATTCACACTTCCCGCCCCGCCTGCTGTTGCCCTCGAGCCTGATTGAGCAAATCCAACGACCGCTTGGGGCTGGCGGCGGACTTTGATGCCGTTCGATGCTGTTGCGCCAATGACCGCTCTTGATCAGCAAACTAGATAGTGGTCTGGTCACTCTTTAGGGGCTGTACTCAGGGCTCTAGTCAGAATGACCAACTACATCACGGATACCGCCGAATAGATCCACCACTCAACTCCCTCAATGACTTCGCCAAAGCTACCTCTACTCGCGGCTATCGAGCCGAAGGTCACAGGCATCCTCAATCTCTATTATGTGGTCCAGATTCCTACCCAAAAGTGTCTCTACAAATGCCTTCAACTGTATGTTTCTTTCTGGCTTTGCTGAGGTCCACCGATAGCGAAACCTTTGATACGAAGCATTTTTGAAGCCTGAACACCCTCGTTTTCAACCCAGCAAATTGTGGTTCACAGGGGACAGAAAAAACCCTTCAAAAACCCTAAGTAAATTCAGCTTCTCGCTTTGATGCCAGAGCAGAAATTTGCTTTTTATCAGAACGGTATGCCTAAATCTCCTCGAATTGGCGATGCTTGATTAGGATTTGCAACAAATCGGGCCAAAACCACCGTAGGTGGACAAACGCGCCAGAACCACCGTTGGTGGATAAACACAAAAGACCCCGATAAAGATCAAATGAGAGGGACAAGATGCCCGCGCTCAATAAATCATCCGGGCGATTTCGTTAATTTCGCGATGATGCTTTTCACAGAAGCGATTGTGGCCCTCGGCCATCTTGCCGCATTCGTGCCACCCGCATAGACGCAAAAGGTTGCCTCTTACCCAGATGCGCACTTCACGGGCAATCCCGTCTTCGGTGTATGGGGCAAAGCATAGGTCTCGGATTGGGCGAAACGGCTTTTCATTTTCCGCCGCGCTGTCTTGAGAATGCGATCCGACAACACCTCCTCAAGTGTCAGGCGATTTCGGTCACCTGCTTCGCAGATCCGGTGAAATGCGAACGCAATCCGATGAATGTCCGTTTCACCAAGCATCCTGAGTTGTCTGTCTCCACATCTACCCATCGCCTAAAGTGCCAACCGGAGGCGAGCCTATGCCTTACCCGTAGGAATTGTCCCCCATATGTCCCCTAGCGCACGCTCCGTCACGACGTCAGAAGGCAGCGACCTCCTAAGGCATTGTTTTTCCATTGGTAAGTGGTGCCCCCACACGGACTCGAACCGCGGACCTACTGATTACAAATCAGTTGCTCTACCAGCTGAGCTATAGGGGCGCTGGCTGGCCTATTAGACTGACTGGGCGCATCGCGCAAGTCTGCATTCGCACAAAGTCATTCCCGCGCGGAAGGCGTGGTCATCCGACCATAGCGCCACAAAATTGCTTGTGACTTTCACAGCGCGAACACAGTTTAACTCGGTCGAAATCTAGCTATGTTACCGCGACAAAAGGCAGGGGCGCGGATTGATGGAAATTGTGTGTCACATTGGTGCAAACTGCACGGATGAAGATCGTTTGCTGCGATCGTTGCTGCGCAATACTGGCGTTCTGGCCAAAGACGGCGTACGCGTGCCAGGTCCCGGAAAGTACCGGCGCCTGCTGCGGGAAACGATTCAAGGGCTCAAGGGCGCCCCCCCACCGCCCAATAGCCGGGAAGTGCTTCTCGACGCGATCCTCGACGATGACCGGACAGAGCGCCTGGTTCTTTCGAACTCCAATTTCATCTGCATCCCCAACCGGATCTTCGAAAATGGGACTTTCTATTTGTTGGCTGAGCCAAAGTTACGCGGTCTCCGAGCCCTGTTCCCTGGGGACGAAATTGAGCTGTATCTCGCGATCCGTAACCCGGCGACGTTCATCCCAGAAACGTTTCAAGCATCCAAGTTTGATGACCTGCCAACCTTTATGCGCGGATTGCACCCGACAGAAGTGCGCTGGTCGGATTTGGTCCGTCGCATTCGGCAGCTGGTCCCAGATGCAAAGCTGACCGTCTGGTGCAACGAAGATACGCCGCTGCTCTGGGGCCGGTTGATGCGGGCGATCACTGGCGTTCTTCCTTCGGTGCCTTTGGTTGGCACCTACGATTTGCTGAAAACCATCATGGCCGATGAAGGCATGCAACGTATGCAGGCCTATATGACGCAAAATCCGCCGCCCACGCAGCAACATGAACTGAAGATCATCATGGCTTTCCTCGACAAATACGCGATTGAAGATTTGCTGGAAGAGGAACTCGATCTGCCCGAGTTTACGCAAGACTTGGTCGAGGATTTAACGGATCGTTACGACAACGATGTGGATGCCATTGCCGCAATGCCTGATGTGATCTTTCTCGATCCCTAATCGACGTCACATCCCTAAGGCGGCCTTGTACATGTCCAACACCGCTTCTTCTTCCGCCAAATCGTTGGCGTCGCGCTTTCGGATCGCAATGACCTTGCGCAAAACCTTTGTGTCATAGCCGCGGCCCTTTGCTTCGGCCATGACTTCTTTCTGAGCCTCTGCAATGTCCTTCTTTTCAGCCTCAAGCCGTTCAAACCGCTCGATAAACTGGCGCAACTCAGCGGCGGCGACGGTGGTTGTGGCGTCAGAAACAACGTCAGACATGACAGATCCTCTTGGCAAAAATAGCGGTCCGCCTTCCCTAGCTGCGCCCTGCCCTGCCCGCAACCCTTGCGTCGTCCGCCGCACGCGGATAGGCAAATGCAACGCGGCAGAGGGACAGCACATGGCAGCGCTGGTATGGGGCGGAACAGCCCTGGTGATTTTGGGCCTAATTGGGATTTTATATAGCCTCTATCGGGTCCGTGCCGCGCGGCAAGCTGGCCTGAACGACGACGCCTTGCGCGCTCAGTTGTCCAAGATCCTGCCCATCAACATTGGTGGGTTGTTTGGCGCGATGCTGGGGCTCATTATCGTGATCGTTGGCGTCATCCTATCGTGATACGCGGTGACTAGACCTCTGTCGATCAAGCGCCTAGAACCGCGGCATGGATATCCGACCGATTGACCCGAACTATGCCGTAAGCCCGCAAATCCAACCACAGGATTGCACCGCGATCGCAACCGCGGGCTTCACAACGATCATCTGCAACCGGCCGGATGCTGAAATCCCTGCGGATTGTCACGCCGCCGTCGTCCAGGCCGCGGCGGAAGCCGCAGGGCTTACGTTTGTCATCATACCGATTACACATCAAAGCCTGACACCCGAGAACGTCGCAGCCCAGCGTGCTGCGCTTGACGCATCAAAGGGTCCCGTTTTGGCCTATTGCGCATCCGGCACACGCTCATCGATTATATGGTCACTCGGTCAAGCCGGTGATCGGCCGAGCGCGGATATCATCGCTGCAACGACCCAAGCCGGATACGACCTACGTGGGTTGCAGCCACAGCTAGATCAGCTCGCCGCGCGCAAAAACGGATAATTCGCGCCAATGTCGCCTGGTCCCTTTTGATCCGCAAATCTTTCGCACCCTTGTAAGCGCTACTGCCAACCGCTCCAGACCCAACGAATGGCCTCATGCACGATCTCAAGGTTGATAGGGATCAAGCTCGGCTAGCTGGGATCATCGGTTTCTGTCGGTGCAAGTTCGTCTGACCAATCGAGCGGCGCCGGGGCGCCAACCCCATCTGCATCATCGACGGCGATCATCGCCTCCATTTCATCAAGCATCCGCGTGGCGTCATCGCCCTCAGCCGCGGCGCCTTCAGGTGAAACGAAATTGGTCAGACGAACTTGCACCGACAGAAACCGATGATCCCAGCTAGCCGAGCTT
>JBCBHE010000075.1:0-7520 GCA_038526085.1 Pseudomonadota bacterium | reverse complement strand
GGCGGCGACCGTGGGACTACAAATCAAAGACGCGTGCCCCTGTCTCAGCTGCCAAATTTCGCGTTCTGGCCAATCGCCATTCCCATAGCGAATATCCACATCGATGGTCGCATCACTCAGCCGGTCCGCCCACACCGTCGTCGACACCACAAGGTCAATTTCAGGGTGCAATGCACGGAACTCGTGCAGCCTGGGGGCAAGGACAATAACGCCGAAAGAAATCGATGCGCGGACATGCAGTGTGGTTTGTCTTTTGGTTTTGAAGAGCCCGTCTGTTGCGGTCTGAAGGTCGACGAATGACTGCCGAACAGGCTGGGCATAGGCCTGACCCATGTCAGTCAATTCGACGCCCTTTGGCAACCGCTTGAACAACTTCATCTCAAGCGTTTCTTCGAGAAGTTTAATATGCTGGCTCACTGCCGCAGGTGTGAGCCGCAATTCATCAGCAGCCGCAGCAAAGGACCCGTGGCGCGCTGCGGCCTCAAAGGTGCTCAGCCAAGTCACATGCGGAAGGCGTCTCATAGCGGTTTCCCAGTAGTGCTTGCTTGACAGTTGCCCGCATTATCGTTGCCGATCAATCCTGCATGCTCAAAAAATTTGATGCCTAAGCCACAAAGTTGTTTGTTTGCTCAGCCGAGCCCGGTCCGCTTTCTTGGGTCTCTCAAAGGGCTAGGCGAACACCGTGGATACTTGCGAAGTCGATTACATCATTGTTGGCGCTGGATCGGCGGGTTGTGTTTTGGCGAACCGGCTATCGGAGGGGAATACGTTTACGGTCGCTCTGCTCGAAAGCGGGGGAAGTGACGCGCGCTTTTGGGTCAAGGTTCCTTTGGGTTATGCCGTGAACATCGCCAACCCCAGATTGAATTGGGGCTATCGGACTGAGGCCGATGAGGGGCTGAATGCGCGCGCGATGAATTGGCCCCGGGGGCGGTTGATCGGCGGGTCGAGTTCCATCAACGCAATGACCTATATCAGAGGTCTCGCACAAGACTTCGATGATTGGTCGCAGGCAGGGGCTACGGGCTGGCACTGGGACAATGTCCGCGCCGTCTTTGACTGTATGGAAACCCATTCGGAACTCACTCCGTCGGGTCGCAGCACACGGGGCACCGGGCCGGTTTGGGTGTCTGATTTATCAGACCGGATGGCGCCATTCTCGCGCATATTTTTGGACGCAAGCCGCGATGTCGGGCATAGCGTTCTGTCCGATCTGAACGCCGACGGGGCTGAGGGGATCGGGTATTACCGTTCCACGGTACGTGGGTCCTTCAGGTGGTCTTCGGCGGACGCGTTCTTGCGGCCTGCGCAAAGACGCCAGAACCTGCAGATCATCCGCAATGCCGATGTCACGCGCTTGACGATTGAAGGCAGCGCGGTCACGGGCGCGTCCTTTGTTCGGGGTGGACAAACTCGTCAGATTAAGGCGCGCAAAGAGGTTATCCTATGTGCGGGCGCAATCAATTCACCCAAACTGTTGCAGTTGTCGGGCCTTGGCCCGGCCGAATTGCTGAAGTCCCTGAATATTCCTGTGGTGCGTAACCTGCCGCAAGTTGGACGCGGATTGCAGGACCACTTGGCCATTTCCTACCAATTCGAAGCGACGAAACCGACGCTGAACACGCAATTGGGCGGGGCATTTGGCAAGCTTTTGATGGGTGCAAAATATCTGCTGACGCGCAAAGGGCCCTTGTCTGTACCGGTCAATCAGGTGGGTGGTTTTGTCCGCTCGACCTCTGACACGCGCCTGCCAGATGTACAAGTTTATTTCAATCCGGCGTCTTATGGGGTGACGTCCGCAGGCAAAGCGGTGCTCGACCGTAGCCCCGGCTATCAGATTTCGGCACAGCCTTGCCGCCCGACCAGCAGAGGGCACATCGAAATCAACTCGCCGAACCCGCAGGTTGCTCCCAGTATCCAACCCAATTCCCTCTCGACAGAGGAAGACAAGGGCGCGGCCATTCGGGCGGGCAGGGTTCTGCAAAGGTTTGCAGGTGCCGATAGCCTCAGGGCTGTCACGTCGCAGGCCAAAGCCCCCGACCTCATGGCGCTGAACGACGACGGCTTGCTGGCTGACTTCAAACAACGCGCCACGACTGTCTATCATCCCACCTGTACCTGCCGAATGGGACGCGATGCGCACACGTCGGTTCTAGATGAACGGTTGCGCGTCCATGGGGTAGGCGGGGTCCGTGTGGTAGATGCCTCTGCCTTTCCGAATATCACCTCTGGAAACACCAATGCGCCGACAATGATGCTGGCCATGCGCGCCGCCGATCTGATCTTGGAGGATGCGTTGTGAAACTTGCAACGTTAGAAACCTTTGTGGTGGGCAGCCCGCCACCGCGTCACGGCGGCCGGTGTTTCATCTTGGCCCGCGAGACGACAGAAAGTGGCATCAGCGGCATAGGCGAGGTGTACAATGGACCCTTCGGCCTAGGACTGGACCGGGAGCGTGACAATACCGCAATCGCACAACAGCCGTATCGCCTCGAGGCGCTTCACCTTGAAATGGCACAAACACCGAGCACACCATGACAAAGGACGTCTCATGCTGATACTCAATAAATTCTACATTGATGGCGAATGGGTCGACCCTGCGTCTGACGCCACGATGCCCATCATGAACCCCGCCACCGCCGCTCAAATCGGCACCGTCAGCATGGGCAACGGGGCAGATGTTGACCGTGCCGTTGCCGCCGCAAAATGCGCCTTTGAGACGTTTTCGATGACAACGAAAGAAGAACGGCTTGCGCTATTGGAAAAGTTACGCGTCGAAACCAAAGCTCGCCTAGGGGACCTCGCCGCTGCGATGACATCTGAAATGGGCGCACCTGCAACCATGTCGCTTGAGGTTCAGGCCGATGCTGGACTGGGTCATCTTGAGGATTTCATCAAAGCGCTTGAAGCGATGGAAGAAGAAGAAGTTTTGCCAAACGGTGACATCATCACTCGAGAACCCATCGGGGTCTGCGGGCTGATCACACCGTGGAATTGGCCCATCAACCAAATCGCACTCAAGGTGATTCCTGCCCTTGCCACGGGTGCCACCTGTGTTTTGAAACCGTCGGAGCACACCCCGATTTCTGCGCAAATCTATGCTGAGATTGTGGATGCCGCCGGATACCCCGCCGGGGCGTTCAACCTTGTGCAGGGGGATGGGCCAACCGTTGGTGCGGCCATGTCACGCCACCCCGACGTCGATATGATGTCCTTCACCGGATCAACTCGTGCAGGCACGGCCGTTTCGCGGGACGCGGCCAGCGACATCAAGCGTGTCACCCTTGAACTGGGCGGCAAATCCCCCAACCTAGTCTTCGCCGATGCCGACTTGTCTAAGCGTGTCACCGAAAGCGTCCAGGCCTGTTTTTACAACACCGGCCAGTCTTGCAACGCGCCGACACGCCTTCTTGTGGAACGCGGTTGTTATGACGAGGTTTTGGGCCTCGCGAAAGCAGCGGGAGAGGCGCAAAAAGTTGGCGATCCCGCGCAGCCGGGCGATCACATTGGCCCCTTGTTTGACAAGATCCAATACGATCGCGTGCAGGCCATGATCCAACAGGGGATTGATGAGGGTGCCAAGCTGCTGGTCGGCGGTTTGGGCAAGCCCGAAGGGTTGGAAGACGGCTGGTTCGTGAAACCTACGATCTTCTACGATGTTGACCACAATATGCGCATCTCGCGCGAAGAGATTTTTGGCCCTGTTCTTGTCATCATCCCATTCGACAGCGAAGAGGACGCGATCACCATGGCCAATGACACCGATTATGGTCTGGCCGCCTATGTGCAATCGAGCGATGAGGCGCGCGTTTCACGCGTTGTGCGACGTCTGCGGGCAGGCACAATTCAGATCAACGGACGCGGGCCGGATTACGGGTCGCCGTTCGGGGGCTATAAGCAGTCTGGCAATGGGCGCGAGGGCGGCGTGTTTGGAATTGAGGACTACCTTGAAATAAAGGTGCGCCCGCCCTTCGGGCATTAAAGCAATCGCTTTAGAAAGGCAGGAACGTTGCTAAAATCAAAAGAGGCGCGGAGCGATCTCCGCGCTCTTATGGCATCCGAAAGAGCCTAGCTTACAAGGATCTAGATGCGACCCTGTATGTGCTGCGCATCGCGGCGCGGTCGGTATAGCAGCCGCGCAAATGGCGACTTCCACTGTCTGCAACATATCCTTCACGGCCATGAACGATACGGTGATTGTCAAAGACAACACAATTGCCTGCCTCAGAGCGGAACTTCATGACAAAGTGCGCGTCCTGCATCATGCGGATGAACTTAATGAAGGCAGGATAATAGGTGTCGAGCAGCTCTTGCGGCAGGTCCAGCGTATCCTGCAAGTGCTGGGAGATCGTCACCCCCGTCACATTGCCGTTCTGATCTGTTTCGATGACCCTTTGATGGGATTGGTAATCAATTGTGTCATGACGATAGAAGAATGGAATTTTGTGCGTCGCAAGCAGATCAAACGCGTCAGGGTCTTCCGCTTTCAAAGCATTCGCCACAGCGATCCCATCCAGAAACAGGGACGCGCCGCCCTCGACTGTATTCTCGATACAGTGCAAAAACTGAATGCCGGGTGCGGCTTCTTCACCGGGAAGGTCTGTGTGCATTTCCAACGGGCCTGCGGTGAAGGCCAGATTGGTTGGGTTGATTTCGACCCGCACGTTGAAAAAATGGCCTTCGCCAGATGGGGTGACCGGGCCAATGGCTTCGACCAAATTCGGAAGGCTTTCCTCAGACGGGTCCATATCCGTGACAATGGCAATCCCGTCCTTGATCAAAGCCCGCGTGAGGGCCACACGGCCTTGCGCCGTACCAATCACATCAGCCTGCGACACACGTGAAATACTTGGTAGGTGGTCACTGTACCAAACGCGACGTGGCAGGTCTGCGATGTCCGATGGACGGCCTTTGGTCGCGATGTCATCCAGCAGCTTTAGCGAAACCGCGCTTGACGTGTCTTCCGTCTCCCACTCAATGATCAGGGCGTCTTCGCGGACCGCAATCGACTTTGCTTTCGGCGCTTGGGGCAATTGCGACACATCGAAGATCCGCTCGCGGGTTTGTGGATCAATGTTCGCGTTGCTCGCGTCGCGCAGCCAGTAATAGTTGAAATACTTCGGGCCGGTGGAAAGCTGGATCACCGCACCGGTTTCCTGAAGATCAAACTCAATCTGTGTTTTGGTCATTGTCTATTCCAAAGGAGGGGTTACGTCGCATAGATGTTGTTTTCCGCATCAAGGCGGGTGCGAATTTCACGCAGATGCGCCTCTGCCTGACCGGGATACTCGTCAAGTTCACGGGCGGTTTTTTCGGCGATTTCATCAGACAGAACACGCAGCTTCTGACCTGTTTGCAAGGCGCGGATATAGGTCTCGGCCGCGCGCTCAAAATAATATAACCGGTTGAACGTATCCGCGACCGAAGCCCCCACTACCAGCACGCCGTGATTGCCCATCACCATGACCTTTTGGGCAGGATCAGACAGCATCTTCGCACACCGCATGCCTTCTTCCTCAAAGGCGAGCCCGCCAAAGGCATCATCGACAACATAGCGATTGTAAAAGGTCGCGGTGTTCTGATCGATCGGAAGGAGCGTGCTGTCCTCCAGACAGGCCAAAACGGTCGCCCAAATCGAATGGGTGTGCATTACACATCGTGCATGGCGACACTGCCGGTGGATCGATGCATGCAGGCCCCATGCGGTGGGGTCAGGTGCATTGGGGCCGGTCAATACGTCTGGGTCAGTGGCATCCAACAACAGCAATTCCGACGCGCGGATATTTGTAAAATG
Source organism: Pseudomonadota bacterium (assembly GCA_038526085.1). Lineage (GTDB taxonomy): Bacteria > Pseudomonadota > Alphaproteobacteria > Rhodobacterales > Rhodobacteraceae > Yoonia. Next base: position 1,726 of record JBCBHE010000075.1, on the reverse strand, counting down.
CACCTGATTGGGGTTGATCAAGAACTGCGTGCCGTCCTCATTCACCGCGAGGCTGAAATGATTGGCGACCGCCTCGTGCATGTTCAGGCGAGCCGCCCATTGAAAAGCCGCGGCAAGATCGGTCCGCTCCTTCCAGTGCTGGATGTTCGCGCCACTCACAATCAACCGGCCAAGGCTGGTTTCGAAAGGCCCGTCGGGATGACCTCGTAACCGGCTTCCTCAGGTTCGTCATCGATTAGTTCTGCTGGAAAGCCGGGCGCGGTGATCTCAAGGCCAGTGGCATCTTCGAGACGACGGATAATATTAGGCGACAGCTCTCGCTCGCCATATTTGGCGATCCCGTCATCAAATATTTTGACCAAGAGCGGGCTGATTTCCAGCGGCACATCCGCAGCTTCGGCCAGCGACTGAAACAGGCCAATGTCTTTTTTCACAAGGTCCATGGTAAAGGAGACATCGCGCGACCCGTTCAGGATCAGCTGGCTTTCAGTCTCATGAACAAAGGATGTGCCTGAACTGATTTTCATGGCCTCATAGGTCGTATTCAAATCTATGCCCGAGGCCTTCATCGTCACCAATGCTTCGCAACAGGTCAGCAAATTCGCGGTCGCCAGATAATTTGTCATCACCTTCAACGTAGAGGCCGTCCCGATCTCGCCTGTATGCAGGACCCGGCGCCCCAGCGTCGTCAGCGTGGGGAGCATCCGTTCAAACGTCGCGCGATCACACCCAGCAAAGATAGAGATGTTGCCGGTATCAGCGCGATGACAGCCACCTGACACAGGACATTCAATCGCAGAGCCGCCCTTTTCTGCCACAAGCGCTGCAAGACGTTTTATCTCAGAGACATCCGTCGTGGACATCTCCATCCAGACTTTTGTGTCATCAACATAGGGCAACATCGCCTCGACAACCGCCGCGCAGGCAGCCGGCGACGGCAAGCAAGTGATAACAGCATCGCACGATTGCATCAGGGCGGCGGGAGTGTCTGCGGCCTTTGCACCCTTGGCCACAAACCCAGCCACCAGCTCGGCATTGAGGTCACAAACCGTCAAATCCATGCCATTGCGCAACAAGCTGCCCGCCAGCTTGCTGCCAACATTCCCAAGCCCGACAAATCCCATTCGCATATCGGTTCGATCCCTCAACCGCTTCTCTTTGAGGCTCCAATTTTCAGGTGTCTGTCGGCGGATAGAAAGCAACGAATTCAACGGCTTTGGGCCTGTTTTACTTAAGCGTCTCTCTCATCCCAAGAACAGGCCGGTTTTCCACCGCCACCTATGCACGGGCGTCAAAGAGTGCCGCTCAAGCAGCAATGCGAGGATAACGGGTCGTGCCGATGGTCGGTGTCCTCGTAAGTTTCGGATAAGAAGCAATTTGATGCCAATGTATTTCGAATGAGAACACTACGAAATTCAGTTGTCCAATTGGCGGGCAATGGCGCAGTCGACGTGGCCGCAAAACCAGTGCGCTCTGCGTTCTTTGAGCCGTAAGCAACCCCATACCGAATTCAATTGTCCGCTTTCGGCAAACCGCATCGCAGAATCCCCAATCTTGGCCGACGGCAACTCTGGGCCGTCTTCCAATAAACAAATGTCGGCTCTGCGCACATTGCAGCCATTCGGGCAAAGTGCAGCATTTGGTAGGTCTGGGCTGATTCCGTTGAAAAACTCTTCCTTGATCGGGTTGCCAGCGCCTGATTCAATTCTCTCAGCAAGTGGGAGGT
>JBCBHE010000074.1:0-7955 GCA_038526085.1 Pseudomonadota bacterium | reverse complement strand
TGCAGAACTACGAAGGCGTCTGCACACGGGTCCGGGACCCTTCGGTCACTTTGTAACCGACGCGGATGGTGTCACCCGCTTTGAAGTCGGGGATGTCTTTCCCCAGCGCAGCAACTTGCTCCGCTTCGAGTTCTGCGATCAGATCCATCTGATTGCTCCTATACTGGTACGGGTTGTCCCGCAGCGTTGCGATGCCGGCCAGAGCTCTGGTCGTTCTCGGGTCCCGCCGTTTGGCAGCCCGCCAGAGGGTTCGTCGTCTTTTGTTCGTTTGGATTAGGTCCGTCCGGTGAGGGATGCGCCAACGCAGACGCGCTCATTTTCCGGGCGGGGCCATAACCCCATCCCCAGATTCGCCTATTGGCGCCCAGGGATGGGGTCTTCTAGGGACAAACGGCGGACCGATCAAGTCCTGATGTTTCTTTAGTCTGCCGCTGTTTCCCGTGCGAGATAGGCAATCAAATCAGCGCGTTTGGTGTCGTTGCGTAAGCCACGGTAGCCCATGGATGTGCCGGGGACGACGCCTTTGGGGTCGGCAATGAATGCATCGAGCGTTTCAGCCGTCCAAACGATACCCGACGCGACCATGTCGTCAGAGTACCGGAACCCCTCCACCTGGCCTGCGGTTGCACCCATGAGACCATGCAGGCTCGGGCCCGCGCCGTTTTTGCCCGCGTCCAACTGGTGGCATGACCGGCAGGCGCGATACTCGCGTTCGCCGGCGTCAGGATCGCCTTCAGCGAGGGTCAGGGAGGGCGCACTGATGCACCCCAACAGGGCCACGGCCCGCAGAGCTGTCGTCCACATTCGGAAGTCCTTTGATTTGAGTGGGATTTCGTCGTAAGGCCCGCCAGCGCGAGGCTGACTAACGCAGGCGGACCAGGCTGACACCCGAAAATTGGTGCTGGGTCGGCCTTATGACTCGGTTGAACCGGCGTTAAACATCAGACGGAATGTCACCGGCGTCGTGCGGGTGATCCCGTCGAGGCTTGCAAGCTCCTGCAAGGTGTCAATTCCGGCATCAACGCCGAGATCTTCGGTGCTCACGAACATCATGCTGTTCGTTGTCACCATTACGGTTTCTTCGTCGAGACGCATCACAAAGACATCCATCCAAACCGGCGCGTCAACGCCCAGCAAAGACACGTCCCCTTCGATTTCGGTCACGGTGCTTTCGCCTACTGCGAGGGAGTTGAACGCGGTCATGTCGACCTGCGCATTCAGCGTTGCCGTCGCCGCTTTCTTGAACACATGTTCGATCATGCGTTCGTTGCGGATGTCGATATTGGTTTGCACGCTGGCCAAGCCGATCTCAACCTTGGCTGTCCCGTCTTCTGTGACAGTGCCGGTCAGGTCGCTGAACGTATGCGCTTCGCCATTGTAGTTGTTTTTCACGGACCCAAAGCTGATGACAGAGTTGCTGCCATTCAATGTCCAGGTTTCGGCTGCGGCAAGTGTGGCAGTGAAGGCCAGGGCGAGGCCGGCGGTGGTGATCGTTTTAAACATGGTGTCTCCCTTTTTTGGCGGACGCTTTTTGCGTGTGGTGTGAAAGGGAAACACCGGGGGAAGGTGATTTATTCGATTGGGTGTGCGAATTTTTTGAGATGCTTTAGCGAAGAAGCTGAAATCACTTCTTTTCTGGCGTTCTGCGTGCCGCAAAGGCGGCCCACAAATCGGGCCGCCGTGCCTTTGTGATCGCCTTGGATTGGGCCTTGCGCCAAGCCGCGATCTTGCCGTGGTCCCCAGACAAGAGCACATCCGGGATCGCGTGGCCTTTCCATGTCGCAGGCTTTGTGAATTGCGGGTGTTCAAGGAGGCCGTCAGAGAAGCTTTCGTCCTCGGCCGAAGCCTGGTTTCCAAGGACACCGGGCAGCAACCGCACCGTCGCGTCGATCAAAGCCTGTGCCGCAAGCTCACCCCCGGTCATGACGAAGTCGCCCAGGCTGACTTCCATGATGTTGTGGTGGTGCAAGACCCGCTCATCCACGCCTTCAAATCGCCCGCACAGCAGGGTCACCCCATCCGCGCGGGCCAAATCCTGGACCAAGGCCTGATCCATGCGCCGCCCGCGTGGGCTGAGATAGATCAGCGGCATGACCCCCTTTACGCCAGCGCGTGCATCGGTGATCGCCTCATCTAAGACATCTGCGCGCAGCACCATCCCCGCGCCGCCGCCTGCTGGCGTGTCATCCACATTGCGGTGTTTGCCAATCCCGTACTTCCGCAGATCAAAACGCTCAAGCTGCCAAACACCATCCTGCAATGCCTTGCCCATCAGGCTTTCGCCAAGGAGACCCGGGAAGGCTTGCGGGAAAAGCGTGATCACCTGCGCCCGCCAGCACGTCGCCAAAACGGGTGTGTCGGTCATCAACGAGCGCGGCTTCAATGTCGCACTGATGCTTTTGCGGCCAAGGGACTTTGGAGCGGGTTTGTCTGTCATTGTGGCGCTTTTAGGGGGTTGCGCGGTCTAGGGCCAGCAGGTTCATGCCATCCGCCAATGGCCCAGTTTCGCGGCTTCGGCCATCTGTTCCTTTTGTGCACTGACCTCATCATCGGATTGGTCGGACCGGTTCATGGCCAGAAACTGCCCCCAAACATGCGGCGCGGCGCCGGCGGCACCGATCCCGACAGGTTTGAGGTTTTCCCAAATGTGGTCCGGCATTGGGAGCTGTTCGAGCACCGCAGCGCCCGGCCCCAAGTCAGCAGTTTGTGCAAGTTCGAGCGGCAAGTAGAGCGTTTCCAACGGGACAATGGCCGCCGCGATGTCCCGGACGACCGCACCAAGGTCTCCGGCGGCGGTATATTGAGCCGCAAACTCCGCTTCGGTTAGCGTGATCCGGTTGCGTCGGAGCACGTGGCGATAGGTGCTCGTGAGCCAAGGTTGCGCCTCGCGGGTCGTCAGTAAGATGCGGACTGCGGCGTCCGGGAAGCGCTCTGCCAGATAAGATGCGATATAGGTGATCAAGGCAGGTGCCGCGCTGTAGTCGCTGATTGATTGGTGGCCTGGAATGTCACCACAGAAGCTTTCACTGCTGACAAGGAGGTCGCGGTCGGTTGGCACCGGGTTCTCGGCGAAGCCCTGATCAAGCGCATCCAGCAGTTCTGTGAGATCGAGCGGGTTCTGGTTCTGCGCGTAGCGGTGGCATTTCTGCGCGAGCGGCTTGAAGTGTCGCGTCAGTCGGATGGTCACATGCGGGGCCAGCACTTGCCTGTTCATCCACAGGAAGTGCTGAATGGAACTGGTGCCCGTGCGGTGAAAGCCGGGGTGTAGCAAGATATGGCGCATATGCTCGGCCCAAATTCTTTTGGCCCGAGTATGACGCGGTTAGCTGTCCGGGAACAAGCCTTCTGGCGGATCCGCGACGATCTTTCCTGCAGCAAGGTCCACTGTCGGCACTGCGGTCTTCGTAAATGGCAAAAGCACGGTTTCGGATGAGCCGGGCAAGGTGATCTCAAGGAGGTCACCTGCGCCGTGATCAAAGACTGTTTTGACCGTGCCGAGCGGTACGCCACCGGTGTCCACGACAGCCAGACCGATCAGGTCGGTGTAGTAGTATTCATCGTCCTCGGTCGGAGGCATAACGCTGCGATCGGCATAGAGCGTTGTGTTGCGTAGCGCGTCGGCGTCTTCTTTGCTGACGATGCCAGACACCCGCGCCGAGAAGGCGTTCTTCAATTGGCCAGTGATCACCACCTGATCGAAGGCACGCCCGTCCTCTGTATAAAGAGGGACGTAGTCGGCAATGGCTGCGGGGTCGGCGCAGAAGGACTTCAACCGTACTTCACCCTGGACCCCAAAGGCCCCGGAAAGCGCCCCAACGATGACGCGGTCGTCAGCCATTTTGCCCCTCCAAACCGTAACAGATGCCGCGATCCCACGTCCCATTGCCGTCAAGACAGACGGTGCGGGCGTTGTTACGCTCGTAAAACACGCCGGCGATGAAGGCGGCGCAGGTAAACAGGACCAGGCGGATCAGGCGAAACATGGGGGATGCGGCGGCCCGATGGTCTCAGGCCGCCAAGACCTTGCTTACTCTTCAGCCGCAGCTTCTTCTGCTGGCGCCTCTTCAGCCGGCGCTTCCTCAGCAGGTGCGTTCGCAGCTTCTTCAGCCGCTTTGGCTTTTTCAGCTTTTTCTTCAGCGCGCTCTTGAGCTGCCTTACCAGGCGTGCCCTTCTTGGGGTTGCTGCGGTCTTTCTTTGGCAGTTCGCCAGCGGCTTCCAGCATACGGGACACGCGATCGGTGACCTGGGCGCCTTCACCCAACCAGTACTTCACGCGCTCCATGTTCATTTTCACCCGCTCTTCGCTGTCTTTTGGCAGCATCGGGTTATAGGTGCCCAGTTTTTCGATGAAACGGCCATCGCGTGGCATGCGGCTGTCCGCAGCAACGATGGAATAAAACGGGCGTTTCTTGGAGCCGCCGCGAGCGAGACGAATTTTCATAGCCATGAGTGTATTTCCTTTTGTTGGCTTTTGGTGGGGCGCGTGGGTTTCACCCACCCTACGATTGGTGTGATTTGTGGTGCTGAATGACTTCAGCGATAATGAAGTTCAGAAACTTCTTGGCGAAGTCCGGGTCGAGGTCGGCCCGGTTCGCCAAATCTTCAAGCCGTGCGATCTGCTTTTCTTCGCGAGCAGGATCGGACGGGGGAAGGGCGTGTGCGGCTTTGAGTTTCCCCACAGCCTGCGTATGTTTGAACCGCTCGCCCAACGTGTAGACGAGGATCGCGTCGAGCCGGTCGATGCTTTCGCGGTGACCTTTCAGGATCTCAGCGGCGCGGGCTGTATCGTCGCTCATGCGGCGGCTCCTTTCGGAAAATGGCGGTAAACGCGGTCAGGTTCGTTATTGCAAGTCGGCGCATCCGGGTCATGGACGCCGCCCAATCGTTCGGCGACCCGGTGGGAGCCATAGTTTTCGGGGTGCGTGTAGCTGACGATGCTTTTCAGGTCGGTCGTGGCGAAGGTGTGATCAAGCATGGCGCGCCCCGCTTCAGTCGCAAAGCCTTGGCCTGTGAAACCGTCATAGAGCGTCCAGCCGCATTCCGGCTCCGGAAACGATGGTGGGTGGATCAATCCGGCATATCCGGCCAGTTGTCCGTCAACCTCAATCGCCAAAGTGCCAAAGCCATTCAGCTGCCAACCGATGGTATCGGTGGTAAACCAGCCCCAGGCTTCGCGCTCTGAATAGGGGCCGCCCATGAATTTGGACCGCTCAGTGGCCAAAAAGGCGGCGTAGGTTGGAAAATCGCTCCGTAGATAGGGGCGAAGCACCAGTCTTTCGGTCACTAAGGTTGGAATTGTGAAAGCAGTCATGCTGACGCCCTCGTCGATTCCAGGCTTTTTGCGACCTGGGGAAGGTGGCGGTAGACCAAGCAATCGTCCGGGCGATCCGCGCTATCGTCGCGTTGCGCGCCAAGCCGTTCCGCTACGCGGATAGAGGCGATATTGTCATGGCTGATGTAGCTGACCGCCGTTTGAAGGTCGGTGGTCGCAAAGGCGTGCGCGAGCAGGGCCGCTGCCGCCTCTGTCGCATAGCCTTGACCTTCGAAGCCGTCGTGCAGCACCCAGCCACACTCAGGTTCCGGGAAGTGGGGCGGAAAGGACAGGCCAACGGTGCCAGCTTGGCGCCCGTTCACTTCGATGGTCAAAGACCCATAGCCCTGCAAGACCCAGCACGCGATATCGCCGGTGAACATCGACCACGCCGCCGCCCGGTCCATCGGCCCGTCCATGTAAATGGCGCGTGGGCTTGCGGCCATCGCGGCATAGGCCTCAAAGTCGGCGCGGCGATAGGGCCGCAGCGTCAGTCGGTCTGTCGTGAGGGTTGGGATGGTCACGGTTGTCATCGCGCCGCCTCAGGCCCCGGATGGACCCAGTAGTGCAGCTCCCCCAATGTCTCATGCGTGAACGTCCCACCGGGCGTGCAGCCGAGTCGCTTTGCCAGCGCGACGGAGCGGGTATTGGTCGGGTCAACCATGCTGACAAGCCGGTTCCAGCCGAGCGTTTCATAGGCCCACTCCCGCGCGGCTTTGGCAGCCTCACAGGCGTAACCCTTGCCTTCACCGTTTGCGAACATGGACCAGGCCACTTCGGGTTCTGGCCAGTCTTCGGGGTAGAAGATGCCAACGAGACCGACCGGTTCGTCGGTGGTTTTGTCGGCCACGATCCAGCGGCCATAGCCGCGCATCGTCCAGTGGCCAATGATGGCACAGAAGCTTTGAAAGGCGTGGCTGCGTGGGAACGGGCCGCCAACAGTCTTCGCACGGTCCGACGCGCGGAAGGCTGCGTAGGTTTCAAAGTCTCGCTGTTCCGGCGCCCGGAGGGTCAGCCGGTCTGTAGTGACAACAGGGATCATGCGGCCACCTCGGGTTTCGGGTGGCGATAGACGATGGTGTCGGGGTAGCGGTTTGGCACGGGGGCATTGGTGTCATGCATTGCGCCCAACTTTTCTGCCAGACGGGCAGAGCGGTCGTTTCCAGGGGCAACGTAGCTGACGACAGTGTCCCAGCCCAATGTGCCATAGGCATGCGCCACAGCCGCTTTTGCAGCCTCGGTCGCGATACCGGTGCCTTCGAGGGTTGGTTCAAAGATCATCCAACCGACCTCTGTTTCCGGCCAATCTTCTGGTGTCCAGGGGCCAACCATACCGAGTGCTGCGTCGTCGCCTTTGCGCGTCACAGTCCACATGCCGTGGCCCCGGATCTGCCAGTGCCCCAGCTCTGCCGCGAAGTGCCGCCACGCTGGGCCAATGTGCAGCGGGCCGCCCACACCTGTTGATCTTTCGGTCTGAAAGAACGCCCAGAATGCCGCCCAATCTGCCGGGGCAGGTTGGCGCAAGATCAGGCGGTCGGTGGTCAGCGTCTGGGTCATGACGTCCCCCAGTGCCGCATCACGAAGATTTCTTCATCATCTTCGGCCAAGATCTTCGTTTCTGCAGCCCTATCCCGGATCGCGCCGAGGCGTTCGGCGAGTGCCTTGGACCGGGTGTTCGACAGGTGAATGTAGGACACAAGCGACGGCACCTTGCCCTGCGCCCAGGTCTTTGCCGCGCTGGCCGCCTCAAATGCGATACCTTTGCCTTCGGCTTCTGCCGTCACCATGTAACCCAGCTCATGCTCCCGATCGCCGGGTTCAAAGCCGATGCCGGTGAAACCCACAAGGCCGTCCATTTCAACTGCCCACCAGCCATGCCCGCGCAACACCCAAGTCGCGCACATCTGGGCGAGCTCGTACCAGGCGTCTTCGCGGTCCTGCATGTCACCTTCTTCAGGCCAGCGGGTTTCAAAGATTTCCGCCAAGGCATCAAAATCGCTGATCTGCGGCGCGCGCAGGGTCAGCCGGTCTGTCTTCAGAACAGGCACGGCCGCCAGAACGGCGGGGGTCAGATTGACCGCGGGATGCGTTTCGTGCGGGGCGGGGGACATTACTTTTTCTTTCCAAACCCGCTGAGACCGGGGGGCAGGCCACCGCCGCCAAGACCAGGCAATCCGCCTGGCATCTGGCCTTGCAGCGCTTTTGCGGCCTCTTGCATTGCGGCTGGGTCGTTCATGTCGGGCATGCCGCCGGGCAAACCGCCGCCGCCTTTGCCCATCATCTGCTTCATGGCTTGTTTAAGCATCCCGCCTTTGCCCATTTTGCCCATCTTCTTCATCATATCCGCCATTTGGCGGTGCTGTTTGAGAAGCTTGTTCAGCTCGGACACTTCCATGCCCGCGCCTTTAGCGATCCGTTTTTTTCGGGACGCTTGCAGGAGGGCCGGGTTCGCACGCTCTTTCTTCGTCATAGATTGGATCAGCGCGATTTGGCGTTTCAAGATGCTGTCGTCGATCCCTGCCGCATCCATTTGTTTGGCCATTTTGCCCATGCCGGGCATCATGCCCATCATCCCTTCCATGCCGCCCATCTTCATCATCTGTTCGAGCTGCATTTTCAGGTCGTTCATGTTGAAGGCGCCTTT
>JBCBHE010000073.1:0-8794 GCA_038526085.1 Pseudomonadota bacterium | reverse complement strand
TGTTTGCAGGCTATGCTCTGTTCTCACGTCCAGAGCTATTCGACCGAATGATCATCGGTTCGCCTGCCTTGTCGATTTCAAGCGCCGAATGGGCTGTGGAGTATTCCTCTTCCAGTTTGAAGACCGCATCATTCACATTCGACAAGGCAGGCGAACCGATGATCATTCGGTCGAATAGCTCTGGACGTGAGAACAGAGCATAGCCTGCAAACAATCCGCCGAGCGAATGGCCGTGCAAAATATGATCATCTGCGAACCGAAACTCGGCGGCTAAAGAGGGGCGTAACTCATCGCCTAGAAAAGACAAAAATTCGTCTGCCCGATGCGGGTATTCGGGCAATGGAGCGACGCTTCGAAATGCCTGAGATTTGAGCCCTGGCCCAGCGAAACCCTCACCCGGAGGAGAGAATTCAATGATCCGCTTGCCGACTCCAGCAAGGCCTTCCTCCGAAGGGCTGCCGACCCCAATGACAATCAGCTCAGGGATCATGTTGCCAGACACCAGAAGATCGACTGTCGCGATAGCGTTTCGCGTCATCAATGGATCGTCCAATACCCAAAGCACTGGGTAGCTGCGGTCCGGATGAGCATAATAGGTCGCAGGCAGTGCAATGGTTACCGCATGATCATAATCAAACCTCTCAGATCGGACGCGCCGGGTCTCGAGCACGTCCATATTGGCGCGGGCGCCAGGAGTGAGCGCTAATTGTGGGTTCGCCCCGGCTTGCGTCGGGGTTGCGACGCAAACGAGCAGGCTCAAGCACAACAACATTGATCGGATCATAACGCCTCCAGATTCTCTAATGTGTGTAGGAAGTGTGCGCATAGAAATATCGGTACAAGGCTCAAAAGTCGCATTCATACAGCGCCGGTCACCCAGCATGTTCTACCCAAGAAATGATCTGCATGAGCAAATGAGCCAAGATCACACTTACTGCGGAATAAACCGTCCCAAAGTCTCTGCGCGACATGCGTCCCAGGGCTCGAAACGAACATTGCGAATGCGGCCATTGTCTACCCAAAGCCTCGTGATCCTGTCTTCTTCATCACGTTCAAATCGCAGGCGATAGGAATTCCACCGAACATAATCAGCGCCGACCATCTGGGCGTCACGACTGCGCCCATTTTTGATCATTTGGAAGCTGTCGCCTTGCGTCCATCGAAGCACGATCTCCGTCCGCGTTTCGGCGTTGAAAAAGCATCCTTCGAGAGATGTCCTGCTGGTTTCGCCGCTTGGCAATGGACCCAGTTCGCGGCCAACCTGTACGGACTGTGATGGCAAATAAATGCTCATCTCCGTGCCCCCAACTTGCCCCAGCTTAAAGGCCATCTTGAGTTGGCTATTGGTCGAATAGGCAAAAACATTGTCTTGGTCATGGACAAGTGCGACCGGGCTCGTGCCTTCGATTTCGCGCCAAAGCTCTCCTTCGCGTTCAACGATGGCGACTATCGTGCCATCGCTGAGTTCGTATCGCCCCGTGACATCTGCATTCGCCGGTCTTGCATCTAACTCTTCAGGACCAGCAGGATAGTCAAAAATCTGATTGGGCGGCACATCAAGCAAGGCGGCTGCCAATCGGTTCCCCAGCTGCGCCACTCCGATTTGTGCCGTGTTTAACATCACGACAATGGAGGTTTGCCGTTGTGGCAATCTTAACGTGTAAGCGTTGTAGCCGCCGGTACTGCCGACATGAAACAAGGTAGTTTCATTTGCAAAAGTCCCATGTTCGAGACCATAGCCATAGTTCCCGGGAAACTCTGAGCCCGGTCGGGTTTGGCTTTGAATAACGACAACTCGCGGTAAGCTCGATTGAGCACCTTGCAGCTGGCGCTCCCAAGCCATTTGGTCAGGCAACGTGGTGAATAGAAATCCGTCGCCGAAATAGTTGGCGATCTGAGGATTTTCGATCCATCCGTTAAAGTTCATATAGCCTTTAGCTTCGTTAGGGAGAACGAGACCATAACGGCGCTTCCAGCCTGTTCTCTCCATTCCGATCTCATCGAAGAAGGACCGCGCGTAAGCGTCGAACCGTTGGCCCGACACGGCAGCGATCACTTCAGCCAAGAGGACATAGTTGGAGTTGCTATACAGATACTCGCTGCCGGGCTGGAAATTGAGGTCTTCCTGCTCATTGAGTAGCCGCATCGCGGTGCGATTATTGAAGGGGCGTTCGTACCATGTGACCCCCATCAGCGACCTTAATGTGCTGTAATCACGCACTCCGCTGGTGTGGGTCAGCAGATTGGCAACACTGATTTTCTCGGAGACATTCGGCATTGCTCCTGTGAGATATGTGCGAAAGTCGGCCTCAAGATCGATCTCTCCTTGTGCGGCTAGATCAAGCATCATCAGCCCGACATACTGCTTAGCAACCGAAGCAATGTTGATGCGGGACTCTGGTCCGATCGGGACGCCGTGCGCAATATCCGCAAGACCCTCATAGGCCTCAAACACCACCTCGCCTTCGCGCACAATGCCGACTGCGAAGCCCGGCTCGCCTTCATCGACCATGCCCTCAAGGACCGCCTCGACCCGTGCCCGCTCCTCTTGGGAAAGCGGTTGCGCTAGCAAGTTGGCAGGAACCACAAAGCCCAGCAATGATACCAAGGCTAAGCATGCTGACTTCATTCGGTTTTTCATTGATCCCCCGTCCCTAGGTTTGAAGCTGGTGTCTGTAGTTCGCGTATACTTCAGGGCCTATTGTAGAATGCTCCTAAAAATCTCCTGAATTCCTCCTGATCTCTAAACATCTGAATATATTATAGTTTTGGCGATGCAAACCGTCTTGTTGTGGGCTCAGCGTGTTGGTATTAATCAGCTAACATGAGCTCAGGAACATTACAAACAGCCGCGGCCGAGTGCTTTCTGCTAGGCGGCATGAAAGTGAACCCAGCCCTGGGCGAGGTGGAAGGGCCGGACGGGCAGGTGCGCGTCGAACCAAAGGTCATGCAGCTGCTGATCTGCCTCTGTGCGGCATCCGGTGCCGTCGTCAGTCGCCAACAGATCGAGGCCGAGCTTTGGGGCAAAGACTTCATCGCCGATGATGCTGTTGCGAGGTTGGTGTCGAAACTGCGTAAGGCACTTGGCGACGAAGCGACAGCCCCGCGCTTCATCCAAACCATTCCCAAGCGCGGCTACCGCATTGTGGCTCCAGTCGAAGTGGTGCCAAGCCCCGGCGAGCCCGGGAGAGGGCCGGCGCGCCAATTCGCCCTCGTTAGCGCTCTTTTCGCTATTGCGGCGATCACCCTTGGGGTGATGGCTGTGTCAGTTGAACGAGGCGAGCCGACGCAAGATCTCGCTTCTTATTACTACCAACGCCAGACACCAGAGGACATGGCTCAGTCTGCTGCACTGTTTCGCAATGCCGTCGACCAAGACCCCTCAAATTTGTCGGCTCGCGTTGGTCTTTCCAGTGCTCTTGTCCAGTCCGTCTTGCTTGCAGGTGCCGATAACGAGCGCGGCCTGACCGCCAGTTTGCAAGATATGCGTCACCAAGACCCGCGAAAACGACAAACACTCGAAGAAGCTCTGGTTCAAGCCGAGATCGCTCTTACTCTTCGCTCTGATGAGGCGAACGCACATAAAGCCAAAGCCTTAGCGCTTTCTGCACTCGGGCGGGTGGACGAAGCGGCGCAGGCCTATGAAGATGCTGTGGCATTGAATCCAAAGCATTGGGTCGCGATGTTGAATCTCGGTGAGCTTCGTCAATTGCAAGGAGATGACGCTGGTTGCGCTACGCTCTTTGAAAGGGCGTTCCTAGTCATGCAGCAGACTGAAGTGAATGACCCTGAGATTTTGGCCCGGTGGGGTGCCCCAGTCGCTGCACATGTTGCAAATTACTACCTTCTCAATGGCGAGAACAAAAAGGCAGAGGACTGGTTCCAGTCAGCATTGCGCTATCGTCCGCTCTATGATGAGGCCTCAAAGGGGCTGGAGTTGGCGAGGAGCGAGAAAATCGCCTCCTCGTGAAAATTCCAAGATCTTTGCGTCCAACCTGTCTGCTTACGCTGGTCCTCAACACCCAGTAGATCGGAGGATTTTGGAAGGATTTTGGAAGGATTTTAGGAGGGTTCTTCCATAGTATATGCGGCTCGCCATTGGTAAGGACACCAAGCCCGCGCACCTAAGGCAAGTCAACCATCTTAAGTCTTAGAAACACATTCCAGTCCTTCGAGGCCAGAGATATTGGCATACTGCTGCCGCAAGCACCATCACAGCGCGATAACTAAGGCCGTGCACTGAAAGTCAGTTCCGTTGAGGTAATGCAATGTCTCGAATGCTGATGAATATACTCACTTCATGCTTGGCCCTAGTGATCTTGGCGTTGCAGCCAACTACATCAAATGCAACCACAACGCCGATTGCCTCTAAGGCCGCTATAAGACCGCATATGGGGGTGGGAGCGGACATCGGCTGTCACGATCCGGGGGGACTGCTCCTAGTTGGGCGTTCCCAGCGCCGCTTGGATCTCGTCCCAGCGCGCGAGCTTGAAGTTCTGCGCAGCGGGCGGATTGACCCCATCTTGCGCTATGAAAAGCCCGCCCGGGAAGTCCGGACCAAACCCGCGCGGGTCCAAAGCTATACCATCGGTTTCCTCGGTCGCTCCGAAAACGCCCGCCTCGATGCGGAACCGGCCAAGCGGGGCCATTTCAGGCAGAGAATAAACCGCATAGGCGTTGTCTCCTTGCGAGGAGGCAACCAGATAGCCGCCGTCTGAGCCTTCGGCTGCAAGCGCGAGGCCTTCTACATCAGGGACCATCATGCCGGTGCCTGCTTGTGCCACAAGTGTTTTGTCGCCGGTGGATATATCGATCGCCCAAATCCCTGCCGCTTCTTCGCCGATATAGAGCGTATCGGAACGGTCATCGACCACGCAGCCTTCTGGCTGGCTTGGGACAGTGGTGAGGGTGTCAGTCGACGCGGATAGGTCGCCGCCGCGCTCACCCTCAAATTGCAGACGGGTGCGATAGATCACGCCGTTCTTTGGAGCGGAGAAAACGGTTAGCTCGCCGTCCTCACCAGCTTCGCTCATGCAAATGCCATAGCCCTCTCCCGGCCCGACGCTTACCCGGTCCGCAGCGGTCAGCGCCCCGGTTTCAGTGTCCAACACGGCGAGCTGGATATGCGCAGTGGCAAGGTCACGCCGGTCGCTTGCGGCTACCACAACTACGCCCGATGGAAGCTCAATCAGATCGACATTGTTGAGGCCCTCTCCAGGCATAAAGCTCAGCTGCTCGCCTTTGAGATTGTAGACGTGAAGCCCTGCCTTTTTGTCGGTGCCCACGATCAAGCTCTTCGCTGGATCTGCCGCATTTCGCCAGATAGCCGGGTCATCGGCTGCATCTTCATTCTGCGTCCCAACCGGCACTGTCTCAGCCACAGCTGTGACGTTGACCGCCTCATCGCCGCCGCGCAGCTCAGGGGGGATCGTCGCGCAAGCTGCAACGATCCCCATGGTTATCAACGCAAATCCGTGAAACGGTTTCAACATCGTGTTTCCCCGATCAGAAGGTGAGGCGAACCCCACCCTTCATTGTCCAGCTGTATTCTTCATATTGCAGGTTATTCTGACGTCCACCAAGATTGTTGAACGCATAGAATTCCGCATCGTTAATGTTGATCCACTCAAAGTAGAGCTGGAGTTGATCAAGCACCTGATACCGAGCGGTCAGGTCAAGCTGGAAGTGGCTGTCGGTGAAGCGGTCAAACTCCGGGCCATCGCCATTGACCTCGTCGAGGAAACCGTCGCGATAGGTGCCTGCGAGACGAAGGCTGATCGGGCCTTTCTCATAGCCAAGCACCGCGTTGAAGGTGTTCTCACTGGTCGCAGGAAGCTGAATATCGCGGAACGTTGGCGTGTCCGTCGGCGCGCCGATGCTGTCCGCAATCACTGAGCCTTGCGCATCGGTGTAGGTGTAGTTGGCCTGCACCAAAAGCCCATCGAAGGGCGCCGGGAGAAAGTCCAATTGCTGGTAGACGCCGAGCTCAAAACCAAAGATTTCGGCGCTCTCGCCATTGATGAAGCTTTCGGCTTCCTCAAAATCTACGCCGAGGAATGAGCCAGGGCTGTCGAACACGACACCGACCAGATAATCGTCAAGGTCCTTGTAGAACACCGCAGCCGTGATCGCGCCGTTATTGGTCATGTAATATTCGAGCGATGCATCAAGGTTCCACGCGGTGGTGGGATTGAGCGTCGGGTTCCCGATCACCGCCTCGTCGTCTTCGTCGATTTCGACGCGCGGTGCGAGCTGTTCGAAGTTCGGGCGAACGAGGCTGCGATACCCGGCAAGGCGCATCACAAGGTCAGGCTGCGGAGCGTAACGGATGTTCACGCTCGGCAGCCAATGATCGTAATCGCGCTCGAAGTTGAGCTCACTGATCGTGACGATCTCCTCGTCATTGATCTCTTCAAGCCGAGTGGTGAACCCGTTTAATGTGTTGTCAGTCCGCTCATACCGAAGACCACCAATCACCAGCAGATTATCACTTTCCCAGCGCCCCATGAGGTAGGTCGCAAGGATGTCTTCCTCAACCGAATAATCCTCATTCGCGCTGTCGATTGTGCTGTCGGGCTCGACCAGTTCAAATGAATCGCGGTTGGCGAAGAAGAAATCGCTCGCTTCGGTTAGGCCGGGAAGCGGGGCAAGGTTGGCAAGCGTGTTGGACGGACCTTCGCCCAGCACATCGGACAGGGAATAGTCGTCACGCTCGAAGAACTGGATCGTGCCTTCAAACTGCTTTTCACGCAGGCGCGCCTTCACCCCGCCTTGAATGCGGAACACACCGCTGTCGCTGACGATGTCATAGCCAAGGTCGAACCGACCGGCGAATTCCTCGTCTTGGGCATCGGACAAAACGGTGACTTCCACCTCGTCGAGAGGATAGTTTGACGGGTCGAAGAAACCAGTGCTGTTGCCAGTGATGTCAAAGGCCGGGCGGCGCTCGTCGCCGTAGTTGAAGCCAACCACAAGGCCGCTATCCTCAAACTCGCCTTTGAAAACTGTCGGATCGACCGAATTGTTTTCACGCTCGGTCGATTTGGCCCAGCTGACCGAATATTCAGCGTCAAATGCGCCAAAGTCGCTTTCGCCTCCAAAGACGAGAGTGCGGACGCGCTGCCGTTCAAAGCGGTCTTTAATATCGCGCTCCACTTCGATGACCGTTTCATCTTCGGGGTCAGTGGGATCGCGGCTGTCGTCAAAGACAGGGTTAAGGCCGCTGCCTCCGACATTCGCATCGCCCAGACCAAAGACGAGACGGCGGCGGAATTCCTGATCGTCAAATTGGCTCCAAACACCGCGCAGATAAAGCTCGGTCGTATCGCTTGCCTTAAGGTCAAACCCGAGCGACGCGCTGATCCTCTCGCGTTCGACGAGATAGTCGCGATATTGGACTTCTTCGGCGTAGATAAGGCCATCGTCCTCGGTCCAATCATCGGCCTCAATATTGTCGGTTTGGAACTGGCGATTGACGAAAGTCACACCGCCGCTGACGCCGAAATTGTCGGTTAGCCTGGTGGCGAAATTTGCGCCCAGATCAGGGGCCAGCTCATTGCGCAGTTCGTTGTATGTGCCACCAAGGCGAACCACATAGAGCGGGTCGCGCCGGTCGAAGGCGCTAGTCGTATTGATCTCAATTGAAGCGCCGATGGTGTCTGCATCCATATCGGGCGTAAGCGATTTCTTGACCTCGATCGATTCGATGATCTCGTTCGAGACAACGTCCAAGGCAACCGCACGAATGTCGCCTTCCGGTGATGGGATACGCACACCATTGAGCGAAGTCGCGTTGAGATTGGGATCCAGCCCGCGCACCGCAACAAAGCGGCCCTCGCCTTGGTCATTGAGGACATTGATCCCCGGCAAACGGCGCAAGCTTTCAGCGACGTTCTGGTCTGGGAACTGGCCGATTGAGTCGCGGGTCAGGACATCGGAAATCCCGTCAGCAGAACGCTTGCGCGACAGGGCTGATGCCTGGCTTGCGGTCTGACCAATGACAAGGATCTGCGAACCTGACTGGCCCAGCGCAAAGTTCGTAGTCACTGTCCCTTCGGCAGGAACAGCCACCGTCTCGCTCACAGGCTCAGCCCCGACATAGTTGGCGGTGATCGTATAACTGCCTGCTGGGACATCAGAAAAACTGTACGACCCATCGCGGTCCGTCACAGTGCGCCGGTTCAGCTCTTCGATAAGAACTTCGGCGGCCTGAAGCGCATCGGCTTCACCAGCGTCAGCGACAACGCCGCGAACTTCTCCTGCGATAGCAGGCGTGGCGAGCGAGACGGCAAGGGCGATTGACCCCGTGCCTGTAAGAAGGCGGATGTAAGACAAAATGATGGTTCCTCCGAGCCGTGCGGTACTGCGCGTGCAAGGAGGGCAGATATGTCCGGCAGACTACTGGTTCACGACAGAAGGGTTGCAGATGCACTACAATCAACCGGTATTGTGAGACTAAACCGTCACAAACCATCGGTGTGCTCAGCAAGACAAAGCAAGCAAAGCGAGATAGCTTGACGTAGCCCAACAGCGGAAATGGCTCTCGTGATTTTGGGCTGATACCGGGGCGCAAAAGGACTTGCCCCTAACTACTGAAACTGGGTCGTTAGCCGTTCGTCTGCCTTTTGGCTTCCATCCGTCAGAAGCAGGCAGTCGGCATTCGGTCCAAGATTTGACGTAAGCAACTGTAGTGTGATTGACTCATCACATTGGTTCAAAGAGTGCGAGAGCTGCGAATGAAAAAGACATGGAAGGTCGGCGGCGGCGTGTTGCTGGTCGGCGCAGTGATTGGTGG
>JBCBHE010000072.1:0-8949 GCA_038526085.1 Pseudomonadota bacterium | reverse complement strand
GTAATCTGGACGCTCCCGTACTTGGGTTGAGTATGCGGCAAGACGATCGCGAATCAACGTTTCGACCGCAGCAGATGATCTTGGGGAACGTGATTTTCTAGCGAGAACTCGTAGAACAAGGCTGCTTGCGCCTCTTTCCTCGGTCCCATCATCGCAAAACCTCCCACTTGCTGAGAGAATTGAATCAGGCGCTGGCAACCCGATCAAGGAAGAGTTTTTCAACGGAATCAGCCCAAACCAACCAAATGCTGCGCCGTGCATGAATGACCGCTAAAGTCAAAAGGCCCAAGCACCTCAACAAACCAATATGTTGCAGAAACTGTTTCACTTCTGGTGTTCACTGTTAGATGTCTTACTACGTGATCAAATGTCAGCCGCCGCAGAACCACAGTTTTTGGAAACCATCCTGCTCGCAATGACGCTTGGCGTTGCGGTGATTTCGTGCGGCCTGATTTTACGTGGGTGTGTCGAGCAGAAGGCCTGGCCGACCCATGCGGTTGCCTTGACCGCTTTCTTTGCCATCATACTGATGGAAGCAGCAGAACGGCTTAATCAAGCAGCCCCTCCTGCCCTGCAATTGTGGTGGCTTAAGGGGACGACATTGCTCTTGGTTCCATCGCTTGGGGCTGTTGTTTGGTTTTATGTACGCGGCATCAGCACTGCAAACTTGCGGTTCCAATGGCGTGACCTTTGGCATGCGGGCCCGATTTTGGTCTGCATTCTCGGAGCACTGCCCTTTTTGAGCCTTCCTAAAGAAAGACAGGACGCACTGATGCAGGGCGGGCTGGCATTGCAAGAGCCGGACCTGATGATAAGTGTCGTTTTTCTGTTGATGTCCTGGGTCGCGTGGCTTGCAATCCTTATCCTCTACGGGGGAGCCTGCCTAAATCGCCTGATTAAACATAACCGAAACGTCCGTGATCTGTACTCCAAGCTGGATGGTGTGTCTTTGACGTGGCTCAAGGTCTTGATGATCATGGTTGTGGGCTTCTTTTTTGCGGCGATTGCCTCTGCGTTGGTGCCTGCGACAGAAGGGGGGCTAGCCGTTTCGCCGCTTATGATCGCGGGGTTCTATCTGTTTGTAGTCCTTGTGGTCAGCATGTTCGGTGTTTTGCAAAAAGTTATTGTTCCCGAGTGGAATGAACTTTTTCTCGAGCCATCGCAAAAACAACGCTACGCGCGCTCAGCGCTACAAGCCGCTGATCTTCTACGGATCGCGCAAAAGTTGGACGCAAGAATGCAACAGGACCGGCTTTGGCGGGCTCCTGATCTATCGTTGAACGATGTGTCGCAAGCCACCGGCGTATCTCAGAACAACGTTAGTCAAACGCTCAACGAGCATTTGGGGAAGAACTTCTACGACTACGTAAACGGTTGGCGGGTTGCTGCAGCATGCGAAGCGCTGATGCAAACGGATCAAACTGTTTTATCGATTTCGGAAGATGTCGGGTTCCACTCGAAGTCGACGTTCAACGCGGCCTTCAAAAAGGTCACAGGTCAAACTCCGCGGCAATATCGCACCGAAAACGGTCAAATCGCACACCAAAAATAAGTACGGACCGGCTGGATCGGTCGATCGGGACACTGCTTTCAACTCATTTGGCGCCATTGCCCATCCCGGGTTCCAAAAAATGAGTTGAAAGAATGAACCATTCCCAAAAGTCCGCGATCTACTTAGTGATCGCATTTCTGCCTCTACAGGTCTTTGCCCAAGAAGAACCTAACCTAGAGTATGACCTCACTTACGGCATCAGCGCGGTCGGACTTTCAGGCCTCTACGTTGGCCAAGAAGATGAAGTATTTGCTGTCCCACTCCTCGTCGTCACGACCGGTAACTGGACGTTCAATTTGACCGAAGGCGTGTCCTATCAAGTGTTTGACAACGGGGCTTCTCGTTTATCCGCAGGTCTAAGTTATGCAGTGCCTGAAGACGTCCCCAACACCGCCCTTTATGAAGGATGGACACGAGAAGCGGCTGTCAGTGCAAATCTAAACGTGCAGCACGATTTTGGCGTTTTTGATGTGGCCGCCAATATCGCAACTGAACTCACCAATGAGCATGGTGGTACGTCCGGCGCATTGTCTGTCGGACGTGGCTTTGTCCTTGGCAATGTCATTGTCGAAGGGCGTTACGGTGCCCAGTATCTCGATAGCGCCAGCGCGAACTACCTTTATGGCGTCAAATCTAGTGAATCGACCGCCGCGCGCAGCACCTATGATGTTTCAGATAGTTGGTCGGCCTACACAGAAGTTAGCCTAACCGTTCCCCTAAATGAACAAACCGCGATGAGCGGCTTCCTGCGCCATGACAACCTGTCCGACGCAATCTCTAGAAGCCCACTTGTTGCGGAAAATGAGCGCACGTTTGTCGGCCTGTCCATCGTGCGCCGCTTCTAATCCCCCAAATGTAAGGAAACCAATCATGCATATCACTAACAAAATCGCGACACTTTGGGTCGTCGTTCTCTTTAATATGGCATTTGCCGACATTGTCGGATTTGCCGCCCCCGGCGCGATCGAAGACATTATGGCCCTGGGCACCGATGGTGCGAATTTTGGTAGCGTTGAAGGCGTTGCAATTACGCCAGTGTTCCTAGTGATCGCCGGTGTCTTTATCGAGCTTTCGATCCTGATGATCTACTTGTCAAAAAGCCTTCCTCGGAAAATCAACCGGATCGCAAACTCTGTGGTCGCAGTGCTCACGGGGGTGTTCATCATTGGCGGTGGAAGCGCCACACCGCACTACATTTTCTTTGCCTCTTTTGAAGTTGCCGCGCTGTTCTTCATCGTGATGAACGTATGGGGGTGGACAGAAGATGAATAGCCAACGCTATACTCCATTTGTGGGCCTAGCTTTGTTCCTCACCTTGTCTGCCTGCGCTGATTTCGGAGGAGACTATGAGCCGATCTTGGATGGCCCCGAAGGTGCCACCTATCAGGTTGATCTGGAAAGTTGCCAGCACTTGGCGCTTGAACAACCGTCAGAGCTCGACATATATGGATCGGCCTTGGCAGGAGGGCTAGTCTTCGGTCTGGCTGGATCAGAGAGCGGTTATGTGGGCAGTGCAGAAGCCGCGGCGATCGGGACCCTATTTGGCCTTGTTGGCGGCTTGTTCGACGTGGCGGAGCATCGCAAGAACATTATCCTCAGGTGCATGGAAGGTAGGGGTCACCTGGTGGTTGGATAAGAAATCCACGATCCCGGAGTTTTGAAGTCAGAAATTTCGGGATAGCCGCCATTGGTGCAGCCGCAGCGAATTGGCGCTTCGTCCCGCTGAGCCGCCATACGGCACGGTTTTTAGCGCGACTAACCGATCAAAAGCATCGGATGACCAGTATGAGCCCAATTTGCATGATGCCGCGTTATGCGTGAATGGCTGCTCTTATTAACGGCCGGTGCGCCAAAATATTCGAATTTAAAAAGACTTTCAATTCGACCGATCGCCGCAAGGGCCGGGTGGTCTTCTAAACGTTCTTGTCAAAACTACCTTCTGTGAGCGTCCTGGATCAGCAAAGCCAAGGCAAACTGATGCTTTCCCCGATCACAGAGCTTTTGAACACGACGGCATCTCTTTTCCCTTCGGATCAGTTGAGACCCGAACCAGCAGGCAATTTGAGGCTCAAAGCCCCGGACATCATCCAAGTCGGCAACTCGGCCCATCGAAACGCACACAAAAACTCGTAATTCAGCGATCCGATACTCCGTCCCGCCCCAAATGAATACTGATCAATTCAGCGCAAAATTCCGGGGGACGTTTTTTGATTGTTGAGCCCGCGAGACCATAACCTAAGCGCTTCAAGGTGATTGTCGCCGGAGAGAAAACAGACGCTCGTCCGAAGATGGAACACATTGGATAAAATTGACAAAAATTTTTGAAACAAGCTACTTTACGAGCGTAAAGTTTCGCGATTGTTTGCTTACATAGTGCCTTGGGGGGCGGAAACTTGGAACTCAATCTAAACAACACTCTGGTTGGAGTGAACTCAACCGTCTTGTCTGGTGATTTTACCTTGACGGCTTGGGCGAACTTAGACGGCAACATCAGCAATATGCAGTCGCTTGGTGGCAGCGCCTCGCAGAACCTGAATTTCCACAACGGTCAGTTTCGGATGTTCGTCGGTGCGCCGCATCGTGACGTCGTTGTCGCAGAAACCGAAACCCAACCTGGGGAATGGGCACACTACACTATCATGCGTGACGGCAACGAAATGCGCCTTTACATCAACGGCGAGCTGGACGCGACAGCGACCACCACTTGGACGGGTGATTACATTTACAACGCGATCGGCGGAGCGGGTCCGCATGGTGCAACGCTTAATGGGATGATCGATGAAGTGGGCCTCTACGATAGCGCTCTTTCCATGTCAGAACTTTCTGCTGTGATCGACAATGGTGTAAACGGTACTGGTGTTCCCACGAACACGCGTGTCGCATTTTATGATTTTGAAAACCCAGCCGATACACCTGATCTGCCCGCTGGAGCGGCTCTGACCTCGACACGCATTGAAGAAAACGCGCCGCGGGTGCTGGACCTTCAGGGTGCGTCCGTTGCGGTTGATCCAGTGACGTTGTCGGGAGACTTCACCGTTTCGGCTTGGGTGAAACTGGACGATGGCATCAGCAACGCCGATGCAATCCTTGGCCACGGCACGAACGCGGTCAACGGCCAAAACTTGAATTTCCACAACGGCCACTTGCGCATGTTTGCCGGGCGGAACGACGGGCGTGATATTGTCGTGGCCGATACCGAAGCGGAAGCGGGCGAATGGACGTTCTATTCCGTGGTGCGGTCGGGCAATGAAACTTCGATCTACATGGATGGTGTGCTGGATGCCACCGGGTCGGGCTGGACCCAAGACTTTGTCATCGACACTCTGGGCAATCCTTTTGCCCCAAACGGGACAGAGGCGCAGATCGACGATGTCCAGATCTGGACGGAAGCCCGCAGCGAATCCGAACTTGCGCAAGATATGGCAGGCGACATTGGGGAAGACGCTGCGTTAGAGCGGCGGTACGAGTTTGATGGCGAGGGCAATGTCGTCGTCGACAGCCAGGACAACGGCGCTGCGACGACCATCACCGCCGGTGCGACGCTGGTTGCGGGCGGACCTGACTTGCCGGAACCGCCTCAACCCCCGGAACCTCCAACGACGACCTCTCGCGCACTGGATCTTGACGGTACTTCGGTTGCCATTGAGCCGCTGACCTTGTCAGGTGACTTCACAGTCGCCGCCTATGTGCGTTTGGACGCAGCTTTGTCGAATGCCGACGCCCTTGTTGGCAGCGCGCTTTACAATCTGAATTTCCACAGCGGACTTGTGCGGCTGCACGACCGGACCGAGGGTCGCGGGTCTAATGGCGATGTCGTCATTGCAAATACGGCGATGCAGTCAGACGTTTGGACCCATGTCGCCGTATCGCGCGATGGAGATGCGACCTCGCTTTTCGTAGATGGCCAACTTGTCGGCTTCGAGACCGGCTGGACGGGCGACTTCGCGATCGATCAAATCGGTGGCGGCGTCAATTCATTGGCGAACGGCGGGACCGATGGTCAGATCGATGATCTGAAAATCTGGGACGTCGCGAAATCCGAGCCCGAGCTTTTGCAGGAAATAGATGGGACAGCGACGTCAGATGAGGGTTTGATCCGCTCTTACTCCTTTGATGGCGATGCGGATGTGATCGTTGATCTGACGGGCAACAGCCCTGACGCCCCTCTGACAGCCGGCGCCTCATTTGTCGAGCGCGACGATGTTGTCGATCCGGGCGGACCTTCCCCAACGGAGGCAACCAATGCGCTGTCACTTGACAATCAGCGTGTCAATCTTGCGGAAGATATCGTTCTGTCGGGCGATTTCACGATGCAGGGTTGGTTCTACTTTGACGAAGACGGGACGATCTCAAATGAAGATGGCGTCGTCTCTAGCGCGGATGCCAGCATCAACTTCTTCCAGGAACACCTGCGGATCTTTCTGCGCGACCTGGGCGGTGACGTTTTGGTCGCCAATACTGCAGTTGAGGCCGGAGACTGGACCCATGTGTCGATCACACGTGAGGACGGCATCGCGCGGCTTTATCTGAACGGGAATTTGGATGTTTCCTCGACGTCCAACGGATTTTGGGCACAATCGCGCACGACCTGGGAAACTGACTTTGTCATCTCAGACCTGTTTGGCGGCATTCCAAGCGCCGAAACAGGGCTGGACGGCCAAGTCGACGATTTTCAAATTTGGGACGTCGCCCGCAGCCAAGCTGAGATCGTCAGCGATCTTTCGGGCGATCTTGAAGACACGACCGGTCTTTTGCACCGCTATACCTTCAGCGATGACACCGGCCAGATCGTGGATGACGCGGGCAATGCCGCCCCTGTTGCCGCACCTTCATCGGCAGAGTTCGTGCCCTCAACCGCGCCCTTTGCTTTGCCCGTCAACGTGGACGACTTCACCGACACGCAAGTGGCGGCCGGATTTGATCTGGCGGTCGACCTGACCTTCTTGCCCGATGGCCGGATGCTGGTGATCGAAAAAGGCGGTGTTGTTTATCTGATCGACGACCCAACTGTCACGGGCAGCGACACAAGTATCCTACTGGATATCAGTGAGATCACCCTAAACGATGCAGAGCGTGGTTTGCTGGCCGTCGAAGTTGACCCCAATTTCGAAGACAACGGCTATGTCTATTTTTACCACACCATGTTCGAGGACGTGAACGGCACCGATCGCGGCAAGACCACCGTATCGCGCTTTGAACTCGTTGATTTGGGCGAAGACAGCTACATTGAGCCTGGCAGCCAGACAGTGCTTTGGCAAGAATGGGACTATAGCCGCAGTACCGTCCATCAAGGTGGCGGGTTGGCCATTGCCTATGAACCCATCGATGACGATGATCCAAGCCCATACAAGATCTACATCACCACGTCCGATGACGGCAGCCCGGCATGGACGGACGATCTGAACCGTGACGAGGGCAAAGTACATCGCATCAACCTGACCGACGGGTCCATTCCATCTGACAACCCGTATTACGATGCGGCAGCGGCGGCGGACTATACGCCTTGGGTCGATACGTCCTCGGCGATCAACGATGACAACCAGATGATGACGATCCATTCCTACGGCCTGCGCAACGCCTGGCGCGCCAGCTATGACCAGGAATCGGAGACCTTGTTCATCGGTGAAGTTGGTGCCGGGCGCGGATCGTTTGAAGATGTCCATATCGCTGATGATTTCTCAATGGGCGAAACCTATGGTTTCCCGCAAACCACCGGGTACCTGAACGACCCTGACGCACCAGGGAACCCCTTCATTTCCTATGGCCGCAATGTTGACGGGCAAACCGCGGGCAATGCCTCGGTCACCGGCGGTGTGGTCTATCGTGGCGACGCCTTACCGGATGAATATCAGGGGGCCTATTTCTACGGCGACTGGGCAAACAACTGGATCCGCTACGCCACCGTGGACTACTCCGGCGACCGGCCCGAGGTGATCGAGGACAATTTCCTGAAGGACACCACAGGCCGCGTTCTGGCCTTCGAAGAGGGCCCTGATGGCGCACTGTACTATCTAACGGGCTTCCAGACGGGTGCGGTGTTTAGCTTTGAAAGCGTCGTCAACCGGCTTGAGTTTGACAGTTCTAACTCTGCGCCCGTCGGCGACGGAATTGTCCTGGCGGACGACCTCCTGTTCTCGCAGACCGCGCCCTATACGGTTCAGTTTAGCGCCGATGTATCCGACCCCGATGGGGACGACCTGACCTATTTCTGGTCCTTTGGTGCAGGCTTCGACCTTGACGGCGACGGTTTTGGCGACACCGAAGTGTCAAGTGAGGCCGCGCCGACATACACATATCAAGAGCTTGGCCAGTACCGTGTTGATCTGGTCGTGACCGATAGCAATGGCACCTCGACGGTATTCGCGCCCGAGTTCATCACGGTCGGTAATGCACCAACACCGGTCATCACCGGCGATGTGGTCGATGGCGGCACCTGGCGCGCGGGCGAAAGCTTTACGGTCAGCGGACTGGCAACCGACATCGAAGACGGGGTTCTCGACAGCAGTCAGATCACGATCTCGTCGGCCTATGCTTTCGACGGGTTGCTGCGCCCTGGACCGTTTGAGGAACAGGTGCTGACCGATGCTGGCGTCACTTTCACAACGCCCACATCGGGCACCGTCCAGAGTTTCTTGGACAGTTTCACCGTCTTCCTGACAGCAACCGACAGTGACGGTCTGGAGGCCACCACGCAGATCGAAATGGTGGCCGAGCAGGTTGAATTGATCTTTGACGCCCCCATCGAAGCCGAATTCTTCGAATTCGACGAGAAGGCACAGTCCGGTGACTTTGCATTCGATTCAACCGTGGGCTTCAATCACGTGTTGTTCGCGCCCGAGACCTATACAGACGAGGGCGACACCTTTGTGTTCCGGGAATGGTCGGACGGCGTGACCGAAAACGATCGAATCTTTGTGACCCCCGATGAAGACACGGTGATCACCGCGATTTATGATCTGGCCTAAGTGGAGAAAATTCGCGGACGACGTCTATTTCTGATGGACGCCGTCCGCGAGGTGCCATTGATCAAGTGATCTGTTCTCAAAACTCCGAAAGTGGTCTTTCGAGCATTTGAAGTTTCTTGTGGCATTGCCTGTGCTGGCTCCAAAGAATTTCCAAAAGAAGTCATTTGCGCAGCCGCAGCGAAAACCCACAAGGTCCCGCATAGCAGTCATAGGTGCCAGTATGCAGCTTCATCCGGCCAGGCGGCGCAGTTAAGGTCGGCTGTGCGGGACGTAGTGGACCTTAACTGAACAAATCTGGAGGTCGGCTTTCGTGCTATTGTTCTGAGGTTTTGGATCGAAAATTATACCCTAGGAAACCTATCACACCGCCCTTCACTGCGATCACAACAAAAACAACCTCGGCAAATGCATCTGTCGTTCTGAAAGATCCAT
>JBCBHE010000071.1:0-9381 GCA_038526085.1 Pseudomonadota bacterium | reverse complement strand
CTGCTTGCAAGAACACGAAAACCGGCATCTGAGAGAGCACGGCTGGCCCTGTCTCCGCAGGCAAACAAAAAATGCGCCACTCCAACATCACCCACTACCCAGGCTCCACCGCCTTCTACACTAACCTTGGCATCTCCTAGAACCCGACCCATCTTGGAGAGAGAACCGGGTGTGTTAGGCAGCTCAATTTCGAGATCAAACATCGGTCAGGATCCTTCGCTTAAGTGGGCTTTGTTGCTGTCATCAGGAGCAGTCTCTCGCCCCAAGTCATGTGTGTAGTCCCGCGTAACATCGGCCATAACCAATCTATAACTCTTAAAAAAGCGGGACCGTCCGAGCGCTTGCGCACGGCGATGCTCGGGGAGATTTCGCCATTGGGTTACGGCATCTTCGTTCTTGAAATAGCCGATTGCGACAAATCTGCCTGGTTTGGTTGCGCTTTCGAAACGTTCGATTGAAACGAAGCCTTCTATGCCGCTCAGGTGTTCGCGCAATTCCGTTGACGTGCGCATGTAGTCGTCCATTTCGTGCGCTTCCACGACGAACTCAAATACCATTACTATCATGTGTCTTTACTCATTTAATTTGATCCTTCTGTTGATGGCTATCAAAGCCTCAGATCCATTGCTTCGGTATCGGTCGAAGTGTGTGTTACCGACCTCATGATTTCTTTGGCCAGTTGATCAGCGCTACCCCGACGATTGCTGCACACAACCCTGCCGCAACCGACAAAGCGAATGTTTCACCAAGGAGCACGATGCCTAGGATCACGCCGACGCCCGCCCGCAGATAGCTCTGGCTCGCAACCCCCATGGAGCCAAGCGTTCGCACCAGCCGGAAGTAGATTAGGAGCGCAACCCCGGTGCAGAGGATCGACAGGATCGCCGTTGCCGCCAGAGCCTTAAGGCTTGGAGCCAGCGCCCAAGGTTGATCCAGCACCAGAGCAAGCGGTACTAGAATGACCGATGCCCATATCATCGTGCCGGTGGCTGTAGCTACGGCGCTGATTTGGCTAAAGCGTTTGCCGTAGATTGCCGCACAGGCATAGAGCGCAGCTCCAACTAAGCATGCGATTTGCCCGGCGACCTGATTACCCAGTCCGCGCAAGACATCCACGCCGACAATCAGCACAACACCAAATAAGCCGAGAACTGCCCCGGCCAGCTTTAGCCCGCTGAACGCTTCATGGCGTGTCGCGAGCGCCGTTATGAGAAAGACGAAGATTGGAGAGGTTGAATTGAGAACGCTGGCGAGGCCAGACTCAACATATTGCTGCCCCCAGGCGAGTACAGTCCAGGCTCCGATGCTGTTGAAGAAAGACTGCATAAGCAGCATTCGCCATGTTTGTGGATCGCGTGGCAGCTTTTCCGAACGTGCGCCCATCACGAGCAATAAGAAAATGGCAGCACCAAGAACACGAAGTGCGATCAGCGTGACCGGAGGAATCTCGACCACGGCAACTTTGATAAACAGGTACGAAGACCCCCAGAGCAACGCTAGAAGGGCCAGCAGGGATAGCTCTGTCCGCAAGTTGGTCGAACTCATGCCGTGTGTGCCTTCCGACTGTCTGTTGGAGCCTGCGCCCGGTCAAACATGCTGTAATCCCGGATCACACTAGCGATCCGCAGGCGGTAGTCGTCAAAGACACCACCGCGCCCTTTCGTCTGTGCGCCCCGATGGGCTTTGAGGTTGCGCCAGCGCGCGATCGCGTCTTCATCTTCGAAGAACGACAGGGATAGGATTTTGCGTGGATCGGTAAGGCTCTGGAACCGCTCGACCGAAATGAAGCCCTCGACCTCATCCAACATCGGACGCATCTCGGCTGCAATATCGAGGTAATCGTCCTTGCGGCCCTCTGCTGGTTCGACCTCGAATATCACCGCGATCAATTCCACTCTCCGGTTCCATGTGGTGTTGAAACGCGCTTGAGCCACGTTCGTTCCTCGCGCAGGAGAAACTTCTCTTTTTGGGCGAACTCGTAGTTTTCACGGCCGAGCGGATCAGCGGCCAAACGGGCGCGATAAGCTTCATATTCTGCAAGGCTGGCAACATTGTAGATACCGTAGGCGAGTGTCGATGACCCTTCATGTGGTGCATAGTAGCCAATCAGATCAGCGCCACAGCGCGGGATAGCCTGACCCCAATTGCGGGAATACTCCTCGAACTGGGCCTTCTTTGTTGGGTCGATGTGATAGCGGATTATACAAGTCAGCATTGGTTGCACCTTCAAGTTGATTTTGGCCACTTTAGAGGATTGATTAGCAGGAATGCTTCGTTTATGGTCGAACTATGAAAGAAGGTCCTGATATCGCCCATATCGCCGCTCTGATCGGCGATCCAGCCCGTTCGAACATGCTTACAGCTTTAATGAGTGGCAAAGCTCTGACGGCGACTGAGCTTGCTGCAGAAGCAGGCGTAACCATTCAGACCGCCAGTGCGCATCTTTCCAAACTAGATCAGGGCGGTTTATTGCGACCGCGCAAACAAGGAAGGCACAAATATTTCTCCCTAGCCAATGAGGATGTTGCGCATGTCCTGGAAGGTCTAATGGGTCTCGCTGCTGGGGCCGGGCATCTCAGAAAACGCACGGGCCCGAAGGATGCTCAACTTCGCCAAGCTCGGGTCTGCTACAATCATCTAGCCGGAGACATGGGTACCCAGATGTACGACAGCATGATTGCAAACGGGCACTTAACCCTAGAGTCTGAAGAGTTAAATTTAACTTCTTCTGGCGCCGCATTCGTAGACAATTTCGGGATCGACCTAGAAAGTCTGCGGAAGGGACGTACGCAACTTTGTCGAGAGTGCCTAGATTGGAGTGAACGTCGATCTCACCTTGCTGGGAGTCTGGGTCGTGCCTTCCTTAGCAAATTTGAAGAACTGTCTTGGGCCAAGCGGGATCACAAAACTCGAGTGATAACGTTTTCCAAGAGTGGAACGACAGAGTTCGAGCGGTTGTTTGGCTAAGTCTAATTTCTACTACTTTTTTCAAAAGCGGACCTTGATGCAAGTTAACTGAACGGCAGAAATGTCCGCGATCCGTGACTTCGTTTGCGCTGAGGTTTTGCAGTCGCGGCGAATGACCGGTTCGACGGGCCGCACCGCAGCACTTAACTCGCCCCATGGATGGCGGCTTTGGGCCGATCACAATCGCTATCGCAGAGCGCGAGAAAGTAAGTCGACGTATTGAGCGATGAACTTGTCCCTATCGATTGGGTCGATCGTCTCAAAGGTGAGCTGCCACATCGCGGTGACGATGATGGGGGCGATGATAAGGCGGTGGTCATAGTCCAGCGCCTCTTTCCTCAGTTCTCCTCGGCGCACACCAATGGCCAGCAAGTTTGACAGCAGCTGTTTGGCGTTTGCCATTGTTGTCGCGTGGTAACGTTCGAGCAGTGACGGAAACTGTTGGCCTTCTGTAATCAACACCTTGAACAAGATCAGCCTGTCGGGTTCGAGGAAACGGTTCAACACACCGGTAAGCATGGTGCGTAAGACCTCGTCGAATGGTCCCTCAACCAGTGATGCGTGTTCCATTGACGTCCGTATCGCCGTCTCCACCCGATCCTTGAAAGCAGCTTCGATGACGGCTTCTTTATCCTCGAAATAGAGGTAGATCGTCGACCGTGCGATCCCTGCACGCACGGCGATGCTCCCCATGGACGTTCCCGCATACCCCTTCGAAGCGAATTCCTCGAGTGCCGCCGAAACGATTTCTTCAGGTCGCGCATCTTTGCGTCGTTGGCGTTTCTTGTCCGACATGGCCGGTGGCCTCTTGATTGCAGTCAAGTTAATGACATATGTGTCACTAGCGGTATCAGCTCGGACCAAGACTATGGAACAACAGGCCTCGCAACAACTGCCACTTGTCGACAACGGTCTTGCGCAAGGCAAAGAGAGCTTGCGCTCTTGGGGTCGTTTGCGTTTGGTCCCGTTGCTGATGCTGGTGTTCTTTGCCGGTGGCATTGCGGGTCTGTATTTCCAGCCGCCGGGACTTCAAGCGTTCTTTGAAACCACCGGACTGGAGCCGGGTGGTGGAACGGATACGCCTATCGCACAGGCCATTACACAGGTCGAAACACGCGAGGAAGTTGCAGTCGTCAGCAATGGTGACATCTTCGCGCTTGGGCGCATTCTGCCGCGCGGGGACGTTGTCGAAGTCGCCGTCCCCTTTGGAGCAGGGGATGCACGGCTTGATCAAATCGCTGTTGAGGTCGGTGACCGTGTGTCTTCAGGCGAAGTTCTCGCAACACTCGACAACGCTGCCCAACTTCAACTTGGATTGGACGCAGCGCTCGCCGACCTCACCGTCAAGCAAGCGGTCCTTGCACAGACTGAAGACGCCGTGCGTGCAAGTCGGCAAGAAGCCTCTGCGGCTTTGGAACGAGCGGTCGCGACCGCACAGGCTGCGACAGCAGAGCTGGATCGTCTAACACCCCTGTTCGAGCGCGGCGTCACGACACGGTCCGCATTTGATGCTGCTGTCGCGCGGGCCGCTGAAGCAGATCGGGATGTGGCGTCACGTGAGGCGACGCTGTCCCGGTTTCAATCAACAGGGGATCGCCCACAGGCCGATATCCTTGTGGCTCAAGCGAACCTGTCAGCCGCGGAAGTCAACGTGGCCGTCGCCCAGAACGACTTGGCCAAAAGCATCGTCGCCGCGCCAGTGGATGGCGTTGTGCTGGACATCAATGTGCAACTAGGGGAGCGCCCGGGAACCGACGGTGTCATGAATGTTGGTGACACATCCCAGATGATCGTTGAAGCGGAAGTGTATCAGACGCTCATCGGCCAAGTCGCAATTGGTGACGCTGTGACGGTCACGGCTGACGCCATCGATGAACCGCTGCAAGGGGTCGTGACGGCCATCGGGCTTGAGATCGGGTGGCAATCTATCACCTCTGACGATCCCGCGGCAAACACGGATGCGCGGGTTGTGGATGTCATCGTGGAACTGGACCCGCCTTCGTCGGCTTTGGCAGAGCGCTTTACAAACCTGCAGGCCGTGGTGCGCATCGATGTGGGAGCCGGCAGATGAGCCGCTTGTTGACGATGCTCTTCGGCCGCCTGCCCATCGGTTGGCTGCAGCTGACACACAGCCGGGCGCGGTTTGCTGCGGCTTTGGCGGGCGTGTCCTTCGCGACGCTTTTGGTCTTCATGCAGCTTGGAATACTTGGTGCCCTGAATCAGTCAACAATCGCGCCATATGATAATTTCCGCGCAGACATCATGATTTCGTCCGAGGACGCCAACACGCTGACAGATGGCAGCAATGTTGCGCGCACGCGAATGTTTCAGGCCCTTGGAGTTGCAGGCGTCGCGGACGCAGCCCCCGTCTTCATCGGCAATCTCATGTTGCAACTCCCCGACGGTTCTTCGTCTACGTTGCAAACATTCGGCATGAACGTCGCCGATGCCCGTTTCGCAATGCCGGACGTTGCTGACCAAATGGCGTTGCTGACACAAGAGAATCACGCGCTGATTGATACTGCGACACGAGGTATACCTGCCGCAGCGTTTGACGGGCTGATTGCCGGAGAGCCGTTCGCGTTCGAGATCGGTGGCACGACTTTCACAGCGGTTGGAACACTAGAAGTCGGCGGTGGGTTCTCGGCAGATGGCACGCTTTTTGTCTCGGAACAGACCTTCCTGCGGGCCTTCGGCAATCGGACGGCGGGGGCGCCAAACCACATATTGGTGAACGTTGAGCCGGGCCAAGACCCCGAGCTTGTCGTAGAGCGTCTGCGCAAAGCCCTACCGCTTGACGCTGTCAAAATCCAAACTCTCGGCGGTGCCGCGGCAGCCGATCTCGCCTATCAAACGACGGAGCGCCCGACAGGGATCATCTTTGGCTTTGGCGTTGTGATTGGCATCATCGTGGGCATTGTGATCGTCTATCAGGTGTTGTCCACAGACGTCGCAGATCATCTGAAGGAATACGCAACCTTCAAGGCCATGGGCTATGGCCAAAAGTTTTTCCTGGGGATCGTGCTGGAAGAGGCTCTGGTGCTAGCCGTTTTTGGCTTCATCCCAGGGTTCCTTGTGTCCATGGGTCTTTACGCCGGGATGAGCGCGGTGACGGGACTCCCCGTCGCCATGACGTTAGACCGTATTGTGCTGGTGTTTTTTGGGACACTGGCGGCCTGTGCCCTGTCGGGCGCGATTGCCACGCGGCGCCTTGCGGCGGCCGACCCGGCGGACCTGTTCTGATGTCCCTCACTATGCCGATACGGGTTCGGGGGCTGAACCATTTCTTTGGTGAAGGCGAGGCCCGCAAGCAGGCGATTTGGGACGTGAACCTCGAAATTGCCCGCGGCAAGCTGACAATCCTCATGGGACCGTCCGGATCAGGCAAGACAACCGTCCTGACCCTCATGGGATGCTTGCGCGATGTGCAGGAGGGAAGCGTCGCACTTCTCGGCACGGAACTGAACGGAGCGGCCGAGGCTGACCTGGTGAACCTGCGCCGGCGGCTTGGCTTCATCTTTCAGGCCCACAATCTGCATGAAAGCCTGACAGCCACCGAGAACGTCCTGATGGGCCTGCAGGTGCATGGCAAAGGCGACGCTGCCAAGCAGCGGACGGCAGCGACCCACATGCTTGGGTTGGTTGGATTGGCGGACCGAGTGGATTATCTGCCCGGCAGCCTGTCGGGCGGTCAAAAACAAAGGGTTGCCGTCGCGCGCGCCCTTGTGTCCAACCCCGAGATCATCTTTGCCGACGAACCGACCGCAGCCCTCGATAAAGAATCCGGTCAAACGGTCGTTCAGATGTTGAAGCAATTGGGACAGGAGCGCGGCACCACCACGGTTATGGTCACGCATGATAACCGGATCCTCGAACTCGCTGATCGGATCATCACGCTGGAAGAGGGCCGCGTGGTGAGAGACGTCTCCCAAGATCATTCGGTAAAACTCGTCCAACCCCGGAGCGTGTCATGAATACCCAAAACTTCAAGATGACCGTACTTTCACTCTTCATTGTCGTCGGTTGCGCCTTGAGTGCCGCCGCCGGGACGCTGTCAGCAAGCCAAATCCGGCAGGGCATCATCGGACAAAACTTTGAAGCGAAACGCATGGGGATGGTGATGAAGATCGCTTATTCCGCGGATGGACGTGTCAGCATCACGTCCGCGATGATGAATACAATCGGACGCTGGCACCTGGATGGAGACCAGCTTTGCGTGACATTTGAAAGCGGCCCGCGCCGTGGCACGAATTGTTCCTACCTGACCGCATTGGAGGATGGCGCCGTGCAAACCTCGGAAGGGCTCCTAATGCGCCCGAGCCGCTAGGCCGAGACGTCAGAACCAAACCCGAAGACTTAGTGGGTTCTTCAAAAGTGAGGAGATAGGTCGGTTTCGTCGCTACATCTGTAGTTCGCGCCAACTATTTGTTGCACTCGCAGCGAAAGGCCGGTTCCACGGACCGCACAGCAGCTTCTGACTGGAGTGGTCAACGGCCGCTTCGGGCCGTCCACCTCGTCACGATCTGACTAGATCAGACCGGATGCTGCGCTGGCACTTAGGTTGGCTGTGAGCCCACATTGCCTGTTTCGGCGTCGCAGCATCAAATACTTCATGGGTTTTGAGTGAGCACTGAAGGAACATTGCTGTGAACCGAAGATTTGTGCTGCTGACGGGGTGTTCCAGCGGTGGGAAATCAACTTTGTTGAAGGCTTTGGAAGAGCGTGGGTTCGCCACGGTTCAAGAGCCTGGCCGACGCATTGTGGCAGACGAGTTGAAGGGAGCAGGCAAGGCTCTGCCTTGGGTAGATATGAGGGCATTCGCACTGCGGGCAATCGAGGTCGCCAAGTCCGACTTAGAGGCTGCGCAACTGGTTGATGACATTGTGTTCTTCGACCGTGGCCTGATCGACGCCGCTGTTGCTTTGGCTTACTCGGGCGGCCCTACGATACAGGAAACACTTGGCGAAGCCCTCGCCTATGAAAAGCAGGTTTTCATTGTCCCTCCATGGCGGGAACTCTTTGCTGAAGAAGTTGAACGTAGGCATAGTTTCGATGCTGCTGTGCAAGAACATCACCGAATTGAACAGGCTTTGGATGCTCTCGGTTACATGAGAACTGAGTTACCAAAGGTGACGGTCCAAGAGAGGGCTGAAATCGTCCTGAAAGAATGCGAAGTGCTCTGAAACATAGGTCCGCTTTGTCCGCAGAGCCGACCTTAGCTTACTCTACCTACGGAAGAACGGACGTCGCCTTTTTCAGGCAGCGCAATGTGAAGGTTGACCGGGATTGGCGCATATAGGGGAACTTGTAGAGCGTATTGGTCAGGAACTGCTCGTAGCCCTTGGTTCCGTTGACTGCGACCTTCAGCAGGTAATCGCAGTCGCCAGAGACCAGATAGACCTCCAAAATTTCGGGCACACGGGCCATGTCTTCGCCGAATTGTTTGAGCATTTCGCCATCATGCCTTTGCAGCGAAACCTCAACAAAGACAGTTTCAGAATAGCCCAGCTTTTCCTGGTTCAAGAGGGCGGTGTAGCCTTCGATATACCCTTCATCTTCCAGACGCTTGATGCGCTGCCAACAGGGGCTGGTGGACAGGCCAACCTCTGCCGCCAAGGCGCTGTTGGATTTGCGACCGTCCCGCGCGACGGCGCGAAGAATCTTGCGGTCGATTTCGTCTAGATCTCGATCTGCCAAAGTACATCCTTTGAAACTGCTCTTTCGCAGAGCATTTATTCGCAAATTCCACGTCTAGCCAGCATAAAAAGCAAAACTGCCTTTGCGGAATGAGGTAGGTGTTTGGGTCAAAGATGCTGACCTAGGGAGATGGGATTTGAACTTCGATCTGAGCGAAGAACAGCACGCGATCTATGACATGGCGAAGACCTTTGGCGAGGATG
This sequence comes from Pseudomonadota bacterium, assembly GCA_038526085.1. Taxonomy (GTDB): domain Bacteria; phylum Pseudomonadota; class Alphaproteobacteria; order Rhodobacterales; family Rhodobacteraceae; genus Yoonia. Next base: position 514 of record JBCBHE010000071.1, on the reverse strand, counting down.
CCATCGCGCCGAATGCCTATGCTTGGGAGAAGGCCGGGACCATCCCACGTGACGTCTTGCAAGAAGCTGGGCAGCTTGGTCTGGGCGGCATTTACGTTTCGGAAGAGCACGGCGGCTCCGGCTTGAACCGGGTGGACGCCACACTGATTTTCGAGGCGCTTTCCCGGTCTTGCCCTTCTGTCGCGGCCTTCATCTCGATCCACAACATGTGCGGCTGGATGATCGATACCTTCGGAAGCGACGAGATGCGCGCATCGCAGGTTCCGTCACTTTGCAGCTTTGAACGCGTCGCGTCTTACTGCCTGACAGAGCCCGGCTCAGGATCTGATGCGGCCGCTTTGCGCACCAAGGCGCTTCGGACCAATTCGGGCTACGCGCTGACCGGGACGAAGGCGTTCATCTCGGGCGGCAATTACTCCGATCTATATATCGTGATGTCGCGTACGGGGGATGAGGGCCCGAAAGGTTTTTCTGCACTCTTAGTCGAAACTGTAACGCCGGGCCTTAGCGTTGG
>JBCBHE010000070.1:0-9393 GCA_038526085.1 Pseudomonadota bacterium | reverse complement strand
TTGCGTCCCCACCGCGGCCCACGTCTTGCGGCCATTGGTTCACCAAATCGCCGAGGCATTTGAGGGTCTGTATGTTGACCTCATCAGTTCCATCTCGGCTTTCGACCTTGCAAAAGGCGAAGCGGATATTGCTGTACGAACGCGCGAACCCAATGATCCGGCGCTTGTTGTCGCTTATTCATTTACCTGGGGGCGCGCCTTTTATGGATCAAAGACTTACTTTGAGAAGCATGGACGCCCAAATACACCCAATGACTTGCGCGACCACACGCTTGTTCGAATTGGAACGGGGAACTCCCCCTCAAAAGCGTCAGCATTGATCGATCGGTTGGACAATCCTGACCGCCCGAGCATCCGCGTGGAAAACACTGACTCTGCTCAGATGATGATTGAGCAGGGCGCTGGTATCGGCTCTCTCTTTTGCGCCCTTGCCGATAAGAAACCAAACATCGAGCGGGTCTTTCCCGAACCGTTCGATCAAGTCGACTCTTGGGTCATCTACCACGAGTCTGCGCGTGGCTCTCAACGGGTGCGGATCGTTTTGGATGCCTTGGTTGCGTTCCTCAAAGACAACCACGCTTTACTGACCGGTTTGCCTTAAGGTGCTATCGGGTTCGCATGCCTTGATGAGCTGCGTGATATTTTCGTGCCGCGACGCTTTCAAACCCACACTTTGGGACAATCTGCAAACAGCCCCATTCAAGAAATCGATTTCGGTTTTGCGTCCTGCCTCAAGATCTTGGAACATGGATGAATGATGGTCGACCGCGCGAGGAAAGATGATAGGGCTCAACACCTCGTCTACATAGTGTCTTCCGTTGTCAGCTGGTCGGTAATCATATGCTGCCGCATACGCAGACAGCGTTTCATCGGCGAGGCCGATGATCACATCCCGCGAATGAGAGTTTTGCAAGAGCTCGCTATAACTTTTCTTTGTGATGGCACCCGTTGGGTTCATGCAGCTGTTGAAGAGGAGTTTGAACAAGATGGTCTCCCGGATGGCGTCATCCAGAGCCATTGGGACAAAACCACTTTCAGCGATATCCAGCAAGTTTCGGATTGGCCCCGTGTCATCGCCAAGCAGAGGGCCACAAAAGATCGGGCTCGATTGAGCAGTGACCTCCATGTGTGCAGGCCCATGGCGCTCCATTCCGATCATCATGGCACTGGAATAGACGGGTGTATGCGGGCCAAGAACCCGACGCGCAATCTCTTCGGAGCCCATACCGTTCTGAAGCAGCAGCACGGGCGGACAGGTGCCGGTAGCGGCAAAAGGCATGAGCGCAGCCTCGACATCATAGGCCTTTGTCGTGAGGATCAACATGTCGCTCTTCAGCACCTCGTCGGACGGGTCAGCCGCATCGCAAAGCGTGATCATTTCAGGCGGGGCTGTATGATCCCCGAGGAGACCGGACACAGTGATTGGCGTCTGGTGTAAGGTCTCAATTGCGCTCTGGCGGACCAAGAGAGACACACGCGCTCCGGCGGTTACAAAGCTCGTTGCGAGGCAAAGACCAACAGAGCCGCCCCCAAAGACCGCAACATGGTAATCTGACATCCGCTCAGACCTCTCTGGACATCAGGCTGTATCGATCCGCATCCAAGGCGCATCGTTTGCGACAGGTGGAAAAACGCATCGCCGCTAACCCTAGCTTTCAACCCCGACTAGGCGGGCAGAACTGCAGGCATCTCTGACCGCTTTCAAACCTTGATATGTTTCACCGTTATAGAATTCTTCCCAATTGGCTAGCGATGGAAATTCAAGCAACACAATCCGGCGAGGCTCCCAATCGCCCTCATAAATCCGGTGCTCCCCGCCCCGCGAAAGATATTTTGCCCCTGCTTTCTCGAGGGCCGGTTTCACACCAAGCATGAACTCTTGGTACTGATCCATGTCGTAAATTTCGACGTCAAAGATGACATATGCTGGCATGGTTGCCTCTTATGAGAATGGTCATGGAAGACATTGATTTGCAGGAAGGCTACTCCATTTCCTCAGAAAGCTGAATGACCGTTTTGGCGCCGTAGGCCGCAAAGTAGGTGAAGTCTTGCTGCAAGACCGAGCAAATGCTGCGTCAGCAATAGCCGCAGCTGCAAAAGGCTGGTTTGTCCGCACAGCGGTCTTTGGGGCTGGCTCCTGCAAATGCCGGTAGTGAGCGCTTCGAAGAATGCACATAATCACGTACCTTCGCATCGTTCGGTGGTCGAATTGATAGAGCCCCGGGGGGTATGAATTTTGCGATATCATGTTTGCCCGCGCGGCATTCCTCGGGGGTCTTTGGGGCCCTTATTTCGCATTAATTTCGAATCTGGCCATGCAGACGGGATGTCGTAATTCAGGACGCCGGTCCGAATGCCCGGCACGGCTTGAGACTTCAAATATCGGATAGACCATCCTTCACGCGACGGGGCTGCTGCCAAGGTCGCCACGTTTTGCGTTCCCAGCACGAGCACATCCGAAGTGAGCACTGAGGAGCAAGCGACGGGTCGAGGGCAACCCTGCTGGCGCATGGCCGGATGGTAATGCGAGTTTGCTGGTACCCATTGGTCGCCGTCGCGCATCGCGCTTTTTTGGGCCGGTTGGCAATGCGACCTGCGACTGACATTTTTCCGTTACATGCCACACCTAGCGTGCGCGCAGGTTTGTGATTCCGGGGGCGGTGACAGCCCCCCAGAATCCTTGTTGCCCAACACTTGGGCTGTTTGAATGGGTGGGGATGTCCATATGTCGCTTTTGATTTCCGGTGTTTTTGATGGTCCATTGCCAGGTGGCTTGCCAAAGGGCGTTGAACTTTATGTGACCGCAGATGTCGCGGATTTGTCGATCTTCGGGATTGGGTCTGCCAACAATGGCGGCGGGTCAGATGGTGAGGAGTTCACGTTGAGCGGCTCAGCTGCGGCGGGGGACTTCATCTATATCACGACGAACGCGACGGCGTTCGAAACCTTCTTTGGGTTTGCGCCCACCTTTGAAGAAAGCACCGCATCGAACATCAACGGCGACGACGCGATTGAACTTTTCGAAAACGGCGTCGTGATCGATGTGTTTGGCGACATCAACGTCGATGGCACCGGCGAACCCTGGGAGCATCTTGATGGGTGGGCCTACACAAATTCAGATCGGATGCCATCCGACACGTTTGATCCGGCCGATTGGTCCTTCTCCGGCCCCAATGCGCTTGACAATGAAACGACAAACGACACCGCGGCCACGCCCTTTCCAGTGGGCAGTTTTGCTACAGTTGTTACCCCACCGATGGGCGACGCGACTTTCACGCTCGAATTGCTGCACTTCACCGATCAAGAAGCTAACGCCGCGACGATCGACAATATCGACAACCTATCGGCTGTTCTGAACGCGCTGCGCGAACAAGACCTGGGCATGGACGGAGAGGCGGACAACACGCTGACGCTCTCAGCGGGCGATGCGATCATCCCCGGCTTGTTCTTTGATGCCTCAGAAGCCGTTTTTGGATCGCAGGGGATCGCGGATATCCAGATCCAGAATGAACTAGGCGTTGAGGCGATTGCGCTCGGCAACCATGAATTTGACCTCGGAACCGGCCTCCTTGCTGGATTGATCGGTGGCTCTGCGCCCGGTGATTTCACAGTGGCAGAACTTGACGGGACCGCCCTTGAAGATCTGGATTTCACGGGTGCGGCCTTCCCGTACCTGTCTGCGAACCTTGATTTCTCAACCGACCAGAACTTTGACGGGTTGGAGGTCGCGGGCTTGCAAGCGCCGATTGCGAACAAAGTGACATCTTCCGTTGTCTTAGAAGAAGGCGGTGAATTGATCGGTGTCGTCGGTGCCACTGTGCCAACGATCCGGTCTATCTCCAGCCCCGGCGATGACCTTGGGATTTCCCCTGCTTGGGCCAGCGGCTCACCGACTGACGCCGAACTTGATGCGCTTGCCGTGATCCTCCAAGCTGAGGTGGATGACCTGCTGACAGCCAACCCGGCCATGAACAAGGTGATCCTTGCCTCACATATGCAGCAGATTTCTATCGAGCTGGCGCTGGCAGAGCGGTTGGAGAATGTCGATATCATCATCGCAGGCGGGTCAAATACGCGCTTGTTTGACGACAATGACCGTGTGCGGGATGGTGACAGCGATCAAGGCCAGTACCCCGCGTTTGTGACAAATGCTGGCGGTACTACCACCGCGGTTGTGAACACAGATGGCAACTACAAATATGTGGGTCGCCTCGTTATCGACTTTGATGCGGACGGCAACATTATTGCTGATAGCTATGATGAGACCGTCTCTGGTGCCTATGCCACGGATGATCAGGGCGTTGCGGACCTGAATGCGGCTGCACTCGTTGACCCGGAAGTGGATGCGATCACGGATGCCATTCAGGCGCAGATTGTCGCAACCGAAAGCAACGTGTTTGGTGTGTCGGATGTGTTTCTGAACGGAAATCGGTCTGGCACATTTGCCGCCGACGACCCGGATGGGGTGCGGACGCAAGAAACCAATCTGGGCAACCTGACCGCAGATGCAAACCTTGCATACGCCAACGATATGATCGCGGAACAGGGCCTTGGTGATCCTGTTGTTGTCTCGATTAAAAACGGTGGCGGGATCCGCGCGAACATTGGCCAGATCGTTGTGCCAGCCGGCGGCACCGAGGCAGAGCGTGTGCCGAACGAAGAAATTCTGGATAGCGCTGGCGATGTCGTGAAACCGGCAGGCGGGATCAGTCAAAATGATATCGCGACGACCTTGGCGTTTAACAACGGCCTGACCCTCGTCGACATGACCAAGACAGAGCTGCGCGATTTTCTTGAGGGCGCTATCAGCGCATTGCCAGTTGGCGTCTCAGGCGGGTTCCCACAGCTATCCGGGTTGCACTTCTCGTTTGATGAGACGCAGACCGCACAGACCTATGATGTCGACGGCAACATCGCCACACCTGGCGAACGGGTCGTTGATGCTGGGATCTTTGCCGAGGATGGCACATTGATCGCTGAGATTGTCCGCGATGGCGAAATTGTCGGTGATCCGTCCGAGACGTTCCGCGTGGTGACACTGAACTTCCTCGCGAATGCGGGTGATGAGATTTTGTCAACGCTGTCCAACCCGAACCGGGTGGACCTGATTGACCTAGATGCCGACGGTGAAAGCGATGACAGCTTCACCGGTGACGCTGTTTTTGCCACTGACGGAAGCGAGCAGGACGCCCTGGCCGAATACCTCAACGACAACTTCAACCCCGACAATGGCGGCGTTGCATTCAGCGAGGCGGATGTTGGTCCTGACACCGATGCCCGTATCCAGAACCTCACCTTCCGCGAAAGTGATATTCTGGAAGACCTGCCAGGCGGTCCCGTTGTGGCCCCCGTCGCGACGGAGGAATTGGGCGAAATCACAGAGGCTGTCGTTCTTGACAGCGGTGTAGGCGAAGGCAGCTCAGAGGTGGTCGTTTATGACAGCGGGCGCGTTTACACGACGAATGGTGTTGCTGGCGGCATTGACGTTTGGGATCCAGCGAGCGGTTCTCAGGTCGACTTTTACGACCTGACATTCTTGCCGGGTTTTGCCTCAGTACAATCTGTTGCTGTAAAGGACGGGTTGGCCGTTGCTGCAGTGTCGACCCCTGATGTTGCCGATGGTGGCGAGGTCTTGGGTCAGAACGGCTATATCGTGCTGATCGACACCGCGACCGGCAATGTCATCGACCGCGTCACGGTCGGCAACCTGCCTGATATGGTAACCTTCAACAGCGATGGTCTGTTGGTACTGGTTGCGAACGAAGGTGAGTTCAACTCGGAAGGGGATGTCACGGTTGATCCGGCGGGGTCTGTCTCCATCGTGGATGTATCAAACGGCGCGCTTGATCCGGTGGGTGAAGAGATCGACTTTTCTGACTTGGTCGCATTGGCCGAAGAGAAAGGCATCCGCCTGTTCCCGGGCATTTCAGCCCTGACAGATCTGGAGCCTGAATACATCACCGTCGCGGGCGACACCGCCTATGTGGCGTTGCAAGAGGCCAATGCGATTGCGGTCCTTGATATTCCAACAAAGACATTCACAGACATCTTTAGCGCTGGGGTTGTCGATCATTCGCAAGCCGGGAATGAGCTAGACGCGAATGATGATGACATCATCGACATCCGCACATTCGACAATCTTGTTGGCCTGCGGATGCCCGACGCGATTTCCAGCTTTGAAAAAGATGGCGCCACATACATCATCACCGCCAACGAAGGTGACGGGCGCGGTGACGCGCCAGAGGGTGATGAGGCACGGGTTGGCGACATCATTGCCGGCGAGGTTGATGGCCTTTCAATCGACGCCGCCGTTGACACCACTGGCTTGGAGCGGCTGACCGTTTCCACCATTGATGGGGATACCGATGGCGACGGCGACATCGACGTGTTGCACGCCTTCGGCAGCCGGTCGTTCACAATCTTTGATACCGACGGAAATGTTGTCTTTGACAGCGGCTCTCAGTTCGAGGCGATCATCGCAGCCGTCGCACCGGAGCGCTTTAATGACGACGACGGTGACGCAGGCCAAAACCGCTCTGATGCGAAAGGCCCAGAGCCGGAGGCCGTGATCACCGGTGTGGTCAACGGTGTGCTTTATGCCTTCATCGGGCTGGAGCGTGACAGCGGGATCATGATCTACAACATCGACAATCCTGCGAGTGCCTTCTTTGTGGATTACATTCCGGGCTTCGGTGGCGAAAGCGGGGATCATATCGCGCCAGAAACCATCGCCTTTATCCCAGCGGACGAAAGCGCGTCAGGCGTGGCGCAGATCGCGGTGGCCTATGAGGTGTCCGGTGAAACAATCGTCTATGATCTGGGCGAGGTTGGTGACATAGGCGGCACCGACCCGATCCTGATTAACGAGTTCCAGCCGAATCCAGATGGTGGAGACCCTGCCGATGCCGCGATTGAATTGAAGGGGACACCGGGTACCGACTTTGACGTCTGGTTGTTCTCGGTCGAAAGCGATCCGGGCAATCCGGGTGTCGTTGACCGGGCCGAGAATGTGACCGGCACGTTTGATGCAAACGGATTGGCCGTGGTCACCGTGCCCGATCTGGAAAATCCAAGCTTCACCTACGTGCTGGCCACAGACTTTACCGGCACAGTTGGTGATACAGATCTGGATACAGATGACGACGGCGTGGCAGATGATCTGTCTACGGTTGGCGATGTGCTGGACGCCATTGGGGTGCCAGACGCTGCTGGTGAGCCGCTTTATGCGACTCAGCTTGGGGGCACCGATCTCGCGAACGTGGGTACAACCGAACCAAGCCTGACATTCCGCGATGGTGAGACGGGTGAGATCTATTCGATCTTTGGCGGCACCGTCTTTGACGCCGCCGGCAATGAGGTCGACGCGGCAGAGTTCGATAAAGACCCAACCCAAACCACCTTTGGCGACATCAACCCGATCCGAACAGGCGCACAGCCTGATCTACAAATCACAGAGATTTGGCCGGGCCAGGATGGCACAGATGTGACGGCAGATTGGTTTGAGATCACCAACGTTGGTTCCGGTGCCTTCAATACTGGCACGCTGTTCTACGATGACGAAAGCGCCGACATCAACGATGCGACTCAGATCATTGGGATCGACACACTCGCACCGGGCGAAAGCGCGATTGTTGTGATCGGGAACATGGGAGACGCCACAGAGTTTGAAACCGTCTGGGGCGACGATGTTGACCTCACCGGCGTTCAGGTCGGCTTTACCGACGGCTCAGGCCTTGGCGGCGGTGGCGACGCAGTGAACCTGTATCTCGATACGGACGACACCCTGACTGACGACGATCTGGTCGATAACGAGGCTTATCCAGACACGGACGGCAACAGTGGTCGGTCGTGGGATGTGGCAAACGCGCAATTCTCTAATGTGGGTGCCCTGACGAATGTCGTCGCAACCGATGACCTAGGCGGGGAAAACGATGATGAACCTGCAATCGCCTCACCAGGGTCTTTGACCGACCCCATCGTGGTCGCCCCAACCCCAGACGTTGTGATCAACGAATATCGTATTTCAAGCGCGGGTGATGCGGATGATACGTCTAACTTTGTCGAGCTTTTCACAACCCCGGGTGCCTCTTTCGACGGTCTGACGCTGTTGGTCTTGTCCGGCGAGTTTAATCCGGGCGAGATCAACAACGCGATAAGCCTTGATGGGGCAGTCGCTGACGAAAATGGCTTCCTGCTGATAGCAAACAGCGCCAACCCGGAACTTGGCGACGGAGATGTGGGGGTTGCTGACCTTGATTTCTTCGGCTCCCCGACAGTGTTCAAAGTCGTTGACGGCTTTACCGGCACCGAAGGTGGCGATCTTGATGGTGATAACGACGGCACGCTCGACACGATGCCATGGACTGCTGAACTGGCAAGCCTGGCGCTGATCGACGGTGATGGCACCGCTGATCAAACCTTCGGTGCGGCTGACACTCTTGGCCCCGACGGCGACTTCACGCCTGCAGCGGCCGCACGCGATGTTGACGGGACTGGCGATTTCCAAATTCTCGCCTTCGGTGATGACAGTGCGGATACCCCCGGCGCGACGAATGTGATCGACCCGGGTACTGGCGATGCAGTCACGATCATGGAGATCCAGGGCGCGGCCCATACCTCGCCTTTGCTAGACCAAACGGTCGCCACAAGCGGGATCGTGACGGCTGTGGATACCAATGGGTTCTACGTTCAGGACCCGGATGGTGATGGCGATATCGCAACCTCTGACGCGATCTTTGTTTTCACCAGCAGCACGCCAACCGTTTCGGTCGGCGATGCGGTCGAGATCACAGGCACCGTGAGCGAGTTCTTCCCCGGTGGGGAAGACACGGGCAACCTGAGCACCACGCAGATCAGCGGGAGCCCGCAGGTCACCGTGACGTCCTCTAATAACGCCCTGCCAACCGCGACGATCCTCGGTGCCGCTGGTCGCGCAGTGCCAACCGAAAACATCGACGATGATGCTTTCGCAAGCTTCGACCCAACCACCGACGGGATCGACTTCTTCGAAAGCCTAGAGGCGATGTTGGTCACCGTGGACGATCCGTTGGCTATTGCACCGACCAACCGCTTTGGTGAAACCTTTGTGGTTGCCGACAACGGGGCAGGGGCAACGGGCCTGTCTGAGCGGGGCACACTGAACATCTCTCCCGATGACTTTAACCCCGAGAAGATTCAGATCGACCCGGATAGCGGCATCCTTGATATCTCGTTGGAAACCAACGTCGGTGCGACCTTCCAAGATATCTCTGGTGTGATCGGCTATTCCTTCGGCAACTTCGAGGTCATCCCGACCGAGGTGGTCGTGACGATCGACACGCCGTTCCCGGAGACCGAGGTGGCAGAGATCGCGGGCACTGAGGACCAGCTGACAATCGCCAGCTACAACGTCCT
>JBCBHE010000069.1:0-11804 GCA_038526085.1 Pseudomonadota bacterium | reverse complement strand
TGCTTCCGACATGGACCAGCAGGGAAAGGCAACTGGCCCATATGCTGCCCTATGTGAGCCTGGTCGATGGCCAGACCATGGCGTACATAATCGGCAAGCCGATCAATTTGGGAGGACGCACAAGGCCGGTAAAGAGGGGAGACTGTTCCGCTGCCATCTTGGTGATCCTCAGGTTGTCCAGATTGCAGCGACGATGGTCGGCGCAGCGGCGATGCCCGCGATGGCAACGAGGACCCACAGGGCCTGACGGAAATCGAGGATGCCGAAGAGCCAGGAGAGAAAGACACCGATCAAGGCGAGGGTGCCAATCACGATGCCAAGTGGGCCGGTGATGGCGTCGACGATCCCCTGAAGGAGGGTCTGGATGGGCGACAGGTCGATACTCTGTGCCAGGGCAGGGGAGGCCATGGCAAACAGCAGCATGGTCAGAGCCAAGGTGGCGGTCAGGTTGGGTTTCACGAGGTCTCTCCTTCAAGCCGGTTGAACACGGCCAGCACGCGGCTGACGTGGTTTTGCGTTTCTCGGTAGGGTGGGATGCCCTCGTGGCGGGCCACGGCTTCGGGTCCGGCGTTGTAAGCGGCGAGGGCGAGGCGGACATCGCCGAACTCCGCCATCATCTGCGCCAGATACCGGGCAGAGCCATCAAGGTTCTCGCGCCAGTCATGGGGATCGACGCCAAGCGCGCGGGCCGTGTCCGGCATCAGTTGACCGAGACCAATGGCTCCGACCCGGCTGCGGGCGGTCGGGTTGTAGGCGCTTTCGATCTCGATATTGGACCGGAAGACCAGCCGCCACTCCGTGACGGTGATGCCTGCGCGCCTGAGGCCGGGGTGGGCGGCATAGCGGAGCGCGGTGTCGTCAATCGCAGAAAGGATTTCCGGGGTTGGGGCAAGGGCACTTCGGTTGACACCGCCGGTTCTGAACCCATCGGCGGGTGCATTCTCTTCATCCCCAAGGATCGCCAGCTCCTGGATCGCCGATCCTTGGCCGATCCCGTCGTCGTAGTTCCGCGCGAAGCTGCTTTGGGACGTTGAGGCCCGAAGCGAACCGTCGCCCTGCATGACGAGAACCATCCCCTCGCTTTGTACGGCAGCAGGTGCCAGGCAGATAGCGAAGACACTAGCGATGCGACGGGTCAGACGCGTTCTCAGTTGGAAGCCTGTGCGATGCGCGCCCGCCCTCGTAGAGTGGGATGGTAATATGCGTGAAGCCAAGACTTCCAAGAAACGAGATGAGGCCGTTGGCCGTCTTGAAGGTTCTTGGGACGATCTCAGGGCCATGGGCCGTGTGATGTCTTGCAGGGACAAGGAGTTTTTCGAAGGTTCGCGCCGGATCAACGACACGAATGATCCACGCACCATACCAGACCGACGACTTTTTCTCGGCTGTTTGGACGCAGACGACCTCTGCGCTGCACGCACTCTCAATGAGGGTCTTGAACAGAGTCTCTGTAACCACATTCGGAGCACCTTCGCTTGACTGAGACCCCATGTCTGCGGACGTACCTCTTGGTTTGCAGGCCGGGCCCTGGTGACGGATATGCTTACGATATGAGATTATAATATTGACAGCAATATAATATTGAAATTAGGCTGATTGAGTACTGGGCGGAGGTCTAATGCACAGTTTTAAAACGTGAAAGTGAGGTTCGTGGCTGTGGGTAATCCACAAGCGCTTCTGTTCATCTTTATAGTATCAGCGGTTTTCTGCGGATCGCAGTCGTATGCGATGACCTGCCTTGCACCGCCACGACCGTTCGTTCCGAGCGACCCGGCACAAGTCCGCGAATTCGCGGATATCATCCAGAAGGATTTCGTAACCTACATCGCTGAAATCCAGCGATACTTCCTGTGCCTCGACGATGAACGCGCCCGCGCCTTCACGGAAGCCCAAGAGGTCAGCCAGGAATACGGTCGCTTCCTCGAGAGCGTGTCCAAGGACCGTTGAACGGCGTCAATCTGCGTCGCCCTGGTGGAGGGTATGCGTTGACCGCCCGCCTTCTTTGAGAGGGATGTTGGCGTGACTGCATCCAAGATCAGACAGGAAGGAGATCAAACCGTTTGCGGTTTTGAATTCGCGGATCTGGACTTCGTCCTTGTCGGCCGAGGCTCTTGAGAGAACGAGCAAGCGTTCCGACGAGCCGTCCTGGCTCACGCCGCGAATGACCCATTTCCCATACCAGACAGCGGCTTTTCGCGTGGCGGACGATGTGCAGATGACTTCTGCATTGAACCCCTCTGCCATCAGGCTTCGCAAACGACCTTCGGTGACCACATTCGGTGCGGTCTTCCCCAGATCAAACGTCATTCAATCCCCCTTGCCAGCCTCTACCCCGTCGTTCTGAAAAGGTCAGCCGCCACCAGTCATTCCAGAGCCGAGCAGCGACGATGTTATGATATCGGCGCGATTCCGCTGATAGCATTAAGCATCATGTTGCCGGGAATCCAATACATATGGGCGTTCGGGGGTCTTTTGATGCACGTCAATCGAGGCTTCGATCTTGTAGTCTTGCATTGAGGTGATGGCGCCGATTGTCACTCCAAGAGTGCCGTGAAAGAACGTTTCGCCAGTTCATGGGCGACGCCTCTTCTTTGTTTGATATCGGTGGTCAGAGCTTGAAACTGCATCGATCGCGCAGCCAACGATTTCTTGACTATTGGTCATCATATGACTACATGTATCGTATCATATGGAGAAATCCCATGCTGGAACCCGTTCAGTTCGCTCCCGAAGATGGCACCGTGCAACCCGTTGCCGAGGCTGACAAGATTGCGGCAATCGTCAAGGCTGTCGTCCGCGCTGCCGACGCATGGGGCTTGTCGAACACTGAGGCTGCGGCACTCTTTGATGTTCCCAGTGCAACGTGGAGCAGAATGAAGGCCGGCACGTACAAAGGCACGCTCGATCAGGACAAAGTCACACGGGCGAGCCTTCTGATCGGTCTCTTCAAAGGACTCCGGCTCTTGTTTAACGGTCCGTTGACCTATGGCTGGCCGAAAACCGCAAACTCCGGTCCCGGATTCAACGGGAGGAGTCCGGTTCAGGTCATGTGCGATGGCGGCATTCCGGCGATGATGAAGGTCAGGCAGCACATTGATGCGCTCCGGGGCGGTGTGTGATCCGAGCCGAAGATCTTGACCAAGTTGCCTTCACCGATCCGACGACAATCCGTCTGATCTCGACAGCCTACATCGACGAACCGGCGATGGCGCCTTTGGCCGACGATGAGGACGATCTGGCGATCCTTGAAGAGATTGAAGGCCTGACGTCAGCGCGCCGAACTGTGACACTTCCAGTCCCGGGAGGGCTTGATCCTGCCGAGTTGCTGACCGCAGCGGCCGGGTATGGATGGACCTACATCAATGCCGCGTTCTGCTACACGCGGGCGACAGGCAACCGGTTCAACGGTCCGGAACGCGGCGCCTGGTACGCAAGCTATGGAGAGGAAGCGGCCCTCACAGCGCAAGCCGAAGTGTCCTGGCATCTGACGCGCGAGTTGGAAGCGACGGGCGTCTTTGAGAATCTCACCGCCTATCGCGAATTGCTCGCTGGTTTCACGACGCGCTTGCATGATCTGACGGACAGGGCAGGGGAGGAGGTCCTGAGCCCGGAACCTCGCATCGCCTATCCGATCGGCCAAACGCTTGCGCAGGACGTGCTGGGTTCAGGCGGCAACGGGCTGCTCTACCCCTCGACACGCCGTGACGGTGGGCGCTGCCTCGTCGCGTTTCGCCCGCACTTGGTCCAGAACGTCCGCCAAGGCGATACGTGGACCTTTGCTTGGAGAGGAGAGGCCAATCCCGAAATCACGCGCACGTAGCAATCCCACCAGCAGCGCGTCTGGGCGGAACCCGACTTTCGCTGCTAGCGCGAACGGCCCGTCGTTCGACTTCCAATCCGGACATTCAATGTGCCATCATGCGACTTCATACTGCCGCTAGCTTGCAACCGGTCATGCGCGAAAGCATATGGCCGCAGCCATCTTTGCTAAGTGGAGACTGGCTCCAAGAAGACAAAGGCGATGAGTTTCCCAAATGCTTGCTAAAAACAGGATGCGCCGACATGTTGCCTTAAACAGCAATGCATATTGTGACCAATATTGTTTTAGATGCCCATAGAATGAATGATTTTTTTGATACGTGGCTCACCACATCCGAGGAAACGGATCAACGCAAGACTTTATGGCGTGCAACCGAAGCAGATACACAACGGCAAAACGCTGTTTCTGAACTCGTTAGTAGGACTCGCTCCCACTACGTGAAAGACGATGAAATCGCAACGTTCCTTGATACCCTAGGCTATGATGGAGCGGCGGAGATCATACGAACCAATTACCCCGAAGGCCCGACATGTCGATCGGGGGATCTAGGTGAAATCTTATGCGCCGAAGTTATTGAAGAATGGTGCGATTTTGAAGTTCCAATTCGCAAGCTTCGCTACAAGGATCATCGCGATCAAGCGATGCGCGGGGAGGATGTCATCGGTGTCGGAGAATCTGAGGATGGGCAACTTCGTTTGCTAAAGGCAGAGGCGAAGAGCGCGCAATCACTTTCAGCTGATACGGTTCAAGCAGCGCGAGCGGGGCTCGAGGCGAACCTCGGTCGACCAACACCACACTCACTGATTTATCTTGCTCGTCGATTGCTTGAAATGGGCGGTGCGAAAGAAGAGCTGGGAAAAAGGATTCTGGCCGAAACGGTTCGCCAAGCGGTTCCAAAGGGCCGTGTTACGCATTGCCTTTTCACCATCACCGGTAATCCAGCGGTCGAGATGATAGACGATGATTTTGCAGATGCTGACGGTACTAGGGACCAATACATTATTCACGTTCAAATCCCAGACCACGCGAACTTTGTTGAACAGATATTTGACGGAGTAAACAATCTTGCGCTCGATTGAAGAAATTGAGCAACTCCTCGAAGTAGCTCTTCAACCAGAAGCTCGAGGGCGGTTGATTGCACGCGGCGAAGCGCGAGCGATCATCCGCCGGGCCGGTGAGTTACCGTTGGACGCGCCACAGTTCGCAGTTTCCATCGATGCTGACCTCGCCGAGCATGGCTTTGCAATACTGGACGCAGCGCTCGAATTACGCGAACTCGATAGGCAGCATCCTAGGTTAAAGAGTGCGTTTCGTACAGCTGGTTCGATATTTGAGTCTCTTGTCAGAAACGGAAATTCAAACAGTACAGAACGTGGGTTTTACCGGACGATTGCAGCCGCAGCTTTCCATTTAGCCAGCTACGCTGCTGTTGCATATGCACTGTTTCCCAATTTCAATGATGCGGACTTCAATCTCAGCCCTGCGGAAAAGTCACTTATTTTCCTTATCTTGCGGGATTTCCGGAGTTTGCGTGAAATTTCGGAAGGTTGGTTGAGCAACCCAGAAAACAGCGATGGTACCCTGACCGAAGCTCTCTTGACTGACGAGAAGGATCAAACAGACACGCTTGGAACTGCAATCACGACGGGATGTATGCGGAGCTTAGCTTATTTCGAATTCGCTCTTCAAACTGGCGACTCATCATTGGTTGAGTTAGCTTTGGTCCAATTGGATGCATCACTTGGTTTGGCCGGTCAAACGGGTCATGTCTCACTTTGGTGGGTAGTAAGACTAGCAAAAGGCTTGATTGCCGACCTGTGGGATAGTTCACTTCACGTGGTTTTACCTTCGGCGCCAAGCAGCGGCAGCGCGGAGAAATTTGCTTCAAATCGCGAGCTTTTCATCGCCTCTCTCTTTGCACAATCCAGCTCACAGGTTGAACTATGGCCATCTCAGATTAATGCTGCTGCGAGAGCGGCAGACCCAGAGGATGACCTAGTTGTTGCTCTGCCTACGAGCGCTGGCAAAACACGGATTGCAGAGCTTGCCGCATTGACTTGCCTTTCGCAAAAAAAGCGCGTGCTAATCGTAACTCCGTTGCGCGCATTGTCGGCGCAGACTGAACGTTCTTTTCGTTCGGCGTTTACACCGTTGGGATTTCAAGTCTCTTCACTCTACGGAGCAACTGGCCTGTCGTCTGGCGACGCAAACGCTCTGGAAACGGATGATATCGTTGTAGCCACCCCGGAAAAACTCGATTTCGCCCTCAGAAACGATCCCGATATCATCAATGATATCGGTCTGATCGTTCTGGACGAAGGTCACCTGATAGGACCGAGTGAACGCGAGGTCAGGTACGAGATTTTAGTCCAGAGACTTCTTCGTCGGTCCGACGCAGGTGCTCGTAGGATTGTTTGTCTATCAGCTATCTTGCCGGAGGGCGAACAGCTTGATGACATGACAAAATGGATCCGATCGGACGCACCAGGTGACGCCGTACGATCAGACTGGCGACCGACCACTCAAAGATTTGGCACGCTGGAATGGCGGAACAATCGAGGAGCTTTGCGATATGACCTCGAGGAGGACGGCCCGTTTGTTTCACAGTTTCTGAGCGAGATGCCCGCTTCGGGTGGAGATCACAATCCACGCCCCAGAGATATGAAAGATGTTTCGTTGATGAGCGCGTGGCGGTTCGCCGCAGAAGACAAAAGGGTCCTCATATTTGTAACTCAAGCCAACTGGGTCGAAGGGTTCGCCAAACGAGCACTCCTATTGGTGAAAAAGAACTATTTCGATTCATTGCCAGTAGATCAAGATGCGATCCAAAATGCAGTTACGATAGGGGAGGAGTGGCTTGGTTCCGATCATCCCGCTGTGGCTTGCCTTAAGATAGGTATGGCAGTTCATCACGGTGGGTTGCCAAGTCCATTCCTGCGCGAGATCGAGAAATTGCTTGCGACTGGTACAATACAGGTCACCGCGGCTTCGCCGACCCTGGCTCAAGGCCTCAATTTAAATGCTGCTGTTTTGTTGACCCCCTACATAGTGCGTTCCGGATCACCAATCTCAGGTGAAGAATTTGCGAACGTCGCCGGACGGGCAGGCCGTGCCTATGTAGATACCGAAGGCTTGATCCTTCATGTGATGGAAGACAACTATGACTATCGTCGACAGCAATGGAAGTCGTTGGTTCAGCGCGCAAAGGTAAGATCACTCAGAAGCGGCTTAAGCCAGATCATCGATCTAGTCTTAAAAAAGCTCATGAAGCGTGGTGTGGCAAACAATGCCGAAGGCTATGAGTTTTTGGCGAATTCGCGCGAAGACTGGTTGATTGAGCCCGTTGATCCAGAAGGTATTCCGATTGATGACTTGGTCGCCCGTTTAGATGCGATCATCTTTGGCCTGATTGAAGCGTTGGATGCAGATGAAGCTGCACTGCCAGCGTTGCTGGATGAAGCGTTGAGCGGGTCTCTTTGGGACCGTAGGATGGCTGGGTTGGATCCCGGTGTGCGAAGTCTGCAGCGAATTGTTTTGCAAACTCGCGCGAGATTAATCTGGTCCTCCACAACGCTGATCCAAAGAACAGGCTTTTTTGCAATGGGGGTGGGACTCGATAGTGGTCTGCAGCTTGATTTACAAGCTCCTGCACTCGAAGGCCTACTTGATCAGGCGGACCTGGCGGCATTGCAGGGGAATGTAACCGAACTTCATACTTCACTGGTTGAGATGGCCAACCACTTGTTGATGATCAAGCCTTTCTCTCAAGAGGCGGGGCAGGATCTGCCAGCCGGCTGGCAAAATGTACTCTTACAATGGCTGTCAGGATATCCAATCTCAGAAATTGGAGGCGAACATACTAAGTTGATTGAGGACGCCTTTGTGTATCGGTTGGTTTGGGCCATTGAAGCTGTTCGGACACGAAGAATAGCCCATGGGTGGGACGGCGGTGACCTTGCGAAATCAGGAATGGCCGCGTCTTGTCTCGATACCGGTTTGCCAGACTACAGAATGGCAATGCTGGTGCGCGCAGGCTTGCCGTCCAGAGCTGCCGCTAAGCAGGTCGTTGCAGAACTGAATCCTAGCTTTTTAGAAAGAAGCGAACTGCGCACTTGGCTCAGTTCTTCAGCCGTAGAAGAGCTGAGCCAGCATGCGGACTGGCCGTCGCCCGAAACATCCAAACTTTGGGCGCAATTTCGGGAAGTGATCACGCAACAAAAAGAGGGGCGTTGGTCAAAACGCATCCAGACTGGGAAATTTGACCTTAGCGGACATCCCGCAGGGCCCTTTCGAGTTCACCAAATGGAGGACGGAAGCAGTAACATACTAACTGCAGACTTCCGTGAGATAACAAGCTTTTCGAACGTTCTTCAGGCGCCGTATCCTGGAGTTCAGTACTGCCGTAGAACGCAAGGTGACCAGCTAGAGTTTGTTACAATTGGTCCAGAGTAGAAGAAACTTCATCACGCTGAGTGACTGGAACCACGCATGTTTAACTCGGCAAGAAACTTTGGGCAGGCCTTACCTCAAGGTTTGTGCGCTGAGTTCTGGCTACTTACGCTTACACACGGCAAGTGCGGTGGGCCAAAGGCCCACCGAATAGATCTTTAGTTCTCTTCTGCTGCCATGCCGTCAGCATGAACAGCCAGATCGATCACATGGTGAACAAGAAACGCTTCGATCAAGGAAAGCGCATATTCACTGTCGATGGGCAGCATGTCTGCGCTCAAGTGATGATTATCGACATAGTCCTCGGCGTCCCAACGTGCACGTGTGCCCTTGGGATTGTCCGGTTCGATGCGACGTATCACCATCTCGAACGTGCTGTTGGCCAGTTTGATTGCCTCCTTCCGGTAAGCATCATCAACCGGTAGTGAAGTGATTTGATAGCCCGTCCGCGGTTGCACAGCCGGCTTCGGCTGCTGTGCCTCATAGTCCCGGATCAACAGACCCCAGCTTGCATAGCCTTCTTCTTTGGCAATGCGCGCCAGCGCTTGATTGAGTGGGATGTCTTCAGCATGACGCAACAGCTTCGCTTTGCGTTTCAGTTCATTGATCGGCGCAGATAGGTTCATCTGAGTTTCTCCTATTGCGAGCAAAAATTCACAATCCCTCCTTATGTGAGCGCTCGAACAGAAAAAGCTCTATTTCAGACCCTGCATGCTGAATACTTTCCCATCGGAGGGGGGAGGCCGGGGGCATCGGCCGTATCCTGAGAATAGGAATACCCCGTTAGGTCTTCAACCCTGAAGTCGAACTTTGATGGCTGAGCCATGAAATCAGCTAGACCTTTGACCAGTCGATCACACCGTGATCTTCTATATGCTCGATGGCTTCGAAACTGACGTAATCGCCAAAAATCACCATGTTATCGCCGTCATGGCGGGCATTGGGCACCAGCAGCGCTGAAGGATCGCTTTCATCTTCTGAGCCCAAAAAATGCGCTGCTTCTCCAATCTTCTGACATGCCTCATATTCCCCTTCCCGCTTAAGATAAGGCAGCTTTCCATATGTCGCTGGATCAATCCCAAGGCCGGCCAAGAATGACATGTTGGTTAGGCCGAGAACGCCATCGATCTTCACCTGCAGCTCATGCAGCCGGTACTTGATCTTTGAGGGTGCAATCGGTTGCCCGCGCGCGACATGGTAATGCATCTCTGCGAGCGCACCCTCGCGGCTCAAAGACGTATAGAGCACTTCAAACGTTCCATCATCCCACCGGTTCCCGCCCGCAAAGAATAGCGTCGGATCACGCCCGTCACGTGTGACCCGCCAGAGGCGTCCTTCGAATGCCTGGGTTGTTAGTCCTTCCAGAGCATCGATGAGAGTGTGATCTCTGGGACCTTCGATCATCTGTTACAGATATCCGTCAGCATCCAGACGATCGAGCACGCGGAAGATTTCCACCACCTCACCATCATGGATCAAATCAATGGCACGCTGCCCTTCCAGCTGCGGATGCCGCGCGTAGAGCCAAAGACGGATTTCGTCATTGGAGTAGTAGTCTTCGAGCCTTTTGACGACATAGATGAGGTCGGACAGAACCCGCTCACTGTTTGGTTGGGGACGCTTCGTCCCATTGCGCCAGCGCGAGACTGTCGCCTTCGAGACATCCGTGACATTGGCAATGTCAGTCCCGTTCAAGCCGCCGATAGATTCAAGATCTGAAATGCTCCTTGCAATAGCTGTTGATGTCATCGCTCCGTTCCAGTCTGGTTGAGTGGAGTGCTCCGACGCAAATCGCCGATTGCCCTCACAGTCGCCCCCTGTTCCGTACGTTCTTGTGCAAGATTTTCATATGTCCCCCTGAGTTTTTCTGATGCGGTGCTGAATTTGATGAGCCGCGCGCGTAGCTTCGTCAGATCCACATTTTTGGCCTCGGCAATCTCGGCTTTTGGATTAAGTTTGGCTGCCTTGTTCGCTGTGGCAACGACCTCGCGCATGCGCTTATCGGCAAAATGGTCTGGCCGATTGGCGGTTGGAATCGCGTTGATCTCTTCCATGCGGCGTTGCGCATCGTAGACGTTGAAACGGCGCGGATCGCGACGAATGTCTTCCACGCCGTTAGGCAATACTCTCCGGTCATTGGGCAACAAGGCGGACTTCGCGCCATGCGCGGACATCAACACATCCAGCTCAGCACTCGTAAACGTGCATCCAAGTGATGATACACCAATGCGCGTAGCGCGCCCGCCGCGCTTGTCCTTGTCACGTTCTTCAGGCGGTTCTGCCCACTTGCTGGTCGTGAAGGAAGTCTGTTCGCCAAATCCATGCGCAACGCCTGACACGACATTCATCGCCGCCAGGGACTCGGCCGACAATCCGCCCATGTAGTCCATCACAATCGGTTTGCCGATATTGTGCCACCGGGACAAAGTGCGCACGAGTCGCTGTGCATTAACCGGCCCGAGAGCTTTGGACATCGATGCCCGCACCCAGAGATTGTCATAAGGGAGATCCGACAGGTTCGGCATCATCTTCGATTGGAAGCTCTCATCCATGAAGTCCGTCAGTCGCGCAGCCACGAGATAGTCTATCGCGATTGACTTTCCGCCTTCTGTATCAAGTGCGCGGCGTAACAGCATGCAGGCGTCATGGTCGATCGCCTGCCAGCCTTCAAAACTGGGATCAGCAAGATAATGCGACGGTGACAAGACGGCACTGACGCCGTGTTTAACTGCACACCGCGCAATGGCTCCATAGATATCAGTCGGGTGACGGTCCCGAAACACATCTGGCCCAAGCGGTACGCCCCGTGTCTCAGGCGCCCATGGGGCGCTCGCAGCTAATCCTGCACATTTGCGTCGCGCGGAAAGCTCGATGGTGCGCGGATCAAGAACGATCTCTGCACCAAGGCCCTGTAGAACCTGGATGATGTCTTTCTGAAAGCCGATTTTCGACCCATCAACCACAAAGCGCTTGCTTTTGATCACACCCGCAGCGGCCAGATCAGCCACCTTTCGGTAACTCGTTTCGCCGAGACGAGTGTAGTGCGCCACGGGCTGAAAGACGGAAGCTTGCTTTGGGAATGCGATTACGCTCATGATATGACCTTTCTGTTTCAGAAACTAACGTTGTGAAACGCAAAAGTCAATCCCACGCCTTTTTGCGGGCGACCCAGGCTTTAGATAAACTGGTTCTCTTTCGGTTTTGGGGACCATGTATGTTTGACTTGGGCCGTCCCAACAGCCGTAAACTCGCTTGAACTTCGATCTGGCTTCCGCGGCGAAAGTCCGGAATGCGGGATACGACCACAGCATCCGAGCAAGGGACGGTGAGTCCGCTAGGGGCCGTCTTGAGAGAGGAGAGGGAGAAAGTTCGCCGATAAGTCAGCAATACTGACATAACGCATAATCTATCTTATGTTAATTATAATCATTGCGGATAGGATGGGTGCTTCCCATTCCCAGCGTTGTGATACCCCAAAAAGTAGATTTCATGATCTTTGACTGATGAGCACTATGCGCTTCAATTTACCGCCGCC
>JBCBHE010000068.1:0-12294 GCA_038526085.1 Pseudomonadota bacterium | reverse complement strand
TGCGGTTTCTAACCAAGGCGCTTGAGAAGATTAAGTAAGGTCACTTGTTCGGCTGGACGGAGGGGGGAAAGGGTTTCCTGCGAAATGCGCAATCCCTGTGCTCGAAGTTCATCGATCAACGCGGCGCCATCATCTGTGAGCGAAATCATGGAACGGCGACGATCCTGCATGTCGGGAGAGGTTTCCAGAAGTCCCTTTGCCTTCAATCGATCTACCACGCCTTTGATCGTTGCGATGTCCATCGCGGCCATACGACCGAGCTGATTTTGTGACACTTTTCCGGCTTCGGCGACACGGATCAGCGTTGAAAACTGGGTCGGCGTGAGCCCATGTGTCATCAGATTCTGGAAAATCACAGCATGGCGTTGGTTGGCCAATCGCAGCAGATAACCAATCTGGTCATCCAGGTTATAGGCAGTCTCATCTGTCATCCAGATTTCCGAACTTTCCAATCGATTGCGTCGTGGCAGTCAGTCCACGCCAGAATCCCGATCACCGCAACCCATCCTTGCCCTCGACCGCCTCATGGGTGAGACCCCCAACACGGGGCAAGGGCCTGCCACTGTCGGTGACCGCGACTGCGACCATGATCTCGCCAGCGCGGGGGGCGTCGTTCAGCCGGACTTCGATGCCGTCGAAATGACTGCGCACGTAAGCTGCATCTTTGTGGCCCAGCGGGACATCCAGCACCTGACCGGGGCTGCCCATCTTTTTGGAAGACGGCACAAGGGCTGCGCCCTTTCCGACCTCTTTGCGTAAAGGAGCGCCCAGCTTGGGATGCAGGATCGCGGCGGCATGTTCCAATTCGCCATTCTCACCCACCATAGCCGATTTGCCATAGCTTTCAGCGGTCTCGGGCGCGATGCCCAAAGCTTCGGTACATTTGCGGCCCAACAGCGCACCCAGTTCCGCTCCGTTCTCCATCAGAGGGGTCAGGTCTTCGACATATTGCCCCGCGAACGGATTGTTGATGACGGCCACGGCCACCGCTTTTCGAGTGGGCGGCGTGATATCGCGGCCAATTTCGATATGCGTTTCTTCCACATTCACCGCGATTTTTCTGATTTTGGCATTCATCTCAACCCGTCCTCCCCGACAATATCTGCCGCATCCAAGCCGCCCGCGCGGTTGTGAATGCGTGGGCCCGTGCTCATCACCAGCACCAGTGCCATTTCGTTCGCCTTTGGTGCGTCATTGAGGCCCACCTCCATCGCGTCAAAATGGCTGCGCACATAGGATGCGTTCACATGGGTGATCGGAACGTCTAGCCGTCCACCCACACCGCAGACCTTCTTGGTTGAGGGCACAATGGCATTGGATTTTTCCAAAAGCGCCCGCATCGAATAACCGCCCGGCGCGTGCCAAAGCGCGCCATGTTCCAGCTCTCCGGCCTCACCAACCATCGCGCCTTTGCCGTAGCCTTCGATCTTGTCGGCCCCGCCCAGCATCTCGACAAGGCGGGTTGCGAGCGACACGCCAAGCGGTTTGAGGTCATCCATGAACCACTGGATGTCCGGCTCGTAGCGACCTGCGAAGGGGTTGGTGACAACGGCGATGGCCGAGGCGCGCTTTTGCGGCTCAGCAGCGACGGACCCGCCTTCGTGGAAGGTTTCTTCCAGAGAAAAGGCTGTTTTGCGAAGGATGAGTTTAGACATGGGCGGGCTCTGGTGTTGGAATGGTAAGAAAGTTTGTTTGTTGGGTGGTCATGCTTTGCCCCTGCAGGAACAGGCCCGCGCCCGAGATGAGTTTAGCGACAGCAAAGCGGTTTGCCAGGGACTGCCCTTTGGTCAGCGCACGTTGTGCGTCTTTCGATGTTAACGGACCACAGCCGACAACAACAGGCAGATCATCAAGATCGCTGTCCTCTATCACATCGCGGGCCGGGCGACGGTGAATGGCGCTGTGACCGGGCAGATCGACCGCGTTGGCAATCAAGGTCGCGGCAACATCGGCTTGGGCCGCTCTTTCGGCCAGCACAGTGACGCTGTCCGCGATGCCAAGCGACAGGCTACGCCCATGCCGCCCGGATGTTGCGATGCCGCGCACCGGGTCGGCCCCGTCGATCTGGATCGTGCCCAGCTGTGTGCCGTCATGTCCCATTATTGCGGTGGAAAACGCAGTGCCGGGGGCCAAGTGCAGGGCGATATCGCCGCCATTGTTCACATAGGCCCGCTGAAGTGGCGTTTGGGCTGTCATCGCGGCCAAGACTTCATCGGCAATCGCGCCCGCGACCGCGGCCATCGGCGTGACGACCTGTTCGCCGCCGAAGCAAGTTGCCGCGTCGTGCATCCGGCGCGCTGCGGCACCCTTTGGCGCTGTGCTGAGTGGCGAGATCATCTTTCGGAGCGTGTCTAATTCCGACACCACCTCTGCGATGATCGTATCAAACCGGGCTTTTGCAGCCGAAAAGGCGCGGTCCCGTTCGCCTTCGGCATAGACGATCAAATCGCTTGGGCCATGCTGCAAGTGCATACGCTGTCCGCAAGGGAGGATATGCGCGGTTGGTCCCATACTCGCTCTACTTGGCCCAACTGTAATTGGACTGCGCCAGCGGGTCTGATGTGTTCGGGTGTTGTGGCAGACGCCGCGCATCACAGGCATTGATCGCATCGGCCCGCCGCATCTGGTCCAGGTGCCCGCCAAGAGCTGCGTAATCACTGACGCGCAAAGTAAATTCGATGGGCGCCACCAGCGCCGGGGTGGGCACATAGCCAAAGGAATTCGTCGGCATATCCATAACATCAACCATCACGGTGATCCCGCCTCCAGGCCAGACGAAGGGCTCGGCCCCGCCGCAGGAAACATGGGTCAGCGCGTCTTTGACCGATCGCGTCAGACGCACCGGGTTTTCCGTGACGCCTGCGCGCAAGCTGCCGCCCGCCCCGCCCATGAACAGGACAGAACAGACCGAAGGTTCGCAATTCTCGGCAATCAGCGCGGCAGAGGCCGACAATGCGTCGGGCACGGCGCAGGGCTGCGGCACCAGGTCCGCATCCAGTTCAAAATAGGCAAATTGTTCGCCCGTGGTTGAGACCATAAAGAGCCGCAGACCTTCCCACGCCACTTTTGGATTGAACGGACCAAGGATTTTCAGCGGGTCTTCGATATCAGTCCCGCCCCAACCGGTGCCGGGGTTGGCAACCTGAAAATAACGCCCGGGGGTCGAACGCCGTCCAAGGATCTTGATGCCCGTGGCGGGCACATCCAACTGCTTGCCGGTTTCATGTTCGCTCAGCACACCGGTGATGTGGTCATCAACGACGACAACCTCGTCCACATGGCCGATCCATTGCTTGGGGAACATCCCGATGGTGGCCGACCCGCAGCCAACGCGCATCAGCCGTTCGACCTCGCCATTGATGATGGGCGGTTTGCCCGCTTCGACAGTCAGTTCCGTCAGGTGATCTTCCTCACCAACGGTCATGGTCACCGCCTCGCGGTTACACAGCCGCATCAGCGCGTCACAGGTCACGCGCCCTTCTTTCTTGGACCCGCCAGTCAGATGTTCAACACCGCCCAGAGACAGCATTTTCGAGCCATACTCGGATGTGGTGACATGGCCGATGGGCTCGCCATCCACACGCACCACATCCCGCTCGTGGCCAATATGGCGGTCGGTGTCGATTTTCACCTTCACGCCGCAATAACTAAAGATGCCCTCTGTCACGACCGTGACCATGTCAACGCCATCCACCTCTTGGCTGGCTATGAAGGGGGCCGGTTTATAATCGGGGTAGGTCGTGCCCGCGCCCACGGCTGTCACGAATTGGCGTTCGCCTTTGATAATATCGCCGTCCCAGTCTTCGGCCACGCCCTCGCCCATGAAGGGGACAAGGTCTT
Source organism: Pseudomonadota bacterium (assembly GCA_038526085.1). GTDB lineage: Bacteria > Pseudomonadota > Alphaproteobacteria > Rhodobacterales > Rhodobacteraceae > Yoonia. The sequence goes on along the minus strand of JBCBHE010000068.1, from coordinate 8,454 downwards.
GGCCACTTTGGATGATCGTCAAAGGATCAAGGCGCACCAGCTCGCCATCGTGGTTGGCGTAGCGGTCACAGGCGCCTGACTTGCCGTCGGCGATATAGCACATCACCGGACAAGCATCGCAGCGGATCTTCTCGGGTTTGGCGGAAACGGTCAAAGCGGAAACCTTCTCGTTAAATTCATTTGTATACAAACAAATATTGGGAGTCTGCTTGCCATGTCAACTCTCAATCCGCACGGGCCCCTCATTCTTGTGCTCCATCGGGGTTTGCGGTGTGCATCGCCTTGCTTTTCCACGCTGACCAAATTGCTGATCCAATGATAAGCACACAGATCAGGATGATCCCCAAAGAGACCGGGCGTTCCAGAAAGATGGTCCATTCGCCCCGGCTGATGATCAGTGACCGGCGCAGGTTTTCTTCCATGAGGGGGCCGAGGATCACCCCGAAAACAAGCGGTGCGACGGGAATGCGCAAACCCGTCATCAGATAGCCAAGCCCGCCGAGCGCCAGCATGATGATAAGGTCCGAAAAGTTGTTGCGGATCGCAAATGCGCCGACCATGCAGAGCAGGGTGATGGCCACCATCATGATCGCAGGCGGCAGTTTCATCACCTGCACGAAGCCGCGGAAACAGATCATGCCGATCACGAAGGTCAGCACGATGGCCAAAAGGATCGCGCCGTAGATCGCGCCGATGATGCCGGGGTTTTGGGCGAACATGGCCGGCCCAGGGGTCAGCCCGTGGATGATCAATGCGCCGATCAGGATCGCCGTCATCGGATCGCCCGGTATGCCCAAGGTGATCAGCGGGATTGTAGAGCCGCCTGTGAGGGCGCTGTTCGCAGCCTCTGGGGCGGCAATGCCGCGCGGTTGGCCTTTGCCAAACCGCACTTTGCCGCCTTTGGTGAAGCGTTGTTCAATCGTGTAGGCGAGCGCGACGGCAATCGCAGAGCCCGCCGCAGGGATCGCCCCAATGAAGGCCCCAATCGCGCTGCCGCGTAGCCAGCTGGGGGCGACCCAACGCAGTTCGGACAGGCTGAGTTTTAGCGTTTCGATCCGGGGAATCGCAGGCAGCTTACCGGTGCGCGCGTTGGCAAGGCTGGTCAGTACCTCTGTGATGCCGAAGACACCGATCGTCAGCGGCACGATATGGATGCCGCTTTGCAGGAAAGATTGGCCGAAATCATAGCGTGCATAGCCGGTCATCAGATCAATCCCGACCATGCCGAGGATCAGACCCAGAGCGCCTGACAGCAGGCCCGCCAACATCGCACCATCGGTGGCGAAGGCCAGCAGCACCAGCCCCAGAAGGGCGAGCATTGCAAACTCCGGGCTGCGGAAATTTTGTGCCAGATCGGCGATCAGAGGCGCGATCAACATGAGCGTCAGCACCCCGATCAGGCCGCCAACGGTGGACCCGACAAGGGCGTGTGACAAGGCTTTGCCTGCCTTGTTCTGCTGCGCCATCGGATAGCCGTCGAACTGGGTCACGATGGCCCCGGGCGTGCCGGGGATGCCTAGCAAAATCGCCGAGATCGAGCCGCCAAAGACGCTGGCCACCAGAACCGTTAAGAGTAGCATGATGGCAACCTCAGGCTCCATCCCGAAGGTCAGGGGCAGCAAGATTGCAAGCGCCATTGTCGAACTCACCCCAGGCAGCGCGCCCATGATGATGCCAGCCGCCGTGGCGAGAACGGCAATCCCGAACAGCATCGGGTTGCCAAGGAAAAGGACAAGCGCCTCGCTGACTGCATCAAGAAGCATAACGAACCCTCACGGCAGCGGCACGCGTAGCGCTTGCACGAACACCAGTTCGATGAAGGCGATGATCAATGTCGCAAGGACAAGGGCGACACCGCCGCGATAGGCCAAGCCTTTGTCGCGCCGCCCGAAGACAAAAAGCCAGAGCAGCGCAAAGCCGAATCCCGCGATCCGAAAGCCGATCAGGTTGATCACGCTGGCCATAAGAACGGCAGAGGCAAAGAAAATTGCGGGGGTTTTGAGTGTGGCAAGGAAGCCAGATTTAAGACCGGACCCGCGGCCGGCCAATCCGACCCCCGCATACCACAGACCGCCAAGAGTCAGCGCAGTGCAGGCAAAGACAGGAAGGATGGCTGGGCCGGGGTCCAACCCCGGCGCTGTTAGCGTTGCCCAGATGGGGCTGTTGGACAAAAGCCCATACCAGCCTAACGCGGCCCAAAACAGAAAGAACACGCCCGCGCCTAAGCCGGGGCTCCTTTCGTCTGTCTCTTGGCTAGGCTCTTGCACTGTCACATCCTGACAATAAAACGGCGGTGCAAGTCGCACCGCCGTCGTTCGTTCTTTTACTTGGCGTTGACCGAAACCAGATCATTGGCCTCAAGGATCGGATAAACCGTTGCATCCTGATCCGCGAGGAAGGCTGCGAAATCTTCGCTACCGCCCGGTGACACGATCATGCCAGCTTGCACTGCGGCTTCCAAAAAAGCTTCGTCCGCCAGCACGTTCATGACAGCTGTTTCAAGGACTGCAGCATGGTCAGCAGGGACACCCTCTGGCAGGAACATGCCCACGAAATCGCCGAATACGAAGTCATAGCCGCTTTCTTTGAAGGTCGGCACGTCCGGTGCACGGAAGTGACGCTCTTCGCTGGCCATGCCGAGGATCTTGATGTCGCCACCTTCAGCCAAGCCGATCATGATCCCGCCTGGAATAGTTGTCGCATTTGTTTCGCCTGACGTGATAGCGCCAATCGCTGGGCCATAGCCTTGGTATGGGATGGTTGCAAAGTCGACACCCAAGGCCTGCTTGGCCAGAACGGCTGTGTTGTTGGCAAAGCCGCCGGGGCCGTCGTTTGAGCTGAGGATGAATTCAGGATCAGACTTCACCTTTTCAACGAACTCATCCAGCGTGTTGATGCCGGTCTCGGTGCGCACGCTGAGCGCTGCTGGGGATTGTTCGATCAGGGCCAGTGGGGCCACGGATGTCCAAGGGGCAGCTGTGTCCATCATGTAGGTCTGTGCCACAACGTGCAGGCCCATCATGCCGATGGTGTAGCCATCCGCGTCAGCGGTTGCGGCTGTGCGCACGCCCACTGTACCAGCTGCACCTGTGGTGTTGGTCACGACGATGGGCTGGCCCAACTCTTCAGCGAGATAATCGGACATCAGGCGCGCAACGCGGTCGTGCGATCCACCGGCGGGCCAAGCCACAACGATGTTTACGGGTTCGCTTGGAAAGTCATCAGCAAAGGCTGTGGTGCCGAAGCTGGCGACTCCTGTTGCAGTCAGAGCAGCGAGCGCTAAGCCCTTTGTCATTTGACGGCGCGTTTTTGTCATTTTGTGGTCTCCTTGTTGGTCTCTTTTTGTTTGTGAGTGCTTCGAACTCAGCCTGCCCATCTACCGCGAGGGTTTGCGGCTTAATGAATGGCCCATGCAGACGCGACACTAAAGTTCGTTTGGTGATCGTTTTCAGCACCTTTTTGTTTAGAGCTTTTGAAGGCCCTAAATACGTTAGCATACAAACGATAGGGGCGAGATGTGCGATATGTCAAATCTAATTTATGAGGTCTCGCATTGGGCCACCAGCATTGCGTCGTTCCGTTGGCCAAACTGCGAGAAAATGTTCTATTTTTAGGCAGTTTTGTGAAAGGGGCTGATGGGCGTTCAAAGACGGCCTTAGCCGTTCACATAGCCAATAGGGTTTTGAGGTGCGCCATTAATGAAGCGGTCCTTTGCGTTTGTTTGCAAACGACTTTTTTGGCCGATCTCTGGCGCAGTGGGAGTGCCAATTTATGCGAAAGCCTGCAAACCTGTTTGTGCGCGCCCCAGAATCAGCCCGTGAATATCATGGGTGCCTTCATAGGTGTTCACGGTCTCTAGGTTCATCATATGGCGGATGACCTGAAACTCCTGACTGATCCCGTTGCCACCATGCATGTCGCGGGCGTGGCGGGCAATTTCCAAAGCCTTGCCGCAATTGTTGCGCTTGATCATAGAGATCATTTCGGGCGCGGCGATGCCTTCATCGAACAAGCGGCCAACGCGCAATGCGGCTTGCAGGCCAAGAGTGATTTCGGTCTGCATGTTGGCCAGTTTGAGTTGGTACAATTGAGTCTGGGCCAGCGGTTTGCCGAATTGCTTACGGTCCATCCCGTATTGATGCGCGCCAAACCAACAGGCCTCGGCTGCGCCCATCACGCCCCAGGCAATGCCGTAACGCGCGCGGTTCAAGCAGCCAAAGGGGCCTTTCAAGCCAGAGACATCAGGCAGAAGCGCGTCATCGCCGACCTCTACGTTGTCCATAACAATCTCGCCAGTGATCGAAGCCCGCAGGCTCATCTTGCCTTTGATCTTTGGGGCGCTCAGACCTTTCATGCCTTTTTCCAGCACGAAGCCTTTGATCTTGCCGTCATGCGCATCCGACTTCGCCCAGACCACAAAAACATCTGCAATCGGCGCGTTCGAGATCCACATCTTGGACCCGTTCAGCACATAGCCGCCATCGGTTTTTTTCGCGGTGGTTTTCATGCCGCCGGGATCAGAGCCGGCATCCGGTTCCGTCAGGCCAAAGCAGCCGATCTTTTCACCACTGGCCAAACCGGGCAGATATTTTTGGCGCTGTTCCTCGGTTCCATAGGCATAAATCGGATACATCACGAGGCTGGATTGCACGCTCATCATCGAGCGATAGCCGCTGTCGACGCGTTCAATCTCGCGGGCAACAAGACCATAAGACACATAGCTTGCACCCAAACCGCCATATTCTTCGGGGATGGTGGTGCCGAGCAGACCCATCTCGCCCATTTCGCGGAAAATGGCAGGATCAGTCGTTTCTTGATCGTAGGCGTCGATCACCCGCGATTGCAGCTTTTCCTGCGCATAGGCGCGGGCACTGTCGCGCACCATCCGTTCTTCTTCGGACAGCTGTCGTTCCAGCAGAAACGGGTCTTCCCAATTGAAAGAGGAAAAGTCCGGGCGGCTTTGCGGGCTTAGGTCTTGGGCCATTGGTCTTTCCTCAATCTACGAATGCGCGTTCGACAACAAATGTGTCGGGGCGATTGTTGGCGCCTTCAACAAGGCCAAAACCTTCAAGCACGGCTTTGGTTTCATGCAGCATCGCCATCGACCCGCAAATCATGCCGCGGTCAGTCTCGGGGCTGATCTGGGGCACGCCCAAATCATCGAACACTTTGCCAGATTTCATCAGATCGGTGATCCGGCCCATCATCGGATAGTCTTCCCGCGTTGTGGTGGAATAAAGTCGCAGGCCTTGGGCGAACTCACCGCAGAGCGGGTCGTCTTTCAAAGACGCGACCAGCTCTTGCCCATAGGTCAGTTCTGCCACGTCGCGGCATGTGTGGGTCAGGATAACCTCTTCGAACTTTTCATAAGTTTCCGGATCGCGGATCAGGCTGGCAAAGGGCGCAATTCCCGTGCCAGTTGAAAACATCCAAAGCCGCTTGCCGGGCAAAAGCGCGTCATTAACCAAGGTCCCCGTTGCTTTCTTGCGCATAAGAACGGTGTCGCCCACTTTGATCTTTTGCAAATGTTCGGTGAGTGGCCCGCCGGGGACTTTGATCGAGTAGAATTCGATCTCTTCGTCCCAACTGGGTGAGGCGATGGAATAGGCACGAAATACAGGCTTTTCCGCATTGGGAAGGCCGATCATGACAAACTCACCCGACCGAAACCGAAAGCTGGCAGGCCGCGTGATGCGGAATTTGAACAGCCGATCCGTGTAATGTTCAACAGAGGTGACCGTTTCAGCAAAGACCCCGGCAGGGATCGGAAAATCCGTTTGATTTATCTGTTCCAATGCGGACATGAGCGGAGCCTTTATGACAGATGAACTTCGTTGCGTGGCAAATTCGTTAGTATGCAAATGAATATTCAGATGACACCTCTTCTGTCAACCTTGCCGTATTGTTTTTTTGTGCTCTCTAGTCGCTTGACGAAATTTAGAAACATGTTTGTATACGAATGAAGTATGAGAAGGATATTGCACATGTCAAAACTCGTCATCAAAAACATCGGTCAAATCCTGTCAGGCAAGATGGAAGAGTCAATCTATGACGGCGATTGCATGGTGGCGGTTGATGGCAAGATTTCTGCTTGGGGAAAGGAAGCTGACCTCGATTGCGAAGGCGCGACAACAATTGTCGATGCACATGGGGTGACGCTTTGCCCCGGCTTGATTGACAGCCATATCCACCCGGTGGTTGGTGATTACACGCCGCGCCAACAGCAGTTGCACTGGATCGATTCGACGCTGCATGGCGGGGTCACCACCCTGATCTCTGCAGGCGAAGTGCATATGCCCGGTCGGCCGAAAGATGTTGTTGGGCTTAAGGCGATGGCGATCGCTTCGCAGCGCTGGTACGAAAACTTCCGCCCTTCGGGGGTCAAGGTTCGTGCTGGGGCCCCTGTGATCGAAAAGGGCATGGTGGAACAAGACTTCAAAGACATGGCCGATGCTGGCGTTAAGCTGTTGGGCGAGGTTGGTCTAGGCACAGTCAAGGATGGCAAGACTGCAAAGGAAATGGTCGGCTGGGCGCGCAAATACGGGATGCAAAGCACGATCCATACGGGCGGGCCGTCGATCCCGGGTTCGGGTCTGATTGATGCAGACATGGTGATGGAAACCGGCACCGATGTGATCGGACATATCAACGGTGGGCATTCCGCGTTGCCGGACGATCAGATCATCTGCCTGTGCGAAAGCTGCCAAGCCGCGTTCGAGATTGTGCACAATGGGAACGAACGCTCAGCGGTGCTAACTGTGAACACGGCGCGCGAGTTAAAGAAGCTGGATCAAGTGATTTTGGGCACTGATGGTCCGGCAGGCTCTGGCGTGCAGCCCCTTGGGATCTTGCGGATGATTGCGATGTTGTCTGCCTTTGGCAATGTCCCTGCCGAGATTGCTTTCTGTTTTGGCACTGGCAACACCGCGCGACAACGCGAGCTGGACACGGGCCTGATCGAGGAAGGCTACTGCGCTGATTTCGTGCTTCTGGATCAGGCGCAGCATGCGCCGGGTAAGACAATGCTGGAATCCGTGGCCCAAGGAAATTTGCCCGGTGTCGGTATGACGATCATTGATGGGATCGTTCGAACCGAACGCAGCCGCAATACACCGCCTGCCAAACGTTTGCCCGAGCGCCTATTGTGAGCGCACCACTTGAGGGCCTGAAGGTCGTCGAACTGGCCCGCATCTTGGCGGGGCCTTGGATTGGACAGACATTGGCCGACCTCGGAGCAGACGTTCTGAAAGTCGAAAGCCCAGAAGGCGATGACACACGCCAATGGGGCCCGCCTTTCATTGAACGTGAAGGCGAGAAATCTGCGGCGTATTTTCATGCCGCGAACCGAGGCAAAGCGTCGAAGATCGTTGACTTTCGTGACGGCGCACAACTGGACGAGCTGCGTCGTATCATCGCCGAAGCCGATGTTGTGATCGAGAACTTCAAAGTCGGTGGGTTGGCGAAATTCGGCCTCGACTACGAAACACTGCGAAAGGAAAATCCGGGGCTGGTCTATTGCTCGGTAACCGGGTTCGGGCAAGATGGCCCCTATGCTGAGCGCGCGGGCTATGACTTTTTGATCCAAGGCATGTCAGGCATCATGGACCTGACCGGCGACCCTTCGGGCGAGCCGCAAAAAATCGGCGTGGCCTTTGCCGATATCTTTTCAGGGCTCTACGGCGTAATCGCGATTCAGGCTGCCTTGGCTGAACGTGCGCGGTCGGGTCTTGGCCAACAGATCGATATCTCGTTGTTGGATTGCATGACCGGTGTCTTGGCCAATCAGGCGATGAATTATCTTGCTTCCAGCGAGACCCCGACACGGTTGGGCAACGCCCATCCCAACATCGTGCCCTATCAGGTCTTTGAGGTCTCAGACGGGTTTGTCATCATCGCCTGCGGCAATGACCGGCAGTTCACTTCGCTTCTAAATGTACTCGACCTGAACAGCCTTACGGATGATCCACGCTTTACAACCAACGCCGCGCGGGTCGAAAACAGAGCCGCGTTAACAACGTTTCTGACAAAGCCGCTGGCCGGTTGGACGAAGGCGGAAATCCTGCAGGAATTGGAACGTGTGGTGGTGCCAGCAGGCCCCATCAATTCGGTGGCAGAGGCCTTTTCAGATCAGCAAGTCGTCCACCGGGGCATGCAAATCCGGCCCCAAGGCGTGCCCGGCGTCCGAACACCAATCAAATTCTCGCGTTCTGAACTCACATTGCATAGCGCTGCGCCCGCGTTGCGCCAAAGGAAACGTTAGCTGCGATCGATGGACACTTTGGCTAAAGGTGGTTGCAAAGTTCGGCTTGCGCGTGCGGTCGCCCCACAAAATTAGCCCAACAACTGGGATCATTCGATCCGCAAATTGCAGGATCAGATATGGCTAGGAAATGAGAACCAATTGAAGATTTTGTATAGAATATCTGCGTCAGGTTGAAGTTCTGGAAGGGCAAG
>JBCBHE010000067.1:0-12404 GCA_038526085.1 Pseudomonadota bacterium | reverse complement strand
GCCAGGCCGGTACCCAGCGCTTTGGAGCACGCCTCCTTCGCGGCCCAGCGCTTGGCGTAAGTGCCCGCGACGTCGCGACGGCGTTCGGCTTTGGCCTGTTCGATTTCGGTGAACACCCGGTTCTTGAACCGATCCCCAAACCGGTCGAGCGTCCCTTGGATACGTTCGATGTTTGCCAGATCCGTGCCGATACCAAGGATCATTCAGCCCCAAGCTCCATGAAGGTACTGATCTCACCAGAGGCCTGATTCACGATGACCCAGAGGTTCACCGGGTTGGTGAAATCGTATTCCGGCACAGCTATACGGCCGAGGAGCTGAATCTCAAGCCCCCGTGCGGGCACGTACGCGGCCCCGAGCGATGAGAAGTCGAGCATTGTGAACCCAACCCCACCATCAAACCCGATCATCTGGCATTGGCGCTGGCCCATGTCGTCGTAGGGCGGTGACAGCACAAGCAAATAGAACGCCCCAAGGGCCGGTTCGATGGCGTCAACAAGCGCCACCCGGACAGCACCATTGGCAAACGTGCGTGTGTGTTCTTCCCAAGGTTCCACGATGGCGTCGGCCAGCGCCTTGTCATCGCAGGGCAGCACCTCTTGCGCGGCCAGCGGCGATGCAAGCAGTGACATCAAGGCAGCGCGCCTCATACGGCAAGGTCCATCACCATAATCCCGTCGCCCCCACCGCACAGGGCCACCAATCGCGCGCCAAGGGCTTGGTGCCCAGGGTTAGCCGCGTAGGTTTCGAGGGCCGATCGATCAGCAAAGCTACAGATAAAGCCATAGGGGTGACCCGGTGTCTTGTTTTCCAAGTCAATGTTCGGTCCATGCTGGAAGCCAGTGAAGCCGGGAAGATCCAATCCGCCGAGCCCTTCCATCACAGCCGCCAATTCGGCGGTATCGTAGCCGTCTGGCAGGGCAAGCATCACGACATGCTGAATCATCCGCGTGCCTCATCCATCACCCGACGCATTTCTTTGATGGCTGCATCCAGTCCCTGGAAAATCGCCTCACCAATGAGGAAGTGACCGATGTTGAGCTCAACAACTTCCGGCAAAGCCGCAATTGCGGCGACGTTTTCGTAACTAAGACCGTGTCCGGCATGAACTTCGAGGCCTGATGCATGGGCATGCGTCGCCATGGCTGTCAGTCGCGCGAGCTCTGCATCACGTTCGTCGAAGCGGCCCTCGTCGTGTAAGTCGCAATAGGTGCCGCAGTGCAATTCAATGATATCCGCGCCGATCCGTGCCGCGGCTTCAATTTGCCGTTCTTCTGGCCCAATGAAAAGTGATACACGGGTGCCTGTGTCTTTGAAGGGGCCAATGTAGCTGGCCAAACGATTGTCATCGTCTGCGACGTTAAGCCCACCTTCGGTGGTCCGTTCCTCCCGCCGCTCTGGAACCAAACAAACCGCGTGCGGGGTGGTTGCCAGGGCGATCTCTTGCATTTCGTCAGTCGCTGCCATTTCGAAATTGAGCGGCAGGCTGATCGCCTCCTTGATCGCGGCCATGTCCGCGTCCCGGATATGCCGGCGGTCTTCGCGGAGATGGGCGGTGATCCCATCAGCGCCAGCCGCCTCCGCCATGAGGGCCGCTCTGACCGGGTCAGGCAGAGCCCCGCCGCGGGCGTTGCGCACGGTGGCCACGTGATCGATGTTGATGCCAAGGCGCAGGTAGGCCGTCATCTTCAAATCCTCTCCCGTTACAGCCGAAGCCTAGCCCGCGCCGCCGCCCGCGTCATCCGCCTTTGCGGTTTTCTTTTGCAGTTGCGCCAGCTTATTGCGCAGCGCGTTGCGACGGCGGCTTTGGTAGGCTTTGATCAGCGGAACAGAAAGGTAATAGCAGAAGGTGGCGCAGATCACGCCGGGGATCAGACCGCCAATGAGATAAGGAAAGAAGACCTCATTGTAGAAAAGTGTCAGACCGCGCCAATCCATTTTTTCCGGGGTGAAAACGGCGATGACATTGCGCCAGAGGTCCGCGCCCGCATCCGCAAACTTTTTACCCAGCGCGCGTTCCAGATCACCCCGCTGGCGCAGGCCCAACAACCAATAGCCTGTCTCCAGCGCCACAACGCCGATCGGCACATAGGTCAGCGGATTGCCAAAGAAGGTTGCCATAAGGCTCGCGATAATATTGCCGCGCATCAGCTTTGCGATCAAAGCCGCCACGATGAAGTGCAAGCCGTAGAATGGCGTAAAGGCGGTAAAGACGCCCGCCCACACTCCGCGTGAGATCTTTTCCGGCGTGTCTGGCAAACGCCGCAAACGGTGCTTCACATATTGCGCCGCCCGCGCCCAACCGCCACGCGGGTAGACAAAGTCGACAACCGCCTGCCAGAAGGGCCGCTTGTCCCTGCGCTTGAAGACCACCTGCGAACCCTTTTACGATGCGACCCGACTGGCGCCTGCCAGCCCCGGATCGCGGTGACGGCTGATCGATGACACATTGCTTTCCGCCTCAAGTGCAGTTTGCACGCGGTGGAAATGTTCTGCGTCTCTCACATCAATATCCATCATAAGACGGTAATAATCTGGCTTTCTTTCGATAAATTTGAGGTCCGAGATATTGGCCGTTTGCTCTCCGATCAAGGTGCAAATCCGGCCCAGGACCCCCGCGTCGTTGCTAATTGTCAGATCAAGCGTGACCGTATTGATTGCCGCATGCACACCTTCTTGCCAATGTAGGTCAATCCAGCGATCCGGTTCACTTTCATAATTGGCGAGCGCATCGCAGTCGATTGTGTGGATGACAACACCCTGGCCGCGATGGGTGATCCCCATAATCCGCTCTCCCGGCACAGGTTGGCAGCAAAGGGCGCGCTGAAATTGCGTATCCGGTGATAGGCCGACGACCGCGCGGGCCGCGGCGACCTCTTCCCCTTCTTTGCGCATCAGGTCGGGATAGATCGCGCCCACAACCTCGCGTCCCGTAATTTGGGCGCTGCCCAGGAGGCTAAGCAGATCGTCGACACCACCGACCGCAAGGGCTTTGGCTGAGGTGCGCAGCGCCTTTTCGGTCGCCCGCTTGCCATGGTTTTCAAACGCCACCCGGGCTAATTCGCGGCCCAGTTTGATGAAACGTTCGCGATCTTCCTCTTTCAGTGACTTGCGGATCGCTGACTTCGCACGGCCCGTGACAACGATATCAAGCCAGGTCGCCTGAGGGGACTGCCCTTCGGCGGTGATCGCTTCAACCGATTGTCCGTTTTTAAGACGGGTCCACAGCGGCACGCGCAACCCGTCGACTTTTGCCCCGACAATGGCCGAACCGATCCGGGTGTGGATGGCATAGGCAAAGTCAATTGGCGTGGCCCCGCGTGGCAGTTTGATCACGTCACCCTTGGGCGTGAAACAGAACACCTGGTCAGTGTACATTTCAAGCTTCACAGCTTCCAGGAAGTCTTCGTGGTCCTGATCGTCTTCAAACCGTTCGGTGAGCTTGTTGATCCATTCGACCGGGTCGACGGCAAAGCGGTTCTCGACCCGCTCCCCATTTTTGTAAGACCAGTGGGCGGCCACGCCGGTTTCCGCGACTTCATGCATCTCGCGAGTCCGGATCTGCACCTCTACCCGTTTGCCATCACGGCCAGACACCGTGGTGTGGATCGATCGGTAGCCGTTGGATTTTGGCTGGCTGATGTAGTCTTTGAACCGCCCTGGGACCGCGCGCCAACGCTGATGGATCGCGCCGAGGACGCGGTAGCAATCGGCTTCTGTGGCGGCGATGACGCGAAAGCCGTAGATGTCAGATAGGCGAGAGAAGCTTTGGTCCTTCTCCTGCATTTTGCGCCAGATTGAATAGGGCTTCTTGGCGCGGCCCACGACCTCTGCCGTGACACCGGCCTTGTCGAGTTCATGCCGCATATCAGCGGTGATCTTTTGGACCACATCCCCCGCCTCACGCTGCAGGGTGATGTAGCGGCGAATGATAGAATTGCGGCCTTCGGGATTGAGAACGCGGAACGCCAGATCCTCCAACTCTTCCCGCATCCACTGCATGCCCATGCGGCCCGCGAGCGGTGCAAAGATCTCCATGGTCTCGTGCGACTTCTGCGCCTGCTTTTCAGGGCGCATCGACTTAATCGTTCGCATGTTGTGCAAACGGTCGGCAAGTTTGACAAGCGTCACCCGCAAATCGCGGGAAGTGGCCATGAAGAGCTTGCGGAAATTTTCGGCCTGTTTCGTTTGGGTCGAATTCAGCTGGAGGTTTGTCAGCTTTGTCACGCCATCGACAAGATCTGCGATCTCGCGGCCAAAGCGCTTCTCGACCTCAACGAAGGACGCTTTGGTGTCTTCGATCGTGTCGTGCAGAAGCGCGGTGGCAAGGGTCGCGTCGTCCATCTGCTGTTCGGCCAGAATTGCCGTAACAGCGACGGGGTGCGTAAAGTATGGCTCGCCAGAATGCCGGAACTGGCCGTCATGCATAGCTGCGCCGAAGTCATAGGCTTGGCGCAGCATTTCTTCATTTGTACGTGGGTTGTAGGCACGGACCAGCGCGATCAGATCATCTGCAGTCGTCATGTGGTCCAGTGCCATTGCGTCAGGGGCTGTCGCCCGCCCTATCGTTGGCCTTGCGCTTCCATCAGCGCGCGCAGGAGTTTCTCTTCTGACATATCGTCGTCTGCAGGCTTGTCTGCTTCGGCGCCCATCAACAGCGACATGCTGTCTTCTTCAGGCTCATCAACCTCAATCTGGGTCTGGTTCGCCTCAATCATCCGCTCACGCAGGTCGCCTGCTGTCTGGGTTTCATCTGCGATTTCACGCAAGGACACGACAGGGTTTTTGTCGTTGTCGCGGTTCACGGTGATGGCAGAGCCAGACGCGATTTCGCGCGCGCGATGGGCGGCGAGCATTACCAACTCAAACCGGTTGGGAACTTTATCGACGCAATCTTCAACGGTGACGCGGGCCATGGCTGCACTCCGACTTCAATGTAGGATTCCTAAGAAGCACTGTATCTAGGGGCTTCAAACGGCATTGACAAGGGAATTTAAGGGGTTTCGTAGGGGCGAATGACAGTTCTTTCGGCCGCAGGAAGGGCCGCAAGCATTTCGGTGCTGGTTTGCCCTAAAACCGGGTGCCGCCAATCGGGTGCAACGTCGCACATTGGGACCAAGACAAAGGCGCGGTCTTGGATCCTCGGGTGAGGTAAAATCAGCGATTGAGGGGCGCGGTGCTTTTGCTCATCCATAGGGAGAGTAAGCCATTCGTGAAATCCCGCGAGATCGGGTCTCACCTCCTGATCGCAGGCGATCAAATCAATGTCTAATGTCCGTGGCCCCCACCGATTGTCGCGAATGCGGCGTGCTTGATTTTCAATTTTGTGACAAATAGCCAACAACTTTTCAGGAAGTATCGTCGCGTCTAAGCTTGCCACCGTATTGATGAAATCTGGGCCGCTTCCCGACGGCACCGCAGGAGCGACATAAAATTGCCCAAACTCGACATCTGCACCTATACATTCGGATAGTCGCCCTATCGCTTCGGAGAGGGTTTCTGCTGGATTCCCCCAGATCGACGGCAAGTTCGCGCCAAGGGCGAGTAATATCTTCACATTTTCCCCTTTCCTATAGGAGCATTGTGGTCGCAAACTATATGTATTAGACCAGCAGCCCGGTTCGCACCACACTCACACTCACTCACGGAAAAGCGGGCCGCCATTTGAAAGGATCCATTCATGTTTTATCGTGACGAGCGCCTTGCGCTCTTCATAGATGGGTCAAATCTCTATGCAGCAGCGAAATCGTTGGGATTTGATATCGACTACAAACTCCTCAGGGCAGAGTTCATGCGACGCGGCAAAATGCTGCGCGCGTTCTACTACACAGCCTTGTTGGAAAATGATGAGTATTCGCCCATCCGCCCCCTTGTTGACTGGCTGAACTACAACGGCTTCACGATGGTGACCAAGCCGGCCAAAGAGTACACCGACAGTATGGGACGTCGGAAAGTCAAAGGAAACATGGACATTGAGCTGACAGTCGATGCGATGGAGCTTGCCCCGCACGTCGACCATATTGTGCTTTTCTCGGGCGACGGCGATTTCCGCCCGCTTGTCGAATCCTTGCAGCGCAAAGGTGTCCGCGTCTCTGTTGTGTCGACAATCCGCAGCCAACCACCGATGGTTGCTGACGAATTGCGCCGCCAGTGCGACAACTTCATCGAACTTGATGAACTGCGCGATGTCATTGGTCGCCCAGCGCGCGAACCGCGAGAGGTCGAAGTGGCCGCTGCAGCGGAAGAAAAAACCAACGCCTGACACTTAAGCGTGGGCCTCACGGCCCACGACTTGCCAGAGGCTAGTCACGTTCGCTAGCGTCATGGGCAAAAGGTTGCGGCGTTGGCGCATGATAACGGATATTGAGGATTACTTCGTCAAGGGTTGTGGACGGTGTCCGCGGTTCGATAGTGCTGATTGTTCGGCGCAAATTTGGGGCGACGGGTTGCGCGACCTCCGGGAGCTTTGCCACAGCCTCGGGCTGACCGAGACCTTGAAATGGGCTCACCCTTGTTACACGCATGCGACGCGCAACATCGCAATTATCGGTGCATTTCGCTCTGATTTCCGGCTTAGTTTTTTTGAGGCCGGTTTGATGACAGACCCAGATCGCATCCTGGAGCGCCAGGGCCCCAACACAAAACATCCAGATATGATCCGATTTACTGCGGCAGCGCAGGTTGCGGAACGGGGCCCATTGATCCGGGCTTATCTGCAAGAAGCGATGGGTTACGCTGCCCAAGGGCTGCGCGCACCCAAAGACACCAGTCTGCCTGACATGCCGGTGGAGTTGGCCGAAGCGCTTGATGCGGACCCGACCTTGGCCGAAGCATTTGCCGCGCTCACGCCAGGTCGCCAGAAAAGTTACGTGATCAACCTAAACAGCGCCAAGCAGCCTGAAACGCGGTTCAACCGCATCGCCAAATTCCGCGACAAGATCATCGCGGGCAAAGGCGCGCAGGAGCGGTAGGGCCACTGGACCATCGCCGCCCAAGGGCTTAGGTCTTTTTAGGTAGAGAAGGAGCCGACGATGACCAAACCACCGCTCACGATTTACATGGCCGCGCCGCGCGGGTTTTGCGCAGGTGTCGACCGGGCGATTAAGATCGTGGAAATGGCCCTCGAAAAGTGGGGTGCGCCGGTTTATGTGCGCCATGAGATCGTTCACAACAAGTTTGTGGTCGACGGTCTGCGGGACAAGGGCGCCGTCTTTGTCGAAGAGCTGGATGAATGCCCCGATGACCGCCCGGTGATTTTCTCGGCCCATGGCGTTCCGAAGGCTGTTCCTGCCGCGGCAGCCAAGCGTGAGATGCTCTATGTCGATGCCACCTGTCCGTTGGTGAGCAAAGTTCATATCGAAGCCCAGCGCCATGCGGACAACGGCCTCCAGATGATCATGATCGGCCATGCTGGCCACCCAGAAACCGTAGGCACCATGGGACAACTGCCGGACGGCGACGTGCTGCTGGTCGAAACAGTCGATGATGTCGCGGACGTTGCACCGCGCGATCCCGACAAACTGGCCTTTGTCACCCAGACAACCTTGTCCGTCGACGACACGAAAGACATCGTAGAGGCGCTGCACGCCCGCTTCCCCGCCATCGTCGGCCCACACAAAGAAGACATTTGCTACGCCACCACAAACCGCCAAGAGGCCGTGAAGGCGATGGCGCCCAAATGCGACGCGATGCTCGTGGTTGGCGCGCCGAATTCGTCGAACTCCAAACGGTTGGTGGAGGTCGGGGCCCGTGCGGGTTGCGAATACTCCCAACTTGTCCAACGGGCGACCGACATTGATTGGCGGGCGTTGGAAGGGATCACCGCGCTTGGGATCACCGCCGGGGCCTCTGCCCCAGAAGTGTTGATCAACGAAGTCGTCGATGCGTTCAGCGCCCACTTCGACGTCACAGTAGACGTGGTCGAAACGGCTGTGGAGAATGTGGAGTTCAAAGTCCCCCGCGTATTGCGCGAACCAGCCTAAGACGTGGAGTACGAGACCTTCACCGGAAAGATCGTGCCGATGGTATGGGGAAAGTCGACCTATACAATTTTGCCTATCCCGGATGAGGTGTCCGGTGCCCTGCAGGCCGCTGGTGCAAAGCGCGTCGAAGGAGAGATCGGCGACTTTCCCATCAATCTCGCCCTGACAAAGGCGCCTGCGATTGATCAGGTGTTTGTTTACACTGGTAAAACCTTCTTGCGCGAGAGCGGCATCGCGCCAGGGGAAGAGGTTGAGGTGCGCATGCGCCCGGTCCCGGAGCAGTTGGTTGAGACGCCCGAAGATTTGGTTTTGGCCTTGCGTCAAGCAGATATGACCGATCGTTGGACGGCGTTGACGCCCGGCAAACAGCGGGGCTTGATCCACACCATCAACACGGCAAAACGGGCTGAGACGCGGGCGAAACGGATCGCGAAAGTATTGGCAGACATCGCATGACACTGGCTTTAGACGTGCAAGGCGTCGTCTTTGATATGGACGGCCTGTTGCTCGATACCGAACAGATTTACTTCGCTGGGTTTCGTGCGGCGATGGCGGCGCTTGGGTTGCCGCCGGATGACAGTATTTTCATCCGCATGGTCGGAACGAACGGACCATTGGGACGCCAGATCCTGAGCGATGGTTTGGCGGGGCGGATCACTTTGGAAGACTTCGACGCGGTTTGGGATGCCGACATCGCAGCACGCTTGAAGACCGGTATACCTGTGAAGCCGGGCGCGCGGGACGTCGCCATGCGCTTGCGTGACCTTGGCCTGCCTTATGTCATCGCGACAAGCACCAGGACAGAGCGGGCCCATGCCCATTTGGCCCGAGCCGGACTTGCCGACCTTTTTCCTGATGTCATTGGCGGCGATCAGGTCGCGCGCAGCAAACCAGCCCCAGATATCTATCTTGCAGCGGCGGACCATTTGGGCTTGCGGCCAGAAGTCTGTGTGGCCTTTGAGGACTCACCCAATGGCGTTCGCGCCGCGCATGCAGCCGGATTACACACGGTCCAAATCCCCGATATGGTCGCGCCTGACGAGGCGCTGCGCGCGCTTGGTCACACGATCGCGCCCGATTTACTGACTGGCGCAAAGACAGTTGGACTGCTCTAGCTTGCGCCCCTGCCCCTCCGTGCTAAGACCAACGATATGACTGACATCCCCCGCTCCGCTTTGATCCTAGGGCTCGCTGGCGTGTTGCCGTTCGCCTGGGGCGCTTTGACAACGCTGAACCCGGCCCTCGGCCAGCAAGCAATGGGTCTGATCGGGAGCCGCTTTATCGGCCCCTACGTCCAGTTCTATTACGGTGCGATCATTCTGGCGTTCATGTCAGGCGTGCTGTGGGGCTTTGCCACCAAAGCCGAGGGACAAAACGCGACAGCGGGCTATGCCCTGTCCGTCCTTCCTGCCCTCTGGGCGTTCTTTATGACCGGCGGCGGACCGGTCACAGCCAGCATCAATTTGATCGCAGGGTTCCTTGGACTGCTTCTTCTTGATTGGCAGTTTTGGCGCCAGAGCCTCGCGCCGCCGTGGTGGATGAAGTTGCGTATATTGTTGACGACACTCGTCGTGCTTTGCCTCTTAACTGGAGCCCTATAATGGCCGACCACAAGACCATCGCGATCTATAACGAAAAGGCGCAGGACTATGCCAAAATGGTCAGCAAAGGCGCGCCTGATGCCTCACTCCTGGCGTTTATGGAGGCCCTGCCACCAGGTGGTCGCGCCTTAGATTTGGGGTGCGGGCCTGGGAACGCATCAGCGATCATGCGGGATGCGGGGTTCGTGCCGGACGCGGTGGATGCCTCACCCAGCATGATCGCGCTCGCAAAGGAAAAGTTCGGACTAGAAGGGCGTGTTGCGACATTTGACGACCTGTCCGGTGATGCGATCTACGATGGCGTTTGGGCCAATTTCTCTCTGCTACACGCGCCACGGGCGGAGTTGCCGCGCCATTTTGAAGCCATCGCAAAGGCCTTGCGCCCTGGGGGCATTTTTCACATCGGCATGAAAACTGGCACGGATGTGAAGCGCGATCGGCTCGGGCGGCAATACACCTATGTCACGGTGCCAGAACTGCATGGCCTGTTTGAAGATGCTGGTTTCGCCGTCATGGCCGAAAAGACCGGGGAAGAGGCGGGGTTCGATGGGGTCATCGCGCCCTGGGTCGTGATGCTTGCCAAAAAGACCGCAGATGCCTGACCTGTTTGCCTATACAGATGGTGCCTGCTCCGGCAACCCCGGGCCTGGCGGCTGGGGTGCGATCCTGATCGCGCGGGATGGCGACACGGTGCTGAAAGAGCGGGAGTTGAATGGCGGCGCGCCTGAAACCACGAACAACCAGATGGAGCTGCTGGCTGCCATCTCCGCCTTGGAGGCGTTAGAGCGACCAGCGGCGGTGACTTTGGTGACAGATAGCTCCTACGTCAAAGACGGGATCACCTCCTGGATCCACGGGTGGAAAAAGCGGGGCTGGAAGACCGCGGGGAAAAAACCCGTCAAGAACGAAGCGTTGTGGAAGCGGCTTGATGCGGCCGCATCCAGACATGACGTGACGTGGGAATGGGTGAAGGGCCACGCGGGCCACCCGGAGAATGAACGGGCGGACGAACTGGCCCGCGCGGGGATGGCACCGTTTAAAGCGTCGGGTGGGTAAGACCCAAGCGCGCGCAGCACAGACACTCCGGCGAGCCACTGTCTGGCTGCCAGAGCATATGCAAAAAGTGAGCAGATCAGCGCGTGGCGGCCGCCAGGCAAACGGTCTCGTCAAACGCGGAAGGGACAGCTTCCGCGCCGTACGGTGGCCCTACACCCCTGCGGGTGGTCTGCGGACCCATTGAAACCTGATCGATGGGGGCAGCTGGTTTAGCCGCTCCCGAGGATATCCTTGGGCTGGACGCTACAACGCGCAGGTTAACGCGGCGATGCGGCTGCGTGCGGAGGGCGTTGCGGCTGTTTGGGAGGTATTGCGTTGTCACGCAGTCGGATGTCGGGTCTGAGCCCAGAGTGATGTATGCTGCAGAGTTCCCAAATGGCTGCAATCAGTCTTCTGTATCTTGCCTTCCTCTGCATCTTCGTCATCGCCAACGAAGGCCGACACCGGAACGTCAAAAGATCGGTCAAGGAGGTCATTACCCGTGCCCTCGCAACAACTTTGAAGTCGATCTTAAGACATGCGCGTTTGGCTTCGGTCTGACCGTCGAGATAAGCCGTCTGACCGAAGGCCGATATAGGGTTCGCCGTGGTTGGCCTCGCTGCGACGCGGGGCATATGCGCAAGGTTGAAGGCACGCAAGGTCTAGTCCGTTGCTAAATCGCCGACAAAAGCCTCACCTGCTACGCTAGATAGAAACACCATTTCGGCGGGGACAATCACGTTGGGTAGGTCAGCCAGTGCGCGCTGTCCCGCCTCGCCAGCAAGAGCCTCATCATGGGCTGCGCGGCTCTCGAATGTGAGCGTCGCCATGGCGTCATAGGGCTGCGACCCGTCCTCGGATGGCGGAAAAAACACGAGGCGGTAAGCCTGGAGACCGGGCAGGCTCAGCGGCATCGGCGCATGGGTCTCAATCTCGTAGCTGCGGAACGCATCGTAGGACATGTCCGGATTCTTTTTTACGAGGTAATACGCAACAAACGCGCCCTGCGTTGGATCGGGGGACAGTGTCGGGGTGTCGGCCAAGGCAAATGTGGTCATGGCGATTGCTCCTGCGGTCATTAGAAAATGTCGCATCGTTTCATCCGTTTGAAATGAACTGATGCGATACATTTCTATCCGTTTTCGTTGGACGTAATATGGTCCGATCAGACGCTTTGTGGGGGAATCGGATAATGGATTGCAGCGAGCACGCGCATGTGTGGGACCGCACCGTTCACACACAGCAGAGCTTTCAGATAGCGCAGGTGCGCGTGGCTGTGCTGGCCCTTCAGCAAGCAAGCCTCGCCACAATTGCGACGGTTGTGGAGGACCTGGAGGCGGTAAACCTACTGCCGGACGCGCCGGGCGCGCCGCTCCGCTTTGCCCCGCGTGTGGTGGGCCGAGGTGATCTGGCGCCCTTGACGTTGAGCGGCCTCGCCTCTCCGCGCAATGCCGAGCTTGATGATCAGACTTATGATGCGGTCATTGTGCCATCTCTTTTCGATGACGGCTTGCTCTCCGATCCGTTAGCCGGGCCCATTTTGCGGCCGGAGGAGGCCGCTTGGCTGCGGCGGCAGCACGGCGCGGGGGCCGTATTTTCTACCATGTGCACCGGCACCTTCGCGCTGGCCGAGGCAGGGCTTTTGGATGGCCAACGTGGTGCGGTGCATTGGCTCTACGAGGCCCCATTCGCCGCGCGCTATCCTGACGTTCATGTTCTGTCGCGCCGTCCACTTGTTGTGTCCGGTCCCCGAAGAGAGTTCGTGACCGGGGGTGCCTCGGTCTATT
>JBCBHE010000066.1:0-12786 GCA_038526085.1 Pseudomonadota bacterium | reverse complement strand
GGGTAGGCGATACCTACCGCAACTCTCTATGCCTCGAAGGTTTCCATTCCATAATATCTGAGTTGGTTTGCGGAGCGGTGGCGGGCTGGGGCGAAGAAGGTGACAACACCCCTTGATCTGTGAAGCGGTTCAGCATCTTCGTCGGAAGGGGTGGCTCTGTCGGTTCAGCCTGGGCCATATCAAGCACCATTCGCATTCTTGTTGATGCAATCTCCATGACCCGGCTCGTCTGCCGATCGTAACCTCCCTTCACGGCCCAGAGCCGACGTTAACCACCTGTCTCTCCGCTGCGGTGCGGCCCGTGAGAGCCGCCATTCGCTGCACAGCGAAATTTCAAGTGAGCGGAACTCACAGTCCGCGGACAAAGCGGACTTGTGCACGTGCGGCTACTGCTGGCGCAGCAATTATTCTCAACCGATGCGCGGTCTTTGCCGCGTTGCAGCTGATGTCAGCAGATCGGTCATTCGCAAGTGCGATTTACCCGGACCAAAACCTTGCCCTTGCTACTGCCTGTTGAGACCAACTGGGCGTGGCCTCTTCGGCCGCTTGGTTTTGGGGCGCAGCGATGAAACGCACACACCGGGCTTACATGGGTCTAGCCCGAAGAACCACTTAGGCTCGGTACCGGTCATCGTCGCACAGACGTCAAACAATCGCTTCAAAATGGCGAACGGCCGAGCCGCTCGCCAAACTGGGCTAGATGTCTATACGCTCTACGATGCTTAATGCATCTTCAAGTTCTACGCCCAAGTATCGAACAGTGCTGTCGACCTTGGTGTGACCAAGCAGCAGTTGGACTGCGCGAAGGTTGCCAGTCTTGCGATAAATCTCCGCCGCTTTTGTGCGGCGCAACGAATGCGTGCCATACCCACTCGGCTCCAATCCGATTGCCGTTACCCAACCCCGCACAATGCGACCGTACTGGCACGTCGATATGCGCGCGCGATCATGGAACCGATTTGGAAACATGAAACGGCATGCAAACATCTCAGGTGCTTTGATCCCTGTTGAGGACTTCGAGAAGAACTGGGACGTCATCGATACCGCGGATGCAATTTGTTCTTCAGGAAGCCTTGGCAACGACCGGCAGAGAAATCATTCTAGAAGCAAAGTCAAAAAAATCGGCTTCTGTGATATCGCAGATCGCGTTCCGGGCCATCCCTATGTTTGCGGCGTTCTGCATTTCAGTTGACAGGTTCGCTGCGGTGACGCTTTCGCACCCAGAGGGCAACTCAGCCGCGATTTGGCAACGACGCATTAGATTGGAGAATGCTTCAGGCAACGCCTCTGCTTTTTCAGCGCCTCCCAGAGCCTCCGCAGCTCGGGCATAGTGTACTTGCCCTTCTTGTTTTGAAACCAGCCAAGGTAAGCTGACTTCCAACGCTAAACCTGTTGCAAGCCCGTGGTGAACGCGTGCCAACGACCCAAGCGCATGGCTGATGTTGTGACCCATATGCGTGTTGCAGTTATGGAGCGTGAGTCCCGCAACCATGCTGCCCCAGAGAACTTTCGCACGCAGGTCGATATCTGCGCCGTCAGCCACCGCACCCGGAAGGGCATCCTTCAGAATGCGCAGTGCTTCTAGGCCATACATCAAACCTGCTGGGCTTGTGTTTCTCGCAGTGCACCCTTCCAACGCATGCGCGACCGCGTCGATACCGGTCCAGGCGGTCAAATGCGGCGGCAAACTAAGGGTCAATTCTGGATCGAGGATCGCCTGCGAAAACATCAGTTCCTCGCCCCCAAAACCAGATCTTTGAGCCGTCAGTTTGTGAAATCACAGATGTGCGGGTGACTTCGGAACCGGTTCCGGCTGTGGTGGGTATGGCAATGGATGGAAGCCCGGTTTTGGGCAGGGGCTGCGCGGCCAAGGCGAAATTCTCAGCCGGTTGGTTACAGGGCGCAATCGCTGCGACCAGTTTGGCTGCATCCATAGCGGCACCGCCACCAAGGCCCACAACAACTTTTGCACCTGCGAGACGGGCGCGGTCACACAACGCGTCTACGAGAGCTTCTTTTGGCTCGCCCGAAACCTCTGCTGCGATCTCGACAGGGATTCCCTTTTGGGACAATTGGTGTGCCAGTCTGTCTGTCACTCCAAGTTCGGCAAGGATTGCGTCGGCGACGACTAGAACGGGACCACCGCTTAAGGCGTTCACGAGATCAGGTAGCTTGCGGAGTCGTCCAGCTCCAAAAGTGATGGGTGGAACCTGGCCCATGTTGAAAGTCTGCATAATTACCAGCCCCATCCCGACTGTTTCTATTTTAGTTCTTAGCTTTGACGCGGCGATTTCGCGCCTTCGACCAACACTGCAACTGCCTCTTCCAGTCGTAGTGTCTCCGTCTGCTTTTGTCCGTGGCGTCGCACAGAAACCGTGCGCTCCTCGGACTCTCGTGCGCCTACTGCGATCTGGATCGGTATCTTTTTCAGAGCGTGTTCGCGGACCTTGTAGCCAATCTTCTCGTTTCGCAGATCAGTTTCTACGCGCAGCCCGGCTTGTTTGAGGGTTTGAGCAACATCCTCCGCGTAGTCATCCGCAGCCCCGGTGACTGTAGCGACGACGATCTGAACAGGCGCGAGCCACAGGGGAAGATGTCCGGCATGATGCTCGATCAGAATCCCTGTAAACCGTTCGAGCGATCCAAAAAGGGCGCGGTGCAACATGACCGGCGGCAGCTTCTCACCGGAGGACGCGACATAGGTGGTTCCGAAGCGCTCAGGCAGATTGAAGTCAACTTGTAGCGTGCCGCATTGCCAATCGCGGCCGATGGCATCACGAAGGACGTATTCCAGTTTTGGACCGTAGAATGCCCCTTCGCCTTCGAAAATCGTATACTCAAGGCCGGCAGTATCTAGCGCCTTGCTCAAAGCACCTTCTGAGCGATCCCAGCTTTCATCGCTGCCAATGCGGTTCTCGGGCCGGGTAGACAGCTTAACGTGAACATCCTCAAAGCCGAAGTCGCGATAGATCGAGAGGATCAAGTTGTTAACCTTGAGGCATTCCTCGTCCAGCTGATCCGGTGTGCAATAAATGTGTGCGTCGTCCTGCGTGAAACTGCGGACGCGAAGCAGCCCATGCAGCGCACCAGATGGCTCATAGCGATGGACTTTGCCAAATTCGGCAATCTTCAGCGGCAAATCGCGGTAACTCTTTACGCCTTGTCCGTAGATCAGCATGTGACCTGGGCAGTTCATCGGCTTCAACGCATAGTCGCGATCATCCTGCGTTTGCGCGAGGAACATGTTCTCGCGGTAGTTCTGCCAATGGCCGGACGTTTCCCAAAGGGCGCGGTCCATGATGTCAGGTGAGTTCACCTCCACATAGCCAACTTCTTCCTGACGATCCCGCATGTAGCCAATCAGCGTTTGGAACAGCCGCCATCCACGTGGATGCCAAAAGACCGACCCGGGGGCGACTTCTTCGAAATGAAAAAGATCCATCTCGCGTCCTAAACGCCGATGGTCACGCTTCTCGGCTTCAGCCATCATCTTTTCATGGGCGTCGAGCGCTTCTTTGTCAGCGAACGCAATCCCGTAAATCCTACTGAGCATTGGGTTCTTCGCGTCGCCGCGCCAATAGGCCCCGGCCACGTGGGTCAGTTTGAAAGCAGTTCCAACATCTCCAGTGTGCCGCATGTGCGGCCCACGGCAGAGATCAAGCCAATCACCTTGGCGATAGATCTTGACGGGTTCGCCTTCCGGGATTGCGTCCAGCAATGCGAGTTTCCATGTTTCCCCGGCCTCTTCGAAATACGCTGCGGCTTGCTCCCTAGTCCAGACTTCGCAGGTGAAGGGCGTGCGTGCGGCGATGATCTCGCGCATCTTTTTCTCAATGATCGGAAGGTCTTCGGGCGTGAAAGGTGTGTCGCGATCGAAGTCGTAGTAGAACCCATGCTCGATTGCCGGACCAATGGCTGTTTTTGTGTCGGGCCAAATACTCTGTACCGCTTCGGCCAAGACATGGGCCAGGTCATGCCGGATCAACTCAAGAGCACGCGGGTCGTCTCGGCCAATGAGCTCAACAGTTGCCCCGTCTGGGAGTGGTGCAGACAGGTCGGACATAACCCCGTTCACCACGGCCGCAACTGTGCGCTTTGCAAGGCTCTTGCTGATGTCTGATGCAAGGCCTGACGCCGTTACATCTTCAGAAAGTGTGCGGGTCGCGCCGTCCGGTAGATTTACGTGGATCATTGTTATTCTCTTGTCTTCGAATTGATTTCTGATTGGCCGCAGCGCATTTCCAGATGTTGATTTGGCTTCATGGCGGTGTCAGCAAGCTTTGGTGTTAGCTGCTAAGCGAGAAAGGACTGTTTCGCAACTTGGAATGTTACGATAGACATGTGCTTGCTTGAATAATTCAGACCAGAGAGACCAGTCTGCCCCATGCCCGATCGTAATTTTGAACCCATGACGAAAGCCGAAGTTGTAACCGCACAAAGAGCTTGGGCAAAATGTGTCACCGATCAAGACGTGAACGGCTTGCTTGATCTCTACGACTTTGGCGATCCGGACGAGCCGCTTCTTTTCAAGCCAACCTTGGCAGACGTGATCCGCTTGGACGAGAAAGGGGCGCGAGCGTATTTCGTCGGTGGTGACCCCGACTATCCGCAAAACAAGGGGTTTCTGAAACGCGGGTGGAAGACGGTCGAATTCCAAAGTGCTGTTGGGCCCATCCTGAAAGCTCGCGGGCTCGGATACAAAGATATGGGTCACTACACCTTTGCGGATGGCGCGGGGAACGCGACGCGGGCCGACTACACATTTGCCTACCATAAGCTAGCAGAACGCGTTTTGATCTCATTGCATCACTCCTCGTTGACTTGGTTTCCTCCAATTGAGGATTGAACCTGAGGAAACTGTGAAAAGACAGAAACGATACTTGCCATGAAGGACACCAGCTTATGTCGCTCAATTATGTGATGCTTGGTTCAAACGACGTAAGAAATGCGCGCAACTTTTACGATGCAGTTATACCCGCGCTTGGAGGCAAGTTAACGGCTGAATACATGCCGCACGCCTTTTGCTACGAGCTGCGGGGAGGCGGGCGCGTTTGGGTGGCAACGCCGCATAATGAAGAGACGGCAGTGTCCGGAAACGGAAATATGGTTGGTTTTGCCTGCGAGACCAAAGCTGAGGTCGACGATGCGCATCGGATCGCTCTGGCCGAGGGTGGAACCAATGAAGGAGACCCAGGACCGAGGCCAATGTATGGGCCCGACTTCTATGGTGCCTATGTCCGCGACCTAGATGGCAACAAAATGAGCTTTGTTTACCTGGGTGCGGATAAAGACTAGCGAGCGTTTGGTTCCCGGTCTCGCTCAGGTGCGCGAGCAAGACCGAGTAGCCAGAACTCAGACCGGAACGATTTTTCCCGGCAAAGAGTTTACTGTCATCGTTTCTTCCGGCTGGAAATGGATAACAGATCGGATCGATTCACCTGCTTTGAGCAAGTCAAAGGCAGTGTTGATCTGTTCATGGTACATATGGTGCGTGATGTAGGGGTCCACATCAAAATCACCGCGCAGCCATTCGTCCACCATGCCGGGTAGTTGGCTGCGGCCCAAGACGCCGCCAAATGCCGTTCCCCGCCAGACGCGACCAGTCACAAGTTGGAAAGGGCGGGTGGCTATTTCCTGTCCAGCACCAGCCACGCCAATGACGGTGCATTCGCCCCAGCCCTTGTGGCAGGCTTCAAGCGCCGACCGCATGAGATCTACGTTTCCAACCGCTTCAAAGGTGTAGTCCAAACCGCCATCGGTCATCTCGATCAAGACTTCATGGATCGGTGAAGAATGGTCCTTGGGGTTTACGCACTCGGTCGCCCCAAGCGACATGGCGAGCGGAAACTTGTTCGGGTTCACGTCGATCCCGATGATGCGCGAGGCGCCTTTGAGAACGGCACCTTGAATAACGGCCATGCCCACGGCACCGAGCCCGAAGACGGCGACCGTAGAACCGGGCTCAACTTTTGCGGTGTTGCGGACGGCACCAATGCCGGTCGGCACCGCGCAACCCATTACCGAGGCCTTGGACAGGGGTGCGTCCTTGGAGATTTTTGCGACCGAGATTTCCGGTAAGACCGTGTATTCGCTGAACGTGCTTGTGCCCATGTAGTGCAAGATCTGCTTGCCTTTGTATGAGAACCGAGACGTGCCGTCGGGCA
The DNA here is from genome assembly GCA_038526085.1 of Pseudomonadota bacterium. Taxonomy (GTDB): domain Bacteria; phylum Pseudomonadota; class Alphaproteobacteria; order Rhodobacterales; family Rhodobacteraceae; genus Yoonia. The sequence continues at coordinate 6,622 of JBCBHE010000066.1, read as the reverse complement.
TGACACCTGCGCCTTGGGTCGCGCGGATCGTCTGACACAGGTTGGTCTTGCCAGACTTGATGTAGGGGCAGTTTGGGTCCTCGGGGACGTAGAGCGGAATGACATGATCGCCAGGTTTGACCGAAGTCACACCTTTGCCGACCTCTTCGACAATGCCGCAGCCTTCATGTCCCAGAATGCACGGGAACAAACCTTCTGGATCTTCACCGGACAATGTGAAGACGTCTGTATGACAGAGGCTCGTCGTAACGATCCGGACTAGGACCTCTCCGTCCTTTGGACCCTCGAGGTCGATTTCTTCAATCTCCAAGGGCTGGTTTGGTCCCCAAGCAATAGCGGCGCGTGTCTTCATGTTTTCTGTCCTCCCACTGGATCATCGATTAAACCGGAATTGTGCGCGCGACGGTGTATTGGATTTTGGGTCAAAAACACGCATTGCTAGGAAATCCGATACCTTGAGGCTAAGCGAGCGAAATCACTTTCGCAACTCCTTAAGTTACGAACAAAAATGGGTTAGATAGGCGACATGATGAAACGTAACTCTCGTCTATCGCTTGCATTGCATACGCTATCCCACATGGCCCAAGATACGAGCCGAACCCAGACCTCTTCGGAAATCGCTGACCATGCCGGCACCAACCCGGTCGTTGTCCGGCGGGTTTTGGGAAGGTTGCGCAAAGCCGGGCTTCTAACATCGGAACGTGGTCATTCCGGTGGCTGGCGGCTGGCGCGGCCATCGCATGAAATTTCCTTGGCCGACGTATATCTCGCGCTTGAAGAAAGTCTTGTAGCACCCCGAACAGAGCCTGAGCCGCATTCATGCCAGGTTGAGAGACACTTGGAAGGCAGGGTGATTGAAATCCTGAACGAAGTCGAAGCCACTCTGATAGATCGGTTGTCGAACACGACCATTGCCGAGATCGGTGGCGATAAACCTCTACTAGAGAACCTGTGATGCCCCACAGGATCGCCCACCTTCTACACTTGGATCCAGTCAAGCGAAGCGACAAAAGGAGCATCGCCGCATGAAGGATCAACTTCCTATTTGGCAATGGACTGCATCCGATGTCGCATTGGCGACGAGCAACGGATCACTCAGTGCTACTGAGGCGACCAAAGCCGCGATTGCGCGGATGGAGGCAGCCAATCCCGCGCTGAAAGCCGTCGTCGAAAGTCTCGCGGATGAGGCGCGGGCGGAGGCAGCCGCACTTGACCGCAGCACTGCGCCTAAAGGGCCGCTGCATGGCGTCCCGGTGACGATCAAGATCAACGTAGATCAAAAAGGCCATGCGACATCCAATGGTGTGACGGCCTTCAAGGACGTCATCGCGCCCGAAGACGCACCGGTTGTCCGCAATCTCAAGGCTGCGGGCGCAGTTGTTATTGGTCGCACAAACACACCGGAGTTCTCTTTCCGGGCCGATACGGACAATCCGCTCTTCGGTCGCACGCACAACCCGTGGGGTCCGCATATCTCAGCGGGCGGATCGTCTGGCGGCGCGGGCGCGGCAGTGTCATGGCGGGGATCGGTGCGCTCGCGCATGGCAATGACATCGGCGGCTCGCTTCGATTTCCGGCATCTGCAAACGGGGCTGTCACAATTAAACCTGGCTTGGGGCGCGTTCCGGCTTTCAATCCGAGCCAGAAGTCAGAACGGGGCCTGCTGGCACAATCCATGTCCGTGCAAGGCCTAATCGCGCGAAACGCGTCTGATCTCCATCTTTCGATGCCAGCATTGATCGCACCGGATACGCGAGACCCATTCCACGCAACTATGCCGTGGCGCGGCCTGGCGCTAGAGGCCCCCATTCGGGTAGCCGTAGCGCGAGATGATTTCGGATTTGGTATGCATCCCGAAGTAGCCACGGCGCTCGATAGGGCGGCCTCGGCGCTATCCGACGCCGGATACGCGTTGGAAGACATCGAACCGCCGCTTGCAAAGGAAACCGGAGAAGTCGGTTATCGAACGCTATTGAGCGAAGTGCGCGACTTACTTGGCCCCGACATACGCAAGTACGGCTCAACCGAGATCAATGCGATCTTTGATGAGTATTACCGCCAGTTTCCGCCGTACGAAGGAACGGAGTTTCTCAGAATGCTGACAAAACGGACATACTATGCACGGGAATGGGCGCTCTTCCTAGAAGACTACCCCCTTGTTCTGACGCCGTTCCTGTTGAAACCCTTCATTTCGCCCGGACGCGATGCCGAAGGCGCGGAAGGCGTGAAGGACGCGCTGGGATGTTCGCACTGGTCGTTCATCATGAACTTTCTTGGCTTGCCCGCCGGCAATCTCCCGACGCATATCGCGGAGACTGAAAACGGCCTGAGCCCTATCGGCGTTCAGATTGCCGGGCGCAGATGGCGCGAAGATCTGATCGTAGACGCGATGCAGGCCATCGAAGCGCGCATCCCTCCGGCATGCACGACGCTCTGGGCGAAAAGATAGAGTGTCCCGACAATTCGTTCGTTAGCCTTTTGGAACCCTGATCTCATAGGGCTAACCATCTCGGTGCCACTCCATGCGGATCTCGGGAATGCCATCGACACCGCTCTCTTTGTTGCCCACTTCGACAAACCCTTCGCGCCTGTAGAACGCGTGCGCCTTGGCATTGGCCGCGTGGCTCCAAAGCTGCAGCCAATCGCGCCCCTCTTTGACCCGCTCCATCAGAGCTTTGCCGACGCCGTTCCCTGGAAGCGCGGTATATAGGCCCATGATTTGGTTAACTTCCGTGTTGAAGGACAAATACCCCTGGATCGGGTCTCCGACGACCCAGAATTCACGCATGGGTATGCCAGCGCGGATCATCTCTTCGATTGCCTGTGGTGAATGCTGTCTGGGCAGCCAGTCCTTCGCATCGATCCAATCGTTTACAATGGCCGCGCAGGCCGGAGCATCGTTTGGATTGGCGCGTCTCATAACTATGGTCATCTTACATCCTGGATTGGGTGAAGGAGAATGTACCCGAAATCACAAAATGGCAGCGACATCGCTCCCGACAATCTGAGATGGCTGCTTGTGGACAAGAGCCCTGATTTCCTGAAAGCCCAGTGTGACGATCCTGATCTCTGTTGCCGGACCTTCGCACCCTGGGTCCGTGCAGACCGTCTCCCGCACCGAGACAAGGCATTGCGCACCGTGCCCCAGTTGATCACGAACCAAGCGTTTGACCCGTTGTGCGTGCCAAAAGGAACTCGCGCGTTCTCGCAGAGTAACGTCCATCGCTAAGCCTCAGTTATAAGCGGTTGCTGCGAAAGGTCTGAACGCATTCGCGTCAAAGCCATGCCGTCCGATAGGTGAAGTTCCTTAAAGTACGGGTCATCGCTGTGAACAGCAAACGTCGTAAGTCCTATGGCGCCCATCCAGCGCATCACCTCGTCATTTGATTTCTGCGTGCAGTTTATCACGCGTGTTCGTGTCTCAAGCATCAGACCCACGCGGGACGTTTTCAAGACCGCATCAACACCGTCAGGGATCGTGCTGATGTCCACATCGCTTATGATCAGTTCTGGCGTGCCGGTGCGAACGCGATTGAAAAACCCTGACATCACAGCCTCAGCGGCGTCCGCACATAGACCGACGTTTACGGCGATCCCGGCGCGCCTCAATCTCTCGAAGCCACAGCCATTCACGCGAGGGTCAGGGTCTTGAATGGCGCAGACGACGCGCGAGATGCCCGCCGCAATGATCGCATCTGCACAGGGTGGCGTCTTGCCCCAATGGCAACACGGCTCTAAGGTGACGTACAGCGTAGAACCTCTCGCGCCCTCACCAGCCATCTCCAGAGCCTTGCGCTCAGCATGGGGGCGGCCACCGGGATGTGTGGCCGCTTCGGCAATGATCATACCGTCCCGTACAACCACGCACCCGACCGGTGGGTTCGGCCAGACATGACCCCGCACGCCTCTGGCTAGGTCGAGGGCGCGCATCATGAAAGACAGGTCAGAGTTGGGTCGGGTTGGGGACATCGCCATAGACTTCCACGGGGTCAAAGGTCTTTTGATCTTCAAGAAATTTCAGCGGTTTTCCAGCATCCTCGGCCACGGGAACAGCCCGGTAGAAGCAAGATCGATACCCTACGTGGCACGACGCACCTGATCCGGCCACAGAGACGCGCAACCAGATCGCGTCCTGGTCATCGTCGATCCGGGCTTCAACGACTTTTTGGACCAGCCCAGATGTGGCGCCCTTATGCCAGAGAACCTGCCGTGCTCGGCTGAAGTAATGGGCTTCGCCGGTTTCGATGGTCAACCGGAGGGCTTCTTCATTCATCCACCCCAACATTAGGACGTCCCCGCTGTCAGCGTCAGTCGTAATGCAGGGCAAAAGCCCATCGGGTCGGAACTTCGGTGCGAAGTCTGTGCTTTCTTCAACCTGCTCGACGGATTGGCGGGCTTGGAATTCGATAGTGCTCATGGCTCTGCTCTTGTGGGAGTGTACTTTATAACATAAAGCTCTTCGCGCAGGACATCCACGATGTAAAGAGGGCAAGAGCAGATATGGACACGCAGGACTCACGCATACCGGTGACCTTGCTCACTGGGTTTCTGGGTGCGGGAAAAACCACCTTGTTGAACAATCTGATCAACGACCCAGAGGCAGGTCGGATCGCCGTGATCATGAACGAGTTTGGCGCTGCGGGGCTGGACCACGACCTGATCGAAGCCTCCACCGAAGAAACGATCTTGATGCAGTCGGGATGCCTATGCTGCACGTTCCGGGGCGACATTGCCAAAACGCTTGGCAAGCTTATGGCGCGAAAACAGCGCGGTGAGCTTTCGTTTGACCGCATCGTCATTGAGACGACAGGGATCGCGGAACCTGCCCCCATTGTTCATACTCTGGTCGTCGACCAACTCATGCCGCAGTATTACCGCATGGACGGGATTGTGACCGTTGCCGATGCGGCAACAGGTGCAAGCACGCTGGAGACGCAGGTAGAAGCCGTCAACCAACTAGCGCTGGCGGATTTGATCGTCGTCACCAAGACGGATTTGGTTTCTGAAGCCGATCTTGCGTCCTACGAGGCACAGGTGAGCACGATCAACAATTCGGCGCGACGCATCTACGCCGACCATGGGAAAGTGCCAACCGGCGCTTTGCTCGGATTGTCAGCTTTACGGGAAGACGTGGCCAACGAAGACATCGAAGCTTGGCTTGGCAAGGTGGAAAAGCCCCAATCGCACCACCACGGGAGCGATGACCACCATCACGGACATGACCACGATAGTCACCACGGCAAACAAATTAGATCAGCGTCAATCGAGTTATCCGATCCAATCCCGGCCAGCGTTTTTGATTTCTGGCTCGACATGCTGATCTCGATAAAGGGCCCCGATCTCTTGCGGATCAAGGGCATTGTACATGTTGAGGGGATGGACTGGCCTTTCGTGTTCCACGGTGTCCAGCACATTTTTGACGCCCCGGTACCCCTTAAGTCGTGGAACGGGCAAGATACGACCAGCCGGGTCGTCGTTATTGCTCGAAACATGAGCCAGGATGATCTCGACGCCAGCCTGAACATGCTTCGAATGAAGCCTAAAGAGGTAGCGACGGCAACCAACGGCATGATCCACGAAACCGTTGAGATGCCGTTCTAAAAGATGCTGCACCTGTTCAATTCCATGGGCCGCAAAGTCGAACCGTTTGTCCCGAGTGATCCGGGTCACGCACGCATGTATGTCTGCGGCCCAACTGTGTATTCCTACGCGCATATCGGCAACGCACGGCCAGCGGTAGTTTTCGACGTTCTGGCGCGGGTGCTGCGCAGTCAGGTGCCAAAGCTAACCTATGCCCGCAATATCACGGATGTGGATGACAAGATCATCGCCGCAGCAGCCGCGAGAGCGGTGAGTTGCGATGCAATCTCGGCCGAATTCAAAAAGGCGTATCACGAAGACCTCGCCGCACTGGGTGTTGCCCCGCCGGATATCGAGCCGCACGCAACGGCGCATATCGGGCCAATGATCGAGATGATCGAAGGGCTTATTGCCGAGGGCAAAGCATACGCCACAGAGGGCCATGTACTCTTTCACATTCCCGCCTTCCCGGAATACGGCAAACTCTCAGGTGCGAACCCGGACGAGATGCTCGCAGGTGCCCGGGTAGAGGTCGCTCCTTGGAAACGCGATCCCCGCGACTTCGTGCTTTGGAAGCCGTCTGATGCCGACCAGCCCGGCTGGGATAGCCCGTGGGGCTTTGGACGCCCCGGCTGGCACATCGAATGTTCCGCCATGATCCGCGCGCATCTGGGTGAACAGATCGACATTCACGGCGGCGGTATTGGTTTGCGTTTCCCGCATCATGAAAACGAGATTGCGCAAGGGACGAAGGCTCGGTTCTGGGTCCACAATGGCCATGTGACCGTGTCGGGTGCCAAGATGTCCAAATCGCTCGGCAATGTTCTCTTGGTGCGCGATCTGCTCAAGGAAGCTCCAGGCGAGGCGATCCGCTACGCGCTGTTGTCTGCGCAGTATCGCCAGCCGCTTGACTGGACGCCCGAGACACCTAAGGCGGCGCGCGCGGCGCTTGATCGGCTTTATGGCGCTTTGCGCGACCAACCGGCGGCAGAGCCGTCACCGGATGACATGGCCCCTGTGCTGGCCGCGCTTGATGATGATC
>JBCBHE010000065.1:0-13795 GCA_038526085.1 Pseudomonadota bacterium | reverse complement strand
GGGGGCCCAGGGTTTCGATGGGTGCGGGAGTGGCGCCTAGCTGGCGATCACTTCCCAACGTTTCGTCTTCGATTTCGGGGCACATTCTTGAATGCGGACTTGATCGCCCACATTGAATGCGTTGTTTTCGTCGTGTGCGCGGTACTTCTTGGACTTCCGCACAGTCTTTTGCAGCAGCGGGTGCTTAAAGCGACGCTCGACAGACACGGTAACGGTCTGGGCGTTCTGGTTGGAGGTGACAACACCTTGCAGGATACGCTTAGGCATAGATCAGGCCTCCTTCGCGGCCGCAGCGGCCTTTTCGTTCAGAATAGTTTTCACCTTCGCAGCATTGCGGCGCGCCTTACGCATCGCAGCTGTGTTTTCCATCTGGCCAGTGGCCTGCTGGAAGCGCAGGTTGAAGGATTCTTTTTTCAGGTTTGCCAGCTCATCACGCAGCTGGTCCGGGGTTTTATCCCGAAGTTCATTGGCGTCCATCGGACGGCTCCTTTGTCAACATCACCGGCAGGCCTCTCACGAGTCACCTGATTCCCGGTGGAGTGGGGTAGAGCGCGCCGTATAGGAGGGTTTGGGGGATGTGGCAAGGGGGTTAGAGCCGGACCTTGTCACGTACCAAAACTTTGTCACTCGCGATCTTCAGAGCCAAAGGCAGACCGTTTGCTCGTTCGAATGCGAATTCGACTAGATCGATCACTTCATCAAGTCGCGTTGCACCGTGTGGCTCAGGGCAACTAAAGCCAATTCGGTTGAGTTCTCTATAGCGTTCCTTAAGGAAACGCTGATGGTTAAAATCCTTGTCCCAACTGATTAGGATGCGGTCCGATTGCATCGCCGCTTCGGCGACAACTGGATCTTTCGCATCCGCTGCCATGATGTCCCGCACCCGAACGACATCGTGACCTCGATCGACAAGGTATGCTCCGACGGAGTCCGGGACATTAGCATCAGTCAAGAATGACCGCAGGGTACTCAAAATTATGCTGCACTCTCAGAAAGTGCGCGCTTTGCTAGTTCAATATCGTCAGATGTCAGATCGGGGAAATCTCGGAGAATAAGATCGTCCTCATATCCGCGCTTCAGGTAATTCATCACGGCAGACACGGGAATGCGTGTGCCTGCAAATACTTCTTGATTTTGCATTACAAATTTCTGTTTGCTGGTGCTCCCCACCACCTTCCCGCGACGTACATTCTGTTGACGTATTGCTTCGAGCGTATCCGAGATGGCAGCCTTCAGCGGAATATCGAGAACCCGTTGTTCGCTTACAACTTCGCGACGTTCACTTGTCTTTGGGTCATCAAAGACAACCCTCTTTCCCAAAACGTACAACGTTGTCTTGGTCCACTTTGCGTCCCCAAGGTGTGCAAGCTTTTCCGCCACTTTCTTCAGATGTTGCGCTGAGACCTTATGTTCGTTCCTGAGTAGGTTCAAAACTCGAAGAGAAACTAGATCCCTAAAGGAGTACACCCGACTATAGGGTTGGCGTCGGTTCTTTTGGGCGTAGCTTGCATTCAGAAGACCATTCGAGTCCCAAAGCTTAAGTTGGCTCTTTGTCACTCCAGAGAGACGTGAGGCATCGTCCTCACTGAATGCTCCAAGGACATTGCTGTGACTGTCGACGTGAAAGTTCATACCTATGACATAGTCCCCATTGTGGCGGTCCGGCAAGATTCAACAGAGCATTGTTGAAAAGTAGCAGGCAACTTTGCACTACTATCCTTTCGCCATAGCTCGCAAAGCCTCCCAATTCTCATCCATTACCACCTTTCCTGCCTCAAGCGCGGCGGCCACGTCTGGATCAATGGGCGGCAGCTTCAAACACCCATCATCCCCATGCACCACATAAACGCTGTCACCGACCTGAGCACCGAGAAAATCGAGCATGTCGGGGGTCAGCGTCATAACTACGTCATCCCCAACCTTGTGGATTTTGGTCTTGATCATCGCGGCCCCTCTTTCAGAACCAATCCTATAGGCAAGAGATCAACTACTGCCTACTAGCCCCCTCCTCACCCCCGCGCTAAACACCGCCCATGGCAAACACATCAAACCTCTTCATCACCCCCCTCTACCGCGCCGCTCTCAAACACCACGGCGCAATTGACACGGAGGAGCTCGCCACCTCCTGCCTCGTCATCGCCGATGACCTATGAGGCCGATTAGGCTTAATGTGCGAGAAACGCTGTCCCAAAATCCAGCACCTTGCCGCTTGGCGCATTCATTGAGCTGAAAAAGCGATCAAGTCGCTTTGGCGTTCTGTCTGCCGACCAACACAACGCTATGCCAAATTCAGCAGCCCTACCCGCCCGCCTTAGGCTTGGCCCTTCGCCCGCTTCGCTGTCCGCGACACCACCGCCCCGCCCAAGAGCGCCGTGACCAGAAGGGGGAAGCCGCCGGGAAGCGGGACCGCTGCGCTGGCGGGTTGCAAGACGAAATTGTCACCCGACCAATAGGCACCGCTGCCATTGCTTGCGTTATAAGAAATCACGACAGAGGCCACGTCTTCAAAGCTCAGTGCTATGTTGCTCAAAGTCGGCGTTATATTGAAAGATGTGCCGTTGATCTGGATCGTATCGTTCGCCTGCGAATTGTACCACGACAAGGCCGCGTCCATTCCGAGGAAATCGAACAAGCCGCCATCCGACTGCGTTACAGTGATCGTGCGGCCGCGCGAACTGATCAGGTTGTTCGTCCCGTTCGCGTTGGGTGAATTGCCGCCCCACAGATACCCAAAGCCCGTTCCGGAGAACGCAAAGTCATAGCCGTTGGATGAGAAATTCTGAGTCGAAAACGGATTTACGTCGTTGAAATCGACAACAGCCGCGGACGCACGCGACGCGATGCCCACGCAAAGAAGCGCAGACAGTAGCACGGTCATGATACGTTTGGATCGGCTCAACCTGATGGCTCCGATGGTGTTATTTGTCCCGGTCGTGAGGCGAAAATTAACATCCGTTCATGGCCGCAATGGGGCATGGGGCGTTCAGCAAAATGCACCTCGTCCCCGAAAGGTGGACACAGTGTTTCCAAGACGGCATCGATCTGAGCGATACTGCTCGCGGGCTGCGGCGGTTCTTGGGCAAACGTCTTGATCCGTTCAGGTCGAGGGATCGCGTCATTGCCGAAGGGCTGGTCCGTCACATGATGCTGCGCTAGACACCGCCCATGGCCAACACTTCGAACCTCTTCATCACTCCCCTTTACCGCGCGGCCCTGAAAGATCACGGCGCCGTCGACACCGATGAACTCGCCCAATCCTGCCTTGTCATCGCCGATGATGATGAGGCTGGCCAGCGGTGGTGCGATGACAACGATTTTCCCGGCTACACCTCCTACGCCTCGCTCACCGACCTGCCCTGGCGGTTTCCGATCTTTGGCGATCTGGTCAAAGAGCTCGACAAACATGTCGCTGCCTTTGCCAAGGCCTGCCACTTTGATCTGGGCGAAAGGGCCCTGAAGCTCGAAGACATCTGGATCAATATTCTGCCCGAAGGCGGCATTCATACGGCCCATATCCATCCGCATTCAGTGATCAGCGGGACGACCTACGTGGCGATGCCGCAAGGCACCAGCGCCATCAAGTTTGAAGACCCCCGTTTAACAATGATGATGGCCGCCCCCGGTCGAACGAAGGACGCCCCCGAAAGTCTTCAGCAATTCGTCTATGTGAAGCCGGAGGTCGGCGAGGTGCTGCTATGGGAAAGCTGGCTGCGGCATGAGGTGCCGATGAATATGGCCGAAGACGAGCGGATCACGGTGAGTTTTAACTACAGCTGGGGGTGAGACCACTTGGATACCATCTTTCAAACGCTCAATGACCCGCGATTTGCTCAGATATTTTTGGGGATCGGCTTTACAGCTTTCGCGCTAAGTCTCGGTATGATTGCTTGCGGCTTTGCTTTCTACGGCCGGACACAAGAGGTTGCCAAAGTTGAAGCAGACACGTGTTGGGTGCTCCTTTTTGCGAGCTGGCGCGACAGCTTGATCATCACGCTCTTGTTTATGGCGGAGGGCTTTCTGTTTGATTTTAGCGCGCTCCAGGGCGCCTCCCAACTCTTCCCCGCGCACATCCTATTGTATGCGCCGGTCGTTCAGCCAGTTTTGAGCCTGATCATTCACGTGTGTATCGCCGTCGTGGCGTCACTTCGGATTATCGCCATTTCGCGATGGTTGAGGCTGCACGCTCGCTCAGACATCTAATCAGTCGCTACCATCTAAGCCTCTATTGCCGGGCGGTGACGAACTTCGCACCGCCGGACTCCCCAATATAGCGAACAGTCGCGGTTTGCTCGGACGCCGCCCCGCTGCTTTGGATTTTCCCATAGATGAAAACGCCAAACGCGAGGATGAAGACTGCGGTGAAGACCACGCACAGGCGAGAAAACACGTACCAAAGCGGCGCGCCGGGGTGGCAAAGACGACTGATCAGTTTAGCGATGAGTGCCAGAAACAGACAGGCCACTGACGCGATCAGCACTGGGACCATCGGGTCGTCGATGTCGCGGGGCATGCGGATGTATTTTACAAAGCTGCCGCCGCCCCGTTTGGCCAAAGCCATGGTCGGCAAGCAGGCGATGGCCCCCGATACGAAGATGAACATGCGCGGCGTCATGGGGTGAGCCTAGCGCCCAAAGCGACCGGAAATACGGCTGGGACAGGGCCAGAGCGGGACAATTGACGCGCTACGGGTGGTCGATGCCTGGCCCCTTCAAGGTCCGGAATTCCGGACTTTCGCAGATTATTGAACAATGTTCACGTCATGACATCAACACATCTGGAGATGTCAAATGTTCAAATCGTTCCTTCCTTTGGCCCTCATCGGACTTATCGCGGCTTGCGATGTCACGTACCCCGTCGCCGTTGTCGGCCCCGGCAATAGCGTCTTTCGCGGCCAGGCCACGGCGGCCTTCTTTGAGGGCGGCACCTTCCAAGCCACCAACGGCAACGTCACGTGTCGCGGCGTTTATCGGCCCGTGTCCGCTGGCGAGACCTCGACCTTCCCCGTGAACTGCTCCAACGGCCTGTCCGGCGTTGGCACCGCGCGGTTTGAGGATGGCCTATCGGGTGGTGGTTTCATCACCTTGCAAGACGGCAGCCAATGGCAGTTCATCTTTGGGCGCGGGGCCTTGCAGGTCTAAAAACGGCAGGCTGACGGGCGATCATGCCTGACGCTGGTCAGCCTGCACGCGCCGCCACGCTTTCCTGTCCCAAATGACCTTCCCGGCGGCCGCGACCACACAGGCCGCCAGCGCTGTCTTGGACCACGCACCCATCGTCCCTTCGATCAAAAAAGCGTGTAGCACGGTCCCGATGACAATGATCCCGGCCAACCCGGTATGGGCCAACCGCCACACCTTTGGGCGGAACTTTAAGGGGCGGCGCAGGGCGGCCAAGATCGCCGTAGCGAACATCGCCCACATGGCGAGGACGCCCCAGATCGCAAAAGGTGTCGGGGATCGGAAGAGAAGGACATCGATTACATCCGGCGGACTTGTGATCAAAAGCCCCCCGACGTGAAGGACTATTGCGATGACAAGGCATAGACCAACGATCTGATGAAACCGCCGACCGGTGAACGGCGTCGTTCCGGGAAGCCGCCCCCCGATGAATAGCGGTTGGATCAAAAGCCCCCCCATCGCGATGATCCCCGCAAAACCAGCCCCAATATAGATTGTATCGCGCCAGGCCAGCAGCGGGCTTTGTAGGGCAACAATAAGCGGGACAACCATTGCACCGATCAAAGCCGCCCAAACACCTATTGCGCGTAAGCGGCCCATCAGCGGGTGGGGCTAGACCGGTTGCAGGACGAATGCGACATGCAAGGTCGTGTCGCTGGCGCTCTCCATCACCGGCCGCAGGAAGACGGTTTCAAAGTCGCCACTGTCATAGGCCAGATGCCCATGGGGCTGGCCGAAGGCTGGAACGATCTGCGGCATTTCTAGCCGGAATTCGCCGTTGACGTTGGTCAACGTTGCCCCGTGACTATGGGCGTCCCGTTCATGACCTTCGGTCGTATGGGCCCACATCTGGATGCGTTGCCCTTCCAGTGGTGCGCCATCCCCTGCCCTGCGGACAGTGCCCGTCATCCAAAAGCCGCCGCCGCCAATCCGCTCCACAATCGGGGCGCCGGGGCGATAGTTGTTGGACCCACCGCGCATAGTGGATGTGGGTGCCAAGCCTTGCGCAGAGGCCGGGATCATCAGAGCTGGCATGGCAAGTGTTGCACCGGTGGTTGCGAGGAAGGTCCGGCGTGTCGTCAACGAAGTGGGCATTACGTCTCTCCGACTGTTGTGCTTGAGGTAAATATAGAACTGATACGCTCCTGCGCCAACATTCCGGCGTTCACGTCTCCGCGTTTTGAGCGACAATCTGGTGCACCTCAATGACGTTGCCATCGGGGTCATAGAAGAAGACCTGATGCCATCCCTTCACGGCGTTGCTACCCCAATCAGAGTAAGGGACGCCCTTTTCATCGAGATGCTTCATGAATCCTTGGATGTCGTCGGTGCGGTAGGCGATGTGCCCCCGGTCGAGTGGGTTGACGACGTGGCCAGATCGGAAAGAATTTTCGACGTCTCGGGGGGTCAAGTGCATCTGGATCTGGCCATCAGTGACAAAAGACACGTCCCCGACAAGGCCCTTGTCACGGTTGAGCGGCGGCAATTGGGCCGGGTCCTCATCACCCAATGTCAGCACGTCCCGGTAAAACCGGTCCATCGCGGGTACGTTGCTGGAACAGAGGTTCACATGGTGGAGTTTTAGCTTCATGGGTTGAGCCTGGACCAAGGGGGACCCGCCTCGCAAGGAAAACTGGCCCGCGGCTGTTGACCGCGCCGGAGCTTCTGGGTTTCCTGCGCACAGTTACCGCGGCCAGTTGACGCCGAACAGTGAGCGATTTCATTAACAGACATCGTCGACGTTGCGGGGCCGCGTAAGAATTGCACTAAGGGATTTTGAAATGCGCAAAGTACATGTTCTGGCCAGCCTTTTGGCCATCTTGCCTGTTGTGACGACCGCAGATGAGCTGATTGCCGACTATTTTGTTGAGCTCGGCCCGCAGGATTTTTACAACTCCTCCGGCACCCGGCTGGCCTCAACCGCGCAGATCTTTCAACAAGACCGGGCGAATGTGCATCGTTTTGGCATCAAGCATGGCGGCGATAGCATCGACCCCGTGTTTGGCAACCGCGAGATGCGAGCTCAGATCCCCACCTTGCTCGGACGCGGAAATGTCAACGTTTGGGCAGATGTGGCGCGGTATGACCCTCAGACGGCCGCGCGGCCCGGGTTTGCAGATTACCGCGTCGCGATTTGCGGGCGTGGGGGTGCGGTGACGTATATGTTTATCGACTACGCGGATGGGGATGCTTATGGCAGCTGCTGACATGCCGCAGGCCAGAACCTTGCAGCATGACTGATGCACCCGACCTTGGCGCATTGTTCGGCGCGTCGGAGGCGAGAACGTTTCTTGGTCTCGCGGCTTGCGAGGACCTGACCCATATCGACGGGTCCTCCGCATTTATCGGCGCACCCTGCGCGACGCCCTATGGATCTGTCGGCGCCTACGCCCGGAATGGTCCAGCGTCTTTGCGCAAGTCGATTGGCGCCCTGACTGCAAATATTGATCGACACAATTTTGATTTGGGCGGGCCGACGTTCCCGCCTGGGACCAAACGCGCCGTAGACTGCGGCGATCTGCCTTGGAGCGAAACAGACTTTGCGGCCAACCGGCTTCGGATCCGTGAGGCGGTCGCGGCAGCGGTGCGCCAGGGTGTGGTGCCAATTGTTGTTGGGGGTGACGACTCTGTCCCGATCCCGATGATCGCGGCCCTCGCCGACACCGGAAAGTCCTATACCATCTTGCAGATCGACGCGCATATCGACTGGCGCGACAGTCATATGGGCGAGACCCAGGGCCTCTCATCAACAATGCGCCGCGCGTCCGAGATGACGCATATCAGCAAGATCATCCAGGTGGGCGCACGGGGCATCGGCTCTGGCGCGACATCGGATTATGAAGATGCGGTGGCCTGGGGTGTGCAGTTCTTTACAGGGGTGGACGTGCATCGGCATGGTTTGCAGCCCGTGATCGCTGAAATTGAAGAAGGGGCACAGGTGATCCTGTGCATCGATATCGACGCATTGGACCCCACGATTGCGCCCAATACCATTGGGCGGGCACCGGGTGGGTTGAGCTACGATCACGTGCTGGATCTGATCGTGGCCGCAGCGGATCGCGGGACAATTGCGGCCGTCGATTTTGTCGAGATCCTGCCAGAAGCCGACATCGATGGGATTGGCGGATTGACGGTGTCACGCTTGGTGGCCGCGACCATGGGGATTATCGCGCGGCAAGGGGCGGCCCAAACGTAGTCGACCACAAGAAACCCCGTTGCATGCAACCCATGGATGAGTCAGATATCTGACACAGCAGTGTTTGAGACATCGAGGGTGGCAGAATGGTCCGGTTTTCATTGCGGCTTAAGGCTTGGACCCTGGCGGCGCTTTGGCCTGCTTTGGGTCTCGCCGAGAGCTGGGACAACCCGGCGGAGCGATATCTGGAGGCTCATACCGCCTACGATGCTGCTACCTGCCCCATCCCCGACGATAATATCCAACATTTTGTCTATTTCGCCCGCGATCGGGGCGCGATCCGTGGGCATCCCTTGCTGTCATCAGACCGCTTTGCTGGCGCACAAATTATGTATCCCTGGCGGGAACTGGAGCCGCGCCGCGGGCGGTATGACTTCTCCGACATCCGCAAAGATCTAGACTACCTCGCACAGTACGAAAAGCAGCTTTTTATCCAGCTGCAGGACGCGTCGTTTTGGCATCGCTACAAGCCAGTGCCGCGGTATCTGCTCGATGACGCGTACGACGGCGGGGCGACAGAGCAGTATTTTGAAGACGGTACGGTTGACGGCTGGGTCGCGAAACGCTGGTCGCCAAAGGTGCGTGAGCGGTTTGCAGCGCTCATGGTTGCCCTCGGCGATGAATTCGACGGGCAGATCGCTGGGATCAACCTGCAAGAAAGTGCCATTGGGGTCTCGGCAGAGACGGACCCGACTTTCGCCCCAGAGGCCTACGCCGCCGGGCTGCAGGCCAATATGACCGCCCTGAAAGCCGCCTTCCCCACCTCGGTGACGATGCAATACGCCAACTTTATGCCAGGTGAGTGGTTGCCTTGGGAAGATGAAGGCTTCCTGCAGGGGATATACGACCATGGGGAAGCGATCGGCGTAGGCCTCGGCACGCCAGACCTGTTGATGGAGCGGAAAGGTCAGCTGAACCATCCGCTCGCGATGATGCATGAAGGAACGTTTACGGTGCCATTGGGGATCGCGATCCAGGACGGGAACTATATTGGGGCGACGAATTCAAGTGCGCAGGTGCCGGACCGGGTGAGCTTGGTGCCCAAGCTGCACGCTTTTGCGGCAGATTTCCTAGAGGTTGACTACATGTTCTGGGTGAACCAGGAGCCATATTTTCAGGACGATGTCTTGGGGTGTTTTGGGGAGTAAGTGGGGGATTTGCGGACCTTGCCGCCGTGCACATTATTGCCGGTTAGGTCCGCTTTGCCCACTTTGCGATAACACTGAATAGCGCCATCTTTGAGAGGTGTCGTTATCGTGGCGGTAAGGCGAGATAGTGGCCTCATGAAGAGCCCCCACTAAAAAACGCACGCTTTGGGGAAGCCCAATCTGTTCCAGCGACACGTTCTCGAAACGTGTTCTCGACTGGGTTTCGTCGAAACTTAAATGAACCTTTGTGTCAAAGTAACAGGAATAACTTGCTTCGTTCAGTCCTATGAGTTCAGCAAGACCTGAGTTTTGAAGGTGCCAAAGTCAGTCAATACTCTGTCGACCGACATTGGTTCTTGTCAGTCCCCGCTCGTGTCGCGGATGTTGCGCAACATCATGCTCAAAACGAGCAAGATTTTGACAGATCGCTAAAGCCTCAATGACATATCGCTTTGCAACGGACGCACATCCGATGTGGAAGTCAACCGAGGTGGTCCGGTGTCGAATTTGTGGCAACAGGCCCCGGCCTTGACCGTGGGGATCCCGGATACGCTCAAGCAGACCTTTGTCAACGATTGCAGACCAAAGTGCACTTTGGATGAGCCAATTGGCCTTGCTGGTGGCCTGCTTAACGCGCAAGCCTATGCGACATTGCTTGATGATTTCCTTGTGTCCGGCGGAATTGGCGGCAACTTGCGTGCGGAAAGCCTAGTTACGCTCTTGCTTGGTGATCTGTATCGCACGGTCGCGAAAGAGAGTGCCCAACGCGAAGATCGGCGCCTTAGTCCGCGCGCCATTGCAATGTTGGAAGACTACATTGACACGCACCTCGACGAGAAAATTAGGCTTGAGACTTTGGCCGCCCTTGTCAATGTCAGTCAGTTTCATTTTGTAAGGCGATTTAAAGCAACGACAGGGCTGCCGCCGCATCAATTTGTGATTAGGCACCGCCTCGAGAAAGTGAAGTCCTATCTACAAAAGTCTGAATTGTCTTTGGCCCAGATTGCGCGCTGCTGTGGGTTCTCTTCTCAAAGTCACATGTCGCGGCTTTTTCGCCGATACATCGGCGTCGCTCCAGCCAATTATCGTAACAGCTGGTGGTCTTAGATGCCCAACTTAGCGTTGCTAGAGTCGCCGCGTCGCAGACGCCATCTCCACCAACCTTTTCAAAGCCCGCTCCCTTCGCATCGCTGACTTCCGAGCGCAGCGCAGCATCGGTCAACAAGGGCTCAGATGCCGACGTTCATGAGGTCCATTGAACCGCTCGGGTCTCGCCAGAGAAGTCAGGCCGCTCGGGGGGGCTGGTGATCCCGCAATGGGCGCGCTTGGCTGTGAGGGGCTCTTCCGTGCGGTCGGGAGGCCGTGGCATGCGGGCAAGATGGTCTCGCCCCATGACCCGTAGTGGCCCCAGTGGCCGACGGACCCAGAAGGTTGATCCCGGACAACCTGCAGGATTCTGGCTCATCGCCGGTGCAGTCTCACCCGTCCTCTAAGCAACAGTGAACATCCCTAACTGCACACCCAATGCACATGCCCCGTGCCCCCGATACCCCACAAAACAAGACGGCTGACCCAATTGTTCCGCGAAGCACCCACCAAAGCAAAAGACGCGGCGCGTTTGCACCGCGCCGCGCAGAGTTTCATTTCGCCTCGGACTGCCAAGCGTCGTGGTCGATGTCGAGATCCGGAAAATTCTGGGGGCGAAACACAGGCCGAGCAATACCCTCCGCAACCTGTGCGTCGAAGTCTTTCAACACCCGCCGCAGGATCGGGAAGAGCATCATCAATGCGAGCAAGTTCACGACGGCCAGCACGCCCATCATCGGATCAGAGAAGAAGAAGATCGCTGTGGCGCCGGGCGCTGCAGCCCCCAGGAACACAATCGCCATAAGCGCCAGTTTGAAGATCAAGATCGCTGACGTGTGCTCTGTCATGAACGAAATCGCGTTTTCGCCCAGGTAGTAATTGTAGATGATCGAACTGAACGCAAAAAGCAGAACGGCGATGGTTAGAAAGTAGCTCGTCCAAGCGCCGAGGCTATCGGCAAGACTGTCTTGCGTCAGCACCACGCCATCCACGGCCACACCCGGCTGGTAGACGTCGCTGACCAAGATCATCAAGGCAGTACAGGTACAAATGATGATCGTGTCAATGAAGACCGAGAAAGACTGCGTGATGCCCTGGCTGATCGGGTGACGCACATCAGCCGCTGCGGCGACGTTCGGGGCCGAGCCGAGGCCCGCTTCGTTAGAGAACAACCCGCGGCGCAAACCCTGCGCGAGAGCTGCGCCCATTCCTCCTGCGACCGCTTCCTGGAACCCCAGCGCATTGGCAACGATTGTCCAAAGGGCGCCGGGCACTTCAAGGATATTGATCAGGATCACGATCACGGCCATGGCAATATAAAGCAGCGCCATGATCGGTACGATAATGTCGGATGCTTTCGCAATCCGGTGAAGGCCACCGAACACGATATATCCCGTACCGGCGGTGAGGATGGCACCGGTTATAAACCGGTTAAGTCCAAAAGCATTCTCGGCGGCACCGGCCACGGTGTTGCCCTGAAACGCCGGAAACCCGATGCCAAAGGCTGCGACAAGACAGACCGCATAGGCAATGGCCAGCCATTTGTATTCCGCACCCAGGCCGTACATGATCATCCGCGCTGGGCCGCCCCGAAACGATCCATCGTCCTGGCGACGCTTATAAACTTGCGCCAACGTACACTCCACCAAACTGGTCGCCATCCCGACAATGGCAATGGCCCACATCCAGAACACAGCGCCCGGCCCGCCCAGCGAAATCGCGACCGCGACGCCAGCAATGTTGCCTCCGCCCACGCGTCCGCCGACTGACAAAAACAATGCCTCGCGGGCGCTGATGGTGTTTGGGTCCGATGAGGGGTTGTCATTCCGCAGCACGCGGAACATGCGCTTAAAGTAGCGAAATTGGACAAAGTTCGTCGCGATGCAGAAAAACACCCCGAGCACCACAAGGATAGGGATCAGTGCCCACCCCCAAGTAAGATCTCCGAGAAGACCAAAAAATCCTTCGATTATGTTCATGCGCCCCGACCTTCTGTTTTTGACCTAAGTTTCCCTAGTCCATCAAAGGCTGCGACTGTGTGCGTCGCGAATGCATTCGCGATACGTAAGGAGTTTTGCGTGTCAAAACCTTTAAGTCGCTTATCTCTTGGGCAGATTCCCGGACAGCTGCGCGCGTTAGGGCGGTTTTTACAACCTCTATGAAGCACGGCAGCACCGTCAGACAACTCATAGTACAGGTGGTGGCCCAGCAGTTGTGCGTTGAAAGGTGAGCGATGGTGGCTTTCAGCGCAGTTCCTTTTTTGATTAATTTTATCTCTGATATTGAGAAGTCTTTTGCGATGAGAACGTTGAAGCCCCTCTCGGTGCTCCTTTTTGCCACGACGGTATCCTATGCTGAAACGGATGAGTGCGATCCGCACCGGGCTGTTGTTACGCGAGATGACGGCACCGGGTGCAGCTGTTTGTTAAAGCGGACAGATTCGAGCCGCTGGAACCTCCACTGGCTAAATGGGCCGGGTAATTTCGGTTGAAGGGTGAGCTGCGGAAGGCCATCGAAATCGACCCACAGAGTTTCTCCTGAGTAGCTGCTTCGCGGGACTTAACTGCCTTTCAAAGTTCATCAGCTTGACGTGTCGGCAAACGGTTCTGCAACGACTTGGTATTCATCTTCGAAGACGACGTAGCCAATCCTGTCTTCCTTGATCACTTCAATAGTGAAACCGCTTTCATCAAGGATGCTCTTGAGTTCGAATGCCTTCGCGATGTGTACGGTTGCAGATGGTTTGAACCAGCTTAGGCCTTTCGTATCTCTGCGATAGTAACCTTTTGATCTGCTTTTAGAAAAACGTTCCGGTAGTTCAAGATGGTCTGCGAACCAGTGTCTGAGTTCATCGACCATAGCAACTACTTGCGGATCAGTAAGGGGATTGGCCGCAAGTTCACCAGCCGCTTGGAAGAACCCTTCGCGCGAAGTCATCCCTTCAACTGGCTTGGCATATACAAATCGCAGATACATAGAGTTTGGTGTCACCAAGTAAGATGTCGTTTTTGCGCCCGACTAGCGGCGTCAATTTGGGCTCAAAGCAGACTTGCGGCGCTGCGGCGAGCCGGTTTTAGGCTTAGATGGCCGCTCAGCGGACAAAGCACCATTTCGCCGCGGTTGCTTCAATGACCGCTCTCCAGTTTTGACTTAGCAACTTTTCTCTTTTTCGCTTTGACTTTTTTTTG
>JBCBHE010000064.1:0-14762 GCA_038526085.1 Pseudomonadota bacterium | reverse complement strand
CCGCGATCAGTTTGAGATCCGCACGCATAAGCGTCTTCTCGACATCGTTGACCCAACACCACAGACCGTGGACGCGCTGATGAAGCTCGACCTGGCGGCCGGTGTTGACGTTCAGATTTCCGTTTAAGGAGGGTCCTCGATGCTCCGGACTGGATTAATTGCCAAGAAAGTCGGCATGACCCGGCTGTTCATGGATGACGGAAAGCAGATCCCTGTGACTGTGCTTTCCTTGGAAAACCTGCAGGTGGTTGCACAGCGGACTTCTGAGAAGGACGGCTATGTGGCTGTTCAGCTTGGTGCCGGTGCTGCCAAAGCAAAGCGCACATCCCAAGCGATGCGCGGTCACTTTGCAGCCGCAAAAGTGGAACCCAAGCGTAAGCTGGCTGAGTTCCGCGTTGCCCCTGAAAACATGATCGAGGTGGGTGAAACCATCACCGCGAACCACTACTTCGAAGGCCAGTACGTTGACGTCTCTGGGACCTCCGTTGGTAAGGGTTTTGCGGGCGCGATGAAGCGCCACAACTTCGGCGGCCTGCGCGCGACACACGGTGTGTCGATCTCTCACCGTTCGCACGGTTCAACTGGCCAATGTCAGGACCCTGGTAAGGTGTTCAAGGGCAAGAAGATGGCCGGCCACATGGGCGCTGCGAAGGTGACAACGCAGAACCTGCAAGTGGTGCGGACTGACGCGAGCCGTGGCTTGATCATGGTCAAAGGCGCCGTTCCAGGCTCCAAAGGCGGTTGGGTGACATTGAAGGATGCGGTGAAAAAGCCGACGCCTGAGAATGTGATCTACCCTGCCGGGTTGAAGTCGATGGCCGACGAAGCGGAAAAGTTGGCTGCTGAAGCCGCTGCTGCCGCTGCTGCGGAAGAGGAAGCTGCCGCAAAGGCTGCTGCTGAAGCAGAACAGGCCGCAATGGAAGCCGCTGAAGCCGAAGCCCCAGCAGAAGGAGGCGAGACCAATGAAAGCTGATGCAATCAAGCTTGATGGCAAAAAGGCTGGGTCCGTCGACCTGAACGACGCGATCTTCGGTCTTGAGCCACGCAAAGACATCCTGCACCGCGTTGTCCGTTGGCAGCGCAACAAGGCCATGGCAGGCACGCATGACGTGCTGGGCCGGTCTGAGGTGTCTTTCTCCACCAAGAAGATCTACCGCCAAAAGGGCACCGGTGGCGCACGTCACGGCTCCCGCGGCGCGCCGATTTTCCGCGGTGGTGGTACTTACAAAGGGCCAACCCCACGCAGCCACGCCCACGACTTGCCGAAGAAATTCCGCAAGTTGGGCCTGAAGCACGCCTTGTCTGCGAAAGCCGCGGCGGGTGAACTGGTTGTTGTTGAAAGCATCGACGTGAAAGACGCCAAAACATCTGCAGTCGCCAAGACAGTCGGTGCACACGGCTGGAAGCGCGCGTTGGTCATCGACGGGGCAGAGGTGAACGCAAACTTCGCCCGTGCGGCCCAGAACATTGCAACACTCGACGTCCTGCCAAGCCAGGGTGCCAATGTGTACGACATCTTGAAGTCGGACACGCTGGTCATCACCAAGGCAGGCCTGGAAGCACTGGAGGCTCGTTTGTCATGAGCGCGAAGGCAGAACATTACGACGTGATCCGCAAGCCGATCATCACTGAGAAAACCACAATGGCCTCTGAGAATGGTGCTGTGGTGTTCGAAGTGGCAATCGACAGCAACAAGCCACAGATCAAAGAAGCTGTTGAAGCGCTCTTTGGTGTGAAGGTGAAGGCCGTAAATACGACCATCACCAAGGGCAAGGTCAAGCGCTTCCGCGGTCAGCTGGGCACACGCAAGGACGTGAAGAAGGCCTATGTGACCCTGGCGGAAGGGAACACGATTGACGTGTCGACCGGCCTGTAAGCTGGGTTTGAATAAATTTGAAATGGCCCTCGCACATGCCGGGGCCATTTTCGTTTGTTGGCGCGCGTTTGGGTAATTCCGGATGGCCGCTTTACGTACAAATCTCCGGGTGGCTGCGCGATTTGGCTACACGGTCAGACTAACGTTTTGCACGATATGGCGGCCCTTGGCTGCAACTTCACTTTGTCCAGCGTTCTCAAAGTTGCTGTCGGTATCGCGCTCTTTTGCCTGCCAATGCCCCTCTTGGAAGGGTCGAACTCACAAAACCCCACCGAACCTTACCCCCGAAAGATCGGCCATCTCGCGTTTCCATGTGGTCAGATCAGAAGCAGCGAATTTTGAGACATGATCATGGCCGCAAGCGCGGGCCATCAATTGCATGAGTTCGGTTGATGCCTCAAAGAACCGGGCGAGCCGTTCGGCCCCGACCTGAACGTCAAGCCGCTTGCGCAGCTCCGGTTTCTGAGTGGCCACACCAACGGGACAGTTGTTGGAATTGCACATCCGGGCCGCGATACAGCCGACCGCTTGCATGGCTGAGTTTGAGATCGCAATTGCATCCGCCCCCAACGCCATGGCCTTTACGAAATCCTCTGCCACGCGCAGCCCGCCGGTGATGACCAGTGTCACCTCGCGCCCGGCTTTCGCATCCAGATGTCGTCGTGCGCGGGCCAATGCCGGGATGGTGGGGACGGAAATGTGGTCGCGGAAAATCAGGGGCGCTGCCCCGGTGCCGCCACCGCGTCCATCCAGAATGATGTAATCGGCGCTGGCAGCTAAGGCGAAATCGATATCTGCCTCGATATGATTGGCTGACAGTTTGAACCCGATCGGGATGCCGCCTGAGCGCTCGCGCACCGCATCTGCGACGCGCTTGAAATCAGCGGGCGTGTGCAGATCGGGGAATGTCGCAGGCGAGATTGCGGCTTCGCCGACGGTAAGCCCGCGTACTTCCGCAATCTTGGCGTCCACTTTGTCGCCGGGCAGATGCCCGCCCGTACCGGTTTTGGCCCCTTGGCCGCCCTTGAAGTGGAAGGCCTGAACTTGCGCGACTTTCTCAAGGTCCCATCCGAATTTGGCCGAGGCCAATTCGTAGAAATACCGGGAATTCTCAGCGTGTTCTTCGGCCAGCATTCCGCCTTCGCCTGAACAAATGCCTGTCCCGGCCAGCTCTGCGCCGCGCGCGAGCGCGGTTTTCGCTTCCAGCGATAGCGCGCCAAAGCTCATGTCTGACACAAAAAGCGGGATGTCGAGAACCAGCGGTTTTGCGGCACGCGGCCCGATTGTCGCTGTTGTTCCAACCGCCGCATCGTCCAACAGCGGTTTGCGCGCCATTTGGGCCGCCAAAATCTGGATGTCGTCCCAATGAGGCAGATCTTTGCGAGGTACACCCATCGCGCCCATTTCACCGTGATGGCCTAGTTTGGACAGGCCGTCGCGGGCCAAGGCGTGGATGCGTGCAACTGTCGGTTCCTCGGGCGTTGCGGTGGCCTGTGGCACGTCTGATTTTGGTTCCGGTGCTGGGTCGCCAGGTTGGGCGGCACCCAGCTGCGCGTGCGTGCCATCGCAAAATGGCTGGTTCCCGGTGCCTTTGCACTGGCACAGTGCAGCCTGCCCGGTTTTATCGGCGACGAATTTTACTGGCGACAGGCCCGTGCCGGCATGGGATCCATCACAGAAGGGTTGGTTTTTGGACCGCCCGCAAGCGCACCAGAAGTAGTCTTTCCCTGCCTCCAGGTCGATCATTGCCGGGGTCTTTGCCGCAATCAGCGGAACAGCTTGATTAGTCATTGTTTACCCTTTCTGTCGTGATGCGCGGCGGCGCGTCCAATACCAAGCCCGATAGGCTTCTAGCAGTCCAAGTGGCAAAAAGTGTACGAGCGCCGGTCCAACTCCGCCCCAATCATCGAGTGCCGCCCAGTGAATAAGCGTTAGGACGGCCGCCGCATAGGTCCAACGTTGAAGCTGTTTCCAGCGCGGGCCCATGACACGCACGAAATAGTCCATCGACGTCACGGCCAGCGGTATGAAGATTGCGAAGGCGACCCAACCGGTCCAAATGTAGAGCCTTGGCAGTTCTTCGAAGACACGGGCCATCGTCTGCGCGTCGATCAGATAATAGAGCGTGTGGAGTGCGGCGTATCCGAATGCAGCCACACCAAAGTACCGCCGGTTTTTCTTGAGCCAGAACGGCCCCCTCCAGCCCTTGAGGATGAGTGTCAGCGGTGATGCCAACATGGCAATGATCATGAAGCGCGCTGAAAACTCGCCCGTTGGATGCAACAATTCTTCGTAAACTTTGGGGTCGTCTGACCCCGTGACTGCAGCCACAAAGCCAGCTGCGGGTAGGGCCAAAAGTACCCAAAGCCAGTAAGGGGATATGATTGAGAAAAATCTGCTCATGACGAGGCCTCTGCGTCGGGCGATAAAAAATTGATAAAGTAGTCTTCCCAGCTTTGATGTGGGCGACCTGCCGCGGTCTCAAAGTTGCTTGGGATGTCGAAAACACCGTACCTTATACCCTCATAGATTCCGGCGATAATTGTACCCATCATGTCGCCAAGTGCTTCGCGGCGGTCGGCACGGTAGTCCTCGACCGACATCTGACGATAGCGCAGCGTTGTTCCGAAAGCTTTGTTCAGATGCGTGGCGAGGTCCGCCTGCGTCAGCAGCGGCCCATGGAGATTGTAGACTTCCCCGTTGTGACGATTGTCCAAGGCGATGCTCGCGTATGCAGCCGCAAGTTCATCACGTGTGGTGTATCCGCAAGCACCGTCACCGGCGGAATTCGCGATTTCGCCCGCCGCCTTGTAGCTCTCGATGTAGTCGATATCCGGCTCGATGTAGATGCCGTTGCGTCCGACCGTCCAGTCGAAACCCCCAACTTCCAAATCTGCTTCAGTCTGTCGGTTGCTTTGGATGACGGGTGAAAAAGCCGTCCCCTCATTTGCCCCCTGAACGCTGGTGTAGACGATCCGCTGCACGCCTGCGTCTTTTGCCGCGGCGAGGGCAATGCGGTGCTGATCGGTGCGCACCTCGGGTGGCGTGTTCAGTGACACCATGACAAAAGTGTCCACGCCGGCCAGCGATGCGGCCAAGGCGGCCCTATCTGTGTATTCGCCCGGGCGCACAGCGATGTCCGAGAGTTGCACCTTGTCGGGCGATCGCGCCAGCCCAATAACGGGTCGTCCGCTGGCTTGCTTTAAAAGCGCCCGCGCGATCTGCGCACCCAACTGACCTGATACTGCCGAGACTGCGATTGTCATGGTGTATTCCCCTTTCTTGCCCGCGATTGGGCGGTGGAATTGCCGCCCATGCAGGAGATCTCAGACAGGTTTGCGCCACACCAGGACAATTGCCAGCACGCCAAAGATCGCGAAAACGAGTCCGGCAATCCCAGCGATCCGAAAGTCCGGCCCGCCCATAAGACCCATGAAGACCGCGTCATGACCGTTCATGAAGGCCATGCCGAAACCGCCGATCATCACGAGGTGTCGCAGGCCGGTTATCGCCCCGATCAGTGCGATCAGAATGACGGTAAGTTGCCGCCCCAGAAACGCACCTGCTGTTTCCCCAAGGGACAAGGCCGGGTCAACGAGGTTGATCAGCCCCGGATTAGACGTCGGGTTTCCGTATGCCGGGAGGGTGGCAGCAAGCATCGCCAGCCCCATAAAGCCGATCAGGATGCGCGGCAGAAGATAGTCTTTGTTCAGGGTCATCTTGAGGTCCAGTTTTGGCAAAGTCTTTGTGGGGTTAAGGCGCTTTGTCAGCGCCTCAACCCGCGTCAGTTATTTGTCCCAGTAGGCTTCAATGAGGCCGAGCAGGAATGCGCCGTCGTAGCTTGGGTAGGCTTCCATCATCGCCGCTGAGACCGCATCGGGGTCGCCGCCCGCATCCCAGGCCGCATCGAAGGCTTTGAGGTATGCGATAGCGGAGTCGAGCTCACCCCGCGTTGTTGGCAGTCCGTGACCGACCAGCAGTGTTTCGAACGATGGATCATCGCGGAAGGATTCCAGCGTTGCGATCCAGTTCTTACGGTCGATGCCCGGCGCGAAATAGACGTTGTTGTAGACAAGATCCTGCACCACGGCGACCTTCTGCTCTGGCAGGACCGCGACGATGGCCTTGGGGGCCTCGGCATTGTCGTAAGCACGGAACTCGACGGGAACGCCGCCGATCTCAGTCATGCCCAGTGCCAGATCACTGCCGGTCAAAAGCGAGGTTGGTTCCGGGTTTTCGCCGTTGGTCGCTTCTGCCCGCAGACCCTCGCGGATTTCGGGCAGGGTGACGAAGCTGAGGTCAGATAGGGTTGAAACACCACCCCAGTGGTCGGGGTGCTCGTGGCTGACGTAGGCAGTGTGCACGGGCTTGCCTGTCGACGCGATCACGCCAGCAAGCTCTGCCGCGGTGGGTGCCAAGAAGGTGGAGTCGACGACCAACAGTTGATCGCCCAGTTCGATGACATGCGCGGTTACGTTCACCGCCTGCGCCGGAGAGATATACGTGTGAAAATTCACGCCAACCTTAGCGAAGGACATGACGGTGCCTGGCGGCAGGTCGCCTTGCGCCTGGACAGGTGTTGGTGTGAGGCCTGCGCGGATTAGCGCGACAGCCCCGGCGGACAATGCGGCGCCTTGGAAAAAGCGACGGCGCGAGATGGAGTCGGTCATGATTTTGTTCTCCTGAAAAAGTGGATAGCTCAGTTGCCGTGATAAGCTTGGCTGAGCGCGAAGCTGTCTTCGAACCAGTGCCAAAGGACGACCTGGCCATCGCGCACCTTGGCGCGCAGCGCGAAGCTGAATTCGCCAATCTCGTTGCCGTTGACGGTGGTGACACCGTTCATGACACCAAAGACAGCGACCGTATCACCAGAGGCGAAAGCGTCGGTGTTTTCCCATTTGGTGGTCTGAAGACCGGCGCCAAAAACGCCGAGGAATTCAAAGATCGCTTCTTTGCCTTGAATGCCGCCGTGGACCCATGGGATCGATGTGTCGCCTTCGTTGCGCCACACCATATCGTCGGCCATCAAGGGTGACATCGCGTCCGGGCCTTCACCCATTGCCCCCATGAACGCCATGACCGTATCGAAAGAGGCTTGGCTGATTTCATCCATTGTCTGTGCTCCTGCTTGTGTTGCGAGAATGGTTGCGAGCGTTGTCGCAAGACCGGTTTTGATAAGTGTTCTGCGGTGCATGTGATCTCCGATTTGCTTTAGAATTTTCCGGCTTCGTTGTGCGGTGCGTCTGGCCCGGGCATCGGCTCAATGATGTCCCAGTGTTCAACGATCAGGCCGTCCTGGAGACGGAAGAGGTCGTAGAAGGACATGGCGTCGCCGCCGAATGCCCCTTCGGACATCGTCAGAACAAAATTGCCCTCGCCGATGACATGGTGGACCTTGCTGTACGTCATGGTGACGCCCTGTTCGGCCATGTCCGCCATGAAGGCCCCGAACCCCTCAAGCCCGTCGGCAACCTGGGAATTATGCTGAAGGTAAGTGACCGGGCTGATGTAGTCGGTGATGTTTATTTCGGCCTGCTCGATCAGCGATTTGGTGATGAATTCAAGAACCTTGGCCTTGTTGGCTTCGGTCTTGTCCAAGTCCGAAATCTCGGTCTCGCCGTCGATCTGGGTGCGTCCAGACGGGTTTGGCGGCGTCTCCTGGGTCAGGTTGTCCCAGTGCTCTACGATCATCCCGTCTGCGACGCGGAACACGTCGAAACCGATAGTTGCTTCGGGACCAAAGCCTTCATAGCGGGCGTGGACGGCGACAATGTCGTCATCGGCGATCACGCGCACGTATTCCACCGAGAACGCATCGTTGCCCGCCAGAAATCCGATAACGCCCTTTTGGGCTTCAACACCGTTTGCAAAGTTCGGATTGTGTTGGATGTAGTCAGGCGCGAAATACTTCGGGACCGCGTCGACATTCCCTGACAAGAGCGTCGCTTCGAGGGCTTCTAAGACAAAGGCCTTGCTTTCGGCGCTGTCGGCGCTCGCCATGCTGGTTGATGCAAAACTGACCATCGTGGCCAACATCAGGGGTTTGAACGTCATCTATGCGTCTCCTTCGATGAAGTTTGGGAATGCGGTTGGGACGGAATGTCCCAGTCGAGATCCGGGTTTTCCCGAAAGGCGAACCGTTCGAGGTGACGTGTGACCACGTCGATGACCAAATGAAGTTGGTCAGCGTCGCCTGCTGATGCATTCAGCATTAAGCACCTGTCATCAGCAGTCAGTTCACAGTGACCAAACGGAAACGCCACATGCCCAGCGGACGCCGTGAAGGTGACCGCTACCTTCGTGGCGAAGTGCTGGCAAAGTGCTGCCAGATGCCGGGTCGCGTGCTGTGTTTGAAAGGTTGCTGTGGCGTGCAATGTCGGATCCCCCAGGACGTGACGCGACGCTACGGCACCCTCATTGTTTTGAAAATTTACTCTTTTCCAAAGTCATATTTCTGTTGAGCGGAACAATGGGGCATGGTTTGAGGGGGCCGAACGGCCCGATGGGAGCGCGAAGCAGCAGCTTGGTGGGTCAAGTGTGTAAGTATCGGAAGGGCTGGACCCATGATTGATCATCTCAAGCAAATGGCTGTCTTTGCCCGTGTCGTCGACGAAGGATCGTTTCGGGCAGCCGCCAAGGAAATTGGCCTCTCGCCGTCCCGAATTAGCGAAACCGTGTCGGACCTTGAGGATTTCCTGGGGGTAACCCTGCTGCACCGCACCACCCGCAAGATTGGCCTCACCAACGAGGGCCGGATGTTCTATGCGCACGTGGTGCAGATGCTGCGAAGTGCTGAAACTGGGCTTAACGAGTTGAACGCCCTCAGCCAAGAACCCGTCGGCGCGCTGCGGATTTCGTTGCCCGCTTTTTTGTCCGGTGGACCGCTGACAGCTGCAGTCGCTTCCTTTACCAAGCTGCACCCCAACGTGGCCTTTTCAGTGGTCTACACTGATAACCGTCTTGGCCTGCTGGAAGACGGTTTTGATATGAACATTCGGGTTGGTTGGCTTGATGACAGCTCTATGATGTCGCGCAAACTGGGCGACGGCCAAAGGGTTCTGGTGGCGGGAACTGGCTATGCCGCGAACCGGCCGACGCCAAAGCGCCCGAGCGATATGGAAGACTGGAACTGGATCAGGTATCGAAACCGTTCGGATGTGACGACCTTCACGAGCCCGCAAGGCGACGAAGAGAGCGTGACCGGCAATGCCCAGATCGAGGTCGACAGCATTGATGCGCTGTATCACTTGGCAACGCTGGATACTGGCGCCACGGTCCTACCGTCGTTCCTGGCCGAACGCGGTGAGGCCGCCGGAACCCTTGTGCGGCTCTTGCCTGACTGGCGCCTGCGCCCACTGGGGATCTTTGCGGTGTGGCCCGACAAATCGCGCCGCGAAAGCTTGACGCTCTTGTTTGTCAGATATTTGGCAGAACAGGACCTGTGCTAAGACGTCTTGCCGCGCAATTAAAACTTCCCTGAATTCCCCCAGGCCTCACGCGGGCTGATCTCTTCCTCGTTCATCCAGTGTTCGACGATTTGCCCGCCGTCCAGCCGGTAGACATCAAAGACCGCAATGTCTTTCCCCTTAGCGTGGCGCTTGCCGTAGGTGACCACGACATCGCCCTGACCAATGATCTGGAACAGCATCTCGTAGGTCCCGGCATCCTCAGATGTGAGCCAGTCGCGCAGGCCTACGACGCCGCCAGAGATCGGGGCCGCATATGTAACGAAGTCGGCAGCGACAAACTGGTCAAGTTTGCTGGGGTCACCTTCTTGACGCACCTGTTTGGTGTATTCGAGAACAACCGCTTTATTGCTTTCAGCATCGGCGGACTGGTCCACCTCCATGGTGCCGCCCACCATGTCCGTGCCAGAGGCCGTCTTAGCGACATAGGCCGCAATCGTATCCCAATGTTCGAGGATCAGGCCGTCCGCGTCCGTAAAGAACATGTCCATCGTGACCCATTGCGCGGCCCCATCATTCAAAGATTGATAAGCGCTGCAAAAGACCCAAGGCCCATCTTCGAGAATGCGAACGATCCGGATGTCGCGTTTTGGGTTACGTTCGACAAAAGGCTCAAAGAAGGCAAGAAACCCTTCAGCGCCATCGCCGACACCGGTTGAATGCTGGGTGTAACGGTGGCCAGTGTATTTGGTGACCGCCTCTCGTGCCTGTCCGCCCGCGATACCTTCCAGATATATGCGGCGAACGTTTTCTAGACCTTGTCCCACGTGCATTCCTCTTTGTTTGAGTGGTGCCACTTTTTCCGGCGGCATCGTCTGTTTCGTGCGGCAGACTAGCAGGATCGAAATTGCCGCAGAACGCCTTCATTTCTGAAGTTTCCGTTCCGGTAGACCGAACAGTGACTTTCGCGTCCCCGCTGTTGTGCCCGCAAATGAGGTCCATATGTCTTTGCGGCACGCAGGTAACCAAGGACAAGTCATGAGCATACTCTCTGGTGTTAAGAAGACACTTCGCGCAGCTACGGGTCGACCCGGACCGCGGTTATTGACGGTCAAGGATGCATGGCGCCTGACGCCAAACATGATCCGCGTGACATTCGCCGGCCCCGAATTGCAGGGCTTCCCCGCAGGTCGCGAGGGCGGCAATTGCAAGTTACTGCTGCCCGATCCGGGCGAGACGCGAGATGCGTTTGTTGCGCGGCTCAGTGATGGTCCTGCGCCTATTCGGCGGACCTACACTGTCCGGGCCTATCGCCCGGAGACCCAGGAACTCGACATCGATTTCGTCGCGCATGGCGACAATGGCCCGGCGTCGCGGTGGGCGTCGCATGCCGAACCTGGCGACTTTCTGGGTTTCATGGGGCCTAGCGCACCAAAGGTCACGAATTTCTCAGCCGACTGGTACCTTGTGGCGGCAGACCCTTCCGCGATCCCGGTGGCCGCTGTGACGCTGGAAGCTATGCCGCGTGACGCAAAAGGCATCGCCCTGTTCGAAGTAACCGCCAATGAAGACAGACAGGCCATCAATGCCCCGGCAGGCGTAGACGTGCATTGGCTGATTAACCCGCAACCGATCTCATCGTCGCAGCAGCAGGAGGATTTCCTGCGCGCTTTGGAGTGGCCGGAGGGCAGGGTGCAGACCTGTATCGCTGGAGAGTCGGGCGTGATCCGTACCCTGCGTGCTATGCTGCACCAGGAGCGTAAGATCCCGCGCGAGGACACTTATATCTCCGGCTATTGGAGGATCGGGCTGGTCGAAGACGAGCACCAAGCGATGAAACGCGCGGAAGGTTAGCCGGTGCCGCATCCGTCCCTCTTTGGCCTTGAGTGATCGTTGCCTTCTGTGCGCTGCAAAGGTTGTGCTTTATCTGAAGCGCCGTCCTCCGGTCGATTGGTTTGACCACGCGCCTGGTCGGAACTGACGGATAATCTTTGTCGTTTTGCGGTGTTCGGGTAAGCTGAAAACGGAGGAGGAATCTGCCATGACCCCCAGAGCCTTTCAGTACAGTTTCGCCAGCATCTACCCCCACTACGTCAACAAGGTAGAGAAAAAGGGTAAGACCAAAGCCCAATTGGATGAAATTATAGAGTGGCTTTTCGGTTATGATGCGACGCGTTTGGCGACGGCCATTGAAGACGAGCGCGACATGCAGGCGTTTGTCACACAAGCCCCGGCCAAGAACCCGAACCGCAGGCTGATCAAAGGCGTCGTTTGCGGCGTCAGGGTCGAAGACATTGAAGACCCGGTCATGCAAGAGATCCGCTACCTCGACAAATTGGTGGACGAATTGGCCCGCGGAAAGAAATACGAAAACATCTTTCGGGGGTAAGACCTCCGTCACTGGAGAGTCCCATGCGATCCTTCGCTCTAACCGTCTTCGCAATCCACACCTTGTTTGAACTGGCGTTCGGGGCCAGCATTTTTCTTGCTGGGGCCTCGTCTTCGGCGACGCCTGATATGGTCGCCGCCCAACCTGTCGCCATCACGATCTCCTTCCGTTTCATGGGCAGCGCGCTTATCGCGCTAGGGGTGCTTGGGGGACTTGTGATTTTCGGCCCAGGTGTCGCCTCGGTCACCGCGCGCGTCATCGCTGTCGGCCTCGCGACGTTTCATGCGCTGGGCACCGCCGGCAGCCTTTTTACCGCGTCACCGACGTTTGAGGCCTACACCAGCCCACTGGCGCTAGGCGCGGTCGTCTTGCATGGCGTACTGGCGCTCGGGTTCGTTGTGATCGCCTTTGCGCGGCCTGCCAGTTAGGGCGCCACCGCCAACAACAGCCGCGTCAGCGCTTCTTTGTCTGCCGATGATAAGTTCACCATCATCTCATCCAAAATCTCGGCAAGGGCCCCCTTGTGGACGCGCACCAGGCCTTCGCCTTTCTCAGTGAGCGACAACAGCTGACTGCGCGCGTCGTCGGGGCAGGGCGCGCGGGCGATCATGCCTTTGCGTTCAAGCGAAGCGACCTCGCGGGTCAGCTGGGATTTGTCGCGGATCAGCCGCGCTGCAACCGCGCTAAACGGCGCCGTACCCATGTCCGAAAGGGTGAGCAGCAAGATTGCACCGCCGGGCCCCACTTTGTCGGGATCGAACTGCGTCGCCCGTTCCGTCAGTTGCACATGCAACCGCCGGACAAAGCGGTCGAGATGGGTGGCCAAAGCGATGTTTGTCATAGGTATTCATTTAGTTGACATGGTCCACTAAGTCGGATTTTGTGGATTTGATCAACTTACGCATCACGGCTGAGGAGCGCAAACGATGGACGGCATGAAAGTTAACCTGCTGAAAGCAGCAGCAGTGCTGTGGGTCATTTGGGGGCTGGTGCACTTGCTGGCTGGGGTCATTGTGCTGTCGAGCGACGCATCGGGTGGATTCTCGGCTATTGCCGATGCGATTGATCCGGCGACCTTGACCTATGACTACGCACCGGCAGTGGGCGGGATCCTCAACCAACACGGTTGGAACCTTGCCTGGATCGGGGTCGTTACAGCCATCGGCGGGTACTTTATTTGGCAGGCCAACATGACGGCGGTGTGGGTGACGGGCATGATCGGCGGCCTCACCGACCTTGGCTATCTGCTGTTCGTCGACGTGCCGGGCTATGTCCACTTCGTCCCCGGGACGGTCATGACTATCGTATCCGGGTCGGCGATTGTCCTAAGCTTTTATGTCTGGCTGACCGAGCGCGGGAAGGTGGCTTAGTCGAACGGCGTCCCATGCATCGATGCGCCACTTGCGGAGGCGAATTCCCCCTCCCGGTGCGACGGTGCAATTTGATAAGGATCAAGGTAACGACACGCACGCTGTGATCCACTAGGGGTAACCCCACAGGAGGCCCCATGCTGACAGTTTCAAAACCGAGACCGAACCACTTAGAGATCGAACTCTCTGGCACATTGGACGCTGAAACGATGCGCGCTGGCCTCGACGACCTGCTCGCAAAATCTGCCGATATCAATTCAGGCACCATGCTCTACCGCATTCCAGGCTTCGCGATGCCGACGCTTGGGGAAGTGGGGGTAGAGATGGGGTATCTGCCAAAGCTCTTCAGTTTGTTGGGCAAGTTCGACCGATGTGCCGTGTGCACCGACGCCGCCTGGCTGCGGGCCGCGGCGGAGGTCGAAGGCGCGCTGCTCCCGGGGCTGGTGATCACGGGGTTCGCATTGGACGAGACAAAAGCAGCGGCGGCTTGGTTGGAGGCTGCTGCTTGACACGTGCATGATTTTTGCGAGTCAAACGCCCTTGTCACAACCTTGTCACCCCGCTATACGCCGTCCATCGACAAGCCCCGGATTCGTCCGGGGCTGTTTGATTTGTCGGTAGGGTGGGTGTAACTCACGCGCCGACACCACGAACCGGGCACCTTCGGGGGCCTTTACCACATAGGGGCCAAGTCTTCGGATAAGAGCCCCGCTGAAGCAAACGGAAGAAGCTAACATGGCACTCAAGTCGTACAAACCGACGACGCCGGGCCAGCGTGGGCTGGTGCTGATCGACCGTTCGGAGCTTTGGAAAGGACGTCCTGTCAAGGCCCTCACAGAGGGTCTGACCAAGTCAGGCGGCCGGAACAACACCGGACGGATCACCATGCGTCGCATTGGTGGGGGCGCAAAACGTCTCTACCGGATCGTCGATTTCAAGCGCAACAAGATGGATATGTCCGCTGTTGTCGCTCGCATCGAATATGACCCGAACCGGACAGCCTTCATCGCACTGATCCAGTACGAAGACGGCACACAGAATTACATCCTAGCGCCCCAGCGTCTGGCCATTGGTGACAAGGTCATCGCCAGCGCCAAAGCGGACATCAAGCCGGGCAACGCGATGCCGTTTTCTGGCATGCCGATTGGGACAATCGTTCACAATATCGAACTGAAGCCCGGCAAAGGCGGCCAGATCGCACGTGCTGCTGGGACCTATGCCCAGTTCGTTGGCCGTGACGGCGGTTACGCCCAGGTGCGTTTGTCATCGGGCGAGTTGCGCTTGATCCGTCAGGAATGCATGGCCACCGTTGGTGCCGTGTCCAACCCCGACAACTCCAACCAGAACTTCGGTAAGGCTGGTCGCAACCGTCACAAGGGCATCCGCCCGTCTGTGCGTGGTGTTGCGATGAACCCGATCGACCACCCGCACGGTGGTGGTGAAGGCCGGACCTCCGGTGGTCGGACACCTGTGACCCCATGGGGTAAGGACACCAAGGGCAAGCGTACCCGCAACAAGAACAAGGCGTCGCAGAAGCTGATCGTTCGCTCGCGTCACGCCAAGAAGAAAGGCCGTTAAAATATGGCACGTTCCGTCTGGAAAGGCCCGTTCGTCGACAGCTACGTCCTGAAAAAGGCCGAAGCTGTCCGCGAAAGCGGCCTTTCTTCTTGGCGTGACGCGAGCGAACGATCAGCTTCTGCGACGCCTTGTTCTTGTTGCGG
>JBCBHE010000063.1:0-15714 GCA_038526085.1 Pseudomonadota bacterium | reverse complement strand
CTATCTGCAAGACGTGATTGAGCGAACTGTTGCCGCTCGCGCTCTTTTGACGACCATTGCCGACGATAATGGCTTGCGCGCTTTGCCCTCTGCAGCCAATTTTGTGACCATGGATTGTGGACGTGATGGTGCTTTTGCCACAGTTGTTCTGCAGGGTCTTCTGGCCCGGGGTATCTTCGTGCGCATGCCTGGGGTTGCACCCCTCAATCGCTGTATCCGGGTCAGTTGCGGCCCGCAAGCCGAGCTTGATGCTTTCGCGGCCGCGCTGCCTGGCGCACTCTCAGACGCTCAATCCCAGTGCGAGGGCCAACCCGCATGAAACGCCCAGAGCATCCCGGCGAAGTGGAGAACTTTACAGGCCCATTCTTGGTGACCTTCGGAGTGATCGTCTTTATGGCACTGGTCACCGTCCATATGGTTCTTGGGTTCATCTGGGCACTGATGTGCGCCTATGGCGCCGATAAGGCCCTAACGCGCTGGTCCCGCACCCGCAGCGACTGATGCCGCGCCACGCCAGACGTTTCTTCTGAATTGACTTGCCGTCCAAAGCGGCGTCTTTGGTGCCGCGGGCAAGTGACCTTGGGGAAAATCATCTTTTTCATCTGCGCGCACTGAATTTGAGACACGGTCATTCGGCGACAACTGCTTTGGCGTCATTTGAGCGAACTTTGGGGGGATAGGCATGGGTGACTTGCCACCATTTGACATGATTGAAGCAATTGGGTGGGCCGCATCCGCTTTCACCGTTGTGACCTACGCCATGAATACGATGCTTCTACTGCGAGTCTTCGCCATCGCATCTACCGTTTGCTTTCTGACCTACGGGATCGCGCTTCAAGTTTGGCCGCTGGTAGTGATGGAAGTCGTACTGTTACCCATCAACCTATATCGCTTCTGGCAGGTTCTGTCTTTGCGTCGGGGCATTCAAAAGCCAACGAATTCCACCTCCCAATTTGATGTCATCAAGCGATACGGGAAACTCCAGACCGCTGCGGCGCAAGAGATTATTTTTCGGCGCGGAGACCCGGTCGAGAGTCTTTACTACTTGGCCGAAGGCCAGGTTGTTATCGAGGACCTGGGCATCACGCTCTCCGCCGGAGAAATCTTCGGCGAAATTGCGTTCTTTACCGATGCCGCGACGCGGATGGCCACCGTCCGCTGTGTTGCGCCCGCCCGTGTCTATGTCTTGGACAAAAAGCGATTTATGCGCTTGCAGTTTGAAGACCCCAGTTTTGGTCTCTCGGTGATGCGCACGATCACCCGCCGCCTCATGGAAAATGGGGATCCTCTGCTCAGCACGACATTCGATGCTTCTGAGCAGGCGGTGCCGTCCTAGATTGTCGCCTCGGCGATGACCTGTGTTGCGGCCTCAAGCGCGCCCGCGCCGTGCGCAACATTGAGTGCGCGCAGCCCCGCTTCAATGGTTCCCAGCACGCCGAGGATCATATGTGCATTGACGTGCCCCATATGCCCGATCCGAAAATAGGCGTCAGAGGGGGATCGCCCAAGCCCGATCCCCAAGGTCAGGCCCGCTTTATGCTCGCACCAGTGCCGAAGTCGGTCTCCGTCCGGCGATCCGATCAAGCAGGATGTGACCGCATGAGAGCGATGGGAGGACTCCGCAATGTTCAGCCGCAATGGCCCTTCAGTTGACCAACAGTCAAAGGCGGCCCAGATGGCTCGCGCGAGCGCCGCATGTCGATCCCAGACAGGCTTTAGTCCTTCTTTCAGGATCATATCCAATGCGACCCGTTGGCCATAGACTTGGTGTGTCGGCGCTGTCCCGTACCAGTATCGGTAGTATTCGTCTGGATCGATCCGCGGTCGCCAATCCCAGTATCCGGTCACGCAGTCACCGCGCGACGCATCTGCTTTTTCATTAAAAAACACGTAAGCCATTGCGGCCGGTGTCATGAGTCCCTTCTGACAAGCGGTAACGGTGACATCGACACCCCAGGCGTCCATCTTGTAGACGTCACATGCAAAAGAGGCGACGCAATCGGCCATAAGTAGCGCCGGGTGATCCACCTCATCTAAAACCCTGCGGATCCCCGCGATGTCGTTTTTGACGCTGGTAGAAGTATCGACATGCACTACGAGGACCGCCTTAATCTTGTGAGCCTGATCGGCAGTCAAAGCCGTTACCAATTGGTCAAGATCAATCGTTGCTTCGTTACCGTAGTCGATAGTCTGCACGGTGACACCCAATTGTCGGGCCATATCGCCCCAGCCTTCGCAAAAGCGTCCGGTAGCCAGGACCAGGACGGTATCGCCGCGCGACATGACATTCGCCAATGCGGCTTCCCAAGCGGCATGGCCGTTGCCGATGTACATCGCCACGTTACCCTTCGTCCGCGCAATCAGCTTAAGGTCCCCGACGAGGGACGCGGTCACATCATGCAACTCACCTTCATAGATGTTGGGGGAGGCCCGGTGCATTGCCTGAAGCACCTCGTCCGGTATGACGGAAGGGCCAGGAATGGCGAGGTATTGACGCCCGTTGGCAAGTGACATGGTAGGACCTGTTGATGGAAAGTGTCTGTTCCCAGACAGTATCCTGCCGCCCTGCAGCGTCAAGCGCCGCGCTTGCCCCCCTTGCGGATAAGCCTTAACTCCTTCTCAACAAAAGCGGAGCCTGAGTTTGGCAACAGACACCCCCACCCCGGCGGCCTCTCGCCTTTTTCTTTGGCTATGGCGCGACTACTTGCGCCCGCACAAGGCGCTCTTGATCGCCGCATTGATCCTGATGGCGATTGAGGGGTCAATGCTGGGGCTGCTCAGCTGGCTTATTCAACCGATGTTCGACAATGTCTTCGTCGACGGACAGCGCAACATGCTATGGGTGGTTGGTGGCGGCATTCTGGCGATCTTTCTGGTGCGGGCCGTGGCCAGCGCGGGCCAAACGATCTTAATGGCACGCCTGACGCAAAAGGCGGCCGCTGCGATGCGCAATCACATGCTGCGCCATTTGATGGACCTTGATAGCAGCTATCATCAGACCCATCCGCCGGGGGTATTGATCGAGAGAGTGCAGACAGACGTTGGCACCGTCAATTCCATCTGGGCCGGGATCGCTACTGCCGTCGGGCGAGACCTAATCGCGCTTGTAGCCCTATTTGGCGTCGCCATTTCCGTTGATTGGCGCTGGACCTTGATTGCCCTCATCGGCGTTCCGTTTCTTGTCGCGCCCTCCCTGGCCGCCCAGGCTTATGTCCGCCGGCGTGCCGGGCTTGCGCGTGAGCTGGCAGGCCGCATGGCGACACGATTGGATGAGGTTTTTCATGGGATCAACCCGATCAAACTGAACGCCTTGGAGACCTATCAAGCAGATCGCTATGCGGGCCTTCAGGAGCAGCGGATCACGGCGGAGGTCAAATCTGCCACTGGCCGCGCCGCGGTGCCTGCCTTGATTGATGTCATGACCGGTATTGGTTTTTTTGGGGTGCTGATCTTTGGCGGGGCGGAGATCATCTCGGGCGAAAAGACGGTGGGGCAGTTCATGTCCTTTTTCACAGCCATCGCCCTGGCCTTTGAGCCGCTGCGCCGTTTGGGTGCAATGTCTGGGCAATGGCAAACGGCGGCAGCCTCGATTGACAGGTTGCAAGAGATCTTGCACGTCAAACCAACTTTGACCTCACCCTCCTCACCAACCGCCCGACCAGAAGC
This sequence comes from Pseudomonadota bacterium, assembly GCA_038526085.1. Classification (GTDB taxonomy): domain Bacteria; phylum Pseudomonadota; class Alphaproteobacteria; order Rhodobacterales; family Rhodobacteraceae; genus Yoonia. Next base: position 12,048 of record JBCBHE010000063.1, on the reverse strand, counting down.
CGCGCCAACGATCGCATTCAACAATGTCGCTTTGCACTATGGTGAATTGCCGGTCCTGCGCGGCGCGAGTTTCGAGGCACGCGCGGGTGCAACCACGGCACTGGTTGGGGCATCGGGCGCTGGCAAGAGCACTGTCTTCAATGTGCTAACGCGTCTGATCGACCCGCAAGATGGCGATGTGACTATCGGCGGCACGAACGTGAGTGACCTGGACCTTCATGACCTTAGGGGGCTCTTCTCAGTCGTCACCCAAGACGCAGCCCTTTTTGACGAAAGCCTGCGCGACAATGTTTTACTGGGGCGGACGGACGTGAGTGAGGATCAGCTTCGGTCTGTTTTGGATGCGGCCCACGTAAGTGATTTCCTGCCGCAGTTGTCAAATGGCCTCAATAGCCCTGCCGGGCCCCGCGGCTCCAACCTGTCAGGCGGTCAGCGTCAGCGCGTGGCTATCGCCCGTGCCCTGCTTCGCGACACACCGATTTTGTTGCTGGATGAGGCCACCAGCGCGCTAGACACCAAGTCAGAGGCCGTGGTGCAAGCAGCGCTCGAAAAGCTGTCCGTTGGTCGAACAACTTTGGTCATTGCGCACCGCCTTTCAACTGTGCGCAATGCAGACCAGATCATCGTGATGGATCAGGGGCGCGTCGTGCAGAGCGGCACGCACAATGCCCTTCTTGACGCGGGCGGTATCTATGCCGATCTCTACCATCTGCAATTCGCGGATCCAGAGGAGAGCGTATGACCGATCATCACCGCACCGTTCTCGCCCTGACGGGCGGCGACCGTGTGAGTTTCCTGCAGAACCTGGTGACCAACAACGTTGAAAATCCCAGCGGCCCGCTTGTCTACGCAGCCTTATTGACACCCCAGGGTAAGTTCGTGGCGGACTTCTTTGTGGTCACAAAGGCCGACCGGATGTTGATTGACGTTGCCACGTCCCACGCCCCCATGTTGTTTCAGAAGCTGAGCATGTACCGCCTCCGCGCGGACGTGCAGATCGCGGAGACAGATATTCTGGTGTCCCGCGGCACCGGCAGCCCGCCAACCGGCGCCCTACCCGATCCGCGACATCCGGAACTGGGCTGGCGGCATTATGGTGACGCCGACGTAAGCGACGCCACCGATTGGGACGCGCTCCATGTCGCGCATCTGATCCCACAGACCGGGGAGGAGCTGACGCCGGATACTTACATCCTCGAAGCTGGTTTTGAGCGGTTGAACGGCATCGACTTCCGCAAAGGCTGCTACGTTGGCCAAGAGATCGCTGCGCGGATGAAGCACAAGACAGATTTGCGCAAGGGCCTCGCCTTGGTCGAAGTTGACGCAACGGTATCGCCTGGAGATGAGATCACAGCAGCAGGCAGACCAGCAGGGCACATCCATAGCGTGCATCAAAACCGCGCCCTGGCCTATCTGCGCTACGACAGGACGTCCGATATGACGGCAAAAGATTCGCCGGTCACATTGCTGAAGAAGGCGACAGATCCTGAGATATAAGAAAGCCGGCACGCCTCTGCGTACCGGCTTTCGAAAATGTCTGTTTCCCGACAGAAGGCTAATCAGGCTCGTTCGACGTATTCCATGGTCTCTGTGCTCACCACAATCGCCTCATCTTGTCCGACGAATGGCGGGATCATCACACGAACGCCATTATCAAGGATAGCAGGTTTAAAGCTGTTGGCAGCGGTTTGGCCCTTCACGACAGGCTCTGTCTCTACGACCGTGCATGTGACTCGTTGTGGCAATGTGACGTTTAACGCCTCTTCCTCATAGTACTCGATCTGGACCACCATGCCGTCTTGGAGGAATGGACGACGATCCCCAAGGATGTCTGCCGGCAGGGCCACTTGATCAAACGTTTGGCTGTCCATGAAGTTCAGCATGTCGTCAGCTTCATACAGAAATTGTTGGTCTTTCTGTTCCAACCGCACCTTCTCTACCTTGTCAGCAGAGCGGAAACGCTCGTTCAACTTCCGGCCATCACGTAGGTTCTTAAGCTCCACTTGTGCGAAGGCGCCGCCTTTCCCGGGCTTGACGTGATCCACTTTGACTGCGGCCCAAAGGCCACTATCGTGTTCCAGCACATTGCCGGGGCGAATTTCATTTCCGTTGATTTTGGGCATGAGGCACTTTTTGTCAGAATTGTGGCAATCTGTTGAACAGATGATGACGAGGGCTATATATCGCTCATAACCACCGCGCAAGACGGCTAAATATGGCCTGAGCCATGCAGTTCGTGCATATGAGCCATTCCAAAAGAGGTTGCCCGAATCAAAGTTAATCGGGCATATTCAGCCAACGCGAGAAGCACAAGAACAAAACACAAGGTATGCATATGCGAGATTTCGTAGACGGAACAGCGTTTAACAACGAACAAGGCAACCGCGCCCGTAAGTTGTTTGCAGCAGTTGTTCTGGCAGCGCTCGATGACGCGATCGCCGATGACAAGAAATACGGAAACGGGCCTGAGCAGATCGCCCGTTGGGCACGCTCCCGCGATGGGCGTGAAGTACTGTCATGCGCTGGCATCGACCCGAACGAGCGTGTTGTCGAAGGCCTGATGGAGTTTGTGGGCAAAGGTGTGCGCACCTCTGTTGCCCTGTCGCGTGAAGAGAGCGAACGCCGTCATGCGGCTGAGCAGGAAGCACGCGCCGCTTAAAGGTTGTGTTGGCCCTGCCAGGCCGACTATTGAAAACGCCGCCTACTGCTCGGGGCGGCGTTTTTCTTTTGCGCAGCGCGTCGCCCTACCCCGGCCCGTTTCCAGTTGCAAACATGACGCTGAAGGCAACAACGGGCACCACTTCCATCAGTCCCACGACAGCGACCAAACTGCGCATCCAGCGCCCGGTGAACCGTCGCCAAAGCACGAGACAGCATATTAGCACGATTACGACCTCAAGCGGACCAACGATCAGTCCAAAGTGATTTGGGTCCCAATAGCTGACGGGGCTAGCAAAAACCCAATCTGTTAGAGGCCAAAAATGCGCGCGCCCATCGTCGTGGTGAAACCCGAAATCGAGGATCAAGTGCAGCAGGACCGCACCGCAGAGCGCAACCAGAACGGGTGATCTTATAGCCAGTGACAGGACGAAGGCGACCCCCCAAAGTATGATCGAATTATCGATCCGAAAGATGTTCTGCCAAGCGTCCGAGAAGTAGAGCTCACCGAAGACAACTTCAGGCGATGTCCCCATCAGGAACAAATGTACCCCTGCCATCAGATAAAGAGACAAGTCAGGTAACAGCGCGCCAAATATGGCCGCTGACGTGACGGCCTTTTGATCCGCTTTTCCAAAGGCCGTGAGCCCAAAGATCACATGTGCTGGTGTGTTCATTCGCCCTCCCACCGCTTAAACAAACGGTAGTACACGGAGGGTGGATGACAAAGGCAATCATGATTCAGGGCGCGGGCTCCAATGTCGGCAAATCGGTGTTGGTGGCAGGCCTGTGCCGGGCGGCTGTCAAACGGGGGCTGCGCGTCGCGCCTTTCAAACCGCAGAACATGTCAAACAATGCCGCTGTGACCGAAGATGGTGGCGAGATTGGCCGCGCCCAAGCCCTGCAGGCCCGCGCCGCCGGTTTGCGCCCGCATACGGATATGAACCCTGTTCTGCTCAAGCCAGAGTCAGACGTTGGCGCCCAAGTTGTGGTTCAAGGTCAGCGTCTTACGACGCTCAAAGCACGCGACTACGGAAAGATGAAATCGCAGCTCTTGCCCGCAGTGCTGGAAAGCTTTGATCGCCTCAAAGCCAAGGCCGATCTCATTATCGTCGAAGGCGCTGGCAGCCCAGCAGAGGTGAACTTGCGGGCCGGTGACATCGCCAACATGGGCTTCGCAACGGCCGCAGGTGTACCCGTCGCGCTGATCGGCGATATCGACCGGGGCGGCGTCATCGCACAGCTCGTTGGAACGCATGCGGTCTTGCCCCAAAGCGACCGGGATATGATCAAAGCGTTTGCGATCAACAAGTTCCGCGGCGATACGCGCTTGTTTGACGCGGGCATGACGATCATTGCCGATCACACTGGCTGGTCAAGCTGCGGGATCATCCCTTGGTTTGCTGACGCTTGGCGCTTGCCCGCAGAAGACGTAATGGACATCGCGTCGCGCCCCGGCGGCCCCATTAAGATCGCCGTCCCGAAGCTGAATCGGATCGCCAACTTCGATGACCTCGACCCATTATCGGCAACGCCAGAAGTAACCATAGAGATCGTCGAAGCTGGACGCGCGCTGCCGGGCGATGCGGATCTCATCCTCATTCCTGGCTCCAAATCGACGATTGCGGACCTCGCCCATTTCCGCGCCCAAGGATGGGACGTCGACCTGCGGGCCCATGTGCAGCGCGGTGGGCGCGTGTTGGGTATCTGCGGTGGCTATCAAATGTTGGGACAGACCATTGCAGATCCCGACGGAATTGAAGGAGAGCCGCAAACCGTTGCGGGTCTAGGTCTCTTGAACGTCGACACAGTCATGACACCCCACAAACACCTGACCGAGGTCTCAGGTCATGAGGTGCGCAGCGGCGCGGCGCTAACCGGCTACGAGATCCATATCGGCGAGACAACCGGGCCAGACAGCGACACGGGTTGGATCACCTTAGGCGACCGTCGGGAGGGCGCTGAAAGCATGAACGGGCACATCCAAGGATGCTATCTGCACGGTCTCTTTAGCGGGGATGTGTTTCGCGAAGCCTACTTGTCCCGCCTAGGCACGCTCACCAACGGCCATGACTATGAAGCAGGTCTTGAAGACACGCTCGACCAGCTTGCGGCACATCTTGAAACCCATATGGACGTGGACGCACTCCTGACCATCGCGGAGGCGGTTTGATCTTCTTTTGGACGAAAATACTTCGGGGGTTTGGGGGCTGGCCCCCAATCAAATCGCGGCTACAAACGCGCGCCCGTTGCCTGACCAAAGTAAGCAAAGTGAGCGCGCGTCAGCGCACCCATTTGGACCAGTCGTGAGCGCGATGCGGCTAATCGAAGTCTTGCGCTGACAACACGCGGTTGATCTCGCGACGGACGAGCTTACGGACGTTGCGGGTGATCCGCTCGCCCATTTCGCCTTGCAGCTCTTCGCGGATCATCTGACTCACCATATCGCGTACCATGTCAGGATCCATCAACTGGCCAGCAGGCGCAGCAGCCGCGACTGACGTCCCAGGCGCATCTGGATCCGGCGCAAGCTCATCGCCGTACAGGTCAGCCGCGTCAGGCGCGGCCTCGGCCGCATCCGCCGTGGCCTCGGCGACTGGATCGTAGACTTCACTGAAGCTCGTTGCGCGGCGGAAGGTTGGTGCTTCGCTTGCAGGTGCTGTCATCTCGACATCAGCGTCGGCAAAAGTCTCCTGCTCCGGCTCAATGTCAAACTCCGCGCGCAAAGCAACTGGTTCATCCGCCTCCGCTTCAACGGATGTCTCGGTGACCACCACAAACGGGGTTGCTTTGGCCGCTACGTCGGTGTCCTCAACCGCCGGTTCCGGGGCCGGGGCCACCTTTTCAGGTGTAAGATGGATGACAGTGCTTTCTGTGTCTATCGAATGGCGCGCACCGTTCGTTTGAGATGCCGGCGCTTCCGTCTCAAAGTCACTTGCCGCTCCACCATTTGTTTCGTCTACAGGTTCAGCGGATGCTGTGGGCTCTTCGGTCGTTTTGTCGAATGCCGCCTCGGCACCGCCTGTATCGGGGCCAGCCGCCATTTCATCTTCTGGTGCTTCGTCAGCCGCCATAAGATGCGGGAATGCCTCAGCAATTTCTTCCTGAACCGCCTCAGAGATATGACCCATCACCGCGTGGTTCAGCGTCGTCTCCGTTGTTGGTGTCGCAACCTCATCGTCGTCGTTTTCAGACGTCTCCTGAAGCTCTGGTGCGGCCGCAACCGGTGCCGGGCTTTCGTCTTTTTCTTCCCTCCAACGCAAGAAGCGCGACGGGCGGATCGCATCAAGCTTGTTGGCAAACGCGGCGTGAATATCGGTGGTTTCGACCACTTCCGACCCATCGGGTTCAAACTCATCGGATCGGCTGTGTACTGCGGCTTCAAGCTCCGCAATCGTGGCTTCTAGACTCGCGTGATCTGCTGGTGCCTGGCTGGGTACCGGAATCGGCGCCTCAACTTTGGTATGGTCTTCGTTCGCGTCCGGCGCCGGCGTAACGGTGTCGTGGGACGCAGCGTCCACCTCATTTGTCTCCGCGGTAGGGACCTGAGGCAGATCCGTTTGTGGCGTCACGCGGAACGCGGGCGTGAGTACCAAACGCTCAATTGGATCGGATTTAATAGAATCCCCAGTCTTTTCTGGGGTTAAAGACCGCTGCGGCACCTCGGCAGTAGGCGCGTGAAAGCGGGAAGAGGATTTTCCCATCTCTTCCGTCCGGCGACTATCGCCTTGAGCGACCAATCGGCGGATAGACGACAAGACATCCTCGATGTCATGATTTGTGACTGGATCGGACATTATGGATTCCCAGGCTGAAGGTTGCGAGGACCCTAACGAATTTATGGGCATACGAACAACTCAGACTCCCCAGGACAGAATGTTGGCAGAAATTCGCCGTCTCAATCCCCCAGAATCAAACAAGAAATCAGAGTCCCCCAAAAAGCACAGTTGAGCGATCACGCCGGATCAATATGTTTGAAATTCTTAAATTTTCGTAAAACCGAGCGCGATGCAAAAAACGAACAGAATTGCACAAAACGAACAAAGCCCACAAATCCTGCGGGCTTCGTTTTCAAGTGATTTGAAGTCTTGTTACTCGCCAAGCGCTTTCAGAACACGATCCAATGCTTGACCTTGTGCAGAGCGCGCCGTCGGCGCATCTTTGACAAGGTTGTAGTAGGCCGTCGGATCGTACTGCTGCACGGGCAAGCTCAAATGTTCGACAGTCAGAAGCCCTGTCGCGGACAACAGAGCATAGGAGGCGATTACCTCATCTGCCTGTGCCGAAATCTGGTTTGCGCGGGCATCGAACAAGTCTTGTTCCGCCTCAAGCACGTCCAGTGTTGTCCGTGCACCCAGCGTCGCTTCCTCACGCACGCCCCGGAAGGCTACCGTCGCAGCCCGAATTTCCTCTTCGGACGCCTGACGAGACACGCGAGCGACTTCTAGGTTTGCAAAGGCGTTCCCGACCTGTTGTTCCAGGTTGTGACGGATCACATGCAAAGACGCCCGCTGGGAGTCGCGCTGCGCCATGAACTGCCGCACTTGGCTATCCAATCGTCCGCCCTGATAAATCGGCCCACCGACTGTCACACCAAGCTGCACAGATTCTTCGAATTCATCATCGATCGAAATTTGCCCATCGAGTGTCGCAGTTGGAAGCAAGGCTGCCTCTGCGCGCATGATGTTCAGCTCAGCGGCCTTTACGGCATGCTGCGCTTCCAGAATGTCCGGGTGGTTCCGCACAGCATAGGCTTTAGCGTCTGACAAACCGCGCGACACAGGCGCTGGACCGACGGGCGTCAACTGTCCTGGAAATCTCCCAACAGCGCTCCGATATTCTTCGCGAGACCGCGCAAGGCTGCCTTCGGCGGCGGCAAGCTGACTGCGAGCCGACGCCAAACGCGCTTCCGCAAGTGATACGTCGGTGCGGGTTACCTCACCCACGTCGAACCGGTCTTGGGCAGCACGCAGTTCCTCGGCAATCAGACGCACATTGTTCTGGCGGAGCGCCACGAACTCAAAATCGCGACGCACATTCATGTAGGCTTCTACAGCACGCAAAAGCACTTGCTGCTCAATATCCCGAAGCCCCTGCCGTGTGCCCAACACCAGTTCTTTCTGAGAGTCGATGGCGAGTTGGTTCTGACCGTTGTCGTAAAGCGTAAGGCTACCGGAGATCCGGGCAGTCGCTGAAATCAGATCGGCGCCTGGTGCGCGGGGCTCAACCGCGTTCGCGCTTGCGCTCCAGTTAATAACGGGCAGCGTCGCAGCAACCGCTTGCGCCACGTCTTCGTCAGCAGCGCGCAGCAGCGCCCGGTTTTGGTCGATCAGACCGGAATGATCATAGGCATGGGCTAATGCCCCCGACAGTGTTTCGGCCGATGCCGCTGGCGCAAACGACAGCGCGCAAACCGCCACCAGCGCCTTCATTTTTGTGCTCAGTCCCATCCGATTGTCCCTCAAATTCGTTCTTTTTGACACGTTGTCACTTGCAGGTGCATGCATATGCGTCCTACAAAGCAAAATTTGGAGCTCTTTCAAACCCCTTTAAAACAGGCGCACCCGCATTGAAAGCGAAGCGCCAGGTCACATCCCCGTCAATTTTATGCCCTAACCGCACGACACCCAAGGCCTTTTCCGCAAATATACAAGCAATCCGCCCCCCTTCGCGCAACTGATCAACAATGACCTGCGGAACTGTCTCAACGGCGCCTTGTGTGACAATAATATCATAAGGGCCTGACTTTGCGGCACCCTCTGCTACATGGCCGGCAATAACAGCGGCGTTGTGAACACCTTGTTCAGCCAAAAGTGCCTCCGCTTCACTGGCGAGGTCTGGGTCTTCTTCGACACCCACAACAAAGTCCGCCAAGCTTGCGAGAACAGCCGTCGCGTAGCCCATGCCACACCCCAAATCGAGCGCAACATGACCGGGCGCAATCTCCAGCGCATCAAGCATCTTGGCCAGCGTCCGCGGCTCCAGCATGACGCGGTCTGCAGACAAGTGGAGGTTATCACCAAGGTACGCCGCCTCGCGCTGATGATCGGGCACATATAGCTCACGCGGAACGCGCAGCATTGCATCAATAATTGGGAACTTTGTCACGTCAGATGGGCGGACTTGAGTATCCACCATCATTGTCCGCCGGGTGTCGAAATTGACCAAGGTCGCCCCCTTCTCATCGGTCGCAGCCACGTTGCGACGCTGATGCCATACCTCCACCGGAGGAGCAATGTCTCAATAGGGTCTGGTATGCCTTGCACGGGGTTAGGGCTTCGTATATCCGGCGGCAACACCACGGTGGCGAGTTGGCGGAGTGGTGACGCAGCGGATTGCAAATCCGTGTACACCGGTTCGATTCCGGTACTCGCCTCCAATAAAATCAAGTACTTAACAGTCTTGCACAAAGTTCTAGACTCGCGCTAGACTCAATTACTGTCCTTTTCGAGGGTAATAACGTCAGAACAAACAGGTGGTACGTAGGGGCGTTGGCGTCGCATACCCTTATCCAGCTGCCGTCTTCCCAGAGAGCATTTAGAGCAGAAGTCTCGGTCTGGACGGTCGTCGTACATGTCCATATGCCCGCGACACTTGGGATCAGGGCAACGACCTAAAGTCCAAACGCCAACGCTCCACCAAAGCTCATCTAACAATTTTCGCATCTTGTGTTCCCTCCTACGCGTGCTGACTAACGGGAGGCTCATGCAGACGCACACTGAAGCGTATAGTATTTCAGAAATGCTAGGGTGCGATACACGGCTCACTGGTCGCAAGCTTAATGGCCACGGGGCTCCACAATCCAGTGCTATAACCAACTGAGCTAAGCTGGCACGAAGTATAAGTCCCGTTTTAGTCACTGAAACCGTGGCGCGGTGGGCACCTTGAGCGTTGTCGTCTCGCACAATCATACCCAGCGGATACCCTTACCTACCCCACCGTTTCGTCGGCGTGTGCGGAGAACTCGATCACGGGCAAGTCAAGCTGGGATGCCTTCGCTAGCAGGGCCACTCCGATCTCCCGCTGCGTCTGTTGTGGTAGGTCTGTGATCCGATTGACGGCTTGTACAAACACAACGTCCATACCTACGCGACAATGCCCAGAAAGCTACCAAGGGTAATCGCTGAGCCAATGACGGCGGTCACGGTGACAAATCCGTGGATCAGCAAGGCTCGATACAACTCAGAGCGGAGAGCACCCTCAAGCCTCAGTAGATCGGCTTGAGTGGCCGGGTCGCTCTCCACTTTTGCTGCGCTGACGGTTGCCACGATTTCTTCAGCCAAGTCTTTGCTCGCACCCTTTTCCTGAAGGCGCTGGATGGCTGCATATGTGTCTTTGATGATGATTGAAGTGGTCATAAGCCTTTGATTAGTATTCGAATTGTAGCACAAAGCCAGCATGTTTACTACTCGCCACTTTAACAAGCTCGTCGGGGCGGACACGACGCATTCCGCTTTTTTCAGAGTTGGACTGTAAAAATATGCTCATCCTCTGGCCGGGAGCGTGGTGAAACCTAAGAACCAATAGTTTGAAAATCTCTTTTCTGAGTATTTTTCAATGGGTGCTCTTACCTGGGTATTCTTAGTGAGCAAATTTTGCGCTCCCGGATTACACGATACTGCACATCCAGAAGTGCAGATTCTGCTCATCTGGATGTGCGCCTCTTGGACATCGGTGCCTTGGTTGCCGTCAAAAACAACTCGTAGAGGTTGGGCTTCCCGAGTCCCTTGCGCGTGACTTTGATGAATTGCTTTGCCTCAAGTTCTTTGATGTGTGTGTTCACACTGCGCCGCGAGATCGACAGGTCTTCTGCCAGGCGGTCTTGGCCAGGAAAGCAGGAATTGTTGTGCCATGCATAGGACAAGAGCATGGCATAGACGAGCTTCGCGCCCTGAGAGATTTCTTTCGCGCGCAGGATGGCATTTGGAACCTGCGTGAAGCCTCCCTCTGAGCCTCCCCAACTGAACTGGTCCTCCGTTTGCTATACATAGCGGTGGACCAGTTCAGTTGGGGAGGCTCACGGGGAGCTAGGTCAATTTCATAATCCGCTGGAATGCATCCGGCGGACAAAAGATGGCGAACTTCCAGAGCTTTACCGGGGAGCTGGTTCAGCTTCTCGATGTTGAACCCATCAAGGTGGGGGAAAATCATATAAGCGGCGCAGTCACTGGTCGGCAAGAATACCGCAAACATACGTTATCGCAATCTGGATGATGGAAGCCTCGTGCTGAAGATCGCGGAAGACCGGACCGGCGACCATGAACGCTGGCATGTGTTGGAAGAAGTTGTTGTGCTGACCGGCGCTGCTGGAGCCTACGATCTGCAACTGGCTTGACAATATCTGATGGGCGCCAGAGGAACCTGGCGCCCGTTTTGACTTTTTTCAAGGGTGGCTGAAGGCGCTAGCGATCCCTGTCGCAACCGTAGACGCGTAAGATTCTTTCACTGTTGGCACGTTCACCGGCGCGGCATAGGGACTCGCGGCGTGTTGGCAGACCTGCGGACTGACGTCTCGCGATGTCGGCCGCGATCTTCTCGGGCGACCAAATATCCGGGTTGCTGTAGCCATCTGAATACTCGTATTCCGCATCCTGCGGCTCGTTTGGATCAGTCGGCTGCGGCTCGTTTGGATCAGTCGGCTGCGGATCGCTTGGATCAGTCGGCTGCGGATCGCTTGGATCGGTCGGCTGCGGATCGTTTGGATCAGTCGGCTGCGGATCGCTTGGATCGGTCGGCTGCGGATCGTTTGGATCAGTCGGCTGCGGATCAGTCGTCGGACTATCAGCCCCATCTTCGCCGGGGCTGTCGCCAATCGGGGTTCCTACGTCACCTCCCGAAGACGAAAGCACCTGTTCCTCCAGGACGTTGCTATTGCGTGAAAAGAAAGCATCCCGTCGATCGCTACGGTCTTTGGCAATCCCTTGGAAAGGCCCAAACAAACTGGTGCTCTGCGGAGGTTCGGGGCAAATTGGGCCCGGAATACGCTCCGCTTTTTCTGAGTCGTAGACGTCTTGATTGCAGATTGGTTGTGGCTGACTGCAAGCCGCCGCGACAAGTACCAGGGGTATAGCTGCTAGATATTTCATTATTGTTCTCCCACCGATAGTAGACACCCGTCAGCTTTTACCCGCTTTTGTCAATATGTTGTGGTTACTTTTTATCGAGGTTTCTCCGTAACTCTTTCACTTGGAACTGAAAAAATTTGAGCCTGTTAAGAGGTGTTTCGGTGAAATCTGTGCGATTTCAACCGGTGGAAGGCCTGTTTTTCTGATATTAGTCCAGGGCACCAATGAAACGATAGTAGCAATCTTCTCTGCGTCATCTTACTGTGGGTTCAGAGCGCCTTCGTAGTTGAGCCTCCCCAACTGAACTGGTCCACTGCTATGTATA
>JBCBHE010000062.1:0-15739 GCA_038526085.1 Pseudomonadota bacterium | reverse complement strand
CCAGCTGTTCAATGCAGCATGAAATGCAAGACCGCCGTCGGGCGGCTTCGACTGAGGTCAACTAACGCAACAGTCCCGGCGCTTCTGGAAGAAGGCTGTGAGCTCGAACTCCAATGCGTAGTGAAGCCGCTTGGACACAAAACTCACCGGGGTACAGGCGAAGTCTAGCTCGAGTTGTAGAGAGAGCGATCGAGACGGAATGACACGGGATGACAGATGCTAAGTTTTCGGCTTGTTGAATGAGGCTTGATATTGAGCCACCACGGAGGCTAGCTCCCGCTCAGGCTTTTTGCCGAGCGAGAACGATGATTGGTCGAATAACGGTAGTTGGTCCATATCGCTTCACCCGGTGCTTCACCGACACCTTACAGCAATCCTAGCACGTATTTCTACATCTTGTATTCGGGCCCGCTTGTGCCGCGACCTAAGTGGTAACCACCCAATATGTAGTGCAATTTGGAACAGTAACCATGATCCAACGCTCCGAGCGCCTCAAAATAAGCGACCCTTTCCCTAACCCATAACAGCATTTCACCTTGCGCAGACGCAGCCCTACCAGCGCTCCGCGTTCGCGGTACCAAACCAAAATGTTGGAGTTGGGTTTATTCCAGTACTTCGCGGCAGGCCGACCCCAAGTCGGTTCTGGTAACCTCAGAGCGCCACCAGAATCTGTTGCGGTTCGTCCGTGCGGCGTATCCGGTCCGGGACCGTCGAGAACTGAAAGAAGTGGAGCTAATCAACAGGCATCGACCTTAGCTAAAGTGTCAGCTTTAGCGACCGCCGAGCTCAATGAGTTGTCCGAAACCTTTGTGTAGATCTCCGTCGTGGCAATGCTGGCGTGTCCGAGCAGGCGTTGGACCAACCTTATGTCGACGCCTTCCTCAATGAGCAGAGTTGCTGCCGAGTGCCGAAACCGATGCGGGGTAAGATGGGGTTCTATTCTCAGTGATTTGCAGAGCGTCCTTAGCCTCTTTCGAAATGCCTGAGGGGTGAGGCGATCTCCTATCGAGTTGGTGAACAGCCAGGCCTGCGAACCGGCCGCGTCGCAGCGATCTTCCCAGAAGCTTCTAAAGTCAGTTTGGAGGCGATCATTGGCAACGTATACGGTGCGCTCGCGGTCGCCTTTACCTTGGACACGGATTTGCGTCGCGGCGCCGGACACGTCACACACACGGAGCGAAGTCAGTTCTCCAATGCGAAGGCCCGTCACGATAAGCAGCCTCGCAATCAAACCAGTGATCTGCGCAGCTGGAATTTCCTTCGGCACGGATTGCTCATCGGTGGGATCAAGTTGCACGATGTGCTGGGCCGACCTGAAAACGGCACCGAGAGTGGGACGGTCGACTGGACGGGGGAGGCGTTTGGGTACCCTCATGTCCAGTCGCAGACCTTCGAAGGGTGATGGACAGCTGGCGTCATTTTCCCATAACCAGCCATAGTAGGACCTTAACGTCACCAATCGCCGCCGGATTGTTGCCGGGCTCGCCCCTTGTTCCTCTCTGAGATCCTTCTGAAAGTCGATGATGTCAGCTGCCAAGGGTGGATCGCTCAACTTCGCCTTTTGCTTGAACTTTGCGAATGCGGCTAAATCCTGTCGATAGGCTCGTAGGCTGTGCTCACTCAGCCCAAGTTGTTCGCGACAGTAGTTCTCAAATTCGTCGATCCGTATTCCGGTCATGTTCCCTCGCTTGCAGCTCTGGGGCCGCCATCTTTTGTCGACGACTTCCAACCCCTTCAAAACAGCAGAGGAATCGAGCAAATTTGCTTTTGCAACAGTGAGGTACGAATTTGAGGAGTGCGAAAAGCTTGATGACTCGCAGCTGTCGCAACTGTAGGGTGATCCAGGATTTTAACCTAGGCGGCCAAGGTACTTGGCTGCTGTAACGATAACCGAGAATTATGCGTACCGGAACAAACCGAAGTGAGTTCGTTGCGAGAGACGGTGAGCTTGAGTTCCTCTCGAAGTTTGTACGCGATGCAGTGGTGGAGAACGGTGGTTTTGCACCCAGCGTATTTTTGCTTCAGGCGCCGTCGGGCGCCGGAAAATCGAGGTTGGTAGACGAATGCTTCCTACGCTTTGACGAGATAGTGCATTTACGCGTTGACCTTCGTCAACATCACAGTTTCAGGGGGTTCCGGTCTGAGTTTCTTCAAACCATAGTTCTGCACTATCGGGCTATGATCCGCTCAGGTGAAGATGAAAACCTGTCCAGTTGGATGTGGTCTGCGCCTCGAAACCAAAAGTCAGTCGCCGATGCATTTGCCTCTTTGGCGGATGGAGTAACTTTTGGCGGCGTTTCCGCAGTTCGGTCGCTTCTTTCTGTCGTTAACTCAAAAAAATCAGCGCACATCGAGGAATTGTTCGCAGAACAAAATCAACTTGAAGACTGGATCGAAAAACTAATCATTGATCTGGGTCGAAGTTTTCATATCGCGGTGTCAGTATCCAATGCGCAAGAACTCAACGCCGATGACCTCAAGTATCTGATCGAAACCTGCCAGCGAGCCAACCATTTCCTTACTTTGGAGTTCACAACGGAGGGCTTTCAGCACGGGGTCATAGATCGCGAACTTGCTTCTACTATCGTTGCCGAGACTGGTAGCAAGGCTGCGGCACTTGTGCTGGGCCCGCTAAGCTGGGATGACGCGCGACAGATTTCACGGCATATTGGGGAAAGCGACGACTGGGCTCGCGACTACTACGAACGCCACGGTTTCAATCTCTTTGACCTAAAAAACCTGACGGATCCAAGCGCACTGTCTTACAGCAGCGTTTGTCTTGACGATATTGAATTTGGACCGAATGTTTTACCGGGAATTCGAAACCGGTTCCCTGCTTCGCGACGAAAGATTGACAGCCTTTCGCGGGAGCAAAAGTTTATACTTTGCTTAGTCCAAATTCATGGTGGGTCGGCTAGGAAGGAGGACGTTCGCGAGATTTCCAACCGAAGCCCCATGTCGTTGAACATCGAAGAAATTCTGTCCGAGCTTGTGGACCAACATGAGCTGCTACGGCTGGGAGGGCGCAATCAAGAAATCAGATTTGAACATGACTCTCTTAAGGCGGCAATTGAAGACTGCTTAGACCTCTTGCCTTTAATGAAGATCGCGGCTCGGCAATGGCAGACACATTATAAGAAGAAATTTGATGCAGCGGAGAGGGTTCTTGGCGGAACAGGGCCGGCCTTTGAGGACTCGATAAGGCTGGCGTACTACTCGGCGCTTACTGGCAGTAATGACACTCTACTTGATGCGTGCCAGGCAATTTACGGCCTCTCTCGGTTTGTCGCAATGAAGGGAAGTGTGAAGGCCACTTTCAAGCAAATTTTGGGTGAAGTCGGCTTCGCCAGTATGGTCCCGCATAAGCTTCAACCAGTCATTGGCTACTACCTTTGCGCGAGCGCCATCAACTTTCAGGACCTACATTTAGCAAACGAAGTCATCAGCACCTTGGAAGCAGACCGTTTTGGAGTGGCCGTATTGCGAGCATTCATCTTTCAAAGGCAGGATGATTTTGCCGCGTCCCAGCACAGTTTGGACGAGATCTGGGAGCATGCCGGGCTTCAACTTGACCCTAAGGACATGTGTTTGCTTGAGCTTCTTAAGGTCATCAATCAGCATTCGACTTCCACCAAGGCATCCGAGATAGAAGAAGCGAAGCTCGCATATCGAGCACTGGCCGCGAAAAGTAAGGAGCCTTCGCAGTTGAGATCGTTGGTTCTAAAGCATGCCTCCATTGGATATGGCTTTCGCGAGAGCCTGCCTTTACTGAACCGTTCTATTTCTGATCTTGAAACGAATGGGAACGCGTTTGAAGCGGCACAAGCTAAACTCGTGCTCTTGATGCAGTTAACCCGCCTGGGTGAACTAGAGCAGGCTTCCAAGGTTTTGAACGAAATACGCGATGCCTTTCCAAAAAACTTTGCTGAAGAGGCCAATCTGCTCAACATCGAAGGTCTCATCAATTGCTTCGTCTTCAATCAAACCGGAGAGAGCCACGCGGGTACGCGAGAGCTGTTCCTAAGGGCCCAGAGAGTGAGCAACGACGAGTACCGCAGTCTTGTTGTTGCCTCTAACTTGTTTGCGTACGACCACTTCATCGATCAACCTGACCCAGAAAAGTTGACTAGGAAGAGTAGTTTAGACAACCTTGTCTATCTTTTGGAGAACTCGACGATAGGCTTCAGGTACTTGTATGTCCTCGGCTACTACAACATCATGCGTTACTACGAGTTGATTGATAACTCAGATAACGCGGCAGCTTACCGGACAAAAATTGGCGTCATTGATGAATCTGACTCGTTACTGTGGCGCTGCGCTATGGGACGAGAGGATCCAACAGGCACGGAAGTAGAGTTTTTGGTTTCAACGCCGTATATGTTGGCTTTCCTGCCAAACTATCATGTTCCTCCACCAGCATTCGAAGGGCGTGTGGACAGGATATCCGAGATCATCTCACGATAACTCTTGCCAATGGAGTAGTAAGAATGCGCGAACAGGCTAACTTTACTGATCGAAGGATCAGTTGAAAGCTCAAGGCACCAGAACCGGTCCGTCAGCTTTCCATCAATTCTCATATAGTCGACTTTGCCAAGTGCCAGGAACAAGGATCGGACTTGTGCTATCAGACTTGCCGGAATTTCGCTTGTCACGTTCACAAAGCGCTGCTTCCTTTGCCGCTCCCTTGAGCGTTTATCCTGCATCGAAAAGAGGTGTTCTTCGAAATAATCGTCTTCGCCATCGAAACGAACTTCCACTGCTTCGATATGCCTGACACTGGATGAGCCTATCAAACAGAACGATACCTCGCGGCCGCCCACAAACTCCTCGCAGAGGATCGGTGGCTTATGATGCTTCATGAGCCTTCTTAGCTGATCACACGCTTGGTCAAAGTCGTTTGCTTTGCTCTGTTGGGTTATGCCAATAGACCCGCCTTCCATCAAAGGCTTAACAACGATGGGGAAGTCTAGAAGTGCCGCCCGATCTAACTGGTCCTCGCCGTGAATAAGGAGGCCTCTAGGGGCGCTTATTCCAAAGTCTGCACACACTGTCTTGGATAGCTCTTTGTCACCTGAGATCATGGCAGCGTAGGGATCGGCCCCAATGTAATTTATCTGATGCGCCTCGCAGATGGATGGCACGATCGCCCTTCTGTTCCTGTTGTCAGTGCCGGACCAGATGCTCAAAACGACGCTGTTAGGGCATCCTTCGGCCGCGGATGGTAGCTCTTTCGGGTCTTGGATATGCTTGCAGGTGTACCCCGCATCTCCGATGCCGCTCATTATGCCTCGGATCGTTTCTCGTTCGGAAACCTCAAGATCGAGCCTACTGATATCCAGGTCTTCAAATTCTTTCGCGACATCAGAAACAAGCAAAACTGGGCCTGAAGGGGTACGCATAATTCTCGGTTATCGTTACTCCTCAAGCGGTATTGGCGACCAATGTGGAGTTTGGGCCTTCAAATGGGGTCATAATGGGGGTTCTGAGAGGCAAGTGAGACTGGTTCGATCTTGTCTCCCAGCATCACCACACCGCTACTGGAGGCTCGCTGTGTTGCGGCTGGCGCGGAACTCGAACCACGGTTGCCGATTTCAGAGCATCACAAGACGTCGGAATTGGGTCCTATTGACCTTCCCATACCATCAGCCACTAACAAGCGCCGAAGCGATGTAGTGCACCCCGCCTGTTTTTAGATTCGCGTCGAAACGTATTGCGAACTGGTCTGAGAGACGGCCAATGTTGTCTGCAATGCGGGTCAAAGCGGTCCTTTCATAGCTTATCTCGAAAGGCCGCTTTGGGGCGCCTTTGTTAAGCGGACCGACGCCGCGCAAGTTCGCGATAGAGGGCTTCACGGCTTACCGACAACTCATCCGCTAAACCTTGCCATTTCCCCTTTTCAGGCATCTCGCCGTATTCAAACAGCCAAGCATCAAGCCGCTCGGCAACGGTGTTAAGACTTCGAATTTCAGCGCGCATTCGTGCCTGTTGAACGCCATGTGCTAAATGCGATGCCCAAGCCTCGGCCACTTGTAGATCGGATCGAAGCTTGTCCAGAAAGGACTGGCGCGGCAGATAAGCAAGTTCGGTCGGTTCCAATGCCAGGCAATCGCAGTGATATT
The DNA here is from genome assembly GCA_038526085.1 of Pseudomonadota bacterium. GTDB lineage: Bacteria > Pseudomonadota > Alphaproteobacteria > Rhodobacterales > Rhodobacteraceae > Yoonia. The sequence continues at coordinate 9,620 of JBCBHE010000062.1, read as the reverse complement.
GTTGTGTATAGACCGACGCCTCTGCGATGATGTGACCAGAGGATGCGCGTTGCAAGATCGCCTGTTCCCCTGACGGCAATGGCCGCACCAGCGCGGTGCAACCCGTGCGCACGAAAAAGACCCATTTCACATCTGAACGGCTGCGAAAGATAGTCTCATCAGTATCAAAGCGTTGGACCAACTCGGAATTAAATAGGGAATGCCACTGCCACATGATTGCGATCATATGCGACGACTTTCCAATGTGCGAGACCGGCGGAAAGTAATGAGGTCAAAATGATACGAACGCTCGCATTCCTTACGGTTTCCTTCGCCTTGTCGTGTGCTGCAACGGCGGAAGAGACCCACCAGCCTTATAAGGGCTTTGAGACGCGAGCGATCACAAGCCTGCCCGAACAGGACATCGACGCATTACGCGAAGGTTCAGGCTGGAGGCTCGCCCTGCCTGCTGAACTCAATGGCTTTCCTGGTCCCGCTCATGTTCTTGAATTAGCGGAAGAACTCGGTCTTTCGGCACGTCAGGAAGAAAGTATTTCGTCGATATTTGAAGCGATGCGTCTTGAGGCGATCGCAAAGGGCAAAGTGCTGATAGATGCGGAGCACAGCCTCGACGAAGGCTTCAGGTCAGACAGTATGGATGCAGATCGCCTTCTGCGTCTCATTCAGTACGCAGAAGCCGCACGTGCTGATCTGAGATACGTTCACTTGTCTCGGCATCTGATGACTTTGGAAGTCTTGGATGCCGAACAGGTAAGTGCCTATGCTGTCTTGCGGGGCTATTCCAGTGAGCCATGTGCATCTGCGCCAGATGGGCACGACGCGACGATGTGGCGACGCCACAATGGATGCGAAGATCAGTAGCAAATCGTTAATGCAGGTCGTCGTATCGTCTTATTGGGCTCACAACCGCCGACCTAGGCAGCGCGGCATCTTCAGTTGCACGGCGCGATGGCTCATGAGAGATTTGCATCCAACATCATCAATGATGCGGTCGCAGTCGGCTTTGTAGACATACAAAACCGACATTTTGCACCTTGCGCTAGGCCGTCGGGCACTAGTTTCCGGTAATCAGATCCTTCGCGCCGCCACTGTCACTGTCTGTGCCACTAGAAGCCGCCAAGCCGATAAGCCCCAGGAAAATAAGCGGGACCACTAAGCTGGATAGCGAAGAGGATGTCTGAGGTCCCGGCGCCTCAGCGATAATGACCGGCGCTTCTTCGATGGCAGGGGCAAGGCCGCCAGCGTGGGCTTGAATAGGGGCCACGACCAATGCAGCCGCCGTAAGTGACTTGAGAAGGGTATTCATCTTTGTTCTCCGAAAATGTGCTCGATTGCGTCTACTTCGCATAGTCACGGTGTGGCTCGTCAATTCTGCACATCTCTCCGCGTCTGGTTGGCCCCAATCATTTGCATTTTTGACACAATCTTTCCGCAATGCATGCACAAAACCCGACACATGGCGCGGCTTTGGCTGAGAATCAGCGTGGTTTTTGGGCTTGATCGACGCGCCGGCGAGCGCAGCCAGTCTCACAATCGGCACATTTCGGTTCTGCAAAAAGCGTAATGAGTACGTTATTGTGCCCTGGCCTGGAAACAGTTGCGCACTTTACGAATGAGCGTTGCCAGAGACCTCGCGAATGTCACGGTTTTGCCAATTTCCTTTGACCCACCGGCACCAAATTTGTCATTTCGGTGTCGGGTTAAGTTTGTGTTAATGATTGAGGCTGCTCCGGCAGTCTTGGAAACGGACCTCGGACGGTCCATTCCAAAAACCTCATCACGACAAACGAGGGTAGTTGATGTCTCGCACCGGGAGTTGTGCGGGGTGACGTAGTGTTGTGCCCATTGTTGGGTTGTGATGAGGAGGTCAAACGTGACCAATGTAACGAGTAATACAGGCCAAGGCCTTGGGTATGTGACAATTGACTTCAACGGGCTTGCGGCAGGGACGGTCGTAGGTAGCCAATTTGAAGGCGTTGAGATCATCGCGCAGCGGTCAGAAGACGGTGGCCTGACCAGCACATCTGAAAATGATGCTATGATTTTTGATACCGCCAACCCAACCGGCGGTGACTCTGATCTTTTCACAACAACACAGGGCAGCGCGCTCATCATCTCTGAGGACAACGATTCAAGTGATCCAGATGATGAAGCCCACGGCGGGTCCATCCAGTTCAAGTTCGACGATCCTGTCTCGATCAAGGACCTGACAATCGTTGATGCAGATCATGGCGGGGTCATTCAGTCCTTCGATAGCAACGGTGAGCTGATTTCGGAAGTGACGATCCCGCGTGGTATCGATGGCGATGTACGCAGCTTTACTGTTGACGCCGATGACGTTGCCGCTTTGGTGATAACATTTGTCAATTCTGGCGCGGTCGATGACCTGCGCTATTTGCCCCCCGTAGCGCCAGAGCCTGAGTTGGCCTCGGTTGGCGGAACCGTCTTCTTGGACCGTAACGACGACTCAGTTGAGAATGCAGGCGACAGCACAGTTCAAGGTGTTGGTGTCGTTCTGATCACAAACAAGGGCGCTGTTGTAGGGCGAACCACAACGGATGCACTGGGTAACTATCTATTTGCCGACGTTGTGCCAGGTGCCGGCTATCGCGTGCTGTTCGAAGAGGTTGATGGGACAACGTTTGTTGATGCGAACGTGGGCGCGGACGACACAATCGACAGCGATGTTTTTGAAAACTGTGATTACGCAAAGACCGAACGTTTCGATCTTGCCGCTGGCGAAGACAAGCGCGACCTAGACGCCGGTGTTGAGCTGATCGACACCGCAACCGCGTCGATCAGCGGTACGTACTTCATGGACAGCAACGATAACGCCGTCGCCGACGCTGGCGATATGGCCGTGTCAAGCGCACAGGTTGAGTTGTTGTTGGACGGTCAGGTCGTCGCAACAACTACCACCGACGCGAACGGCGATTATCTTTTCGAAAACCTCACGGCCGGCACCTATCAGGTCCGTTTTGCAAGTCAGGACGGAAAGGAATTTGTTGAGGCCAATGTTGGCGCGGACGAAACCGCCGATAGTGATGTTACGGCAATTTTGCCCGACGCAGGTTTGACCGAAACACTCGATCTCGCGATTGGTGAACACCGTCCGAATGTTGATGCGGGCGTCGCACTGCCAGCACCTGTCTTGGGCGCACTCGAAGGCCGGGTGTTCTGCGACACTGATCTGGATGGCATCGACAACCAAACGAACGCCGTTGCCGGCGAAGAGTTGATCGTAAATGGCGACTTCGCCAGCCACACAATCGGTAGCAAGGGGTGGGGACTGGCCGAAGCAATTGAGGGCTGGGTTGCGACCGACGGATTGATCGAAGTTCAGCAGCGCAATTACGGCACTGGTAACACCAACGGCAACGAAGTGGTTGAGCTTGATGCCAATCGCAACTCTACCATTGCGCAAGCGCTTTCGCTGTCAACAAGCGGCACTTACAGCTTCTCGATCGACTATGCGATGCGCGGTACGAACCCGGACACAAACGGTGTTTTGGTTTACATCGGCGAAAAACTGATCGCTGAGTTGTTTCCAACCGCGTCTGGCTTTCAAACGTTTGAAGCAACTTTGGATTTGCCCGCTGGTGAAACATCTTTGATCATCAAAGGTGCAGGCGTCAGCGACAGCATCGGCACAGTGATCGACAATGTCTCGCTCAAGCAGGTTTCAGCAACCGAAGCCTCGAAAGGTAAGGCGGGCGTAACCGTTAAACTGATTGACATGAATGGCCTGGTCGTCGCGACGACCGAAACGGACGCTGATGGCAACTACCGCTTCGATGATGTGCCCGAGGGCGACTATCAAGTGATGTTCACGGCCCTAGACGGCACCGAATTTACGCTTCTGGACGCTGGAACCGATGACACAATCGACAGCGACGCTGACGACAACGGCATGACCGGAAAAGTCACAGTTGTCGGAGGTGAAACAACGTCCGACGTTGATGCTGGTCTTAAGAACATTCCGCTGGCAAGTGTCGGTGGCACAGTCTTCATGGACAACAATGACAACTCCGTCGAAGATACGGGCGACATGGTGCAAGCGGGTGTTGAAGTCATTTTGACCCGCGACGGCACTGAGGTCGCACGGACAACAACAGATGCCAACGGCGACTATCTTTTCGACGGCCTGACCCCGGCCGATGGGTATCGTGTTTTCTTTGCGGATGTCGACGGAAAGACATTTGTCGATCCAAACGTTGGCGGAGACGACACCGTCGATAGCGATGCGCTGGTCGAAACAGGTGGTGCTGCCTCAAGCCTCTTCAGCCTGTCCCCAGATGAAGACAAGCGTGACGTTGATGCGGGTATCGAGTTGCTTGACACAGCGGATGCTTCTCTGACGGGTCGCGTCTTTATGGATGTGAACGACGATTCCATCGACAACGACGAGATGGGCGTCGAAGGCGTCGAAGTGACACTTCTAACGGCCGCTGGTGCACCGATTGCGACAACGACAACCGGTGCCGATGGGTCCTACGAATTCACAGGTCTGACAGCTGGTGGTTATCGCGTTTCCTTCCCGACGGAGTTTGAGGGAAAGACACTGGTCGACGCCAATGTGGGCACCGATAATTTCATCGACAGCGACGCGTCTCAGGAAGACGGGATCACTGGAACCGTCTTCTTGAAGATTGGCGAGCGCATCACGGACATCGATGCGGGTCTCGAAGTCGTCGACACAGCCGACGCTGCTCTTGAAGGTCGCGTTTTCATGGATGTGAACGACGACTCCATCGACAACGGTGAGATGGGCGTCGCGAACGTTCAGGTCACACTGTTCTCGGCAGCTGGTGCTGTCGTCGCGACAACGACGACGGCTGCTGATGGGTCCTACGCTTTTGAAGGTCTGACCGCCGGTGGCTACCGGGTTGAGTTCCCTACGGAGTTTGAAGGGAAGACGCTTGTTGAAGCAAATGTCGGTACCAACAATTTCATCGACAGCGATGCGTCACAGGACGACGGGAAAACCGGCACGGTATTCCTGCAGTTCGGCGATCGCATCACCGACATCGACGCTGGCCTTGAACTGGTCGATACGGGTGATGCCGCCCTTGCCGGCCGCGTGTTCATGGACGTAAACGGCGACGCGATCGACAACAGTGAAATGGGTGTCGCGGGTGTTGTCGTCGACCTATTGGATGCTGATGGCGAACTGGTCGACACGACGGTCACAGAAGAGGACGGATCTTACGCGTTCACGGGCTTGATGGCTGGCGATTACATCGTCGACTTCCCTGTTGAGTTCGACGGCAAGACAATCGTCGCACAAGACGCGGGCGCCGATGATGCCGTTGACAGCGATGCTTCCGTAGAGACCGGCCGCACCGCCGTAGTCACACTCGCAATTGGTGAGCAGTCAACTGACAACGATGCAGGTCTGGAGCTTGTTGACACGGGCGATGCATCACTTGCAGGTCGTGTGTTCCTTGATGCCAATCAAGACGACGTCGATAATGCGGAAGAAGGCGTTGCCGGTGTCACCGTGACCTTGCAAAATGCTGCTGGTGACGTCATCGCGACGACCGAAACGCGCGAAAGCGGATCTTACGAGTTCACTGGCTTGCTGGCTGGTGTCTATGTGGTTGTTTTCCCAACCGAAGTGAATGGCTTGACGCTGGTCGGCCAAAACGTCGGTGCCAATGATGTGATCGATAGCGACGCATCGCAAAGCAACGGCCGCACCGGAGAGATTGTTCTGGGCATCGGTGAACGCTCTGTCGACAATGACGCGGGTTTGGAACTGGTTGATCCTGCTAATGCCTCGCTTGCTGGTCGTGTCTTCTTTGACGCCAATCAGAACGATGTCGATAACAACGAAGCTGGTGTCGCCGGCGTTGTGGTTGATCTGCTCGATGCCGACGGAGAACTTGTCGACACAACGGTCACGTCCGAAGATGGATCTTATGCTTTCACGAACCTCGCGGCAGGCGACTACATCGTTGATTTCCCCGTTGAAGTTGATGGCGCGACGATCGTTGGCCAGAACGCTGGTACCAACGATGCGGTTGACAGCGATGCGTCTGAAACAACCGGTCGGACCGACGTCATCTCGCTCGCCATCAGCGAACAGTCAATCGACAATGACGCGGGTCTGGAGATCGTTGATACCAACGACGCGTCGCTTGCTGGTCGCATCTTCCTTGATGCGAACGACAACCGGGTCGACAACTCAGAAAAAGGTGTCGGCGGTGTAACTGTGCAGCTCTTGAACGCAGCAGGCGCTGTTGTCGCAGAAACACAGACTGGCAACAACGGCGCTTACCTGTTCGAAGATCTGGGTGCCGGGACCTACCGCGTCGCCTTCCCGACGGAACTTGACGGTCTGAAGCTGGTTGGCAGCAACGCAGGCACAAATGATGCAATTGACAGCGACGCCAGCCAGACCACAGGGCAAACAACCAATGTTGCCTTAGCGATTGGTCAGTCTGTTACCGACATCGATGCAGGCTTCGTGAGCCACGATCCCATCGTCGGCAATGACAGCGGCAAAATCTGCGCTGACAAGAAGCTGACAATCAACGTCTTGTCGAACGACACTGACGATGAAGCTTTGACCATCACCAAGGTCGGCGGACGCGCCATCGAAGATGGTCAAACCGTCACGATTGATGGTGTGAATGTCACACTGAAAGACGGCAAGCTGACGTTTGACGGCAAGTCGGCATTTGAGGACCTAAATGTCGGTGAGCAAGGGACCGCCCGGATCGAATACACCGTTTCCGACGGCAAAGGGGGAGAGGCCACAGGCAATGTCGACCTGACGTTCTGTGGCGTAGCTGACACCCTTGTCGAGATGCATGCGAGCCTTCCAGAGGTGGCGACTTTCAAAGTGCTTGGTGACGATCTCGACAACAATGTCGATGGCGAAGCTTACAGCATCATTCTGGACAACACGGGTGACGCACGCTTCGATGGCAAGCTGTTTGAGAATGCCTATTGTATCAGCCTGCTAGACCCAGTGATCTATGCAGAAGTCGCGAAAGACTCGCCTTCGCACAATGGTGAAATCTCTGGTGGTGATGATTTTGTCTTCAATGCAAACCAGGTGAGCTATGCCAATGGCAAATCTGCCGGCGAGAACCTGGATCTGATCAACTGGATCATCAACCAGGACTACACCAACACAAACTCACAACGTTTCAATGATTGGGAAGTTCAGCGGGCGATTTGGGAGCTGACCGACAAATACGACACAAGCGTGTTGGACGGCGTCTCAAGCGGCTATGGGCAAGATGCTGACGTCGATTGGATTGTGCAACAGGCCATCAAGAATGGTGAAGGTTTCCAGGCTGGAAAGGGCGACATTGCAACCATGATCGTCGATCCCGGTGACAGCGTCGCAGATCACACGCAACCTTTCATCATTGCTTTTGACTTCGATAGCAATGACTGCATCTGCTAGTTAAGGCAAACACGTCAATCGCGAGCGCGCCCTCCATTTATTTGGAGGGCGCAATGCAATTCTCACTATGACTTCTAAGACGTTGGGACTGCGCGCCGGGCAGTACTTCTGAAACGAACGGCCGTCCACCCAACAGCAACCGCGACAAGGTTGCCCTTGAGGTCGAAAATACCGGGGCCAGTTTTTCCGCAGAGCGAGAGGCCTTTGGGGACTGGAATGGCACATATTCGACAATTCCGAAGTCGTCGCCTTCTGGCTGCAGACTGACTGCCACTCTTACATCTATTGTCCATTTTGAAGGTGTGCTGGGCGTCTCGAGGGTGGCACTCGGAGTTTCTGGGCGTCCAGATCTTAAAGCGGAAACCGTTCGGACATGTCGGTGAAGTCGTGCAAGTGCACCGCCAAAGTGTTGTCATCAATCAAAACAACACCGTAGGCCGGGGCCTCAAAAGACCCCATCGTCCGTTCTGCTGATGCACTGAGATCCAAAGCAACCTGGTGATTTAGACCGCGCATGCAAGAGTAGCTGATGCCGCGCCAGTTGCCTGAAACGGCGCGATGGAGGTGCCCAAAAAAGAGATGTCTTATGCGGTGGATATGTGGCTGAAGAACCTCATAAAACGGCTCGGCATCTCGCATCATGATCGTATCCATGGCCCTGATGCCGACGGCAAAGGGTGGATGATGCATAAAAAGTAAGATGGGGTCGTCGCCTTCGGCAAGTTGGGCCTTCAACCAGGTGAGCCGCTTTTTGCAATATTCACCAGCGTGGGTGCCAACCTGTTTCGTATCTAGCAGCAAAAACCGACCAAAATCGGTTTCAACGGTTCTTTGTACAAATCCATTTGGATCGCGCGGTACCTCGGGAAAGGCTTCAGTCAGTGCAGACGTATCGTCATGGTTTCCAACCATGAGATGGATCGGAGCATCAAGATTGCCGATCTCCTGCTGAAAGGTCGCATAAGCGGCTGCATCGCCCCAATGGGTGATATCCCCAGTCAGGATGACAAAAGCTGCATCCGCATGTTCAGCATTGATTGAGGCAACCGCGGCACGCAAACGTTCTGCGGAGTTTTGGCCGTACAGCAATCCGTCGCCAATCACATGCGTATCTGTTAGGTGAATAAATTTCATTCCGCTGCCACCGGTTTTGCCCAATCGTCCCATCCGGTTCCCGTTTGATGAACCGGGCCGTCCCACGTGAACGGGATCGAATGAACTGTCGTATTGGCACCCTCGATACCGATGACAAAATAGGCGGGGGGCAACGGCCCACCGGACAACAGCGAGGTTTCGGTCATGTCGGGGATGGATTGGTTCCCGGTGGACGGCACGCTTGAAAATGGAATTCCGCAATAGGTTCCATGGATCGGCCTGTGGACGTGCCCGAAATGGATGTAGTCGATCTTGTCGCGATAAGTCTCAATCACAGACCGAAACATGGCGCGGTCGTCTGGCACCAGTGCGATTTGATCTTCAGCAGGCAAGCCCAAGGTCATTGGGTTGTGGTGCAAGAAAAGCCGCGCGTGTGTGGCGGTGTCCAGTGTCGCTGCAAGCCAATCGCAGCGGTCCTCCCCAAAATGGCCCGCATGGGTTTTGGGTTCACAACTGTCGAGGTAGATCAGCCGCAAGTCACCTAGATCTTCAAAATAATTGACGAAGCCATTTGGGTCCGTCGGATGGTCCGGGAATGCTACCAAAAAGCCAGCGCGATCATCGTGGTTGCCAATCAACAAACGTATCGGCTGTGCCACCTTATCAATGGCTTCTTTTAGGGCAGCATAGGCCTCAGGCTCACCCCAATGGGTGAGATCGCCGGTGATAACGATCCGGTCCGCGTCACGATGTTTTGCCTCAACGTCCTCAAGCGCCTGTGCAAACCGACGATGTGGGTCCAGCCCACCCATGCGTTCGCCGGGAATGGTAAGGTGAATGTCAGAGATATGAATGAGTTTCATGGGGGCACTCCTTTCCCCTTCTTTTGGACGAAAATACCTTGGGGAGGTCTGGAGGGGCAAAGCCCCTCCAGTGGGTCGGACCGCGCGAGCGGTTCGAAACAGTCTTTTAGCCGTTTGGCAGCAGGTCAGCGACTTCTTCGACCAGCTCTTGCTGCAGCTCTTCCATGTCGGTGGCGTCACCTGTCACGATACGCTCGATTCCGTCATAGATGACCTGTGTGATCGCGAGACCATTGTCGCCC
>JBCBHE010000061.1:0-15758 GCA_038526085.1 Pseudomonadota bacterium | reverse complement strand
AACTTTGAGGAGTATAGATCTATGCAGCCGGCAAGCCGAATGAACGCAGTTCTTTGTTGGTGGGAGTCGTTTCCCCGTTCTTCATAGGAATGCTTGCCTGAGAAATGAAAGGCAGGGATGGGCAACGTCTCCCACCAACAAAGAACTGCGTTCATTCGGCTTGCCGGCTGCATAGATCTATACTCCTCAAAGTTAGCTAAAGATTGAAACGAAAATACAAACAGCGCACTCGATGGGCTATTTGGTCAACAAGCCATAGGTGTTGATTTCGTCCTGTGACATTATGTGGATGTCGTCGGCGGGCGCGGCATAGATCGTAAACCAGTAAAAGGCATCGTCCCCCAGCATGTCTTCGACATATTTTCGGTTTTGTTCGTGCTCTAGCGCGTCGCGGGGATAATTCTTGGCTTCCCGCGAACCATCGGACCAGGAGTGAACGCCGATCTCAGCGCCGTTTTCCATGGTCCGATTGACTCCTGCCAGAAATAGATCAACGCCGCCTGAGTAGATTCTGCTTGTTGATGTCAAGTGAGTAGTGAGGCCCAACTCGCGAACGCGATAAGCGAGGGGAATCATAGTGTCATCGTCGAGCGAGCCTGGCACCTCCAATTCCACAAGTGTTGTGATACCGGGGTTTTGAGCGATAACCGCTTCAAACTGCTTCAGGGTTTTGGAGTTGATTTCTCCTTCCATGAAGAGCGTGGCGCCCTCAACCGTGAAACTCGTTGTTTCGACCTGATTGAGCGCGAGAATGGCCACTTGCTCGCACCCGGCCAACAACATTGCGCTGGAAAGAACCGCCACCTCAATCAATTTAGAAAGTGTGTTGCGCCTCTGGCCTATGAATGGGCTTCCTTGGGAGCGAAAGCAACCGCGCTTGGAACCTACGTGAGCTTGGGGTGAGTTTGGCGACATCATTTTTGTACCTTCTTCACGGTAGGGTTTGGGAGGAGGCTTTGCAGCCGCGGTTGCGCCATGCGGCCATGTGCCCTTTGTAGCCTGCCAAACCCCGACTTCTCGGTCGAGTAGCCGTTTTGCGGTGCAGGTTGGGGTCCTGACCCTAGGACTTGCGCCGTTCTATCCGACCACCCTGTGTCCGCGGTCGCGCATACAGTTAAAAACGATCCGCTCACGGCGTTCGTCGAGTTCTTCGTTGCCGGACGCGCGACCCAACAGCCCACCGACGACAGCACCTGCAATCGCACCCTCCAACTCGTCGCCATCATCCGCGTCGGCGGCACCAACAAGCCCGCCAACGACAGCACCAGCGGTGGTTGACTGGTTTGACAGCTGCGCTTTTTGCGCGACGGTGCGGCAGGCACCCAGATCCTGCTGGAAGTTGGCGGACTTTCTGCCGTCCACGATGGGTGAGTAGGGCTCTTCGGAGCAAGCCGCCAACAAGATCAGCGAGGTCAACAGGGCCGGTTTAAACAAATTTGCGTGCATCTTTCGGGTCCTTTTATTTCAAGATTTGAGGGACCACTACACACTACTCAAACGTTTGACAACATAAATTTTATGTTTTACATAAAAAATGTAATGTTGTGAATGACAGTCTTGATGTTTGAAGATGAGACATTTAAGCTTTGGGATAACGAGAGGAGCGGCCAGTGAAGTTGCTAGCAAAGATCGCGATGGTCGCGAGTTTTCTGTATTACTGCGCAGGTTTCTCGTGGCTGTGGTTCGGACAGATGATCGGTGCCCACAACGAGGTGTGGGATACATTTGGGTTTCCCGCTCAGGCAGCTTCGCCACCGCTTTGGTCCATGGTTGCGGGATTAACGTTCACCCTCATTGGGATGGCGGGCTTGCTTTATGCTTACCTGGGTGTTTGGCGGATTCTTGATGGCGGATCCGGGCAGGACTTCAGAGCGCTTGCCCGCAGGTTGCACATGATTGCGAAGGGTTTGTTCGGCTTTTGGCTTGGGTACAACCTTGTGACAGGGGTTACACAATTCCTGATCGTATCCGGGTTGGAAAGCACCGAGGGGTTCGACTTCGGTTATGATCCACTCGATACCGATGTGCTGTTCCTGATCTTGTCGATTGCCTTATTCGCGATTGCGAACGTGATGCACCGCGCTTGGGAGGCAGAAGAAGAAAACAAGCTGTTCCTGTAGGAGAAAACCATGGCAATCGAGGTGGAACTTGACCTGATGCTGGTCCGCAGGAAGGTCTCTTCTCGGGAGTTGGCGAAAGCCATCGGTATTTCAGAGACGAATCTATCACTGATCAAGTCAGGCAAGATAAAGGGAATGCGGTTCAACACGCTGGATGCGATCTGCGAGTTCCTTGATTGTCAGCCTGGCGATATTCTAATTCGAAGAACGGATGATGAAAAAAGATGAGCAAAGGTTCTTTGTTTATGCCACTCGCGCGCGCTATTGACCCAAAACGTGACGTCGAATCCGAGCTACCGCGACCGCTACTCTTTGCCCGCAAGGCGATTGACTATTTGTTCCGGGTAAGCGGGTACTTCCTCGTGATGTGTCTGACAGTCGGCTTGCTGCTGTCCAACTGCTCGGAAGACCCCTTCCTTGGCGTCATGCCCTATGTCCTTGGTGCGAGCTTCGTCTTTTATCTAATCCTAACGCTCTTTGGCATTCCTGCGTTCCTGGCGATAGGTGAAATCGAGAACCCAAGAGTGCGCCGGGCAATCGCCTACCCAGCTACTCTTTTGATGCTCTTGATATCTGTTTGGATGTTCATTGAAGCGCCATTTTTTGATGTCCTCGTTGAATATGTCCTTAGACTCTTTCCCAACGCTAACGGATGCGATGCTTTTTTGATCAACGAATAGATCGTCTTGAAGCGAAAGAGCTTGATCACCTTCGAGGAGCGCTTCTCGCTAGCGCGACCAACACTTTCAGATGACAATAACCTCGTTGCCTAAACCGATGCGTCAAAAACGGTCGTTATGCCCAAGAATGCAGACCCAGTTCGTGTTAAGGGCTGCAAATCACTCGGCGCAAAGGTTGTCCTAGCCGACGATATTCATGCCGCATTTGCGACCATGGACAGGATCAAGGAACACGAAGGGCGGGTAGCAATTCACCCATTTGAAGGTGAGTTGATGACACTCGGCGCGGCGACCTGTGGGCTGGAGTTCATCAAGGAGGTTCCAAACCTTGATGCCGTGGTGGTCCCAGTCGGTGGAGGAGGATTGATCAGCGGTATTTCTTCAGCAATCAAACAGGCCTCCCCAAGCTGCAAAGTCTATGGGGTTGAGCCTAGCGGGGCTGATGGTCTTCGCCGAAGTCTTGATGCTGGTAGACCGGTTTCGCTGGAAAAGGTCAGTACAATCGCTGATAGCCTTGGCTCGCCGGTGTCGTTGCCGTACTCCTTTTCAGTTGCGCAAGCGGGTGTGGATGAGGTCGTTCGAATAGACGATGAGGAGATGCTCATGTCGATGGTCCTGCTCTACGACGCTCTCAAACTTGCGGCGGAACCGGCCTGTGCAGCGGCGACCGCAGCCATATGCGGCCCGCTTCATCACAGATTGAAAGGCCTTCGGGTGGGCTTGGTTGCTTGCGGCTCGAATATCTCAGAGCAAAGGATGGTTGAGTTAGTAACGCAAGGACGCTCGATCCTTCAGCGTACCAAGAAAATTCAGTGATCTGACCCCGTCGTGGGTTTCATCAGAGAACGAATTGAAAGAGTGCCCAGAAGTCAGAAAGTCCTGAGTTCTGAGTTTAGCCCAAATTGACCAGATCGAGAGGAGGGACGATGGAGATACACATCTGGCTATCATTCGTCGCCGCTAGCGCGGTCATCATTGCGATGCCGGGCCCTACTGTTCTTTATCTTATGGGGCAAACGGCCACATACGGGATCAAGCAGACGCTTAAACTAGCACCGGTCGTTGCGTTCGGCGTTCTCTGCTCGATCACGGCATCTCTTGCTGGTGCCGGTGGTCTGCTGCTCGCCTCGACCACACTGTTCAACCTGCTTAAGGTTATCGGCGCAATTTACCTCATTTGGCTTGGGTTTAGGACGATACGTCAAGGCACAGTGCCCGAGGCGGAGAAATCTAGGAAACCATCGCGTCAGCGCTTTGCTGCTGCCTTCGCTATATCGGCACTCAACCCAAAAGTATTGGTATTTTACATCGCCTTTCTGCCCCAATTTGTCCGTCCATCGGAGCCACTGATGCTCCAGTTTTCCATCCTGGCTGCCACTTTCACAGCATTGGCCTTTATTAACGCGGGCCTTTGGATTGTGGTCGTTGGAAAACTGAAAGATCGGATGGCTTTTAGAGGAGCGACCCAATGGTTGAACTGGATCGCGGGCGGGCTCCTAGTTTCCGCAGGAGCGTTCACATTCAAGTCGATCAGGAATCAGTAGATGTTCAGATATTGCTCAAACGGTGGATGCTGACCAACTCCAGCCGTGCGAAATGGCTCGGTTGCGCAACACTCCCCTGCCCCACTGATGCGGCGAAGAGCGTCGCCGGTCTGCGACCCCAACAAACACAGTGCCATTCATCGTGAAAAGTCGCATCCCCTGCCCTGTCCCGCATTGTTGCAAATATATGTTGCGAAATAACTTGATTGAGCAACAAGAAAGCGCAACACTGTTTGTATGAACCTAGGCTATGCCCGCGTATCAACCGACGACCAGGCGACCGCCGCGCAGCTCGACGCGCTGCGCGCGGCTGGATGTGAGCGCGTTTTCGAAGAACGAGCGTCGGGTGGCCGGTGGGATCGGCCGGAGCTGCACCGGATGCTCGATCAGCTCCGCCAAGGCGATGTGCTGATTGTCTGGAAGCTCGACAGGCTGTCGCGGTCTCTAAAAGACCTTTTGACTATCATGGAGAAAATCGACGCAGCTGGAGCCGGATTCCGTTCGCTGACCGAGGCCATCGACACGACCACCCCCGCCGGGCGCATGATGATGCAGATGGTGGGCGTCTTTGCAGAGTTCGAGCGAGAGATGATCCGGGAGCGGACCCGCGCCGGTTTAGAACGCGCGCGCAAGAAAGGACGCCACCCAGGGCGCAAACCAAAGCTGTCGGACGACCAGCGCCAGGAAATCCGCGATTTGGTGCTTTCCGGCAAGCGCACGGAGGCCGAGGCTGCGCGCTTGTTCAAGGTCCATCGTTCCACGATCAGTCGCCTCATGCGGGGGGCATCCGATGCAGCAGCTTGAGATGTTTCCAGAAGACATCCTCATCGAACGCGTGGACCCAGAAGCCAATATGTATAGGTTCTACCGGCTGCGCCTCATGCCAGACCTGTTCGGTGGTGTGTCGCTATTGCGCGAGTGGGGTCGGATCGGCACTCAGGGGCGGCACCGGATTGAGCTGTTCGAAGATGCAGGTCGCGCGACCGACGCGATGGTCGCGCTCTATCGCGCCAAGCAAAAGCGTGGGTATCAGCTCACCGGATGAAACAGGACCAGGCGGCAAACCCCTGCCCCGCCATAGCCGCCGTTCAAACTGAGCGCGGCGAAGGTCTCGAAGGAGCCCAATTTGCCAAATGCTGCAATGTGCATGGATGTCCGGTTTTCGAGATGCGAACAGAAGATACCAAAATTAAGGCCACGCGAGTATCAGTATCGCTAAAACTACTGAAATATTGCTGAACAGAACCAATGTCATGAGGTTCGCAAACCCTGCAACGGCAAATGCGATACGATAACCTCGAGATGCCTTTAAGAAGAAGGTCAGGTTTAGTAACGCCAGGAACGCTGCTGCGGAAAGGGCGATGATCAAACGGGCTTGGCCCGGCTCAAATGTGAGAAGCGCAAAATGAAAGATCAAAGGCAAACCAAGGTTCACTGCAATCAATTTAGACAGTTGTCCTTGGACCTGCGATACGCGTTCTGTCATCCTTTTTTGCCTTCCTATGTACTCCTCAATATCGCCTATTTATGACAGCGACAAATTGGGTTCCACACCGTGCCCCGCTATTTCGAGGTTTGACGTGGTAGTGTTTGGCCCAAAGCCAACGACAAGTTTAGATTTTCCAAACTTGCTAGAGCCGACCTCAGCGCATCCGTAGAGAATGCGCTTTGTCCCGCACGAAGTAGGTCAGTAGCCCAGTCTCTTCCGAATAGCTGCGCCGCAGTAATATGGCGCGCTGCATAGTAGCCTTGGTAGTGATCGGTCTTTCATCCATTCTGCGGCGATATCTGCGAGGGCATTCGGACTGAAGAACCAACAGTGCTACTGTGCGCGACTTCAATTATTGGCATTGAAATCCACCAGCTCACGCCCCCGCAAGGTGCAGCGAACATCCCTGGTCGCATAGACGATGTCCGGATTTACCAATGACATGTCGATCTCGTAGGAAAGGTCAACTGACTTGACATATTGGCCAGTTACAGACTGAGAAATGATCTTTCTCACAGGGTGTTCAAGCCTACTTCGTGCATGTCCATCACAAATCTCGGCTGCCAGACCAACCCCGATGGTCGCCTCTGTCCGTGCCAGATCTCTTTCCACTTCGAACTGTTGAGAAACCGCTGTGCTTAAGCTCACGCAGTGCATGAATTCCGCAGTACCTCTCTTGAACCCGGATTGGAGGCACGCCCTTTCCGACGGCGAGTATCGGCTGACGTCAGATGTAACCACCGAAGTACTCCCGTCTGGGTTACAGGCAGCAACAAGAGCAATTGAAAGCAAGATTAATGCTCGCATGGCAATTTCCTTAATTTTGGCAAAACTTCTGCAACTTGGGTGTTCAGAACCAAGGTTTTCAAGCTGACTTTGTCTTGCTCGGTTCTGGTCTTGATGTCCAGATGTTTTCAGAGGGTTTTAGCTGATTTACTGAATGGGTCGCCGAACCGGACATTGGTGCAAACGCAGCGAATGTCTCAAAAGTCCCGATTCTGTGGAAAAACAACGTGTTGCTGGCGCAGAAAGTAGCGATCCGAACTGGGCGCGAGTGCCTTTCTGATCAGGCTTTGCGCGTTTGCTGCGGTGCAGGATAGATCTTGGCCAGTTTGCGGAGGTTCTGGGCGGTAGCGGCGAGGAGGAATTCGTCATTGGCGCCGCATGGACCACGTAATCGGAGGCGACCCAAGCCAAGGATCCGTTTGAGGTGAGCAAAGAGCATCTCGACCTTCTTCCGCAGCTTCATCGAGACGTCGTATTGGCGGGTCTTGGCGATGTCGCGGGCAACCTGGCGGGCGTCTTCAGTTTCTTCGCGGCTAATTTTGCGGGCATCAGCGTTTGGACAACACTTGGCTTTGGATGGGCAGACCTGACAGACCTCTTTCAAGGCGCGGTAGCGAGCTGTGCCCTTGCCGGTCGGCCGTCGGTTCGGGTCTGAGTAGTTGCGACGGAACTGTTTGAGTTCATGCCCCTCGGGGCAGATGTATTGATCGTTCTCCGCGTCCCATTCAAAGTCGGCGCGAGTCCAGGTTCCGTCGTTGCGTCCGGACTTGTCGAACACCGGAATGTGCGGCGCGATCTGGCGTTCGACCAGCCAACCGAGAAGCGGCCCGGTGCCATATGCAGTGTCGGCGATCAAGCGCTCTGGGTGCAAATCAAACTTCTGCTTCACCCGGTTCAGCATGGTCTTGGTCGATCCAACCTCGGCTTGCCGGATCGAGCGGGTCGCTTCCACGTCAACTATCACGCCGTGGTCTGTGTCGATCAGGTAGTTGTCAGAATAGCTAAAGAATGCAGGCCCTTTGCGTGCCGCCGTCCATTGGCTCGCTGGATCGGAATGGGATGTGAACTTCGGCTGCACTTCGCTGGCCGCGCCGAATGCAGCCTCATCCAGCGTGTCGAGATACTCACGCACGGCGCGGGGCGCATCCGCCGGGTTGATGTCCGAAGCATCCCACTCTTCCTTTGGGGTGGAGTTCTGTTTGTTCGCATCCGCCTCGATCAGGCTGGCATCAATTGCCATGCGCTGGCCACTGACCAGACCTTCTTCGATGCACCGCGCAACGGTCATCTCAAACAGATGACGCAGTAGTTCGCTCTCACGGAAACGCCCATGCCGGTTCTTGGAAAACGTTGAATGATCCGGCACGCGATCATTCAGATCGAGACGGCAGAACCAACGATACGCGAGGTTCAGATGCACCTCTTCGCAAAGCCGTCGCTCAGAACGGATGCCGAAGCAGTATCCCACCAACAGCATGCGGATCAGTAGCTCTGGATCAACCGATGGACGACCAGTATGGCTGTAGAAATCGGCCAGATACTGGCGGATGTCGCTCAGATCGACGAACCGATCAATCGAACGCAACAGGTGATCTTGAGGGACATGGTCTTCCAGAGAAAACTCGTAAAACAGCGACGCTTGCGCTTCCTGCCTCGGTCCCATCATCGCCAATCCCTCCCCACAGGGCGAATTGAATCAGCAGATCATCCGTCGATCAAGAAAGAGTTTTTCAACAAAATATCCCTATAGCTGTCATCGGAGGGCGTCTTGGTTGAGCTGCGCCGCCGCAAGTCCGCTTCGAGCCCATATTGACTATTGTCAAATGCACGATTAGCCGTTCTCGAATGCACCAATCCACGCAGGGCCAAGAGAACTAAGTGTTTATTCGTTTCGTTTCGCAAACCAACGTCCAAATGATGTCATTCCGCGAAGGCTTTTTCGTGCCTGCCTACCAGATGCGCGAGGATCCAGACGTTGATGCTTTCACGAAAGAGCAACTTGAAGAGATACTCGCGTGGTTTCGAGAGAACCTGCCGATTCCGGACCGTTTCAGTCGCAAACAAGCGGACTTAGATGAGGATGACACATATGGTTTGAGTTGGTTCAAAGACACGGCCAAGGAGCATCTTGCAAGATCCTATGAGCTTATCAGTTTGATGGAAATCTACGGGCATACGATCGAAACCATCCGAACGGATCGGGTTGGATTTGTTGTTTACGAAGATGACTTTCAGATCGTTGCAGAGCCCTTCAGAGACACACCGAGGTAAGAGTGAAAAGACCATTGCAGCAACAGCCCTTTGGGCGGCAATTGCTGGGCCGTCTGCCGCCGATGACACTTGGGACGCAGCCCTTGTCAGTGGCGGCGCGACCAATACGCAAGGATATTCGGAAGTCAGGCTTGCCGTTGCAGGTGATTTTATCCGCATTCCGGCGGTGCGTTTCACCATGGGCAACAATGACCTTAGCCCGCGTATAGCGCGTGACACATTCCATGCAACGCCCGAGCACCCCGTGAACTTGTCAACCTACTGGATTGCCAAGACACCCGTTACAATCGCCCAGTTCCGGGCATTTGTTGATGCGACCGGATATGTCACCGACGCAGAACGGCCTGGTGCAGATGGGCCTTGGGTCTATGATTTCGACGAACGTGGTTTTATCGCGAAACAGGGGTATAACTGGCGCAATTGTTTCGCTGATATCATTGCGCGCTATCCTGAAATTCCGTTCACCGATGCACATCCCGTTGCATGTGTCAGTTGGAACGATGCAATCGCGTTTGCGAACTGGGTTGGCACCGAAACGGGTCTAACGGTGACGCTGCCGTCAGAAGCGCAGTGGGAATATGCGGCACGAGGGGCTGATGGTTGTATATACCCGTGGGGCAATACGCCGTCAGACAGGCGGCAGGCCAATTACGCCGATGATAGCTTTGCGAAATACTTCGCCCATATCGAGCAATCGCTTGTCCATCGCGGCATCAATGATGGATATCCGCTGACTTCACCCGTCGGGCAGTTTCCATTGGGCGCTTCTCCGTTCGGTGTCTTGGATATGGCGGGCAACCTGACCGAATGGGTCTATGACGGAGAATATGATTACCGCCCAACAGAGCAGACAGACCCATTGGCACGTCGCGGGCAAGCGCGGATGCAAAAGGGCGGCGATTGGTCCTCGTCAGCAGGTCGGCCCGACCAAAGACCGGACGAGCTTGAAGGCGGGCACAACATTCGCGCCGATGCGCGTCAGGCGGATGAAGCGGGCAGTTCGGATGACCACATGGGGTTTCGGCTGGCCATCGTGCAAACTTCGCGCTGAACAACGCGTGGTGCGCGCCTTCTGCTATTGGAGTTTTTCCCAGATGGTCTCGAGGTGTGGAATGAATTCTTCGCAAAACTGAATTTCGATCTTTTGTGGATCGTAATAGGCGTTCGCCTCACCGCAAGATAGCACGACCACACCCACATCCCGAGGCAGCGACAGCGTATCATTCATGTCGCTGACCTCTTGCTGCATGATGCGATCCAATAGCCCATTGGGCGCGCTGCCCTCATATTCGTAGACCAGTTTGCCAGCGTTTTCCGCGACTTCCATTTCATCGAAAATGAGGGACCAGCTAGAGTTTGCCTGATCAAATTCCTCGGGGCAATATTCAGCGCGGTCCTGTGGAAGGCCAAGTTCAACAGCTAGGTCATCTCGTTCATCAGGGTTCGCGCCATAGAACAAACAAACATGATTGTAGTACCGCTGTTCGTCTGGGCCATGGGTCGACCAGTAGGCAATTTCTTCTGTGCCCTCGGGATCGTTGATAAACCCGAACGCGCTATCATAGGCCAATGCCTAGGCGGCTTCTTCCTCATATAGCGCGTCAATTAGTAATACCGACATCACATCCGCAGCATCCTCCTCTTGGCCAAAGATCGGGACGTTCATCTCGCTGATCACGGCATGACCAAGTTCGTGATAGAAGATCGAGCGAATATTTGCGTCTACTAAAGCTTCCTTTGCAGACATATCTTGGGCGATGGCATTGGTTGCATGCAGAGCCGCAAGGATCAAAAAGTAGTGTTTAATTTGCATGTTTTACCTGGTCCAAATGGCAGTCCAAGAAGCCTTTTTCTGAGTTAGTGCATCTCTTTGACAAGGTCGACCCTGATCACAGGTGTGTGTCCCCAAATGGAGAAGCAGACGTTTGCCACCGTGTGGTAAAGGGCAGCTTTGTCCCCAGTTTGCAAGTTCATGTACGACGCAGCGTAGGGTCACTATGCGGTCAACAATGGCTGAGATTCCTTAGCGCCTTATTCTGCACTCAGGCCACCCGACAAATTACACCACCTTGACGGAAGTGACCGAAGTCGAGCCCTAGAACTTCCACTCCTGATCCCGAATAAACTGCAACATGTTGATGCACCGTAGGTCGCGCTTCCCGCAGACATCTGGAATGCGCGGGCTTCTTTCTGACCCAAATGCTTCCTCTGTCACAACGACTAGGCGCGGGTTGTGAGACAGCGCGAGCGAGATGACCATCGGATCAGCGCCAGACTTCCCCTTTTTGGTGTCTACCAGGCGCGGAAACTCGGCCATGATGCTGGATAGCTCCGCCTCATACTGATCCAGTTCGACAAACAGGGCTGGCCGATCCTTGGCCCAAGCAAACAGGTCATCATGCTTGCGTTCCAGTTCTTCCAGAACGTCGTAAGCGGCGAACAACCTCCCCGCTTCGATCAACTCATCAAGCCGCTTGTCCCAGAGATCAGGAAGGATATCGGGCGGGTAGCTTCGCTGATAGGCGTGGACGAGAGCGCTCGTATCAATGCTGTACTTAAAGTCAGAGGCCATGCGTTATCCCGTGAATGCCCGTTCTTCGAGCTTCGGGAAGTGCCGAATTCGTAGGTTGTTGAAATAGCCTGATGCCTCGTTCAACGTCATCAGGTCCTGGCGCACACTGTTGAGTACCAGCCTGACAAAAGGCCGACCAAGTTCAACAAATACATCCTGCGGCGGGTTCTTGCTGAATTTCTTCTTCGACTCTTTGTATTCTGCCTTCTGGCGCGCTTTCAGAGCGCGCCATTCTTCGTTGTATTGCTCTGCCTTCGCTCGGTAAAAGCCAAACGTTGTGCGTTCAAAGGTTGCTAGACGCCGCAAGAAGGCTTCCCGGCTGACGCCGAACTGATCGCTCACGGTGCGGATATCACTGTCTGACCAGTCCGTTGACTTACCCGGATGTGCCCGCACCATTGGAGCGCTGAGAACATGTTCTTTCGGCATAAGCGCAGCCGCCGCGACATGATTGCAGAAGACCTCTATCCGCTGTTCTTCAGGAGGGCGTGTGGTGTCCACGTCCAGGTCAGAGACACCGCTTAGATTGAGTAGCAGGTGCGAAAACTCGTGCAGCAGACTAAAGGTTCTGCGGTTTGGTACATCCCCCCGGTTTACGGCGATAATGGGCAGCACTTCCGCAGCGAGTGCAAAGCCGTTGACCTCATCCGTCTCTACTCCGCTCATCTGGAAAACCAACACGCCATAAGCCTCGATAGCACGCCGCCATGCCTTAAAAGGTTCAAGTGCCCCTTTTCGCCGCCATGTCCTTTGGTCGGAGAAATTGACCCCAAGAGCTTTGCGCACATCTGCGCCGACAGTCTCGGGATCATCTCTTAAAGAAACTGTCAGGCCGAACTTTTTGAGATCGTCCCCGGCCGTCTGATACAGGTCGAGCGCCACTTCACGGCGTTGCTGCGCGCGCTCCATCTCAAAGCGCAATGTAGGCGAGTATGCACCCAGCCGGTCCCCCGGCAATCTGCGCAGGTCGCGCATCGGCTGGAAGCCTTCTGGCGGCTCAGGCAAATAGAATAGGCTGACAGGCCGTTTATACAGTTTTGCGATATTACGAAGTTGCTTGATTGTTGGTTTCAGATCGTCGTCAGCATCTTCCCAACTGAGATAGCGTTCCTCTTTCACGTTGAGCTTTCGCGCGGCTTCCTCCGGTGAATACCCGGCCTGTTTCCGCGCCCAAACAAGCACGGACTCAGTGATATTGGCGCGTGGTGTTGGCATCAAAAAGCTCGCTATCTACATGAGTATCGTAGTGGAATTTATGAGACGACAAAGCTGGACTACTCGTCATTTCAAGAATTCTTGAACAACCGACGGTTTCTTGGAAATCAGCGCGAGCAATACCTGAGCCGGTCCCGTAGGACTGCGCCGCCCGTGCTCCCAATTCAATAACGTCCCTTTAGCAACGCCGATACTGCGGGCAAACTCTGCCTGGGAGAGACCTGTCGCGGCACGTACCTCGGCGACATCAATAGCCGGAACGGCAATCTCGTGAACACGGGCATCAGCCCCCTGCCCTTTTGAGAATGCCTTAGCTTCTTCGAGACCTTGCTTGATGCTTTCGAATGCACTCATTGTTTCTCACTCCACATGCTCACAATCTCCTTGCTCAACTCGACGGCTGCGGCTTGTTCCTTTGGGGTCAGGTTCGCCTTTTCATTCTTGGCGAAGACCGTAACCAGGAAGATCGGCATATGCCGACCACCAAAGACGTAGATCGTCCGAAACCCACCGCGCTTCCCCCCGCTTTCCCGAGGGATACGCACCTTTCGCAACCCTCCGCCGAGCGAGGTCCCTGCTTCAGGGTTTTCGGCGATCCACACGATGGCAGCTTCGCGCTCATCATCGGACATGACTGCTTTGGCCCGGCGCTGGAATTCCGGAAGCTCTACAACCGTCTGCAACCTAGTCATCAGATATACGTCATTGACACATATGTCAATGACACACTCATGTCACTTTCCCGTTTTGGTATGCGACAAGCATGTCAGCCAATACATCATTGAGCCGCCTGCCCTCTTTGTCTCTCAACTCGTTGAGCTGATTTCGGAGGTCTGAGGAGACATAGATGCGCCAGTACGTCATGTCTTCGTTTAACGGTGGCCGCCCACGCCTTGGAGCTGACGATGGCTGCGCTGTGTCGGTGGAACGATTGAAGCCGTTTGCACGTCCTGCGGCCGCGACGGCTTCAGCGTCTGCCCTTGGACGAGAGCTTTTCTTCTTGCGCTTTAACCCTGCCCCAATCTTTGGCACTTGGGGCTCTTCTTGGTCGTCGTCGCTCAGATTCAGAAACGTCCCTGCCATCACTGTGCCTCCAGTATCTCTGCCAGCTCTTTGCCAAGCCGAGCGGTGTTGCTGATCGCGCTCTTCACAGACTGACTGTCTTGCAGTTCAAAAAGGGTTCTGCCCTCTGCCATAACCCTTTCAAAAGGCGCTCTTCGCATGAGTTCGGTTTGCAGGCGCTCCACCCCTGCCCCGTCCAATTCAGCTAGCAGCTCTTTGTGAGAGGTCGTGACGATTGCGGCGTCAGTCTGCGTGACCAGGATGCGAGCTGGCACAGTTCGCCTGGCGGCACGGCCCGCGTCCCGGATCATTTTGAGGGCCGCACCTGCCGCATCACCGTCCAAGGCACTCGGCCGCATCGGAACAATGCAAAGATCGGATGCCGAAGCGGCGTATGACGCCATAAGGCCCGCCACACCTTCAAGATCAACGAACACCAGATCGTGGTCATCACCCGCTGACTCCAGTGTATCGAGAATGGTGCTGTCAGAGGGGTCTGAGATCACCTTGAAAGGTGCATCCCCAAGGTTCTCTTCGTTGCGCTTGCCCAACCAGACACGTGCAATGCTCTGCCGGGGGTCAGCGTCAACGATTGCAATCGAGAGGTCTTCATTCTTCGCGAAAACTGACGCCAACGTCAGTGTCGCTGTAGATTTCCCACAGCCACCCTTGGGTGAGAGGACGCTTACAATCATTTGTCTGCTCGTTGTTTTTCTCTTTTATGTGACGTGCTACAAAATATGTCACGTCATTTTTTATATGCGGCATATTTTATAACGTGCTATTTTATACGGCATATAATATGTCCTACTGCTGGCGCGCGGCCCATTTGCGACAGAACCCGATGAAGGCGCTGTCTGGGTTTCGCGGGGGCTCCATCCCTTGTTCAAGCAGGCCCATAACCCACTCTCGCCACTCCAATTCAATGGCATACACATCCCACCCAGGTGCCGCTTGCCGGGCGGCCTCAAAGGTTTCTGGCATGAGCTTGGTCGTGAAACCCAAACCGGCGATGACCTGTTGTGAAACGCGGTTTCGAAACGACACCATGTCGTCCTCCAAGCTCACCGAATAGTCGGGCAGGTGATCAAAGTCACAAAGTGCGCGAACGGCCAGCCGAAAGTTACGAATGGCATCGCTTGACCCACACTTCTTTTGAAGCTTCTTCAGCCCGATCTGCCACGATTCTTTCGAGCCGCAGTGCTTTCGCGCGATCTCATAAATCCGGCGCTCGATTGGCTTGCGAAGGCGAAAATAGTCTGGGTGAAGGGTCAGGACTTCGTTGGCCTCAATGGCCTTGAATAGCCATTCCGAAAGCTTGAGGCCCCATTCAGTAACGCGGCCGTCATGCCGCTTACGCTTGATCTTTGCCCCCTCAATCAGGCCAAATGCCTCCCAGGTTTCTTCGCCACCAGTCTTGATCGTCGTCCTGAGACGGGTGCTGTCTAGGCGATCCAAGGAGTCACGCAGCAAATCATAGTCGTGGCCGCCGGTGTGACGGTTACTGAACTCCAGAAAGTCCTGTGCCTGGAACTGGATTTCGCGGGAGTAGGGGCGGCCCTCGTTGCGAGCCGCCATGATTTGGCTGATTGCAAAAATCAGGATGTCCTTATCATAGATGTTGGCGATGCCTTTCGGGCCCGGCGTAACCTCCAAGACAACATCGCCATGCTCGTATCTTTTGATGTCTCGGATTGGCTTCTTCGACAGCGTGAAGATCGGATGCTCCATAGACGCCATGTCGCTTTTGATGACAGCATCTGCCACATCGCAAATGAACAGGTTCGCTTGCGGATGGCGATCCGGGAGGAGGGGGCGTTGGTCTTCATCCATGAATCACCTATCGGGATAACGGCTGCACTGATATTGCTATCGGGATATTAGCTGCGCCACAAGAGCTATCGGGATAACGGCTGCATTTTCTCGGATATTACCTGCATTCTATCGGGATATTAACTGCACTGCATTTCCACAAGTGACTGGAATAATTTGCTGAATCCGACATCTGTGCGGCCGTAA
>JBCBHE010000060.1:0-16036 GCA_038526085.1 Pseudomonadota bacterium | reverse complement strand
CTCTCGGCAACCCTTCTGGGCGGCATGATCTTTTTCAGCTTTGGCTTTGCTCCGGTCCTGTTCAAGCAATTGCCGAGAGTAGGAGTGCCACGCTGTCCATATTCATCCTCCGCTGCCTTGTGAAGCAAGGGTAGGGCCGGGCGTGAGGTTGCCCAGAGCAGGCACCAGAGGCGCTTTGCCGCAAGGGGCATGCCATGAAAAACAGGCTTGCCCTGCGCGCGCAATCCAAGCTAAGTGCCGCGCCACGGGGCCGCTGTAGCTCAGCTGGTAGAGCACGTCATTCGTAATGATGGGGTCGGGGGTTCGAGTCCCTTCAGCGGCACCACTTCTCAGATTGATATCTGATATCCCCTCTACCACTCTGAACGGAAACGATATTTCCGGGGTTCTAGGTCCTTGATTTCGGTCGTATTTGACGCGGCCTGCGAAGGCCAGTTTCGGCACTGTCCGACGTGCAAAAATGGAACCTGTTTCCCATAGTTTCAATGGGTTAGATAGGAACGACATAAGGGGCTCTAGTGATCAGTCCCACGTGAGTGGTCCAGTTTGAGTGTGAGTGCATGATGGGCCTCTGGTCCATCTGGACGATGGTTCCCGGGGCCGGTGGGCGGTAGACTCAGACAACGGCACCGAGTTGAACCCGAACGCGATGCTGAAATGGCAGGAAGACCGCAAAGGCGAGTGGCACTACATCGCACCCGGCAAGCCGATGCAGAACGGCTTGGTCGAAAGCTTCAACGGAAGGATGCGCGAGGAATGCCTGAACGAACACCTGTTCCCGTCTCTGCGCCATGCCTGCCGCATGATTGCGGCATGGCGCGCCGACTACAATCACCACCGCCCACACTCGAGCCTCGACGGGCTCACACCGTGGGAGTATCACCAACGGTCAAGAGAGGACCAAACCCTGAACAGAGCTAACTGAAAAACGCGGACTCAATGGGGAGCAGGTCACTACGAACGCAAAGGACCGCTCTAAGGGAGACCCAAAATGCCTTGCAGAAACACTCTTTAAAGTCCGCTTCCTGCACTTCGCTGTAGTGCGTTAATCATGCAGCATTCAGCGAATTAGGGCTCGTTGTCGCCATCGGAGCAACCGCAACGGTATTTTGGCCGGCCTGGATCGCTACGCTGAGGACGGCTCAAAACTATCGTCGACCTACGCAAGGTGATGCTGCGCGGCAGCCCACCAAAGCAGCCATTTGGTGCGGTTACGCCATGAATGACAAATGTTCGACGGATCCCTGCGCGTTCAGCCTCCCGCTAAAAACATCAGCACCATTCGTCACAAGTACACAAAACGCCGGCCAGTGACGGCTACTGGCTCCATAAATCAGTTTCAGGATGGAATTGCGACCAAGCGAACCAGAAGGCCTGATGGCTTCCGGCGTCTGAGCCGTCAACGTCGACCGCTTTGATCCCGCCCGCATCCAACTGTAGGCGTACATTCTCAACTGCGATTGTGTCGCCGCGCCGCAATGCAACGAGCGCTTTGCTTCTCTGGAAAGCCACCGGCTTGCCTGACGCTGTTATGACGCCAATGACATCCTCATGAACTGGCAAGCGCGGGTCGACGTCGCCGACAGGAAAAATCGGACCACCGGCATCGCGACCGTTGCGAAAGTCGGGGTCGCGCCCAAGCGCGTAGTGTTCAAGCAAAACGGTAGTTTGGGGATGTTCCTCTTTCCAAGTTCCCCAATCGGTTGTAACGACGGTTGCCTGTTTGAGTTGAACGTTCTTTTCAGCAAGTTCCCCTGTAAGGGCATGCCCCAGAAACGTATCAAAGACCGAAAAGGTGTTAAGATCGTACATCACCTTGTTGGACCGGCTCAGGAGCCCCGATGTTCGCAAGATCGGTCTTTCAACGCCCTCTGGCAAATCATCCGTGAAATAGGCCTGCGCCGCACCACAGAGGGTGCAATAAGGGATTCCGAGATCGCGCCCGCCAAGTGTGTCGTTGACCATTTCACGCACTTCCATAATGCGCCGTGGATAGGCTCGATACACGCCGTTTACCTCGATGCCAAACACGATATCATCATCTTTCAACCACGTTGCATCTTCGGCGGTGCTCACCTCCGGGTTGTCCGCTGCCGGGATGCAATTGCACCCATCGTCCGTCGCGTCATACGGGCGGTCATCAATCAGGACGCCGCCCCAAGACACCAACCGCCAATCAAGGTCGCCATCGACAAAAATGCGATCCCAGCCGGGTACGATACCCGTGAAAATGGTGCGCTTGAACTTGAGGTAATCCGGCGGAGCGGGAATATCCCAGGCAATGAGATGATCCGTAACGACACCCCAGCTGTTTTCGAGCGGTAATTGTTTGCCAAGTAACTGCGCTGCGGCGTTTGTCAGCGCTGCATTGAGCTGTTGTGAAGAAACAAAGCGCATCATGTCACTGATGAGCCAAACCAGTCGAGGATCTTCGGATTGCGCAATTTCCGCCAGAGCCAATGTCTGGTTCTCATCCCAGGTCGATAGCATCACGCTGTCGACGAATGCGACGCGCAGCGCAAATTGCATGGCCGGGGACAGGGGCCCGTCCGGCACCGCTGGAGGGAACCCAAACTCCTCCGTGACGTAGTCAGACAATGGATCTGCATCTTGTGCGTGCACGACGTCGGCGAGGAACGAAACCAGAAGCGCAAACGAGCCTGCGGCAAGGATCCGAGAAAACATGCCAAGTGAGAATACCATGAGCCAGCCTTCAGTTGTCGGTTTTGCCTCGTGCAGTGGAACACGTTCCCGAACCGGCGCGCCAGTCTGGCGCCACTCAAAAAAAGCCCGTTAACGTGACACAGTAAGAAGCGAGAATGATGATGCATAGTACGCGCGCCGGGGCAAAATCACTTTTGCACGAGCCGCTGTGATGATCGGGCCTGTACCCGGTTGCCAATATCTTGTCTGCACATCAAAACGAGCGCACCGCGTTTGGCACCTCGCCCATTCTGCCATATGACGCAATAGCGCTGGACCACTTCGTACAAGCTCACAACCATTCACGAAGACGTTTGAAGCAAAGCTATTAAGAACTCCGTTGGTTAGTACGCTGCACAGAAACGGCTAGCACTCACTTGAGCGGAACAGTGAACCCCAATGAACTTGCGAGACTTGGAGTATGTGGCAGCGGTCGCGAAACTTGGCAGTTTCAGCGGTGCGGCAGAGGCGTGCCACGTCTCTCAGCCCGCGTTGTCCAATCAAATCCGCAAACTGGAAAAGGAGTTGGGCCTGGATCTCTTCATTCGCGCGAGCGGTGACACGCGTCTGACGGCCTTTGGCGAGCGGGTTGTCGCCATCGCGCACGAAATGCTGGCGGGCGCCCAACGTATCAAGGACGTCGCGACCGAGTTTCGAGACCCGGAAGCTGTGCCATTCCTGATC
The DNA here is from genome assembly GCA_038526085.1 of Pseudomonadota bacterium. Taxonomy (GTDB): domain Bacteria; phylum Pseudomonadota; class Alphaproteobacteria; order Rhodobacterales; family Rhodobacteraceae; genus Yoonia. The sequence continues at coordinate 12,649 of JBCBHE010000060.1, read as the reverse complement.
GGACTGACACCGACCCTGGCACCCTATCTGACGAAATACTTCTCCGAGCTTTTCAGTGACTTGTTCCCGAGCATGCGGGTGACGATGATCGAGGGGTTGCCACAAGACATGTTGAAGCAGGTCGAGGACCACACACTTGACGTGGCACTTGTCGCACAGCTCAATCACAATCCGACGCTGGATTTCACATCGATCTGGTCGGAGCCACTGTATCTGGCAATGCGCCGGGGGCATCCATTGGAAACCATGTCCGCGATCCGCCCCGAGGATGTGCCGGAGCATGACTTTATCCGGTTGCCCCATTCCTTCGGGTACGAATTGGAGGACCGGCTGCCCAAGCCAGACGGCATCGCGCGGGCTGCAAAGCGATTTGATCTGACGGCCTTGCGGTTCGAGACCATCTGTCGGCACATCTGTCATTCGGACGATTGCACGATCGTGTCGGCGCTGGCGGCAGAGCAGTTTCGCCACGATGCCTGGCCCATGTCGTTTGTCCCTTTCGAGGCGCCGGGCAACATGCGCAACCTTGGTGCCGCATCGCGCCTGAACTGCCCGCGCAAACCGCTGCTGGCCAAGATCGGGGCCTATATCCAACGTCATCCACCCAAAGGCGTCACGCCCACATTCGGGGCGTGACGCGATGTTCATTCGATGAACGTCCGGGCCAGCCGCGCGCTGAGTGGCTGCGCAAGATAGCTGAGGGCGGTGCGTTCCCCTGTGTTGACAAAGATGTCCGCAGGCATGCCCGGCACCAGTTCCAGCCCGGCGACATCTTCGGACTGTGTCTGGTCCAGCTTGATCCGAGCGAGGTAGTAGAACTGACCGGTCCTGTCGTCCTCCAGGCTATCGGCCGAGATGTCGATGATACGCCCGTTGGCTTCGGGCACATCGCCCTGATCAAAGGCCGACAGGCGCACGCGCGATGACTGACCGATATGCAGCTTTTCGATGTCGGCGGTGTTCACGCGCGCCTCGACGACCAGCGGCTGATCAATCGGAACAATGTCGAGGATCGGTGCGCCGGCCCGCACCACGCCACCGGGCGTGAACACCGTCATTTCGACCACGCGGCCACTGACCGGTGCGGTGATGGCGACACGCTTCAACCGCTCGCTTGCACCGATGAATTGCGGTGCCAACGTCGCCAATGACGCCTCGACCTGCGCAAGCTCTCCGGATGCGGCTTCGTCGCGCAGCGTCTGCGTGCCGATCGCAGTCAGCCGCAACTCGTTGATCTGGTTGCGCGCTTGATTTTCTTGCGTGGCAAGCGCGGCATCGACACCATTCAAACGCTCAACCTCGACCCGGCGCCCGTTCACACGGGCCACGGCGATGAGACCCTTTTCGAGCAGCGTCTCAAGGTTGGCCAGCTCCTGACGGGTGATGTCCAGTTGGCGCGCATTCGAGGCACGCTGCGCCTGCAGACCCTGTACCTGATCCTCGAGGTTCGCCACCCGCTGATCCATCAGCGCCCTTTCGGCCGTTCGCGACCGGCGTTCCACGTCAAAGAGCAACTTTTGCGTGGTGAGGGCCGCAGCAAGGTCGGACGGCCCCATCGGCACGGTGAGCGCGGCGGTCACGTCCGCCATGTCAAAGCTGTCGCTGCCGTTCAGCTGCGCGACAAGACGCGCACGGCGCACCAGAAGGTCACTCAGCTGGCTTTGGATGACGTCCAGATCGACGCCCAGATCGGTGCTGTCCAGTTCCAGCAGGACCTGTCCCGCTTCGACCAGATCACCATTGCCCACCGCGATTGTGCGCACGATGCCACCGTCGAGGTGTTCGACGGTCTTGCGGTTGCCTTCGACCACGAAGGACGCAGGCGCGACCACCGCACCATCCAGTTTGGATTTCGACGCCCAATAGACGGAACCGCCGACGACACAGGCCACGACAAACAAGCCGAAAAGGACGAACCCCTTGATGCCGGACCCGCCTGTCTGGGTTGGAATGCGGTTGTACTCCTCAAGACGCAGAACCGATGTCTGGGGGTTGGGTGTGAGGGCGCGGGTCATTGTGCTGCTCCTTTTTGAGCGGGTGTTTGTGCGCGCAGCGCGGCCAGTTGGGCGGCCGCGGTTTGCGGCATTCGGGGCGTCTGTTGGCGCGGGCGCAGGATGTCATCCCTGTCGCCAAAGCCGGTTTGCGTCCCCTTGCTGAGGGTCAGGACCTTGTTGACAGCTTCGAGCGTGCTGGGGCGGTGCGTCATCACAAGGGTGATTGCCCCGCGCGCGCTGGCCCCGCGAATGGCATCGCGCAGCGCGGCCTCGCCTTGGCCATCAAGGTCCGAATTCGGTTCATCCAGCACCAGAATGAACGGATCGTCATAAAGCGCGCGGGCAAGCGCGATCCGCTGGCGTTGACCGCCGGACAGGTGAAAGCCGTTGCCGATCTCGGTGGCGTACCCATCCGGCAGGCTGCTGATCAGCCCGTGCACATCCGCAGCCACAGCCGCCGCGAGCACTTTGGCGTCATCGATGCTGGTCGAGAACCGCGCGATGTTTTCCCGGATCGTACCGTCAAAAAGCTGCACGTCCTGCGGCAGGTACCCGACCAGCTTGCCCAGCTCTTCCGGCTCCCACTTGTCCATGGGCGTGCCGTCAAGTCGGATGGCACCGCGTTGCGGCACCCAGATGCCCGCGAGCATGCGCGCCAGCGTGGACTTGCCCGAACCGCTGTGGCCGATCACGGCCACGACATCACCTGCCGACAGCGCAAACTCGATCCCGCCGATTGTCGCGTTCTTGGCCAGCGGTGGTCCGGCCTGCGCGATCGCTGCGTTCAACGAGATTTGCGGGCGCGGCATGGACAGACGCCTGGGCACTTGAGGGAAGGTTTCGGACAGGGCGCGCAGGGTCTTGTAGGATCCGCGTGCCGCGAGGAACGTGCGCCACTGACCGATCAGCTGGTCAATCGGGGCGAGCGCGCGGGACAGCACAATCGTGGCCGCGATCATCACACCGGCGGTTGCCTCGCCCGCCACGGCGAGCGCGGCGCCCAAGCCAAGCATACCCGACTGCAGCGCCATCCGGATCGTTTTGGACACCACCGAAAAGCCCGCGATGCGGTCGGCGACACGGGTTTTCAGGTGGTGGGCGTCATGTTGCAGAGCCGTCCAGCGACGGGCGAGATCACCAGTCATACCCATCGCGTGGACAAGCTCTGCGTTTTGCTCACTTGCGGTGAACAAACTGTCGGACCTGGCACGCGCGGCACTGGCGTCTTGCATGACGTCAGAGGAGCGTGCGTTGTTGATCAGGGCCATGAGTGTCAGGATCAGCGCGCCCGCGAGGCCAAGCGCACCAAGGTAGGGGTGCAGGATGTAAAGCACCCCAAGATACAGCGGGATCCAGGGCGCGTCGAAAAAGGCAATGAGCGTCGGGCCGGAGATAAAGTCGCGCAACCCGTTCACATCCGCTGCGGGGTTTTCCGCCTTGGCGGCCCCTTGCACACGGCGCCGGATGGAGGATTGCAGGAGGGGTGCGCCGATGCTCAGCTCGAACCGGGCGCCAAGGCGGCCAAGGATGCGCATGCGGATCAGGTCGAGCAGACCCGTCACCACAAACACACCGCCCAGCAGGATGGTCAGGGCAATCAGCGTGTCCATGTTCTGGCTGGTCAGGACCCGGTCATAGACCTGCAGCATGTAAAGGGGGCCAGCAAGCATCAGGATGTTCAAAATCAGGCTGAAGAAGCCGATGGCAAGAAATCCGGGGCGCAGTGCGCGCCATGCGGATTTGACGATGGATTTTTTCTGAAACATTGGGGTGATCTCTTTTCAGGGTGAAAGGAGGATGGCGACCCGCGCCGCCATCCAGCTTTGCGTGAGGCTTAGCTGACGAAGTCGTCGTCAAAGTCGAAGTCATTGACCCCGGCCAGCAGGACGGACCCGTTGTCGCCCAAGGTCAGCAGCGTGCCGTTGTTGACCTGCTCGACGTCGATGTCGTCGGCGAAGTCGTCACCAAAGTCGCTGAAGTCCAGCCGGTCGATACCCACCTCGAAGTCTGTAATGACTTCGTTGCCGAACGCACCTTCGAAGGTGAAGGTGTCGGACCCTTCGCCACCGATCAGGATGTCGTCGCCACCCTCACCGTTCAGGATGTCATCGCCCGCCTGACCGTTCAACTGGTTTGCACCAGAGTTCCCGGACAGGATGTCGTTGCCACCGTTGGGGCTGCCTGCGTTGTTCGACCCGTTGATGTTCTCGAAGTTGAGAACCGTGTCGATCAGTGCGCCATTGGGTGCGTTGATCTGAGCGATGGCGTTACCGTCTTCGTCCAGGTCCACGATCACGCCAGCACCGGCAGAGAACAGCGCGGTGTCGATGCCGTCGCCGCCATCAATGGTATCCGCGCCACCGAAGGAGTGGATGCTGTCGTTGCCGCCCAGCCCTTCGAGAACGTTGATCTCATTGTTGCCGAGGATCAGGTCATCGCCACCGGAGCCCTGGACGTTTTCGAAGTCCGCGACTTCGGCCACGACCTCACCGCCCACGCGGATGACACCCTCTTGCGAGGCAGGGCCAGGTTGTGGCGTGTTCACGTCCAGATCGATGGTCACGCCGTTAAAGGCGCTCAGGTCGATCGTGTCGATGTCGTCAGAGCCGACAACACGCTCGATCGAGCTGAGGATGTCGATTTCGACCACTTCGTCGATGACGTCCACACCGGAGACACCCGAACCCGTCGCGGGATCAAGCGTGCCACCTGCGTCCACAAGAGTGTCCCGTGCAATCGGGCCGTTTATGCCAACGGGCGCGTTGTGCACGTGGATGGCCGACACACCACCGGGTCCTGGGGTCAACAGGTCCGCTTCGTTGAGGCCGGTCACGCTCAGCTCGGACGAATACAGGATTTCGCCCTGCTCGTTGAACGAGATGGTCAACGTCGCTTCGCCTGTGGCGTCGCTGTCCGACGTTGAACCAGGTTCCTGAGCCGCATCCAGCGATCCGGCCAGTTCGATCACACGATCATGGCCTCGGCCTTGGTCGCTGACCACGAACAGTTGGCCCCGGATCTCACCACCGGGGAAGTCGGCGGTGTGGATGTTGTAGTAAAGGTTCCCGGCCAGAGCCTGATCCACGAAACTCCGCTCGACCACGACGTCGTCGACCGAAACGTTGAACCCGGTTTCGCGGGTCGCCATACCGTTGCCGTTCTTGTCCAGCGCAACGGTCACCGCCACGTCCAGATCAGAAAAGTCCGCCGTGTCAAAGCCGTCACCGCCTTCAATGAAGTCATTGCCAAGACCACCGACAAGCACATTGTCGCCGTCCCCTGCAATCAGGACATCATCGCCTGCACCGCCGTCGACGACACCGTTGATCAGACCAAGGTCCACAACGATGTCGTCTCCGGTACCAAGCAACACATTACCATTTACCACGCCTTCGTCATCGTTGACGAAAGTGACTTCACCCGCCTCGGTGGCGTCGATGGCGTTCACGGTACCTCTGATTTCGCCTTCATTGAGGATCGCACCCAGCAGACCCACGCCACCATCGATGCGGATACCCGCAGCAGCGTCGCTGTCTTCGGACCCCGCGATGAGGCCTTCGTTCTGCACCAGACCGGCAAAGCTCGCGTCTTCGACGTTGCTGAAGAGGCGCAGACCGTCACCGACGGTGTTGCCTTCCTCGGCGTCGCCGCGGCCTTCCAGGATGCCTTCGTTGAAGACGGCGGCCGATACGACATCGCCATTCACATCACCGGTTTGCAGCGAAACAGCTGAGCCATTGTTGCCCTCACCCGCATCCACGAGGCTGGTGTTGGTGAACGTGTAGTTGTCGGCGGTGCCGTCCGCGTAAACGGTGCCGTTGCGTTGATCCCCGGTGCCAAGGATGACGCCCGCGTTCTCAACCGTCAGGCCGTTGCCATCGATGTTCAGTGCGCGGCTGTCCGAAGACACCAGACCGGTGTTCACGAACGAACCGCCCGAGTGGTCACCGGTGCCGAAGTACACACCATTCTGCACACCTGCGATCGTACCCGCGTTGGACAGCGCGCCCTGGAAGTTCACGCCGTTGACAGCACGGAACCCGGCGACTGTGCCGTTGGCCCCTTCGGACAGGATCTCGCCCGTGTTGGCAATGGACCCGTCGAACGTGCCCGCGTTGCCGGGGTTGCCGATGCGCACGCCGTCGCCCGCAAGACCCGTACCGGCGGCACCATTGCCACGACCCTGGATCGTGCCGGAGTTGTCCAGATCGAACGTATGCGCGCCATCTTCCGCGCCGCCGATTTCCGCTGCAAAACCGGAGCCAAGGTTGCCTTGTCCGGCGTCGATGGTCCCGCTGGCGATGTTGTCGACCGAAAAATTATCGGAAGTGCCATCGGCATAGAGGGTCCCGTTGCGCTGGTCCCCAGTGCCCAGGATATCGCCACCGTTGAGCAGGTCAACGCCTGTGCCATCGATGTTCACAGCCCGGCTGCCCGACTGGATGGTGCCAAAGTTCAGCACATCCAGGTCATGCTCGCCTTGACCAATGTAAAGGCCGTTGCGCACGCCCTCGATCGTGCCGGTGGAGGTGTTCAGAACACGCCCTTCCGCCGAAACACCATCTGCAATGCGGATACCACCAGCGGTGCCCTGATTGCTCTCGGATGAGATCAGACCACTGTTGACGATATCCGTGTCGGATACGGTGCCTTCGGCGCCGTTGTCGATGCGGATGCCGTCACCGGCGCCGCCCGTGTTGGCCGCTTCCTGACCGCGGCCCTGAATGGTTGCGCCAAAGCCGTTGAAGATGGTGTTGGACACCACATCGCCGGTCTCATCGCCCACCTGCAGCGAGATACCTGCGCCGCTGTTGCCCGCGCCCGCGTCAATGGTGCCGCCCGAGAAGTTCGAGATGCTGACGTCTTCGGCAGTTTCGTTGGTGTAGATGGTGCCGTTGCGCTGATCACCGGTGCCGATGATGTCGCCAAAGTTGCGAACGCTGATGCCTTCGCCTTCGATCTCGACCGCGCGGCTGTCGGACGAGATCACGCCACCGCGGAAGTTGTCGAGCGTGCCCGAGCTGCTCGCGCCGCTGAATTCTACCCCGTTCTGTTCGCCAGCGATGCTGCCAAAGTTGCGGATGTCCGCGCTGGATCCATCGGTGACTTCGATACCGGCCGCGTCTGCACCATTGGCGTCGATGCTGCCCGACCGGAAGTTGAAGACCTGAACGTCCTCCGCGTCCACGGATACCGCAGCGTCGGCGTCATTGGTTTCGACCTGACCAAAGTTCAGAAACCGGGCGAGATCGTTGTTGAGGATGAAAGCGGGTGTGTTGTCGACCACGACGCTTTGGAAAAAGCCGTTGGTCACGGTCTGTCCGTCACGGACAGTTTCTTGGGCCAGAGACGAGGATGTCAGCAGTCTGGCGCGCAAGCTGGCAAGAAGTTCGGATAACATAGCGAGGCTCCGCAAGTGATGGATGTAGGACGAAGATCGAACCAGTGCGCTGGTCTCTCCGCTGTTTCATCAGGTGCGCAGACGCGGTCGTTTGAGAAATTCTTGCTGTGAATGAGGCTATAATTTTCAGGAATACTCACGGCGTGCGTGAGTTCAGTGGGCCGAGATTTTTTGAAAACAAAGAAGATTTGGGTGCGTTTCGTAGATCGAACTTTCATTCGATGACGCGCGTTCACCAAAGCGTAGGTCGAATTGAACGGTACACGCCGCAGCAAGGGCAAAGAATCGACCCGTTTCCAATTTGTCTTGAACTGCGAACCACACTGGATTCGAAAGAACAACGACGTGCCACGCCCCGTGTCCAGTACGGCCCATATGAGACATTCGTCGGGTCAGGCTATGCCGCATTGCAGCTTCACCAGACCGGCCATTCACTGCGTATGAAAAAGGTCGGGTCGTTTGAGCTCATTATACAGGGTCGAAGCCGACCTTGTAAGAAAATTACACACTCCGTATTTAAGCATTTGACCCGCATCACGTGCCGATAAGTGATCAAAAGAGCGCTGGACCTGGACCGTTTCTACTTTGCGGCCAGGCTTCTCAAAGGCCGCAAACCTCTCGGAAAAGCAGGATGCCACCGGGATACGGCAGGGCGGTTCTCGATGATGTCGCGAGCAGACCAAGCAACGCGTTTGCGATCCTTCTCTGGTGTAACCTCGTTGTCTGCGCACAGAATGTAGAAATCGCCGCGATCCAGCCGCTCAATCAGATAGGCTACCGTTTCCTCCGACGTCCAGGCCGCATCGGGTTTTTCTGTCATCACCGTCAGACCTGCCTTGGACACGTAGTATCCGGGATTGCCGGGAGGTGTCGTGATATCTTGTTTCGAGCCTGTGTTGACGATGACGACAGGTCTGTCCGCCTCGATCATTCGAGGGATGAACGCCTGCACACAGTTAAGAACCCCGAACAGATTGAGCTAAAGCATACGGTGCCAGTTTAGTGGGTCGTCCCAGCTTTTTGTCGGCCGCGAGATACCTGCGTTGTTCATAAGCACCGCCAGAGGCCCTGTTTCAAACGCGAAGTCCGCCAGCCTTTGAACCGCACGTCCATCACTGACGCCCGCATGAACTGTCCGGACGTCGGTGCCCAGACCAGACAAGGTGCGCGCCGCCTTTGTCATCTCTCTTTCCGATGTGTTGGCCAAAACAACGGAGAGACCGCGCATTGCGCATTCCTTCGCGGCTGCCAGCCCGACGCCGCTAGCCTCCCTGTGATGACCGCAACGCCCCCTTCTTTGATTGCTTCGTTCCAGACGATTGACGCTCCCATTGGTGATGTGTGCCCCGCCCATACTAGCGAGGCACAGTGCTTTCGGCCTAGCCGACGCTGCGTGCGGCGTCCCCATAGCTGACGTCCATGACCTCACCCGTCATGCGCTTGGTCGCATCGCTCGCAAACCACATGACAGCTCTTGCGATATCCTCGACCTCGTGATGGCCGATGCCGAGCGTGCTGCCGGATGCGATCGCCGCCGACACGTCGTCGAAGGTCGGGTTCTCTGCGGTTGGCAGAATTGCACGCAGAACCGCCTCATTGTCGGCAAAAGGCGTGCGCACCAATCCCGGCGCCACCACGTTGCACATGATATTTTCGCGCCCGTAGGCCAGTGCCGCACTTTTGGCAAAGCCGTTCACGGCCCATTTGGTGGCCCCGTACGAACCAAAGATGCCATTGCCCGTGCGTGAGAGACCTGAAGAGATATAGATGATCCGGCCCCCTCCGGCGGCGCGCAGATGCGGCAAGGCGGCCTGTGTCGTCTTCATGTAGCCGCCGACATTGACCTCATAGAGCGTAGAGATTTCGCCTGCTGTCACGTCCTCGATTGCGCCCGCGTGTCCCACACCTGCGTTGGCGAGCACGATATCTAGGCTGCCAAAGCGGTCGACGGCCTGGCGCATGGCGGCTTGCTGGTCCTCCAGATTGCGCACGTCGCCTTGATACGTCATGCACTGAGCTCCGAGAGCCTCGATCTGTGCCTGAGCCGCGGCTAGGTCGGCCTGGCTGGGCAGAGCATAGCTCACATGAGGCATGCGCGTCGAAGCGATGTCGAACAAGACGACGTTGGCGCCGGCCTTTGCAAACTCTTCGGCCGATGCCAGCCCGATACCGCGTGCGCCACCGGTCACAAACGCGGTCTTGCCCTCCAGTTCCCCGCGCGTCGCGCCCGATTGTGCCACCGCTTGGCGCGCGGCCATGACGGAGGAAGCGGCCACAGCGGCTGCGCCAATTGTTCCGGTGCGCAGCATTTCGCGGCGCGACATTTTCTGTGCCGGTGTGGTGTTGTTTGAGATTGAAGTCATTGGTCTTTCTCCTTTGTGCTGCGCTTTGGGGGCGTAGTTTGGCCGGACTTTGAAACTTTGCGGAACGGGGTCAGAACGAGAGCAAAACCAGATGGCTGTGCCGTCCGCTGGATGCGAGACCTACCAGCACTTCATCCCGTTTGGCGGGTTGCGCTGGCGCGTGACCGTGCGATGCAAACAGTCCGAATATGGCCATTCCTTTCGTTTCCTTGCTGTCAAAAGGCGCGGTGCCTTTCTGTGAGAAACATATGGATCGTGCGTTTAGCATCCGGTATGAGACGATTGTTCAAATTAGAATTGCGAAAAACGCACTAATGAATGATGACGATTTGTTCCTCGCCGTTGTCGACGGCGGCAGCTTTCGATCCGCAGCACAAATGGCGGGCCTCGATCCCAGCCGCGTCAGCAGGCGTATCGCAGCACTTGAGGCTCAGCTGGGCGTAAAATTGCTCAACCGTACGACCCGGGCGTCTGCGCCAACCGACGCTGGAAAACGCTACGCCGAAGGGGTGCGGCGCCTGAGTGACGCCCGCGCGGCACTGCTTGCCGAAGTCACGGGCGGTCAGGATCTACCGAAAGGCCGTTTGCGCGTGGCAGCACCCACTGACTTTGGGGCGCGCTATGTCGCCCCGGTACTGACCGAGATGTCAGAAGCCCACCCGAACTTGAGTGTCGATCTTAGGTTGGGATCAGGATTTGCAGATCTGCTGGCCGAAGGAATAGACGTCGCAATTCGCATCGGCAAACTCGCAGACAGCGCGTTGAGGGCGCGGCGGATCGGCACCTCGCATCGTGTGCTTGTCGCGGCACCGCACCTTGCAGCAAAGGTGCTTTCGCCCGAGGATCTGAGCAAGATCAGCGTTGTGTCCTACCGGACCGGCATGACAGAGATGCGCTCCAGCTTCGAATGGGAGGGCATGCGTCATGAGTTTTGTATGCCGTGTCGCTATGCGGTGAATTCAATGGCGGCTGTGCGCGAAGCGGTTCTCGCCGGTCGCGGCGCGCATCTCGGACCGCTTTGGGCGTTTCGCGACGATCTGAAAGACGGGAGCGTCGTAGAATTGCTTGCTAAAGCTCGTTTCGAAGGTTTTCCAATTCACGCCATATGGTCGCCAACGCCCTTTCAGCCGGCAGCTTCACGCGAGTTTATTGCGTTGATGGCGAAGAACCTCGCGGATGAAGACATCAGATGACATCGCACAAATTGCTGCTGCCGCATGGGACCTTACGCCTTCGCAGAAGATACGGTTCAAACGAATGCCGGCCCACTCCGGCCGTTCACCGACCGATCAAGATGCTGCGGCCGCATCCCGCTTTCCGGTCGTTTGCTGCAGGTGCAAAATTCGGCGGAGGTCGAATTCACAGAAGGCGGGACAATGCCTTCATTCGTTTTTTGCTTTGCTGACGCAGCATTTATTCGCAGTCGCGGCATGCAAGTCTCTACGCCGGGACATAAGTCGCCGAACCGGTCGTTCGCGAGCGCTTTTCTGGCCGTCACCGAAACCGCACTTTTGCTGCGTCCAAGTCGGACAACTGAACTGCGCCGGGTTTGCCGGAGGCTCAGACCCATGAGTAGGATGGAGCATCATGACAAAGACAATGAACAAGTATTCACCGGAAGTGCGCGAACGTGCTGTGCGGATTTTGTTGGGTGGCGCGGGGCAGCACCAAAGCCGTTGGGCGGCGATTGTGTCGATTTCACCGGAGATCGGCTGCGCGCCGCAGACTCTGGACGAATGGGTTAAGAAGGTCGAAGTTGATACTCGTCAACGTCGCGGCGTCACCACCGAACAGGCCGAGAAGATGAAGGCCTTGGAACGCGACGTGCGCGAACTGAGGCAGGCCGACGAGATCCCGCGGAAAGCGTCCGCATATCTTGCTCAGGCGGAGCTCGACCGCCCATTCAAACGATGATCCAATTCATAGAAGATCACCGGGGTGCACATGGGGTCGAGCCAGTCTGCTGTGTCCTGCCGATTGCCCCAGCCACGTTCTTTCATCATTTGGCCAAGCGCTCTGACCCTTCTCACCTTTCGGATCATGCCAAGCGTGACGCGGAACTGAAGCCCTAGATTGTGCGTGTCTTTGAGGAAAACCTCAGCGTCTACGCTGCTCGCAAAGTGTGGCATCAGATGCGCCGGGAAGGCTTTGAAATCGCCCGCTGCACTGTCACACGGCTGATGAAGGACATTGGGATCGGACGTGTTGTGCGTGGCAAAAAGCCAAAAGCAACAATCCCGGACAAGGCGCTTCTAAATCCGTTGGACAAGGTGAACCGCCAGTTCGATGCGCCTGCGCCAAACGTACTGTGGGTCAGTGACTTCACCTACGTCGCAATCTTGCAAGGGTTCGCATATGAGGCCTTTGTCATCGATGTCTTTGCGCGGCGTATCGTCGATTTGCGTGCCAGCCCTACAGCAAACGCTGGCCTTGTTCTCGACGCACTTGAACCAGCCATTCATCAACGCAGGCCAGCACAAGATCAACTGGTCCATCACTCGGATCGCGGACCGCAATATCTATCGATCAAGTACACCGAACGGCTGGCAGAGGCGAAGATCGCCCCGTCTGTCGGCAGCGTCGGGGAAGCCTATGACAATGCGCTGGCAGGAACGATCAATGGCCTGTTCAACGCAGAGGTCATTCACCGGGGTTTACTATGGCGCATCTCCACTCCCTGGTGGTTACGATGTGCCAGAAACCCCCTCTTATCAAATCGGCCTAAACTGTCCCGTTGGTGCTGACGTCAGACACGTCGCACCCGCTGACGTCTACTTCGGGCGTGACACAGCCACTCTAAAGCAAAGAGACAGGATCAAACGAAAGACACAAATTCTCGCCCTGCGTGTGTGGACGGTTGTTTTTTTCACAACTCCGGGTAACCTGACCGG
>JBCBHE010000059.1:0-16195 GCA_038526085.1 Pseudomonadota bacterium | reverse complement strand
CGGAGGACTTCGCGGATTTTGTCAGGGAATTGATGCCTGATTGGGTGAAGGATGTGATTAAGTCGGAATCCCCAAGATCAGACGACAATCTCGACGATCTGCAATCTGATTTGCAAAAGCTATTGGACGAGTTTCGAGTACCGACCGCGACGCTCAGCCCGTCGAGAAAGCCAAGTGCGATTCGAACAGACGAAAACACGGAGGGCACAGACTCGTCTGACCCTACCGACTTAGAGACACAGTTCCCCGAACTCGCTGACCAAACTGGCGGCGATGGACTAGACGAGAACCCCGCTCGGAGCCAACGAGCAAAACAGAAAAAGGTTCGAAAGGCTCCTGAGGGTTCGAAACTGTCTCGCTCAGCGCAAGCCCTAGAGCGTGTACCCAAAATCGAAATTCTGACCGAACCCGATCAAATTGCTGAGAAAGATCTTAAAGGCAGAGCGGGCAAGTACTACAAAGAGGCTCAGATACTCTTCATCAACGGACTCTACTCGGTTGTGGAACGGATGGGCGTTGAACTGGATGCAGAGATGAGAGGCTTGGATGAGCCAGAAATTGTGCGCTCAGCTATCTTGAAGTCGTGTCGCAAGTTCATGGCGTTCCGCGTAGGAAAAGCAACCTGCTACGCCATCAGTAAACGTTTATCGGATGATTGGAGCAGCGACGACTTAGACCGTGCTACATCTCCGGAATCTCTTTCGCTAGCAGCTGACGATTACAAACAAAGTTTGGTTCAAGCTCGAAAGTACGCCAAGGAACTCATTAAATCTGAGGTTTTGGAACAGGAAGCTCACACATCCGCTGTTGGAGCAACGACATAGCATTCGCAAAAGCTCAAGAACCCGACCTACACAGGGTTGCGATCTTGAGGCCTTTTTCGAGCGTCAGAGATGATGTTAGAGCCATCAGTGTTTATGTCTTTTCTGGGCGCAAAAGACGACTCAAAATATTGGTCTCCTCAACGGGCGAACAGGGGCACTCGCTTGGTCGATTAAATGCGAGCATCAAGCCTCGACGCATTGGATCGACATGCCCCCGACAATGGTTGATGGCTGAGTAGTGACTCATTGGAATATTTGTCAGCCCTAATAACCGCAGGATTCCATTGTTGAGCGAGTGTCCGCCTCGATTGCCGCGACTTTGCCTGCGCGCCCCTGATCCTCTGGAGCGCTCGCGATATCGTGCCATTGCGCCTCAGTCATTTTCTCGTCCATACAAGCGCAAGTTTGCATTATATTCGCTTCAGGGAAATCTGCTCTTTCTTCTTCTGCGATCCCAACAAGGCAAGCCGCGTACCAATCTTCAGATTCGCTTTCTGAGCACCCAGTCATTACCGTCAACAACGACACCACGAGGATAACTGTATTGACGCGATTTATCATTCCACAAAGGCCTTTGATTTCTAGTTGATATGCAGTCAGGTTACACGACGATATACGGTCCACCGGCATCGTTCTTGTCTGTTAGCGCCATGCTGCTTGTAGATGAGTGCAACTGGAGCAACGGGGGTTTTAGCCCCGTGTGCGACGGGTCTTGTCGAATTATTCTGCCGTTAGCCGAATAAGTAGTTCTTTTGCGTCGACGTCGTCGCCCGGCTGAACCAATACGACTTCAACTATACCATTCGAAGCTGATTGAAGGGTGGTTTCCATCTTCATGGCTTCCATTGCGATCAGAACATCTCCCTTCTTGATCTTGTCACCACTTTGCACCGCAACCGATACAATTCTCCCCGGCATCGGAGCGCCAACTTGATTGACATCCTCAGGGTCGGCCAGAGGACGGGAAGAAGATGCAACGGCAGCGACAACTTCTTGAACTTTTATTGTTCGCGGCTGACCATTTAGCTCGAAGAAGACGCTGCGCCATCCGGCTTCAGACTGTTTGGAAACACTGACCAAAGTTATTTCCAATGTTTTGCCTTTTTCAAGCTCAACTGAAATGGATTCGCCTGGATTCATACCGTAGAAAAAAACGGGCGTAGGTAGGGCACTCACAGGACCATATAGATTCAAGTGAGCGCGGTAGGTTGCGACAGTTTCGGGGTACAGGGTCGCGCTGATCGTTTCTTGATCGCTTGGCCTGCGACCGTCCTCACAATGAGCAAGGTTTGCTTCTATGGAAGAGAAATTGGCTGGCTCTAATTTCGCCCCAGGTCGTTCAAGGAATGGCTTGTGACCTTTAAGCGCTTTCTTTTGAAGCGTCTTGGGCCACCCTCCTTTGGGTTGACCAAGTTCACCGCGTAGCATGGAAATCGTTGAATCAGGAAAGGCGATGTCCTTCGCCGGGTCCTCGACATCTTTCCGACTGAGACCTTGGGAAACCATCATCAATGCCAAATCACCAACGACTTTCGAAGATGGTGTGACTTTGACGATGTCCCCAAACATCATATTCGCCTGGGCATAGGCGTCTGCGATTTCAGCCCACCGATCGAGTAATCCAAGACTCGCGGCTTGGGCTTGCAAGTTAGTGAACTGTCCGCCCGGCATCTCGTGAAGATAAACTTCAGATGCCGGGGCCTTATTCTCAGTTTCAAACGCCGCGTATTGCGACCGAACCGCTTGCCAATAGCTTGAGATCTCTCGCACCGCGTATGGATCTAAACCTGTGTCCCTGGGCGAGAACTTCATCGACTCTACCAACGAACCAAGACAGGGTTGAGAGGTGGTCCCGGATAAAGAGTCCATTGCCGTGTCCACAATATTGACTCCAGCTTCGCTTGCGGCAATCAGTGTAGCGGCCGAGAATCCACTTGTGTCGTGTGTGTGCAAATGAAGTGGTAATCCAGTCGCAGCCTTGAGTTCTCGGACCAGTAATCTAGCGGCATCGGGTTTCAATAACCCGGCCATATCTTTTAGCCCCAATATGTGAATGCCCTGCGATTTAAGGTCGATTGCTAGCTCGACATAGTAATCGAGGTCATACTTCGTTCGCGCCGGATTAAGGGCATCTCCAGTATAGCAAATTGTGCCCTCGCAAATACGTTCGCTCTCCAGCACCGCGGCAATCGCTACCTTCATATTCTCGGTCCAGTTGAGACTGTCGAAGACCCGGAACAAGTCGACGCCGGTCTCCGCCGCACGCGCGACGAACGCCTGCACCACATTGTCTGGATAATTCTTGTAACCAACCGCGTTTGAGGCACGAAGCAGCATTTGCAGAAGTATATTGGGCACTTTTTCGCGGATCCCGGTGAGCCGTTGCCACGGGTCTTCTTTCAGAAAGCGGTAAGCCACATCAAATGTAGCTCCGCCCCAACACTCGAGGGAAAATAGGTTATGCAGCTTGTCAGCATAAACAGGCGCAATCTTGAACATGTCATAGCTGCGCATTCGGGTCGCCAGTAAGGACTGGTGCGCATCGCGCATCGTCGTATCAGTGACCAAAAGCCGGGTTTCCCTCAGAACGTAATCAGCAACCGCTTGAGGCCCGCTTGTCTCTAGAAGAGTTTTTATTCCTTGGGGAAATGGCGACTGGCTCGGTTTCGGTACGTTTGCCAGGCGAGCAGCCCCGGGGCGCGGGCGGTTTTTGACGTCTGGGTGACCGCGTACCGTGGTTTCCGCGATATAGGTGAGAAGCTTGGTTGCGCGATCTTTGCGTTTAGAAAAATCGAATAGTTCAGGCGTCGTGTCTATGAACTTTGTCGTGTAGCTATCGTTCAAGAAACCAGGGTGCTTTAGCAGATTCTCGACAAAATTGATGTTCGTGCTGACCCCGCGCACGCGGAATTCGCGCAATGAACGATCGAGTCGCGCGAGTGCGATTTGAGAGCTCTGTCCCCAGGCTGTGACTTTGGCAAGCAGGCTATCGTAGAAACGCGTGATGACTGCTCCAGAATAAGCTGTTCCGCCATCCAAACGAATTCCCATACCATTTGCGGGCCGATAGGCGGTGATGCGACCATAGTCGGGAATGAAGTTATTTTGCGGATCCTCGGTCGTCACCCGGCATTGTATGGCATGTCCATTCAATGGTACGTCGGCTTGAATGTTGATACCGGTCGCCTCGGCTAGCGCGACTCCATTCGCGATCAAAATCTGAGCGCGCACAATATCAATACCTGTAACTTGTTCGGTGACGGTGTGCTCGACCTGCACGCGCGGATTCACTTCGATGAAAAAGAACTCACCCGAATCCATATCCATCAAGAACTCGACGGTTCCTGCATTGCAATACTTCACGTGGCTGCCAATTTTTTTCGCGAGCGCGCACACGTATTCTCTTTGTGTTTGATTCAAATATGGTGCCGGTGCTCGCTCGACGACTTTCTGGTTTCGGCGCTGGATTGAGCAGTCGCGTTCCCACAGATGAAAAAGGTCCCCGTCAGCATCACCTAAGATTTGAACCTCAACATGCCGCGCCCGTTCTATCAGCTTCTCGAGAAATCCTTCTCCATTTCCAAACGCCGTTTCAGCTTCCCGCCTTCCTTCAAGAATTTTGTTTTCCAGCTCTTCGGGCCCAGAAATCGCGCGCATCCCCCGGCCGCCTCCGCCCCACGACGCTTTCAACATCAGCGGATATCCGATCGATGCTGCTTCTTTTTCTATCTGACCAAAATCATCTCCCAGAACACCGCTGGCGGGAATGACCGGCAAACCTGCTTCAATCGCAATTCGCCGAGCCGATGCTTTGTTCCCGAGTTGACGCATGGTCTCGGATTCCGGTCCTATAAAGACCAGTCCTGCGGCCTCGCACGCATCTACAAAGTCAGGATTTTCGGAGAGAAAGCCATAGCCAGGATGGATCGCATCTGCGTTGGCGTGCTTCGCCACGCGAATAATTTCATCAACTTCCAGATAAGCTGCTACCGGCCCCAAATTTTCGCCAATTAGATAGGATTCATCCGCTTTGAAACGATGCAACGCGAGCCGATCCTCTTTAGAATAGACGGCGACCGTTTGAAGTCCCAACTCATTCGCTGCGCGCATGACACGGATGGCAATTTCACTTCGATTAGCAATCAGGATTTTTTTGATGGGCATGTATCAGTTTTCAAACTTTAACGAACGCTGCGGCGTCTAGGACACGCTTGGCTATTCTAGTGACGAAGAAGAGGTAGGAAGAGCACCAACGGAAAGGACTCGCCGCTTCAATTTCGGGCGGAATACAACGGTTGGCTGTGTTAATCAGGCGCATTAGCGGTTCTGACGATTATCGATCAGGTCCTGGACAACTTCGGGTTCGGCGAGGGTTGAGGTGTCTCCGAGGTTGTCGAAGCTGTTCTCTGCAATTTTGCGCAGGATGCGACGCATGATCTTGCCGGACCGGGTCTTGGGCAGACCGGTGGCGAATTGGATCAGGTCAGGACTGGCGATCGGGCCAATCTCGGCCCGGACATGGCGGACCAGATCGGCTTTCAGATCATCATCGGCAACCACGCCAGCGACCGGAGTGACATAGGCGTAGATGCCCTGGCCCTTGATCTCGTGCGGGTATCCGACGACAGCGGCTTCTGCGACTGCGTCATGGGCCACCAGCGAGCTTTCCACTTCGGCGGTGCCCATGCGGTGACCGGAGACATTGATGACATCATCGACGCGGCCCGTGATCCAGTAGAAGCCATCCTCATCGCGTTTGCAGCCATCGCCGGTGAAATAGGTGCCTGGATAGGTTGAGAAGTATGTATCGATAAAGCGCTGATGGTCGCCGTAAACGGTGCGCATCTGGCCCGGCCAGCTATCAGTGATGATCAGATTGCCTTCCGTCGCACCAGTCAATTCAACCCCATCGGCATCGACCAACTTCGGTTGGACGCCAAAGAATGGATGGCTGGCGGCGCCTGGCTTCTGATCCGTCGCCCCCGGCAGCGGCACCATCATGCAGGCGCCGGTCTCGGTCTGCCAGTAGGTGTCAACGATGGGGCAACGCGCCTCGCCGACCGTGTGAAAATACCACTCCCAGGCTTCCGGGTTGATCGGTTCGCCAACAGAGCCGAGCAAGCGGATCGACTTGCGACTGGTCGCGTTGACCGGCCCTTCGCCTTCGCGCATCAGGGCGCGGATCGCGGTCGGCGCGGTATAGAAAATCGTCACACCGTGCTTGTCGCAGGCCTGCCAGAAACGCGACGCATCAGGATAGGTCGGCACGCCTTCAAACATCATGCTCGTCGCGCCATTCGCCAGCGGGCCGTAGACGATATAGCTGTGCCCGGTGACCCAACCGACATCGGCCGAGCACCAATAGACATCGTCTTCTTTCAGATCAAAAACATATTCATGTGTCATCGAGGCCCAGACCAGGTAGCCGCCAGTTGTGTGCAGCACGCCTTTCGGCTGACCAGTTGAGCCCGACGTATAAA
Organism: Pseudomonadota bacterium; assembly: GCA_038526085.1. Taxonomy (GTDB): domain Bacteria; phylum Pseudomonadota; class Alphaproteobacteria; order Rhodobacterales; family Rhodobacteraceae; genus Yoonia. Next base: position 9,891 of record JBCBHE010000059.1, on the reverse strand, counting down.
GGATGAACAGCGGATCTTCGGCATTCATCGGCTCAGGCGGGCAGTCGGCGCTGACATTTGCGCCCGCCTCATGCAGCCAGATGTCGCGTCCGGCCTTCATGTTCACCGGGTTGCCGGTGCGCCGCACCGTCAGGACTTTCTCGACCATGCCGCCAGCCAGCTCGCAGGCCTTGTCGGCATTGACCTTGAGCGGCACGGTCCGGCCGCCGCGTATGCCTTCATCAGCAGTGATCATGAACTGGCTGTCGCAATCGGTGATCCGGCCGGCCAGCGCTTCCGGGCTGAAGCCACCAAACACGATTGAGTGGACCGCGCCGATCCGGGCGCAGGCCAGCATCGCATAGGCCGCTTCCAGGATCATCGGCATATAGATGGTGACCCGGTCGCCTTTCTGGACGCCCATGTCTTTCAGCACATTGGCGAACCGGCACACAGCGGTGTGCAGCTGCTTATAGGTCACCGTCGCCTCATCGGCCGGGTCATCGCCCTCCCAGATCAGCGCGACCTTGTCGCCCCGCGTCGCGAGATGACGGTCAATGCAATTGACCGAAACATTCAGCTCACCATCGCTGAACCAGCGCACATGCAGGTCGTCTTTGTCCCAGCTGACATCCTTGACCGTGGTATAAGGCTTCGACCAGTCCAACCGCTTGCCCTGCTCGCCCCAGAACCCCTCCGGATCCGCGATCGAAGCGGCATACATCTCGGCGTATTGCTCAGGCGAGAGATTTGCCTGTGCGGCGAAATCCTCTGGGACAGGATAGATTTGGGTATCGGCATCAGTCATATGGGTTCATTCATTGAGCCAAGCCTTCAGGCTATCGCCAGTTCTTTCGTTTTGAGGTTTTACCGATTCCAGGATTGAGGCTGTTGGTAGGATCGAGTTCTTTGTAGAATGCAGCGAGATCGGGCTTGGCGAGATACAGATGTCCAACATTGTGCTCGGCAGGACATTGCGCTCCTTCTTTTTCTAGACAAGCGATCAGGTCGGCTTCGAACTGGTGACAGTCAACGCCGTCATTGACGACGAAATCAAGGTGAAACACGTTGCAAAAAAAATGACCGTAAACGAAGAGTTTTTCGACTTTTGCCATTAGGCTCAGCGGAACCAATTCATGCCAATTCTCATCGTTCCGACGCAAAGCAACATCAACTGCCACTAACCTAGAATGCTCACGACAAGTTAGCGCATCATACCTGATCGCGGCGCCCGCCGAGACGAAGCGGTGCAGAAACGCGTCTTGGGCTTCTTTCTCAGAACATTCCAAATACTCGAAATTTTCTGACATGGTTAGTGTTGAGAGCTCGCTTCTCACGAGATCTAGGTGGCGTCGATCAATTTTCAACAACAGAGTGTGAGCGTGTTTGGCTCCCTGGGACTTGATGGCATTGCTTAAAGGATAGGGAAAAATTGATGCAAGAAAATGTAGAGCTTTGTCGCTAAAATTCGCGACGGGCAGTCTGATCCTGCGACACCATCGATCCAAAGTATTTTTCAGTTTGTAGAGGAGCGGAAGGCGTTTCGTTCCCATCCATTTTATCGCCAAAAATGAATCTTTCGCATATGCCATCGCCGCGCAAAAAATGGTCTGATCCATATATTCACCCGCGATCGGCACGATCCCGTGATCAACGAGCAGTCTTCGCTTGACCCCAGTTATCGCCGACGGAGCATCGCTACTGATCGCAAATACGTGCGTCGATTTTGGTTTCTCAAAGCTATCCAGCCGCAATGCAAATACGATCACCCGGCCTGCGCTGCCAGAAGCCTCAAACAAACCTCGCGGATCGGCATTGAATCGTGCGGGAGTAGCTTCATCCAACTTGCAGACGTGAGATTGATAGTCTGTAGAAGAGCAATTGCGGTCTTCTGCGCTGCTTGGGTCGACTATAAAGCTCCCCGCCTCGAGATTGTTGAGAATCTCTTCGGGTGTGCGCCCAAGATCGATGCCCAGGTGATTGACAAGATGCAATTCGCCATCTGCATCAACCTGAGCATATACTGCCGCTTCGGTGTAGGCAGGACCTCGCTGGACAAGAGCCCCCCCAGAATTATTGCAAACTCCTCCAAAAACCGAGGCCCCGATACACGACGATCCGATTTCTGAATGTGGACTTCGATTGTATGGACGAAGCTGGTCCTCGAGTTCATACAACGTAGCACCCGGCAGACAAACGACTTGCTTGCCATTCAATATGGGGCGAACGCCTTTCAAGCGTAGCGTGTTCACAACGACTACGTCACGATCATAGTCTCCGAAGGGCGTTGAGCCTCCCGTCAAACCTGTATTCGCAGCTTGCATGATTAAGATCTTGTCGGCTCGCATGCACACAAGAGCGATTTGCCAGAGTTGAAAAAGTGATCCGGGCAATACGGCTGCAACCGCGTCGCCCGAACCAGTTCTGTAGCCAACGGTATACCGGAGGAGAGCGTCACTACCCGTCAGCACATAGCGACGCCCAACAATGTGGCACAGCTGCTCCAATAACTTTTTATTTCGCCCGAGCTCGGCCTCACTTTCAGCTGGTCGCTCGATCACGGCAGATTTTGAGCCAAACATACCCATCAAGTCCAAACGCTACGCGTTCTCAGAAGCTTGCTGAATAGATGCTTCCCAAACCGCTTGAGCAGCTTGCCAGGTTACCAAAGCAAGCGTTTGACCATTTTCTCCGTCGACCATGTTCAGAGGACCGAGAAAGGTCATATAAAATTCGCTGGCGACAGGGAAAAAAGTTCGGCCGTGATAGGCTTGGCATGGCTCATAGCCGTAAGCCGGTGCAGTCACAGTTTCACCGCCGTCATCATCGCCGCCTCGGACCTCCATTCTCCCTTTCGTCAGAAAGTACTCACCTGGACCGATATGATGATGGCTGGCAAAACTCGAACCAGCGGGGCAGTCAAAAATAGCCGCCCAAGAGCCGAGCTCAGGAGCAACGTTCAGCAGCTTCCATTGAATGCCACCGTCGCTAAATTCTGCAGGAAATGGCACCCATGGAATATCGTTCAGTTCCACAGCGCGACCTTCTATCGGTTCATAGTGGTTTGGTAATTTGGACATATCGATTTTACTCCCTTTGATTTGTGATTGTTTGGTGCTGCCATTCGCAGCAGCGGGTTTATCTTTTCGTTTGAACAGTCCCATCTCTGAGCTCCCTCCGTCTTCTTTTGATTGTGGAATAGCACCGGCATCGCGGCACAGCCTTGTCAGGCTGGTAGCCTCTAAGATTTCAATCCAGTAGCCATCAGGGTCTTGGATAAAGGCAAGACCCTTCATGCTGCCTTCTTCAGGGCGCTTGACGAACGGCACGTGCAGGCGCTCGAAACGTGCGCAAGCTCTAACAACATCGGGTACAGACAATCCAATATGACCAAATCCGCGGGGGTCAGAGTTGCCGTTGTGGTAAACCTCGCCGACCTCATCCTCACTGCCCCAATTGTGGGTCAACTCAAGCAAGGCCTTCTGGCGAAACGCATATTCAGCTCGCCCTGCGGCACAAGTCGGAAGTGGGTCTTCTGATGCCGTAATGAAGCCGAGGAAGAATAGGGAAAACTCCATTTCCGGGAAGTCGAGTTGTTTGATGAGCACCATCCCCAGAACGTCCTGATAGAATTTGAGAGATCGTTCTGGGTCCTTGATGCGAAGCATCGTTTGATTGAAGATAAACCCCTCGGTTTCTCTTTCTTCATTGATCGCCGATGACTGTGTTTCCCATTGTTTCGGTTTCACGGCTTGCGGCTCCTCTTATATCGCTTTGTTCAGCGTGCTGAACTTGAGTGCTCTAAAACTCAACTTTGACCGATCCGATTATGCGTCGCGGTTGCTCGAGGGAGCCAATGATGATTTGCGCAGGAGCACCTGGCACCAACCCGCCAGCAAAGTTTGGAAACTCCTGAACGTCGATGTAGTACTCCTCGTCGAACAGGTTCTCGACATAGAGATCGACCGTGACGTTGCCGAATTTGTAACCCGCACTGACGTCTACCACAGTGAAGCTTGGGTTCACGAATTCGGGGAAGTCATCGCCCGGTGCGTCGAAGAATTGGGAGTTCGTCGATGACTCCCCTTTGTATCGCGTTTGAACTCGCGCAAAAACTTCGGAATTGTCACCAACCGGGCGATTATAGTCCAAAGACGCTGACCCACTCCACTCTGTTGCGTTTGGAGGTTGACGACCTGAGAGGTCCATGCCGGTGACGGGAGATACGGTTCCGTCTTCCCACTCAGCGTCGAGATACCCCATTCCGCCGGAAAAAGTCCAATTGTCTGCGAGCAACCAAGTGACGTCTGCTTCAAACCCAAGCTGTGACGAATCTCCGACATTGACGATGCCTTCGACAAACCCACCCGCAGGGTCGGTCGCCTGCAATTCAAATTGGCGATCTTTGTAGTCAATGAAGAAACCCGCGGCGCTGAGCTGCATGCGTCCGTCAAGAAGCTGTCCCTTATAGCCTAGTTCAAACTGTGTGGCTTGTTCTTTGTCAAAGCCAAGCAGCGTGCTTGAACCCGCAAAATTCGCGAGACCGAAATCGGCGGGCTCAAACCCTTGAGAGATCGTCCCGTATAACAAAGTCCGATCATCATCGCTTTTCCAAGAGAGAGAACCGCGCCCAAGAACGACTGTTTCAGAATTCTCGCCTGACAGACCCGTGTCGAGATTTGTGCGCTCGCTCGTGGTGTCATCCAAGCGCACGCCTGCACCGATTTCGAAGTTGCCAAAGGTATAGTTTGCGTTTGCGAAGAGCGCTTTTTGAGTGCGATTGCGGCGACTTACTTCAAAGGGAACCACAGCTTGAATGTCGGCGTCGTTTGCTCCCGGAGGCGGTGTGCATGTGCCTGGATCCAGGAAGCAAAAGCCTCCTCGTATATTCAATACAGAGTCTAGATCGCGAGAAATATCGAGATAGTACGCGCCGACCTGCCAATCCAAGTTTCCACCACCTGCTGAGCTCAATCGAAGCTCTTGTGTCACCGCCTCAAATTGCTCAGGTCTGATCAGATCGAGAACAAATTCTGGATCAAGATCCAAATCGGTATGCCGTATTGAGTCGGTTTCAGTGTATGAAGAGATAGACGATATGGAGACTTCTGGAAGGTCATAGGTCAGGTTGAGGGTCGCAGCGGTTGTTTCTCGGCTTTGCCGTGGATTGAAACTTGTGTCGACGGTCGTGGGGTACTCGAATTGTCCGTCTAACTCACGTGTCCAGATATTATTTGGCCCATCGAGCTCATTGTAGCGAACAGATGCCAAGACAGAGAAGCTATCGGTAACATCACCGCCAAGAGCAGCGCGAACGCCATACTCTTCGTAGGCGCGAATGTCGGGATCATTTGTTCCTGTTAATCCGTTAGAGCGCGCGGAATTAGGATTAGTCATGTAAGAATCGTCGCTGACGGAAAAACCGAAGACCTTCATCGCCCAACGATCAGAGAGTGGAACGTTTGCTTCCGCCTCAACATCGAAAAATCCGTTCTCGCCTCCGCGAAGTTTTGCGCGGGCTTCAAATGCGTCAGGGCTTGGACGTGCGCTTACAAACTTTACAGCGCCGCCAATATTCGAACCGCCATACAAAATGCCCTGCGGACCTTTCAGGACCTCGACGCGCTCTAAGTCACCAAATCGGGAAGATGCGTCAGAAAACAGTTGAACGTCATCTAGGTAGAAACCGACTCCTTGTGTGTTACCAAAGCCGCCGAGCCCCCGGATTGTCACGTTTGGAAATCCATCGAGGCGCGTGCTAAGGAATAGGTTTGGAACGAGCAGACCAATATCACTCAATCCGTCAATATTCGCGTTTTCGATGTCATTCTCTGAGAACGTTGTTAGAGACTCTGGCACATCAAGTTCTGATTCAGCCTTTTTCCGAGCTGTGACGGTCACAACTTCCAAAGTCTTGCGCTCTTGTGCTTCGACGGGAGCGCCATCAATTTCAGTGTCAGCATCGGGACCCGATTGAGCGAATGCCGGTGATGCGGCGAACATCATTCCGATCGAAAGCGCTGCGGCTCCTAACAGTTGCGTACGGAATTTTTTGCCCGAAGACGTGCGCTCGAAAATAGATGAGTCGCGGCTGATATATGATGATCCCAACTGAACCTCCCTTGGGTGCAGGCATTTTCGCCTTATTGCCTACAGGATGGCGATCCGCAGCTGAAACGGCTTTACTCACAGCGCAAATCGTCTTGGATATTTGTGCGAAGCCGTCCGACCGCGGGGAGTGTCCGAGTCGCCATATATGCCGGTGATGTTGCTATTCGGCGAGATCTAAGAACACGCAAGTATCCTTCGTCAGTCAATGAGCGGAGAGCCCCAGACTGTACATTTGGCGAATAATCAATCAGTGTAAGTGAAAATACGTATTCGATTTTAGGCGAGTAAGGAGGATTTTCGTTGGCTGTTGTTCCAGAGGCCCAATCCTGGACTACAACAAATCACGTATCGCATCAGCGATACGATGCATGGGTGCATCTGCTCAATGAGACGTTCGGCACCTGGGGTACACAGTCTATTTCGAACCGAGACTTCAACGCTGACGTAAAAGCGACTGACATAGGGTCGCTTAAGGTTGTCGAATGTGTTTGCGACCCGTGCGGCGGTCAACGTACTGCCAGTACAGTTCGGATCGACGATGAAGAGCGGCTCGCCATTCAGCTCGTCCTCTCAGGACGTGAGCATATGCGCTTGGGCGATCAGGAAGCAGTGCTTGAGGCTGGCGATATATTCGTTTGGGATACGACTCAGCCAATGACATTTGAGGTCCAGCAAAGGCTCCACAAAATATCTGCTGTCCTTCCTCTCCAAAGGTTCAAGGAGTGGATGCCAGACACATGGCTTACCGTTCCACGACATGTGAAGGCCGGATCACCCACGTCGTCGCTCGTCGGATCTTTTCTATCAAGTCTGGCGTTTTCGAACATGGCAGACCGCCCCGTGAATGACACGGCTTTGATCGAAGCTGCGATCGCCTTGTTTGCAACTCCAGGTAACGGATCCCCCGTTGATGCCACGCTGAAGTCTTCGCAGCTACGGCTCGTTAAATCTTCGGTCATTCGCCGATTGTCCGATCCGTCTCTATCAGTGGAGAAAATTGCCCAACAGAATGCGATGTCCGTTCGCAACCTTCACTGGCTGTTTGAGGAAAACGACGAAACCGCTTGGCGCTTTGTTGTTTCTGAACGTCTTAAACGGTGTCAAAAGGATCTCTGCAATCCTGCGATGTGCGCGCGAAGCGTAACAGATATTGCGTTCGCTTGGGGCTTCTCAGATGCAGCATACTTCAGCCGCGTCTTTAAAGAAAAGTTCGGCACAAGCCCATCCCAGTTCCGGAACGCAAAAGCTTAAGCTTTGAATTTCTATTCTAGATGGTAGTTGCTAACCGCAAACATCTAATATGAGCGATAAAGCGGACATCCTCGGCGTCCAATTACGGGCATTTTAAACCGTACCCGGATGTGGGCAACGTATGGGCAATTCTAATCGGCTTTGAAGCATTACAATACGCTACGATAGGCTACGATAAACTGCGTTGGGCAACGTTGTGCTCCTTCAAATTCAAAGACTTAAAGGAAGTCGGAGCGTTGCCAAGGCTGGGGTTGTGAGCCTCCTTAATACGGCGCCCTAATCCCTCCGAGCTAACGTCTGGTTTTGCTCGCATTGCGGCGGTCCGTACAGTTGGGGCTGTGCGACCACCTCCGGCAAATTGGCGACGTTTACACCAAGGAATAATCGGTCTGCATCAAAGGCTGTAGACTGACGTGTTCAAAAATAATATCAGCTTATAGACTGATTAAGAAATATGTGACATAAGGCTGACGCCTGATAAATAGATTTCTCGATCAGGCCAGAAGCTGAATGGTTGTAATCAAAATGGACCGAACACTCAAACGTGCGCGTGTTGCGCTGGACAAGCGCCTGAACGGGTTCAGGCCGACTGATCATATGGCAGCCCCGCCTAAAGGGTGGGTGCGGGCCATCCGTGATGCGCTCGGCATGAGCGGGGCTCAGCTTGCGCGGCGGATGAATATTACACCTCAATCGCTCAATGGACTGGAGCAATCAGAAGCCAGCGAAACGATACGCCTTGAAACACTTCGCAAGGCGGCGGCGGCACTCGATTGTCAGCTGGTCTATGCGCTTGTGCCAAACAAGCCGCTTGAGGACATGGTCGCCGAACGGGCTCGCGCGAAGGCGATTGAGGCGATTGGCGGCGTGTCTCACTCCATGGCTATGGAAGATCAAAAAGTGCTGGATGATGATCTGGAGGAACGGATTCAGATCTTTATCTCGGAAACACTGCGTGATCGCGACCTCTGGGACGCGTGATGACGGACCTGTTTCAGGAGCCAGAGGATGCGACACCGCTTGAGCCGGAAGAACGCGAAGGCCTTCGCCTGACATGGGTGACCACGCGGGCTGATCTCAACATTGCCGAGCAGGACAATATCGACAAAGGCGCAGCCTGGGCTTTCCGCGCGCGTAAACCCGATCTGATGACCGTCGATTTTGTGCTCCAGCTTCACAAACGGATGTTTGGGGATGTCTGGTCATGGGCAGGGCATTATCGCCGAACCGAGCGCAATATCGGCATCGCGCCGCATATGATCGGCGTCCAGACAAGCCAGCTTATGGGAGATGCCGCCTACTGGGTCGACAATAAGACCTATGAGCCAACAGAACTCGCTGTGCGCTTACATCACAGGCTGGTCTATATTCATCCATTCCCGAACGGAAATGGACGCCACGCGCGGATGATGGCTGATCTTGTCCTGCGCCGACTCGGTGCGCCCAGCTTATCCTGGGGCGGCGGGTCGCTCGCTGACCTGAATGAATTGCGGCGCGCTTATGTGGATGCTTTACGGCTGGCGGACCGAGAAGACTATGACGCTCTGATCGCGTTTTCCCGCTCATAGCTCGACATGAGATCTGTGTGCGGGTCTGCTGTTCGCTAGCCGTGCCTGCACCCGTTTGACGCGTTCTGTGCGGGCTTCCAGTTCAGTTTCCAGGCGCTCGAAGATTGGCCAGTATTTATAACCGTAAAGATCAATCATCTTCGCGGCGATGCTGAGCGCGTCTTCGAGGTCCTGGTTGCTGACAGCCATGGCAGGAGTCTACCTGGAGCGGTTCCAGACCATGACGCCGGTGCCTTCGCTTTCGTTCTCGAAAAAAGCTGCGCGCATGGGGCCGGTAAAACTTGGATCATCCATCTTCACAGCGAGGTATGGCGTCTCGCCATCCTTGCTTTCCTGACGCCACGCCGCGCCGAGTTCTGCGCCGCCTGCATAGAGCCTGAAATCCGGCGCGCTATCGCTGGCCTTGTCCGCGTTGGGAACAAGCTGGGCTTTGACATTGATGGTCATGGTGCGGATGGTACCGGTATAGGCCCCGTCCTTTGCGGTGAAGGTTCCAATCTGTGCCATAGGGTCAGTCTCCTTGTTTGACGTGCAGGGCGCGGCGCGCCCGTTTGAACCCGGCGTCGGAGCCGAGAAAGGTTTCGAGCATTGCGGGAACAAGCGCTTCTGGCTTTTCTTCTGCGCCATAGGTCTGGCGATAGATTTCCGAATAGTCGCTCAGCGCTGCCGCGAGGTCTGGATCAACCGATATGCTCATGCGCACCGGTGTTCGGTCTGGGAGTTTATCGAGGCGAAGGGACATGAGGTTTGCTCCTGCTTAGTGAGGTCTGAGGATGAGATCGCGTGTCACAACCACGCGCACCGGCCAGCCAGGCCGGACTTTGATGGTCGGCTGAATGCCAAGATTGCGCTCGACAACGCGCTGACCGGCCTGGTTTACGGTATCGGTGGTGCCGCGCCGGATCGCGCGTTCGAGATCACCGTCACCGCCTGACCCGAGTTCTGCTCCGATGCCGAGAATGGTCGCCAATCCGGCTGCAAC
>JBCBHE010000058.1:0-16309 GCA_038526085.1 Pseudomonadota bacterium | reverse complement strand
CACGACACATACTTGTCTGTGATTGCGGCACGTGAAGCAGTGATCGGCAACTAAGCCATCTTCAAACTGGGCCGCCCAGCAGGCCCTGGATCACGCCGTTGTAGTCAGCAGGTGCGAAGAGCTTGGTTTCAACGCCCAGCGCTTCCGTTGTGTAGTCTTGCAAGCAAGAATACGCATTCAGACGGTCTTGAGCGTTTTCACCGCCCAAGATGCCGATGCGAAATTCGGTGATGGCATGGCCGTCAGCGAATGCAGCGGATGTCAGTGCTGTAGAGGCGACAAGCGCCAATGCAAGGGTCTTTTTCATGAGGACTCTCCCGTTATAGACCGTTGGTTTGAAGGGTAAAAAATTAGGCCGGAACTTTTTGAGGTTCCGACCGGTCGAGGGTATCGATCTCTGTCGATGTCGCGGCTTCTGAGAAATCATCCCCAGCGCCATAGATATCACGTGCAGCGCCTGTCGTTAGCTGATCGGGCGTGCCGTCGAACACCATTTTGCCATCCCGCATGCCAATGACGCGGTCACAGTAGCGGCGCGCGGTATCAAGCGTATGGAGGTTCGCAATCACCATCCGGCCGTCTTCTTCATGGATGCGGCGGAGCGCTTCCATCACGACCTGGGCGTTCATCGGGTCAAGCGACGCAATCGGCTCGTCTGCCAGGATGATCTCTGGGTCTTGCATCAGGGCCCGCGCAATCGCGACCCGCTGCTGCTGTCCACCAGATAACGCTTCAGCGCGTTTGGGTGCCTGTTCCGAAATGCCAAGACGGTCAAGAATATCGATCGCGCGATGGATGTCTGACTGTGGGAACAGGTTGAACATCGTCGCCAGCGTGGAGCGGCTATTCAACGTTCCATGCAGCACGTTGGACACAACATCCATGCGCGGAACCAAGTTGAATTGCTGGAAAATCATCGCGCAGTCTGACTGCCAAGAGCGCCGCGCGGCACCTTTCAGGGATGTCACATCCTGGCCCTTGAAAAGGATCTGCCCGCTTGTCGCGTCGCTCAACCGATTGACCATGCGCAGCAGGGTCGACTTCCCTGCACCAGACCGGCCAATGATGCCGATCATCTTCGGTTCATCGACTTTGAAGCTGACGTTATCGACAGCAGTTTTTGTACCAAACTGCTTTGTCAGCGATTGGATTTCGAGCATCCGCAACCCCCAAATTTCCAGGGGAAACTAGGGGTGGTGGATAAAGCTTTTTTGACAGTTTTGCTGCAACCACATGAAGAAAGCGTAACAGACTTGTAACAACAACAACTCAAGGGCGCATTGTTGCCTTAATTTTCACCATTTATCCACATCTTGTCATGAAACTGTTACAAATACTCATCTCTGATGCTAGGGTTTGACTATGACAAAACAAATCACAGGCCTCTGCTTCGCTCTCATGATGCTGCCGAATGTGAGCGCGGCAAATATGAACGACCTCTTTTGCGACGATCGCAATAGGCTCGAAGATCAACTGACGAACGTCCATGGCGCTGAAAAGCAAGGCCAAGGCATGCGCGGCCCAGACGCGCTTATCGAAGTCTGGATCACACCGCGATCTGGCGATTGGACGCTGGTGCAAAGCTACGCCAACGGCACGGCTTGCATCGTGGCGATGGGTCAGCATTGGGAAGCTTTGGCGCAAACCACTGATCCCGCCTAAGGGGCGCTTTGACGAACGGCAATCCCGGCCTAATGTGCCGCTATGCATATCTTGATCGTCGAAGATGACGCGGAAACAGGGCAGTACCTCGAACGCGGCTTGCGTGAAGCAGGCTGGGATACCCAGTGGCATGATACGCCGCAGGCCGGAATACTCGCATTGTCGTCCCACAGTTTTGATGCGGTGATCCTTGACCGGATGTTGCCGGGCATGGACGGCGTTGATGCGCTACGCCTGATCCGCGCCGCAAATGTCGACACACCTGTCCTCATGCTCACTGCTCGCACCAGTATTGATGATCGGGTTGAAGGGCTGGAGGCAGGGGCCGACGACTATCTTATCAAGCCTTTCGCGCTGTCCGAACTCATCGCCCGGCTCAAGATCATCACTCGCCGCCCCAAACACGTTGTGGAAGAAACGCAACTTATGCTCGGTGCGCTGACGCTGGATCGGGTCCAGCGAACCGCCCATCGGGGCGATGTGGCGCTCGACCTGTCTCCGCTTGAATTCAAATTGCTTGATTATTTAATGCAACACCCGGGCGAGGTGGTGACGCGCACGATCCTACTTGAAAAAGTCTGGGGCTATCGGTTCGACCCCAAAACGAGCCTCGTGCAAACTCACATGAGCCGCCTGCGCGCCAAGGTCGATAAACCTTTCGACACAGAGATGATCCGCACGGTAAGAGGGTCCGGCTATGTCATCAGCGCGCAATAACACCCTTGGGTCCGCCGTGTTCCAACAGACGCTTATTGCGTCTGGCATCTTTGTCCTGGTGTCCTTGGCCCTCATCTGGGCGATCTGCGGCTTTCTGATTTGGCAGATCGATCGTGACGTTGCCGCCGACATTGATGAGGCCATTCTCTACGCCGAAGAGACCTACTACGGGCGCGGTGTCGACGTCTTGATCGAAGAGGCAATCCAAGACGACACAGATATCATCTGGTCCGAAGACTACTTGTACGAAATTCTGGAAAGCCAGCAGCTGATCTGGGTCTTGCGCGATGCGGACTATGAACCGATCGCCGGTTATCCAGGGCTGCATGGCGATGAGGGATGGTCGACATCCTGGGTTGACCACCCCGAGATTGGTCAAGAGGTCCGTGGGCAGCGGGTGTATCTCCGCGGTGGCGACTCCCTCTCTGTTGCCGCCTTTATTCCAGAGCGCCGGGTGGAACTGATTGGTTTTGGCATTTTCACAACCCTTGCGCTTCTCTTGATCGTGCTGCCCCTGTCTTTGATCACCGGCTACTTCGTCAGTGGGCGGGTCTTTCGAAGGATTGAGGATATCTCTGCGACTGCCGCTGCCGTTGGTGCAGGTGAGATGACGACGCGCGCGCCATTGACAGGTCGTCATGACGAGTTTGATCGCCTGGCCGGCAGTATCAACGGCATGCTGGATGAGGTCTCGGCGCTCAATAGCAATGTGGAGGCGATCTCGGTCGGCGTGGCCCACGATTTGCGCACACCACTCACCAACATCGGCGGGCGGCTGGAGCTCATCCGCCGCGACCAAGCCGATCCAGATGCGGTCGACGGCCACGTCGACGCGGCTGAAAACGCGCAGGCCCAGCTGCTGCGTATCTTCGATGCCCTGTTGCGCCTCGGGGAAGTGAAGGCAGGCAAGCGCAAAGCGGCCTTTGACACAGTCGATTTGTCATCACTTCTCAAAGACCTGACAGAGGCATATGATCCCGTCCTCGTTGACGCTCACAAGACCTTTACGCCCGACATCGCACCCGGCCTTTCTATTCAAGGCGACCGTGAGTTGTTGGAGCAGATGATCTTCAACCTCCTCGAAAACGCCGTTGAACATTCCCGCGACGCGGCCAAGGTCTTTGCCTCCCTGAAACACGACGGGGACGCAACAGTGGTCCGGATCGGCGACGACGGCCCCGGCATCTCACCCGCCGACCGCGATCGGATCTTCGACCGCTTCTTCCGCGCCGACGCAAGCCGGTCAACACCTGGCAGCGGATTGGGCCTGAGCCTCGTGCAAGCCATCGCGGAGATGCATGGCGCGACCGTCACTTTAGACCCGGACGCGACGGGCGCTATCTTCACGATCCGCTTCCCAGACCCGTCCTGAACTATACGATTTTGTATGAATGCCGCGGGGGAGATGTAACACTTCCTGGCGCGACCCCGTGCTAGCTTTTGGGAAAGTTCACCGTGAAGGACGCGCCCAATGTTACGAAAGACCCACATCATCGCCATCTCCGTTTTCGGCTTGATGACCACCCCAGCAGTCGCCAGCCCCACCTCCATGACCGCCGATGAGGCACGCCATCTGATCAGCCGCACCGGCTTTGGCGCCGCACCGCACGAAATCGCTGGCATGATCGGCATGTCTTACGAAGACGCGGTTGCGCAGATCATGTCAGGTCTGGATCAAGGCCCAACCCGTCCGATGCCCGCCTGGGTCGACGATTGGGCCTACCCATTCGAACAGATCTGGACGCTGGACCAGCGCTCAACTGACCTTTTTTACACCAACCGCTGGTTGGAGCTGGAACAACTCACTGCCTGGTGGTTGGCCGAGATGGCCACAACACCCTCCCCACTCACGGAACGCCTCGTGATGTTCTGGTCCGATCATTTCGCCAACAGCTTTGACGCCCACGAAAACCCGCAATGGACCGGCAAACAAAACCGCTTTTTGCGCACTCACGCTGCTGGCAACTTCGCTGACCTGGCCGATGGCATGCTGCATGACCCGGCAATGCTCGTTTACCTCGACAACACCCAAAACTTCAAAGACGCGCCAAATGAGAACCTCGGTCGCGAATTCCTGGAGCTTTTCACGCTGGGCGAGGGTCGTGGCTACACCCAAGACGACGTGCGCGCAGCTGCGCGTATGCTCACGGGGACAACCATTCAAGACCACGGCACACCACGCGTGATCCTGGATGAGGAAGGTTTTGACGCAGGCAAAAAGACGATCTTTGGTCAAACAGGACGTTTTGATGCCAATGACCTGGTTTCCCTTACGCTGGCCCATCCCGAATTCGGCCCATACATCGTCGAAAAACTCTGGCTGACATTTGTGTCCGACCAGATCGACCAAGCCGAAATCGACCGGCTGACGGTGCTGTGGAAAGCCAATGACCTCGACCTCAAACCATTACTGCAAGACCTTTTCCTGACCGACGCGTTCTGGGACAAAGCGAACCGCGGGCGGCTCGTGAAAAGCCCACTTGAGATGCTCATCGGCACAACGCGGACCTTCGGCCTGTCGATGGCCGACGCACGCGATCTGATCTGGATCGCCGAGGAACTCGGCCAACAACCCTTCTTGCCACCCAACGTTGGCGGTTGGCCGCACGGTACAGCTTGGATCAATGAGGCAACTGCCTCCGCCCGCGCCAGTACGCTCACCTATCTGGTTTACGAGTTGGAACCGTCTGATGTCGACGTCGCCCCACCGATGATGGCGATGACGGATGAGGGCGGATCTCCGATTGTCGCGGCCAACCCGGGCGACCTACGGATCGGACAGGTCTTCGCATCGTATGTTGAAATGCGCGAAGAAGGGCACGGCTATGGCGGTAGCTTCACCCTCTATGACGTGGGTTTTGGCGGGCACAACTGGCGGTCCATCTCAGTGTGGCTGGAACATGATGAGGAAGAAAACTTCACAAGCCTTTTTATATACACGGGCGACTGCGAACCTGATTGCTTCACAGGCTTTCCCATCGATGATGAAGAACCTGGCTGGGTCGCCTACATGCCCTACGATGGTTTCCTTGATGAACTGCCGGATATCACCGATGCCGATCGCGCGCTAATGCAGGCTGTGGCCTCCCACCTGCCAACCCTGCTGTCGCAAACAGACGGGTCGGTGGCCTACGAATATAGCGAATACGAAGAACCTGGGCGGCCCGTTTCAGCCGATACCTATGTCCAAGCCGCTGAGATTTTCAAAGCCAACGCCGAGCGCCAGATCGGCGCGCATGACGGGGCATTGGTCATGGGTTTCAGCAATCCGAACGCCCTAGGCCTCGCCGGTCTCGAACAGGCGCAAGCGGCGTCTTCACTCGATGACTATCTCGAGGGCCGATACGAACGCAGCGCCGTTCCACTGATCCCAGCTGTCACTTATGCCGATGGCCGCGCATGGATGAATGCACTGCCCGGCACCGGGCCAGAAAGCGCACGCGCGGCGAAAGCCGTACTTGCCGTGCCCCGCGCGGCCCAAGGCATGCGTGAAGAATTGATTGTCGGCGACCCCGACGCGCTGTTGCGCAGCCTCATCCTCTCTCCCGCTTACCAAGTCAAATAAGGAGACTGTCCCATGTCCCTCATCACTCCGAACCGCCGCCGTTTTTTGTCAGCCTTGGGTACCGGCGCTGCTACACTCCCCCTGATCACCCTCCCGGGTTTTGTCCAGGCAGCCGGGCCTGCCAAGCCGAGTGGCAACATCCTGATTCTGATTGAATTGGCGGGCGGAAACGACGGTCTGAACACCGTCGTGCCGATCACCGACCCGCGTTACCGCAATCTGAGACCCGAAATCGGAATCGCCCGCAATGATGCGCTCACCCTCGAGACGGACACCAGCTTACACAGCGCCATGCGCGGCGTCGCAGACCTCTGGGAAGACGGCGATGTTCAGATTGTCGAAGGCGTTGGCTACCCCAACCCGAACCGCTCTCACTTTCGATCCATTGAGATCTGGAATGCCGGTCTCGGCGCCAACAGCATCGTCCGCGACGGCTGGATATCGACCGCCTTCGCTGAAGGCCGCGCGCCGCAAACCGAAGACGCCAGCGGCATCGTTCTTGGTGGCGACATGGGCCCGATGGTCGGCAATGGCCGCTTCTCCGCAATGCGGGAAGAGGAGATCTTTCTCGAAACCCTCGAAAACCTGCCGGGACGCCAGCATGCGGTGCGGCCAGAACCGCTGGGGTCACCGCTGGAGCAAATCCTGGCAACCTATGACAATGCCCAAATCACCGGCGAGGCGATTAGCCGTAAGCTTGAGGCGAGCCGTGACCGGTCCTGGAACTTCCCTGAAACCGAATTGGGGATGCAACTGCGCACCGCCGCGCGCCTATTGGACGCTGGCATCGACGTCCCCGTACTAAAGGTCGTGCAAGATGGTTACGACACGCACGACGCGCAGCCAGACGAACATGCGCACCTCCTGAAAGACTTATCAGAGGCGATCACAGCCTTCGCCAAGGTCATGAAGCAGGCAGGACTGTGGGATCAGGTCACGATCCTGACCTATTCAGAGTTTGGGCGCACCGCCCGCGAAAACGCCTCTTACGGCACAGACCATGGCACCGCGGCGCCGGTCTTCGCACTCGGCGGTGAGGTTCAGGGTGGCTTGTCCGGGGCGCGTCCGTCACTCGACAATCTCGTCGATGGGGATCTGTCTTACACGACCGACTACCGGACGCTCTACCATGCAACATTGCGGGACCTCTGGTCGATTGACGCGCCAGAGTTTGCCGTCAGTGGCGCTGCGCCGCTGCGCATTTTGGGCTAGGTCGGTTTGTAGCTGGCGAAAGCATCCAGGACGTCTGCGATCTCTTCTTCAGACAAGATCACAGGCGTCCCACTCATCCGCGCATAGGTATCGATCTTAGCAAGCTCTTCCAACTCCTCCATCCGCCACAGCGCGTGGCTCAGAGAGTTTCCGACGGTCAACGCACCATGATTGGCCAGCAAACACCCGTCGCGCCGTGCCACCGCGCGTGCCACATCCCGCGCCAGCGCGGTGCTGCCAAACAAAGAGTAGTCCACAACAGGCACATCCTTACCGCCAAATGCCGCGATCATATAGTGGACAGCTTCAAGGCCTCGGCGCTGGGTCGAGACGGCCGTGGCAAACGGCGGATGGGCGTGCACCACCGCCATCACATCCCGCCGCGTCCGCAGGACAGCCTGGTGAAACGCCCATTCGCTTGTTGGCTTGAGCGACGCGTTATGCTCCGGCGGCTCGGTCAGAGATATCTTGCAAATCAAATCGGGCAACATTTCATCGAACGGCAGAGCCGACGGTGTCACGAGGATCCCATCTTTCACCCGGGCTGACACATTCCCAGCGGTCCCTTTGATCAGCCCCCGTTCTGCCATCGTCCGGCAGGTCGCAATCATCTCTTTGCGAAGCACACGTGAATCCTCGGGGATCGCCACAGAGTTGGACCTTTCAGCATAAAACAAGATGACCACCAAGGTGGCCAGGGCAGACAGTTCGCGGCGGCTATCACTCAACTCTGTCAAAGTTGTGATGACGGGACCGCAGTTGACGTTCCTATCTTGCGGACCGCGCCAAAGGTCAAGTCAGACTGGCCCGATCAAGCGCGCCAGTCCGGTTAGTAACGACAAAATATCAGTTTGCTTGAGCGATTTGCGCATCTTGGCTCGGGCCTACTTCCCAAGCGGTCTTGTCCCAAAACGCCACGATCTCATCGCGCAACTGCGCGTGGATCTCCGCCCGCGACTGACCACCAGCATCATCGCACAGCGCATCAGGCTCACCCTCGTTCGCCAGGATCTTCGCGCCCTTCGGCTTGCACTCGGCCAAGAAACTGAAATGGATGCTGTCATCGACAATCACATACTCCGCCCCCGGGATCGCTTCCGCTGCGGCGCGCGCATAGACACCTGCGGGTATCTTCTCTTCCGCGCCCAGGTTGATGATCTGCATCGGGATGTCGATGGCCGCTAAGCTTTCCACCGTCAGCGTGCTTACGATCCCCGGGTCAATGATGACCGACGCGGTGATCCGGGGGTCCCGCAGGTTCTGCCCAGCCGGCGACAGATCAAAGGCATGCAGGTCCACCCCACCCCGTTCCAGAAACGCGCAGTCTGACATCCCATGATCGGAATGGTCACAAAACGTCTGCAGCAAATCAGGATCAACCCGCGCACCAGATACCGCCATTGCGGTGTACCCACCGGCGGAAAAGCCCAGCGCCCCAATTCGGGTCGTGTCGATAAAGGGATAGTCGGCAGGGTTCGCGATGATCTCGTCAATCACAGCCGTTACGTCCGCCGGACGCTCCCAAACCCGGACGGCAGCAGCGGCACTCGCGTTCCCACTCGTCGTGCCCGGGTGGTTCGGCAGGATAACGACATAACCCGCCTCTGCCAGCGTTGCGGCGATCCAACCAAACTGTCCGGCATTGCCTCCGGCCCCGTGCGAAATCACGATCATCGGGAATTGCCCTTCCTGCACTGGTGCACCGCGCCCAGCCACCGTCCCATAAAACACCCCGTTCCCGCCGACAGTGACCGTACGACCGCCAGGATCTGCAGGATACCAAATGTGGAAATTGACGTCCTTGTCCCGCGCAGGGGCATAGGCTTTGGCGTATGCAATCCCGGCACCGCCCTGATGGGCTGGTGCGGTGGCATAAGAAACGCCAAAAGCAGCCGCCCCGATGACAGCGATGGCGGCAGTGGACGTGAAGACTTTCGACATGATCGACATGGTGTGGCCCTTTCAAAATGGGATGGCGTTGATGGGGCCAGATCACCAAATCTCGCGTGTATGCGCGTCCTTGATCCGGTTTTAGGACACCCAAATCGCGATAGAGGACATAATCGACATTTTTTCTGAAAGAATTTTCTTTCTTAAAATCAGCATCTAAGAAGAGAACCTGAGAAATAATTCAAAAAAAGATAACCGCGATGTCGATTGGCCGTCTCCTGGCCCGTCGTGAGGGTGAAGCAGCGATGTGCTGCCTCATTTTGACAACAAGGAGAAAGATCATGACCATCGCAACAATCGCCACTTACGCCGTCGGGGGCCTTGTCGCCCTCTCAGCCGCGACACTGCTTTTGCCACGCCACGTGAGCGTTGAGCGCACCGCCAGCTTGGACGCGGCACCAGAAGCCATTTTGGAACTCGCCGCCTCAAACACCGGGTATCAGGCCTTCAACCCATACAAGGACGCAGATCCGAACCTGCAGATCAATATGTTTGGCCCACAAACCGGCGTCGGCTCTGGCTTTCATTTCGATGGCAAGGACGGCAAAGGCAGCCAGACTGTCGCATCGGTGACCGGTGAGCTGGTGGTCTACAACATCGACCTTGGCGCCTTGGGCCAGCCACAGCAATCCATCCACGTGTCTCCGTCTGCGGACGGCAGCACTGTCACCTGGCGCATTGACAGCGACCAGGGCTTCAACCCCATCTTCCGCGTCTTCGGCCTCTTCATGGATGGCATGATGGGTCCCATTTTCGAACGCGGGCTTGAAAAGCTCGGCAAAGCAACTGCTTAATCAACTCAACAACAGGAGACTACCAATGCGTTACACATTCCTTCTTTATACAGACCGCTCGCAATTCGCTGACATGACGCCAGAAGAAGGCGCGAAAATGAAAGAGTCTTACGGCGCTTACATCGGTGCCCTGCAAGAAGCAGGCGTCTTCATCGATACCGATTGGCTGCAACCGGTTGAAACCGCAACCACGATCACGCTGATGGATGGTGAGAAGCGCGTACAAGACGGGCCCTTCGCAGAAACCCGCGAAACTCTCGGTGGGACCTTCGTGATCGACGTGCCTGATCTGGATACAGCCTTAGAATGGGCAGAGAAATGCCCGGCCGCCAAAACGGGCAAGGTTGAAATCCGCCCCTCCGCCATGGGCTAAGGGTGGCGACCCAATCCGAAACTGCGCAGGCGCGCGCCGCTCATGTGGCGCGCGCCGCCTATGGAAAGCTCGTCGCAATGCTGGCGAGCCGGAGCGGAGACATCATGGCTGCCGAGGACGCGCTTTCTGACGCTTTCGTCGCCGCACTCCGGACCTGGCCCGACAAAGGCATTCCTGACAATCCCGAAGCCTGGCTGCTGAAGGTGGCGAAGAACCGGCGCATCGATGCCGTTCGCAAAGACCAGCGCTTGGTCATCACAGATGAGGTCCCCGACGTGCCTGATGAGGTAACGGCAGAGAAATCAAAGACAGACGAGCGTCTCAAGCTCATGTTCGTCTGCGCCCACCCCGCGATTGATCCCAGCCTGCACACGCCGATGATGCTGCAAACGGTCTTGGGGCTTGAGGCCGATCAGATTGGCAAAGCCTTTCTGGTCTCACCAAGTGCCATGGCCCAACGATTGGTCCGGGCAAAGCGCAAGATCAAAGATGCTGGCATCCCCTTTACGGTACCGGATCCCGAAAGCTACCCTGATCGGATCGATGCCGTGCTCGAGGCGGTTTATGGCGCCTATGCGGTGGATTGGCTTGAGGGCGCCGGTGATCTGTCGCATGAGGCCTTCTTCCTCAGCACGGTCCTCGCGGACCTCGCCCCGAACAATGCAGAAGCCTTGGGCCTTCAGTCGCTCATTGGTCTTGTCGAAGCCCGTCGCGATGCGCGGCTGATGGATGGGTCGCTGGTGCCCGTGCCCGACCAAGACACCGCCCTCTGGGATCAGGATTTGATCGACCGCTCTGTCGAAGTCCTGCATCGCGCAGCCGGGTTAAAGTCGATGGGCCGGTTCCAGTTGGAAGCAGCGATTCAGTCGGTCCATGCGGCCCGGTCAATGACGGGCGAGACCAATTGGCGGGCATTGTCACAGCTCTATACGGGTCTCGTGAAGATGCATCCCACGATTGGGGCGGCGGTGAGCCGCGCTGCGGTGGTCGCAGAGGATGCGGGGCCAGGCGACGGCCTTGCCATGCTCGAGATGATCGCGTTCGCCGGGCGGGAGAGCTATCAACCTTATCATGCCGTGCGGGCCTCTTGCCTCGACAAGCTCGGGCGATTGGCCGAGGCGGCGGAGGCCTACAACACCGCTATCGCGCTCTGTACTGACCCGCCGTCGCAGCGGTGGTTGGAGGCGAAAGTAGCTGCCTTAAAGACGCGCGCGCACTAAAATCGGTGCACAGGCTGTGTACGCGTGGTGCACAGCGGTTTGTTTGGTTCAGAGCGCCAAATCCGCGATCAGCTCTTCCTTGCTACAGGTCGCCTTGTCCGCCTTGCGCTTTACCCGCCCGCTTTCCATCACAACGAACATATCCCCCTGCCCATAGGCAAAATCGGCGTTCTGTTCGACCAGTACGATTGCCATCTCACCGGCATCGCGCAGCACCTGCAGGGCGTCACCGATCTGATCAATGACATTGGGCTGGATGCCTTCGGTCGGTTCATCCAGCAGCAGAACGCGTGGCTTCGCGATCAAGGCGCGGGCGATGGCAAGTTGTTGTTGCTGGCCCCCTGACAGGTCGCCACCACGGCGGCCCAGGAAATCCTTAAGTATCGGGAACAAATCAAAAATCATATCCGGAATGCGGTGTTCGGACTTGGGCAAACAGGCATATCCCGTTTCCAGGTTCTCCTGCACCGACATCATCGGGAACACCTCTCGCCCTTGCGGGACATAGGCGACACCATTTCGTGCCGCTTGGTACGCATTGGCCTTGCCCGCCGGTTCACCACCGATGGTGATGTTTCCATCAAAGGCCGTATGCCGCCCTGCTATCGCTTTAAGAAGGCTCGTCTTTCCGGCCCCGTTGTTCCCCATCAAGGCCGTAATCTTGCCCGGCACAGCCGACAAAGCCACGTCAAACAGGATCTGGCTTTGCCCATACCGCAGGTTCAGGTTTTGCACATCAAGCATGGCCGCGCCCCAAGTAGACGTCGATCACAGTTTTATCGGACGTGACGTGATCAAGAGAGCCTTCGGCAAGCACGGAGCCCTCGTGCAGCACAGTCACCTTGCACTCCAACCGACGGACAAAGTCCATGTCATGCTCGACCACAACAACGGACCGCGTTTCAGCGGCTTTCTTAAGGATATCGGTCGTTTTCTCCCGCTCTTCGACGGTCATTCCTGCAGCGGGTTCGTCGACTAGCAACAGTTTCGGGTCCTGCGCCAAAAGCATCCCAATCTCCAGCCACTGCTTCTGCCCGTGGCTCAGTTCCCCCGCCACGCGGGTCAGGCTGTCGAGCAAGCCGATCTCTTCCGCGAGGTCTTCGATCTTCTTCCCATTCTGTGCTGTCTTGCGATGCATCAGCACCGCAAAAGGCGACCGCGGGTTCTTTAAGGCCATCGCAAGGTTCTGGCGGACGGTTTGATGCTCAAACACCGTGGGTTTCTGAAACTTCCGCCCAATCCCTTCCATCGCAATCGCGCTTTCAGCCATGCCGAGAAGGGACATGTTCTTGTCGCCCCAGATCACCTTGCCCTCATCCGGTTTGGTCTTGCCCGTGACGATATCCATGAAGGTGGTCTTCCCCGCGCCGTTGGGCCCGATAATCGCCCGCATTCCGACTGGGGGAAATTGGATCGACAGGTTGTTGATCGCCTTGAACCCATCAAAGCTGACAGAGACGCCATCGACTTCGAGTAACGTGCTCATGACGGTTTCCTCACCAGGTAGTCAAAGAGGCCCCCAATGCCTTTCGGGAAGAAGAGCGTGACGGCGACGAAAGAGAAGCCAAGCAAGACGAGCCACCAATCGGTCCACTGGACAGTGTAGAAACCAAGGTTCACATCCGGCGCCCCGCCGCCGGTGAACCAGCTCGACAGGAGCGACACAAAGGCCGCACCGATGACAGCACCATACAGCCGCCCGCGCCCGCCGATAGCGACCCAGACAGCCAGATAGATCGACGCAATCGGCGCGATCTCACCAGGATTGATGATGCCTGCTTGCGGATAATAAAGCGCGCCCGCGATGCCGGAGACGATAGCGGTGATGGTGAAGATAAAGAGTTTGTAGCTTTCCACATGGTACCCGAGGAACCGTACGCGGGCTTCATTGTCACGGATGCCCTGCACCACGCTGCCCATCTTACCGGAGACGACCCAGGCAAAGAAGACGTATGCAAGGGCCAATGCGAGGGCCGAGGCCCAGAAGAAAATGATGGAGATCGTAGATTGCGGGGTACTTTCAAAGCCGGGGATGTTCTGCAGGCCCGACAGGCCATTGTTGCCGCGCAGGCCGCTGTCATTCTGGAAGAGATAGAGCGACAGAGCGAGTGTCATCGCTTGGGTCAGGATGGAAAGGTAGACGCCGGTCACGCGAGACCGGAACGCGAGCCAGCCGAAGACCAACGCGAGCAAGCCGGGGACGACGACAACCATTAGTAGTTGCAGGAACAGGCTATCCGCGAAGGCCCAGATCATGGGGAACTCGGAAGAGCCAACAACCCCAAAAATCTGGTTGCCTATGGCATCCGTTACCTCTTGCGGAGTGGGCGGAATGACTTGGTTTGCGAGGCTTTCGAGCACGATGACCTCGGTCCGCGCATACATCAGCCACATGCCGATGGCGTAACCGCCAATGCCAAAGAAGGCGAAATGGCCCAGGCTGAGGATGCCGCAATAGCCCCAGACCACGTCCATCGCGATAGCGATGAGACAGAGGCAAAGCGTTTTGCCTAAGGTCTTCACGAAAGAGGTGGAAATGAGCGCGGTGCCTGCGAATTCAGACATGAGCGTGACGCCTACGGTAAAGACGCTGAGAGCGAGGAGGAACCACAGGACGCTGGGGTTTTGGGCGATGAAGGAGTTACGCATGTGCTGTGCCCCAAGTCAGGTTTTGCGCCGGCCGCGCCGTCGCCGGTGTGGGGGGCCAGCCCCCCGCCCTGCGGGCTCCCCCCGAGGTATTTTTGTCCAAAAGAAGATGCATGCTGCGCTCCATCAATCGGCGGCGGCCCGGCCTTTGAGGGCGACGATGCCCTTGGGCCGGAATTGGATGAAAAGGATGATGAAGAGGATCATGTAGGTTTGTGCCGCCAAGGTGTTGGATGGGTTGAACCACTCGATGATCTTTTGCAGACCGCCGATCAGGCCGGCCCCTGCAAGCGTGCCCCAGACGTTGCCGACGCCGCCGACGACGACGGTCATGAAGCTCTGGACGATGTAGTCGGCCCCCATTTCGGAGGTGACCTTCGCGTAGAGGCCGATGGCCACGCCTGCCACCCCCGCAATGCCGGAGCCGAGGCCGAAGGTGAGCATGTTGATCCGGTCCGGGTTGATGCCCATGGAGGCTGCCATGCCGGGGTTTTGGGTGACCGCGCGCACTTCGAGGCCGAGGCGGGTTCGCTTGAGGACGTAGAGGATCACCGCGAGGAAGATCAGCGCCATGATGAAGATCGCGATGCGGATGTAGCTGATCTGGATCACGTCGGAGATAACCCAGGCCCCGTCCAGCCACCCCGGTGAGGTCAGGGGCCGCGCCTGTGTCCCGAAGATGTTCTTGGCCAGCTGTTGTAGCGCGATGGAGATGCCGAAGGTCGCCAGAAGCGTTTCCAGCGGGCGGTGGTAGAGATGCCGAATGACAAGACGTTCCATCGTGACCCCTGCCGCGAAGGTGATGGCAAAGGCCACAGGCAATGCCACGAGGATCGAGATCGTGTAGTCGGGGATAAAGAGTTGGATGACGTAGCCGGTATAGGCGCCCATCATGATGAACTCCCCATGCGCCATGTTGATAACGCCCATCACGCCGAAGGTGATCGCGAGGCCGATGGCGGCGAGGAAGTAGATCGAGGCGAGGGATAGGGCGTCCAGCGCAAGGTCTGCGGTTTGCGCCAAGGCGACGCGGCTTTCGACGCTGGCTTGCGCGGCGAGGGCAGCGTCGGTGACCACCTGATCGCTTTCACTGTAGGTCTCAAAGAACGCATGTGCATTGAGCGCCGCGTCGCGGTCTTCTTCGGTGACCAATGGCGGCACAGTGCCTGCAGCTGCTAACGTGGCATAGGCCCGCGCGCGGTTCGCTTCAGTGTTCAGTGCCGCGACCGGGACATCCCCCACGCGGCCATCGACGATGTTCGCGGTAAGGGCCGCGCGGATGGCATTCGGTTTGGTTTGTTCCGGCGCGAGCTCCGCCGAGACCAATTCGGCGTAGGCGGCATCTGGATCTGCGAAGGGATCACGTACGCCAGCGATGTTGGCGTCAGGGAGTTCTGCGGCGACGCCTCCGCGTTTGGTCAGGATTTGGTTGAGGACGGCCCGGGCCTCGACTGACGTGTCGGCGGAAAGGCTTTCGATGGCCGTAACCCGGTCTTCGGTACTTTCCCCAAATCGCGCGGTCAGGAAAATGACCAACTGCTCCTTGCGTGCGAGGATCTCTGCATCTTCCTCGCCTTCCATGGAGGCAATGAGCGGGGCGAGCTGGGCGGCCTCCCCCCTGCGCGCGATGCTTTCCAAGGCCGACATGCGGCGGCGCGGGTTCGGGTCAGACAGTTGGAACTGGACAAGGGCGGTGCCAATCACACGGCGGACGCCGCCGTTGGGCTTCAGTTGCTTGAAGCCCTCATCGGGTACTTCGGTTTCCTCGCCCGTGTCGATGTCTGTCAGGTTGAGGACACCGTCGCCTTCGCTGACGAAATAGAACAGCCCTGTCGCCTCATCCTGCCAGACGTTCTTGTCGGCCCATTCCTGCAGGAACGGCGGCACGGTCGGCAAGCCGGAGGCGACCAGATCGTCAAGGACGACACCAACGGAATTGCGGGAGGGCTTGGCGACCTCGTCTGCGTGGGTCTGCAAAATCGCTTGCAGGTCTTGGGCGCTGACGGTGATCGCAGAGGCCAAGAGCCACACCAGGCTCAAAAAGATGCGGCGCATGGACGGGTCTTTCGATGGTCTGAAAGGAAAAGGAAGATCCGGGCGCTGTGCAAACGGGGGTCCACAGCGCCCGGATCAGGATCAGATTAGTAGTTCGAGGTCAGCTGCACGCAGG
>JBCBHE010000057.1:0-16725 GCA_038526085.1 Pseudomonadota bacterium | reverse complement strand
ACTGAAGCGAGCCGAGAGGCCAATCCCAATTGAAACGGAGCGCCCAGTGAGCTCACTTGACGTGTCGGTAGGTTCAGAGCGGGATTTTAGCTCAATTGCTATTTTCAAAAGGTCTGCTTCGATCGGCGCAAGATCCACACTGCTCAACACTACCCTATCAGCACTCTTCGCCGTGTCGACAGCGCTCGAAACTTCTGTTGTGATCCAGAACTCGTGTTCCCTGTCAAATTCCTGTGTACCTTCTATGGTGACAGGATAGGCAATACGAAATTGGCCATCTTCACTGAAACCAGCCATCGCTCTCTCTGCATCGATTGCCACAAACGTGCGCTTGTAATCAGCTGGGTTCTGCAACCACGGCAATCCGCCTCCCCCAAATTCGCCAAGCCCTAATGTCTGGTTTGGCGGTTCGTTGCCATCTCCAGATCCATTGACCCAAGCAGCATGGGCATCCTCTGCAAACTTTGCGGAGAGTTCATACAGCTGGTCTTTCACCTGGAAAGCTTCTAGGTTTTCATCTGTTACCAGTGCTGGACGTGGGCGGATTCCATCACTTCCATAGTATCCGGCCACCTGAAGAACCTTATCGGCATCATTCTGCACGATCAGATCGTTAGTATTGCGTACACCGTATTTATCGAGCGAGAGTTTGCCGCGGTTATCGCACTCGATAAGGGACCGGGGTGTGAGGACAGCCAAACTCACCCCCCTATCACGCATCAGTTGAACAACGTTGCTGGTGTGCGCGGCACCAATTACAAGCGCAGCAGGCACATCCGAAATACGCACAGCATCATAGGCTGTCGCAACCATCGTTGGATCCGTTTGTTTCCGGGCATTAACAAAAGCAACATCGTTGCCAAGCCTTTCGACAAGCGCCGAACTGACGTATTCAGACTGAGCAGCATAATTCTGAAGTTCCCGCAAGGCACGAAGCTGATCCCGATAGTTGGTCTGCCGGTATGATCCAAGCAAACAACTTGGCGTAACTTCGAGGTTGATCTGATTAAGGACTGGATGCTCGGGTACAAGAACGTCCACAATCTTCAGGAGAATTCTGCGACGTTCTTCATCATCCTCTGCCGACCGCAACTCCAACATGTTTGTAAGGACTTCAATTTGGACCTTGTCGCTCACTTGGAATCGGTCATCTTCCCACTCGGAAAGAACCAGATGAGCAATCATGTTAGTAGGACCAACGATGTCTTTACCAAAGGCCTTGGCCGACGAATAGTCCGATCCATTTTCGGCTGGTACAAGTTCAACTAAGCCGATCCGCGACAAGAACTCGCTTCCTCCAAGATTTCCTGCGGCCAAGTCGCTTAAAGCAGCTTGTACCTGTGCTGGAGAGACCTCTTGTCGGGCTTCCACGGTTCCATCCTCTATTGTGAGGCCTTCGAGCACTACGGTTTTCAAACCAACTTCTCTATGCAACCTGAGCATCGCTATTGCGTGTTCAACCTGCATTAGTATTGAAGAGTGATCTTCAGGGAAGATATAAACAAACGGAGTTTCGGCCTCATGAGCGTCTCCAACTGAGACTTCTTTCCCAAGTATTTGACTGAGATCTCCTGGAACCTTCTGAGATAAAGCTGGTATGGAGCCAGACAGAAATACGCATATAACCATGCACAACAGACGCTTATTTTTCATTCCTCATATCCTTTAAACTACTAAGTTTGATATTGCTCTTTTTATTCCTTTTTTCGCAAATTCGAACACCTCGGACTTTTCAGCCTCCTTAAGAAAATTTATTGCCTCGGCTGTATTTAAACTTCCGCAACATACATACAACCAGTACCGCGCTACGGGGTCTCCTTCCTTTGACAACTCGTGTCGCATATGGGAGAGTACCTCTTCGTGGCATCCTGTACGGTTCGTAGAGGCTGCGTACAGCGCTACATCTGCAGCGTCGTTAATACGGTTGTTTGCATCCGCCAAATCGACTCCCAATGTGTTTAAGAAGACTTCAATCACCGCACTAGAGATCAAAAAGGCTGTCTTTGATTCTGGATCAGAGTCTACCGCCACAACCATCCCGCAAACGCCAAAACGAATGACGTCCCAGACTGGTGCTCCACTGAATCCTTCCTTTATGAAAAAGCCCCCCGCCTGATCTTTATTCACTAGGTTCCAACCGTTGCCAGCTATCCGCCCGGGTGATGTGATTGTAGCTGGTACTCCGAGGTAAGCTTGATCATAACCTTCGGGGAACCCAAAGGTCTCCAGATGACTGGCCCGGGCGACGGGTTCGATCAACGGTCCCGGGCGCTTGATTGTAAAAGTTCCGGTTAACCGAAATGCCGCGAGATCCCGCTTTCTGTCCACATGTTCAACTCTTGCCTCTAACTTTGCTCCAGAAGCAAACGGGAATCCAACTTCGATATTCTGTCCTTTTTTAGCATTGCTGTTATCAAGAACATGTGCGCAAGTGAGACCTATCGTGGGTGTTACAAACCAACCCGTCCCTGTGACCTTAGGTTGCCCGACTTCGGCAACTGAGCAAACGAACCTTTGTAGAGGCTCTTCCAACACAGAATTTTGCTCCTACTTCAAATGCCTCATCATTTGTCATTCATCTTTTCGTTGAACTGGGTTGTCTGTCTAGCGCTTTTGTGAGGGGTAAACCAAATATGTGTAACCTATTGGGATGAACTGCCGTCCCGCAAACCCATCCGCCTTTTTTGATTGTAAAATCCACGCGCCCCAAACCGCCCAAATCCCGGCGATCCAGCCACATGGCTTGCACGAAGACTGTACCGATTCCCCGGAAAGTGTAAAGCCTGTGTATTGCCCGCTGGAGTTGTAGCCTTGATAGCCGAAGAAAATGACCAGTCATTCGCTGCCCTGATTTCGAAGCGAAAGATGGGCTCATTGAAGACTTCTGCTGCGTGTTGATCCAAGGGCGGCTTTGGAGAGTTTTTTGGTGAAGACAATTCACGGTTGTCGTTACCAATTGCCATCCTGTGGAAAACTGAAAGCGAAGCCGAGTGGCGCCGCCTAGTTTCAAGCTCGATTGAGAGCTGCAGCAGTTGCACCACTGCGCCACCCAAAAGGCGCTGGCCTATGCGAGGAAGTGAATCGATATCTGTTTTCATCCCACTGAATAAAATGAACATGGAGTGATGGAGGTCGAGCTTGACGACACCCTCCATAATTGGAGCAGGCAAGCCCTCAAAATCACTCTTCTTGATCAACTCATCGGCAGGTTTCTGAAGCATGAAAGCTGCAGGGTCACATGTCTGTTCATTGGTATGCGCGAACCATGGGAATGGCAGTAAGGGAAGGCGACGGAGGCATGAATATCTGGAAGGAGATTCCCGGCCCAGTCGAAGCGGTCCCAAAGCGTGGGACCGCTTTATTCAGACAAGGCTAGGAGACCGCCTTAAATCAAACATGTGATCAATCTAGACCAGACATTTCAGCGGGGGTAGGCTGTGGCGGTTGCGTCCTCCCGCAACCAACAAAAGCCGCCCCAAAGGGCGGCTTTTGCCTTTTCGGTATCAGCGATGGTGGTCAGGGCCGCGGTGGGATGTTCTTGCCCTTTTCCACGGCGGGACGGGTCATGAACCGGTCGAGATAGGCGACGAGGTTCTTGTGATCGTCCCAGCCGACCATGTCGCGCGCTCCGTAGAAATCCAGCGCATTCAGCCAGGGCGCGATGGCGATATCGGCGATGGAGTAGGTGCCGGTGATCCAGTCCTTGTCGGCCAGTTCTTTGTCCAGCACGGCCAGCAGGCGCTTGCCTTCGGCCACGTAGCGGTCCTGGGGCCGTTTGTCTTCCCACTCGGAGCCCGCGAATTTCACGAAAAAGCCCATCTGCCCCAGCATCGGCCCCAGGCCACCCATCTGGAACATCAGCCACTGGATGGTCTTGGCCTTGTCCGCCGCCGTCTCACCGATCAGCATCCCGGTCTTTTCGGCGATGTAGATCAGGATCGCACCGGATTCGAACAGGCCGATCGGTTGACCGTCGGGGCCATCGGGGTCGATGATCGCGGGGATCTTGTTGTTGGGGTTGAGCGACAGGAATTCCGGGCTTTTGACGTCCGCGTCCGACAGCGTGACCAAATGCGCCTCGTAGGGCAGGCCCATTTCCTCCAGCGCAATAGACGCCTTTACGCCATTGGGTGTTGGAAAGGAAAAAAGCTGCAGGACATCCGGGTTTTGCGGGGTCCATTTCTGGGTGATGGGGAAAACGCTGAGGTCAGCCATGAGTCGTCTCCAATTGGTTATGGGTCCAACCTAGGCGGAATTCCCCGGCAAAATAGGCTTTGTGCTGTGGGAAGTTGTGTTAACCAATGTTCACACACGCACGGCATACACAAGACTGTGCGGTACGAAGCCAACGAGGGACTAAATATGCTGAATGAGTTCAAGGATTTCATCGCCAAGGGCAATGTCATGGACATGGCCGTGGGCATCATCATCGGGGCGGCCTTTACCGCGATCGTCACGTCGCTGGTGGGCGATCTGATCAACCCGATCATCGCGCTGTTCACGGGGGGTATTGATTTCTCGGGATGGTTCTATGCGCTCGATGGGGAAACCTACGCGTCGCTGGCCGCCGCGCAGGAGGCGGGCGCGCCTGTGTTTGCCATCGGGAACTTCATCATGGCGATCATCAACTTTCTGATCATCGCGTTTGTGGTGTTCATGCTGGTCAAGATGGTGAACCGGATTAAGGACGCCGCCGAAAAGCAGGAAGAAGAGGCGGCCGAAGAGCCCGCAGGCCCGACCGAGCTTGAGGTGCTGCAGGAAATTCGTGACCAACTGGCCAAGCAGGGCGCGTGACAGGTTGAGGCCCGCCGATACCGGCGGGCCGCTTGCCTTGGCGTTGGACCTGTTGGGCGAATTTTCTTGCCAGCCCAATTGTATCCGCAGTCGCCCTCGTGTGATGTGACGGTGAACCGGCACACCGGCGATCTTCGCGCGATAATGGAACCAGTTGGTGATACGGCACGTATCCCTTGTAAACGGAGGGAACACCAATGACGGATAAGACATCGACCGAGCCTGTAGTGACCTTCGATGGGTTGAAGGAGGCGCATGACCGCCCCGAACCCGTCGACCTGCGCGGCAATGCAACCGCCAAGCGTGACCGCTCGGCACACCGCCAGCACCATTGGCTGTACGAAGACCTGCTGAACTAGGCCTTGAGCGCGAGATTGGGGGCAAGCACATCGATCCCCAGCGCCTTGCCTACGGCATAATAGGTCAAATGGCCCGCATGGATGTTCAACCCGTCGAGCAGGTGCGGGTCATCCTCGCAGGCTTGGCGCCAGCCCTTGTCGGCCAGCGCCAGCATGAACGGCATGGTTGCGTTGCCCAAAGCAATGGTTGAGGTGCGCGCCACAGCGCCCGGCATATTGGCGACGCAGTAGTGCATGATGCCGTCGACCTCATAAATTGGATCCTCGTGCGTGGTGGCGCGCGACGTCTCGAAACATCCACCTTGGTCTATCGCGACATCAACGATAGCGGCCCCCGGTTTCATCGACGACAGCTGCGCACGGGTGACAAGCTTGGGCGCCGCCGCCCCTGGGATCAGCACGGCACCCACCACCATATCCGCCTGTGCGACCAGTTCCGCGGTGTTGCCGGCGCTGGCAAAGCTGGTCTTGAACACGCCGCCAAACGTATCGTCCAGATAGCGCATGCGCGGCAGTGACCGGTCAAGCACGGTGACATCCGCGCCCATGCCGGCGGCAACGCGTGCGGCATGGGTGCCCACAACCCCGCCGCCGATCACAACGACCTGTGCAGGTCCGACGCCCGGAACGCCGCCCATCAACACGCCGCGCCCGCCATTGGCCTTTTGCAGCGTCCAGGCCCCCACCTGCGGGGCGAGCCGCCCGGCCACCTCGGACATGGGCGCGAGCAGGGGCAAGCCGCCGCTGGCGTCCGTCACCGTCTCATAGGCGATTGCGGTGCAGCCGGAGCCGAGCAGATCCCGCGTCTGTTCCGGGTCGGGGGCGAGGTGCAGGTAGGTAAAGAGCAGCTGGCCCGCGCGCAACATCTTGCGCTCGACCGCTTGTGGTTCCTTGACCTTGACGATCATGTCAGCGGTGGCAAAGACCTCTTGCGCCGTGTCGACAATCTGCGCGCCGGCGGTCGCGTAGGCCTCATTGTCGAACCCTGCGCCTGCACCGGCCCCCGTCTCCACCATGACGCTGTGACCGTGGGCGATGGCCTCGCGTGCGGCGTTGGGGGTCAGGCCCACGCGAAATTCCTGTGGTTTGATCTCTTTGGGGCAACCGATGATCATGGTGTTCTCCTCTTGGCTGCGTCCAAGGTGCGCCTGGCGCGCTGCAATTGCATGCGAATGTTGCGTCACGTTTGCGTGTGACAACCGAAGATTCGTGCGATATTAGCGAGCAAGGCAGGAGATCATCGCGCCAATGGCTCTCGACACAACAGATCGCCGCATCCTCACGGCCCTGCAAAAGCGGGGGCGGATGTCCAATGCCGACCTTAGCGAGGCGGTGCATCTGTCACCCTCGGCCTGCCACCGCCGGGTGCAGCGGTTGGAGGAGGCGGGGTATATCCGTGACTATGTTGCCTTGCTGGATGCGCGCAAGATGGGGGTGCCCACGACCGTGTTTGTGGAAATCACCTTGCAGGGTCAGGCCGACGAAGTGCTGGAGGCGTTCGAAAAGGCCGTGGCACGGATACCGGATGTTCTGGAATGCCATCTGATGGCAGGCACTGCGGACTACATCCTCAAGGTCGTGGCCGAAGGAACCGAGGATTTCGCCCGCATCCACCGCCAGCATTTGGCGCGTCTGCCCGGGGTGGCGCAGATGCAGTCCAGCTTTGCCCTGCGCACGGTGTTCAAAACCACGGCACTGCCGGTTTAGTTCGGCCCCGGGGCCAAGGGCGGCTTCGAGCCCAAACTCACAAATGCTGCGCGGCCATTCAATGTCTGCTAGCCATGCTAAGCGTATCAGTGACAGTGTGAGGATATGCTAAGAAGAAGTCTTTATTGGGGCGTCGCCCTACTGGCATTTATTGCAGTCGGTGGATACTGGCTGCTCTTTCCGCCGCTTCCAATGCCGCCAGAGATTGCCAGAGGCCTTCCGACTAATTTTGCCGAGGCCGATGAGGAGTTTGGTAGGCGAGTGAACGCTGCATTCTCATTACCCCTCACTGTGGACGAGCTTATAACTCGTTTGGGCGAGCAAGGCTTCACCATCAACATCGAAAATAGCCTTGCCGTCTTCGAAAAGCAGAGGTTCCCCTGTAGGCTAATCTGGCGAATTCATTGGGACGAAGATGACGAGTCAGTCACCGCGCTTTCCCCAATATACGGCGGAGTCTGCCTGTAGTAAATTTTTCGATGCTGCAACAAAGCCGACTTTGGCGTGGCCGCAGCGACGTAGCGTTCAGTCCCGCGTAACCGACCTTGGAGGGCTTCAGGCGGGTGAAGAAGCCCTATCGAAAACGTCAGATGACCGGTTTGAGCCCAAAGTGCAAAATTCTGCATCTTGCATGGATGGCTGGGACGCGCGGTTTGCTGACATTGTCGCATGCAAGGTCGGTCCAGTGCTGACCTTGACTATGAAAACAAATACTGCCGTGCAGCATCCCGAAAGCCGACATTGCTCAGCTACAGAGAGCCAATCTTATGTTAATGGGTAACCAAATATGATCGAGAAAATAGTCTTCCGGAGAGCTGCGCGTCACAGCGGTGACGCGGTCCGTGCGCAAGGTCGATCACAATTCCACTCCTCAGAGTCTAATGGAAAACACCTGCGGTTGCGTCGTGACTAAAAAGCACTTGCACGAACCTGCCCCGGCGTTCGTCCTAGTTTTTGCCGAAATACGTCCGACATGTGGCTTTGAGAAGAAAAACCGCAGTTAAATGCAACCTTTGCTGCGGAGGCGTCAGTAGCCGTAAGCATAGTCCGTGCGCTTTGGATTCGGGTTTCCAAAATGAACTGGTAAGGCGTCGCTCCCTTTCGTGCCTTCAGATCTCTCCGAAGAGCCGCCGGGGTGACCCCAAGGGTGTTAGCTAGATCGGAGATCTCAATTTTTCCCTGCATATTGTCTCTGATGTATCGTTCCAGCTTTTCCAATGCCGCATCTGACAAACCGCCAGAGGCAGACTTGGGTCCGCCTTGCTCGACCAATACTTCCCTCAATAATTCTGCGACAACAGCGTCGGCGATTGCTTCAACATAGACCGCGCTCATATGCGCGCCGCTGTTAAATCGATCGAGCAATGACGAGACGAGACCTGTGAGCAGGTTTGATTGTAGCCGCGACACTAATCCATCCGGTAACTCCGTCAGTTCCCCAAACTCCGTTGGTAGCATGTTTGAGAGGCGGTCCTGGGAAAACACGAGATATTCGATTTCGCCTTGGCCTTTGAGTTTCGCATCAAATTCTGAGTTCGATTGAGAAAGGATGATCTCGCCTTGTTGGATTGTGCGCCGACCGTATGCCATTTGTCCTGAGGCAAAGTATTCAACATCAAATGGCCGTCTGACGATGCCAATGCCCAAGTGGTCAGAAGATTCCACACTGTATTTTCCAGCGGGGTAACTGAATTTCGCTGCAGACAGCCCGACCTGCGGCAAGTCCATGTTCACCTTGCCACGAAAACCATTGCTTTTCTTCAGGCCATCCCACTCATGTTCAAATTCGATGCAACCGGGCTGACAGGCTTCTTCGAGATGTTCCATATCAATAGCACCCTATGAAAATCTGTGTCTGTAAGGGGTCTCGAACCAACTGTTCGTACTGCGAGACGGCAAGGCGGGTTGGCGTACGTCTTTCGACCAAACATTCACGTGGCCGACAAAATCGCGTAAATGCCATTTTCTGCCCCCTCCATTGCGTCACGGTGGTGCCCCCTAATGCGGCGGCAAACCTGAGAGGTGGGGTGCTGTTCCATCTCGACAAAGCAGAAGTTCTAAGGCTATGCTTTAGTTAAGCTAACCTGTGGGTCTGGATTTACATTGCCGCTGTCAAGACTGCCTTCACTCCTAAGCCTTCGTGCTTTTGAAGCTGCTGCGCGCCGTGGCTCAATGAAGGATGCAGCGTCCGAACTTGCCGTGACACCCGGCGCAGTGAGCCAGCAAATCAAATCCTTGGAAGAAGACCTCGGTGTTCAGCTCTTTCTACGTAAAACGCGTGCGATTGAACTGACGGAAGAGGGGCATAGGCTGCAGCCCGAGGTGACGGACAGCTTTATGAAATTGCGGCATGCGGTCGATCAAGTCAGACCAAAAGATACAAGTGATCTCACGATCTACGCTGCCGGCATGATCATCCGCAATTGGTTGCTCCCCCATCTGCATGGCTTTTCGGCAGCTGCGCCAGATGTGAAAACGAACGTCAAAACCCTCCATAGCTGGGAGGATTTTCAGTGCGGCGACGGGGAGGTCGCCTTTCGCTTGTCTCGAAAACCGCCGCAAGATCTCCATTCGCGATGCATCCACCGGCTGGTCTTGATACCACTCGCGTCGCCAGATTTTGTCGCAACGCACCCCGTTTCCTCTGCGAAAGAAATGCTGAACTTGCCCCTTCTCGAAGACGTCGTTTTTGAGTTGTTTAGTGGCAAGTCAGGCTGGGAAAGCTGGTTCGACGCGGCGGGTCTTGATGTGGAAAATCCAGACTATGCAATGTCATTTGACCCATTTTCAGCAGACTATGCGCTCGACATGGCTCTTGAAGGCAAAGGGGTCATTCTGGGCTGGTCAATCCAAGTCTATCAAGCACTGGCGCAGGGTCGGTTACGTATGCTCTGCGGCCCTCTCCTTGAAACGGATTTTCGTTATTACATCGTGTGCAACGAAGCAGAGGCCGATAAACCGCAGATAAGGGCCTTTATGGATTGGGTGCAAAAAGAGGCGGCGCTGATGTCAACCATCAGGTCAATGACACCCGGCGCCGCCTAACATTTTCAGCTGAACAGTTCTTGCAAAGCTGTTACTTCGGTGTTGCGCAATTCATGCCCGCCCTCATGTGCATCCAGTGTAACGTCTGCACCGTTTTTGGATAACCATTCGTGCAGTTGTACACTTGCGTCCCATGGCGTTATCGGATCGTGACGCCCTGCCGTCACAAGCACCTTCGTACCCTGCAAACCGGGCTGCGCTGTTGGTGCCCAAGTGACCAAAGGGTGAAGAAGCCCAACACGCTCGATCAGATCAGGACGTTTCAACAGCACGGCGGCTAGAATGTTGGCTCCGTTTGAATACCCGAAGGCGTACACCGGATGACCTTTGTGCTTGTCCGCATGGGCTTCGATATACCCGATCATTTTGTCCGTCGCGCGCGCGAGATCGGCCATGTCATAGACACCTTCCGCCGCACGTTTGAAAAACCGTGCGGCACCCATTTCGAACACATCACCGCGTGGAGAGACGACACCTGCACCGGGCACAAGCTTTTCCGCGAGATCAAACAATTGATGCTCATCCCCACCCGTTCCGTGAAATGCAAAAACGAGCGGACGGGAATGTTGAGGCGCGCTCACACGCGCCTCGTATGCATTTAGTGACATATTTACCTCCGATTACGCAGCAAGCTGAGGCAGCAAAGCCTCGATCTTGTCGCGATGGGGCTCATAGCGCGTGGGCAGTTTCAGAGCTTGCCCAAGGTGCGCAGTGTCTTCATCGCGGTCGAAACCGGGTTCATTCGTCGCGATCTCAAACAACACGCCACCAGGTGTACGGAAGTAGATCGCCCAGAAGTAGTCGCGGTCGATCACAGGGGTGACCTGATACCCTGTATCCATCAGGGCTTGACGCACGCGCAGTTGCGCCGCGCGATCCTCGACCGCAAACGCGATATGGTGCACAGATCCTGCACCTTGATCCGCCACAGGCGCTGCGCCTGGAAGTTGTTCCAGGTCGATCGTATCGGCAGCATTTCCGCCTTCGATGACGAACCGCGTGACATCGCCTTCCTTGTCGGCTTTCTGATAGCCCATGAAGCCAAGCAGTTCTGCGGTCGCATCGATATCGCGAAGCGCAAAGCGTGCACCATGGAACCCGAGGATCCCGACATCCTTAGCGACAGTGTCCGTTGACCACGGCGCGCGATCTCGGGCCTCAGCTTCAACCAGCGCAAAGGCATCGCCATCCGGACCCGCGAAGGACAAGCGGTGTTCACCGAAAAGGGTCTCTTCGGTCAGGCCCTCCACGCCCCTCCCAGCCAAATGGTCGCGCCAGAAAGGCAATGTGCCCATCGGGACGGCGAATTCAGTCACGCCGACTTCGCCGGTTCCACGGCGACCCTTGGCCATATGACTGAACGGGAAATACGTCATGACTGAGCCCGGCGTGCCGACCTCATCCCCGTAATAGAGGTGATAGACATCTGGGGCGTCAAAGTTCACGGTTTTCTTCACACGACGCATACCCAAAGCGCCGGTGAAAAACTGGTTGTTAGTACTGGCATCTGCGGCCATCGATGTGACGTGATGCAGGCCTTTGATATCTTTAATCATTGTGCGCTCCTTGGCAAAACTCGTTTTGCCCCAAAGATGCGCTTTTCATTGATTAAGTTAATAGACATCTATGTAAGTTTATTATTGGCAAAAATGGAATGATAGATAGCGATGATCGAGCTGAAGGCCATTCGCGTGCTCAGAGCGGTATCTGATCTGAAAAGCTTTACCCTTGCTGCGCGCGAGCTTGGGCTCGCGCCGGCATCTGTGACCCGCATCGTCTCTCAACTAGAAAAAGATCTCGGAACGCAGCTTCTTGTGCGAACGACCCGGCAGGTTGCATTGACGAGTGCCGGTGCAACAGCCTTGGCCCGGTACCGCCCGCTGCTCGAGGGCTTTGACGCAGTCACGCATGATCTCAAACGCGCGGTCAGGCCAGATAGCGGACATCTTCGGCTGACCGCTCCTGTTTCATTTGGAGTGACTGTCTTGCCAAAAGTCATCTCTGGGTTCCGGTTGGCTTACCCAAACATCTCTGTCGAGATCAGCTTTACCGATACGCTCGTAGACGTGATAGAGGAAAACTGCGACCTCGCCATCCGTGTGTCTGGTCCACCAACAGACAAGTCCACGATCTGGCGCAAGCTGTGCGAAGTGCCAAGACATATGGTTGCGGCACCAAGCTTGCTTGCACGCGTGCCCATGCCAGATCAACCAAGCGGGTTTAAGCATGATTTGCTCATGTCTTATAGCGACAAAGGCGAGAGAGAGGTTTGGGAACTGTCTAGAGAAGGCGTCGGAAAGTCGGTTCGCGCGGGCCACAAAGTCCTTTCGAACAACGGCGAATATCTGTTGGGCATGGCCATCGCCGGCGAAGGCATTTGCGTGCTACCAGATTTCATTACACGAAAGGCATTGGACCGCGGCGATGTTGTTGTGGTCTTTCCGGAATGGGAGGTCAGCTCTCTTTGGCTGACGCTGTTTTACCCTCCCTACGAGCAGCTTCCGCCAATCGTTGGTACGTTTGCTGAGTATTTTGAAAGTTTCGTGGGCGATCAACTGGATGGGGCATTTTAAAGTCACCTACGCAAAAGGTATGCGATGCGGCAAAGGCAAGCGCTGCATCTGAGGTCGTAGTACCCGCATTTCCAGAATCTGACCAGATCGATCAGAATCTGGAAAACAAAATCAGGAATCCAGAAGGCTTCGCGCCACAACGCGCCCATCTCGCATGTCAGCAGACAGAAACGATCTGCATCTGTTGAATACGCTACAGGATGGAGGCCTTTTGTGACCTGGCAACCTTACTTGATCTCTCTCATCGCCGGTCTCGGGATCGGCGTGATTTACGGCCTGATTGCCGTGCGCAGTCCTGCCCCCCCGATCATCGCCCTTTTAGGGCTTTTGGGAATGCTGGCTGGTGAAGCCACCGTTCAATGGCTCCGCGGGCATTCAGACACCGTTGCAAATGTCCTGCATCTCAAATCCTTCGCTGTGACCGACGCGCACAGCGCCTCCAAAACGGCCGAAACCAAATCCGCCTAACGTCAACCACATTCTCAAATGGAGAAAAACTATGTCGAAGCAAGAAATGATTACACCTAAAAACGCAGCACTCGTGCTGATTGATTTCCAGCCCGCCATGTTTCAGGGCGTGGAAAGCCATGACCGTTTGTCGGTGATGCACAATGTGCAGATCCTGGCCAAAGGTGCCAAGCTGTTTGGTCTGCCCACCGTTATCTCGACCGTGGCCAAGGACAGTTTCTCCGGCCCGTTCATGCCGGAAGTGACAGACCTTTACCCGGAGACCGAAGTGATCGACCGGACCTCAATCAACTCGTGGGTGGACGAAAACTTCCGCAAAGCGATTGCCGCCACGGGTCGCAAGAAAATCGTTCTGGCGGGTCTTTGGACCGAAGCCTGCGTCATGTTCCCAACGCTGGATCTGCTGCGCGAAGGCTACGAGGTCTACATCCCCGCCGATGCATGTGGTGATGTCACGCCTGAGGCGCACGAGCGTGCGATGGACCGCCTGGTCCAAGCCGGTGCAGTTCCGATGAACGCACTCCAGTTCGTCTTTGAACTTCAGCAAGACTGGGCCCGCGGCGAGACCTACGACGGTGTCATGGACATCCTCAAGACGCACACGCCCTACGGCATCCAGGTGCGTTTTTCCAAGTGGGCTCTGGGCGAGCACGCCTCAGAAGCAGGTATCGCTGCCGAATAATCCGGCCAGCACCGTCCGCTCGGCCTGTCCCCTCCCCGCATCGCCGAGCGGGCGAACCCTTCAATTGACACCCCCAACGCCCACAGCTCTGGGCGCACAAAGAGCCTATGTGACGAAAGGACTTCGAGATGACCGCCCCAGAGAAAATCCTGTTCAATGGCAAGATCACAACTATGGATGATGACCTGCCCGAGGCGACAGCGGTCGCGATCAGCGGCGATCAGATTTCTGCGGTTGGCTCGGATAAGGACATCCTGTCGCTCGCTGAAGCTGATACTGAGACGATAGATCTTGGTGGCCAGCGGGTGATCCCCGGCCTGATTGACAGCCACACGCACATCATCAGGCAGGGCAACAACTTTGCGATGGAGCTGCGGTGGGATCACGTGCCGTCTCTGGCCGATGGTCTGCGGATGCTCAAGGCCCAAGCCGAGCGCACGCCAGCAGGCCAGTGGATCCGGGTCGTAGGCGGCTGGTCAGTTGATCAATTTGCTGAGAAGCGTCTGCCAACGATTGACGAGATCAACGCCGTGGCACCAGATGTGCCGGTCTACGTTCTGCATCTCTATGATCGCGCATGGCTGAACAAGGCCGCCCTTCGCGCCATCGGCATCGACAAGCACTTCTATGAGCCTTTTGTATCAGGCCGCCTTGAGC
The DNA here is from genome assembly GCA_038526085.1 of Pseudomonadota bacterium. Taxonomy (GTDB): domain Bacteria; phylum Pseudomonadota; class Alphaproteobacteria; order Rhodobacterales; family Rhodobacteraceae; genus Yoonia. The sequence continues at coordinate 2,440 of JBCBHE010000057.1, read as the reverse complement.
GCGACGACAAAGGCAACCCAACCGGTCTAGCGATGGCGCGGCCCAATGCGCAGCCGCTCTATGCGCTTCTGGATATGGCCCCCAAGCTCGATTTCGAACAACAGGTCACATCCACGAAACACTACTTCAAAGCGCTCAACGGTCTGGGGCTGACTTCTGCGTTGGACTGTGCCGGCGGGTTCCTGAACTACCCCGACGACTATGGCGTCATCACGGAACTCAACAAACGCGGCGAACAAACCGTGCGCATCGGCTACCAGCTGTTCGCGCAGCGGCCTTTGTTCGAACTGGATGACTTCAAACGCTGGAACGACGTCGTCAAACCTGACGAAGGCAACGACTATCTCAAATGCGTTGGCGCAGGCGAGATGCTTGTGGCTTCGGCCTATGACTTTGAGGATTTCAGCTATCCCCGCCCGGACTTGCCAAAGCGGATGGAGGGCGATCTGCAGCCAGTCCTCGAATTCCTGTTTGAGAACCGCTGGCCAATCCGCTTCCACTGCACGTACGAGGAAAGCGCACATCGCCTGTTGAGCCTTGTCGAAGAGGTTGGCCAGGACAAAGGGCTCGAAGAACTCAACTGGATCTTCGACCACGGTGAGACAATTTCCGAGGCCACGATGGAGTGGGTCGCGCGGTTGGGCGGCGGGATCAGCTATCAAAACCGCATCGCCTTCCAAACAACGGCCTATCGTGACCGCTATGGCGAAGACGCTTTGCGCGAGGTCATGCCTGTCAAGAAAATGATGGGCTCTGGCGCTCCTTTGGCCGCAGGAACAGATGCAACGCGGGTTTCATCCTACAACCCATGGCTTGCAATTCACTGGGCCGTGTCAGGCAAAGGGCGCGGTGGCGATTTGATCTGGGACGCCAAAAACCGTCTCGACCGGCATGACGCGCTGCGCCATTGGACGGCGGCCGGTGCTTGGTTCAGCCGCGAAACCGGAAAGAAGGGCCAAATCAAGGTCGGCCAATGGGCAGACATTGCTGTTCTGGATCGCGATTACTTTACGGTCGCCGAAGATGAGATCACCGAGATTGAAGCCGATCTGACGTTGACTGGCGGCAAAATCGTTCACGCCAAATCTCGCTTTGCACCGCACGCACCAGCGCCACTGCCCGAGCTTCCAGATTGGTCACCTGTGCCGATTTTCGGAGCTCCCGGCGCAAACGCCGCGTCTGCACCGGGCCTTGCCGCAGAATAGTCACGTGCATCCAACGCAGAACCCGGACGCGCGGCGAAACCGAACATTCCCAAGTTGAGAGGCGAGACCGATGGCTTTGCACCCGAACTACGCAAATTTCGAGGTTTCGCTTCCGGCGATCCCATGGCGTGAAATCGTGGAACCCCACGACGAAAGGAGCCCCAAGATGCTAGATGAACAAGAGTTGAAAATTCACTACAGCGAAAGCGACACCAAGGGTCGGTACGGCGCAGCCGTTGCCGGGGTTGCGAGCGAAGCTGAACTGACGATGTCTAAGGTGTCACCCAGCCTGATTATCGCGGACCACACATTTGTCCCGGACGAGCTGCGCGGTCGCGGGATTGCCCAAGCACTTGCGGCGCAACTGATTGCAGACGCCCGGAAAAAGGGCCAGCGGATCGTCCCGCTTTGCCCCTTCGTGAGGTCCTACGCCCAAAAGCATCGCGAGGAGCTGTCTGATGTCATCCAGTGGTAGCGCTACAGCCTCGCCAGTCGCGGGTAGCGCTTCGGCCTGGGCCCCCTTCAAGTACCGAGCCTTCGCTCTTTTGTGGACAGCCACCTTAATCTCAAACGTCGGCACCTGGATGCATGACGTGGGTGCTGGCTGGCTCATGACCACGTTGAACTCCTCACCGGCAGTTGTGTCGCTGGTCCAGGCCGCAACGACCCTTCCGGTCTTTCTGTTCGCGCTATACGCGGGCACGTTGGCTGACAGGTTAGACAAGCGAAAGCTGCTGATCACAGTCAATGTCATCTTGCTGGGGCTCATTACGGCGCTGACCGCACTTGTGCATTTCGAGCTGGTCACTCCTGCAATTCTCATTCTGTTCACGCTCGCCATCGGCACGGGAACGGCTTTTATGGCTCCGGCATGGCAAGCGATCGTTCCCGCCCTTGTCCCTCGGGACGCATTGCAGCCAGCAATTGCGCTCAACTCCATGGGCATCAATATTTCGCGGGCCATTGGGCCCGCCTTGGCTGGTGTCCTCATTGCCTCTGTCAGCTTGTCTGCCCCGTTTGCGCTGAATGCGGTCAGCCATGTCGTGATCATCGTTGCCCTCCTGCTTTGGCAATATGACGGTCAGGTCAAAAAGACATCGCAACCTGTCGTCAATGCAATGCTGACCGGTTTGCGCCATGTGGCGCATAACGGCCCGCTCAAGGCGACTCTGGTGCGCTCTTTTGCATTTTTTATCTTTGCCTCAGCCTACTGGGCGCTCTTGCCGTTGGTTGTG
>JBCBHE010000056.1:0-16899 GCA_038526085.1 Pseudomonadota bacterium | reverse complement strand
CAGCTTTCACATCTCGCGTGGCGGGCACGCTAGGGTTTGACGAAAACCGCGCCAACACGTTGGAGATTGCGGATGGCCAGCTGACTGGAAAGGTTGTGCGCCCGATCCTTGGGCAGAACGCTAAGCTAGAGGCACTGGATGAGATCACCTCTCGTTTCGGCATCACGCGGGATGACGCGATTGCCGTCGGCGATGGGACGAATGACTTACTGATGTTGGAGAACGCGGGCATGGGCGTGGCCTTACATGGCAAACCGGCACTGCAGGAAAAGGTCTCCATCCGTATCAATCACGGCGACCTAACTGCACTTCTCTACTTGCAGGGCCACGCAAAAGCCGATTTCGTCAATCCATGACGAAAGACCTAAAGCCCGCCACCATCGCCGCACATGCTGCTGGCGCCATTGACCGCCAAAGCGCCGGTGTCGTGCCGCCGATACAAAGCTCGACGACGTTTCTGCGCGATGAAAACTACGACCTGATCCGTCCCGACAATATTTATCTTCGGGATGACAACGATAACATGCGCCTTGCGGAAGAGGTGATCCGACAATTGGAAGGCGCGGCAGAGACGCTGTTGTTTCCGTCTGGCATGGCCGCGATTGCCGCTGCCTTCCGGCCTTTGCGGGCGGGTGCGACCATCGTGATCCAGTCGGATATTTACTACGGCTCGAAGAAGTGGATCACAGAGTTCTGCGAACGGCGGGACATCACCTGCCATCAGGTCGACACAAGCGACACCGATGCGATGGTCGCGGCTTGTGCCGCATGGAAGCCAGCCATCCTTTTCATCGAAACCCCATCTAACCCGCTCCTAAAAACCATCGACATCGCAGCCGGGGCTACGGCTGTGCGGGCAAATGGCGGATTGCTGGTCATTGATGCGACGGCCGCGACACCGATCTTAATGCAGCCGCTCGCATTGGGCGCGGACATCGTCATGCATTCCGGATCAAAAGCGATCAACGGTCACTCCGATATCTTGGCAGGTGTCTTGTCAGCGCGCGAAACGGCGCAGGATCATTGGCAAGCCGTCAAGAAAGACCGGCACGACGCTGGCGCGATCATGGGGGCTTTTGAAGCGTGGTTGCTTTTGCGCGCGATGCGCACGATGCCGCTACGGGTCAAACAGATGACTGAGAACGCGATGGGCCTGGCTGAACATCTTGATGCGCACCCCCAGGTGGAAACGGTGCTATATCCGGGATTGCCGGCACATCCGGGCCATGCGCTTGCGGCAAGGCAAATGTCCGGGTTCGGGAGCCTGATGTCGATCCTGGTCAAGGGCGGGGCCGCCGAGGCCCTGGCCATCGTCGGCAAGCTCAAGCTTTTCCTGCGCGCGACCTCGCTGGGCGGTGTCGAAAGCCTTGTCGAACATCGCGCGACCATTGAGCCGCAGTCCGGCTTGCCCGAAAACCTGATCCGGATTTCGGTTGGGATTGAGGATATCGATGACCTCAAAGCCGATTGGGACCAGGCGCTGCGCTAACGTGGCTCGTACCTGAGGATTCCAGCAACGCCGTCGTCAGCCCCACCATCAGATGGGTGGTTCACCCCGTCGTGCACAATCAATTCAGGGAAGTCGAAAGGACTTACATTTTCCAAACAGGCCGCGTTCACCCCGTATTCGTTGGGGTTTGAGCGGCGCTGATGGTGTGTGTAAATCCCGCAGGTTTTACAGAAAAAGTGTCGCGCCGTCTTGGTGTTGAATTGATAAAGGGCGACGTTGTCTTCCCCCGTAACGATCCGGAACCCATACAGGGGAGCCGAAACCGCCACCGCGCCTCGCATCCGGCAAAAGCTGCAGGTGCACCGGCGGGCGGATGACAGTCCACCGACCAGCGTCGCCTCAAATTGAACGGTGCCGCAGTGACAGGCCCCTTTGAAGACCTCGGTCACGCCTCCGTCGGGCCACCCGCCTCTTTCCATGCGGGGAAGCCGCCAATGTTTGTGACGTTACTAAAACCCATGTCTTTCAGGGTCTTACCAGCAAGGGCGGCCTGACCGCCAGCACCACACACAAGGTAGATTGCTGCACTTTTGTCTTCAAAAATGGGGTTGAAAAGACCCTCAATGGCCGGATCCGCCATGAACTCAAACATACCGCGCGGCACACGGTTCACACCAGCAATCGTCCCGCTTTGCGCGATAGAGGCACTGTCGCGGACGTCGATAAAGGTCCCTTCGCCCTTAGCATGAATGGCAATCGCCTCCTCCGCGCCCATCTTTGGCACGACGGCATTGGCGGCTTCCATATAGTCTTTCGCAGTCATCGACATGAGCAATCTCCCTATCCAAGTTGCCAACAACCTAGCGGTCAGGCGCAAAAGAAAAAAGCCCGGGCGCACGGCCCGGGCAAGTCCAACAGGGAGGGTGATGATATACCCCGATCATCAGCGGGCTTCGGGTCCGATGTGCTGTGGGAGGTCAGCACATCGGCTCAGGCTCAGGCGACCAAACGGTAGCCGCCGGATTCAGTGACCAACAAGCGGGCGTTGGAGGGATCAGGTTCAATCTTTTGACGCAGGCGGTAGATGTGCGTCTCCAACGTGTGGGTGGTGACACCAGCGTTGTAGCCCCAAACTTCATGCAGCAGCACATCGCGGGCCACGACACCTTCGGTCGCGCGGTAAAGGAACTTCAGAATGTTGGTTTCTTTCTCCGTCAGACGCACCTTCTTGTCATCTTCCGTGACCAGGAGCTTCAACGCAGGCTTGAAGGTATACGGCCCGAGCTGGAACACAGCGTCCTCTGACTGCTCATGCGTGCGCAGCTGGCTGCGGATCCGTGCAAGAAGAACAGGAAACTTGAAGGGCTTTGAGACATAGTCGTTTGCACCAGCGTCCAACCCGTAAATTGTATCGGCGTCGCTGTCCTGGGCGGTCAGCATGACGATCGGGCACTTTACACCTTGCTTGCGCATCAAGCGGCAAAGCTCTCGGCCGTCGGTATCAGGCAGGCCCACGTCTAAGATGATCAAATCATAGATGCTTTCTTTCGCTTTAGTCATAGCGCTCGCGCCATCATCCGCTTCAAAAACATCGAAATCTTCGGTCATAATCAACTGCTCGCCCAACGCCTCGCGCAGGTCATCGTCGTCGTCGACAAGCAGGATTTTCTTCAGTTGGGCCATCGGGGTCATCCTTCGTTGTTGGCCTATTGGTGATCGGAAATCGCATTTCGGGCAAGCAACCGGCGTTTGGCTTCACACGGACGTGTGTTTTGGTGTTCAGATTGTTTCACTTTCCCCTGAAAACCGGTATCGCTTGAAACAAAAGAGCGAGGTTTTCGCGTGAGTTTCGCGCCAGATATTACAGAAATGCAGGCCCGGGCGCGGGCGGATTTGCGCATGGGCGTGCCGATTGTGGTCGGATCAGCGGGCGAATCTGGCGGTCAATTGGTCTGTGCGGCAGAGACTTTGTCGGCGGAACGCCTTGCGGCGGTGCAGGCGATGACGCCCGATGCCGTCATCGCGATCACGGGGCGACGGGCCGAAACCTTAAAAGCGCGCGCCTATGATGGGGACCTGGCCCGGGTGATTTTGCCGGTGGAGGCGGGTTTAGCTTGGGTGCTAGCGATTGCCGACCCGGCTGATGACCTGCGCTCTCCAATGAAAGGCCCGCTTAAAACGGACAGAGACGGCAACGTCTCAGCGCATCGTGCCGCTCTGGTTCTTGCTAAAGCGGCACGCCTGCTACCAGCGGCCCTCTGCGCGCCGCTTTCTGATTCAGCGGGTTTTGCCGCGGCAAATGGCCTGACGTTGGTCCAAGCCACGGACGTTGGCCTGCCTGACCTCTCGCCGCTGTCCCCTATCATTTCGGCGCGCCTGCCGCTCACCGTGTCAGAAGCCGGGCGTTTGCATGTTTTCCGTCCTGAGGACGGAGCTGAGGAGCACTACGCCGTCGAAATCGGCAAACCCGACCGGGGCAAGCCTGTCCTGGCGCGGCTACATTCGGCCTGTTTCACTGGCGACTTGCTCGGATCCCTGAAATGCGATTGTGGCCCACAGCTGCGCGGGGCCCTTTCGGCGATGGGAAAAGAGGGGCAGGGCGTTCTGCTCTATCTGAACCAAGAGGGGCGGGGGATCGGCCTCGCCAACAAGATGCGGGCTTATGCCCTTCAAGATCAGGGGTTCGATACAGTCGAGGCCAATCACCGGCTTGGCTTTGAGGATGACGAACGGGATTTCCGGATCGGGTCCGAGATTTTGAAACGCATGGGGTTCGCGTCTGTTCGCCTTTTAACGAACAATCCGGCCAAGATCGCGCGCATGGAAGCGGAAGGGATCACTGTGACGGAACGTGTGCCACTCAAAGTGGGCGAAACGCATGAGAATGCGGCCTACCTTGCGACCAAAGCCGCGAAGTCAGGACATTTGTTGTGAGCGCGGAACGCCTCCGGCGCGAATCTTGTCTTGGCGGTGCAAAGAAGCGGCTGCCGTGAAGCCAAACGATCTTGTTGTGACGCCGACCGCGCTGCGGTTTTTGGGGCGGCGTTTTCCTTGCACCATCGGGCGCGGCGGCCTGACCAATCGCAAGCAAGAGGGCGATGGGGCGACGCCGCGCGGGGTGCATCGACTGGTCGGCATGCTCTACCGGCCTGACCGCATCGCGCGGCCTGCGGATTGGGCGCTGCCGATAAAGCCCGGTGATTTATGGTCGGACGATGTCAAAGACCCCGATTACAATATGATGGTGAAGGTGCCCCATCCTTATAGTCATGAAGATCTGCGACGTGCGGATCCAATGTATGACCTCATCATCCTCACAGATTGGAACTGGCCCTATGCGGTCAAATGCCGGGGCTCGGCCATTTTCATTCATCAATGGCGTGGGCCGGGGCGCCCAACAGCGGGGTGTATCGGCCTCAGGCGTGACCATTTGCGGTGGATTGCCCCGCGTATCAACCATAGTTCACGGCTTGTTATCGCATAACGGGTGGACCTTCGCCCAAGGTCTGGTCAAAACCAGTGCGGAGAAACACCCATGACTCACCAAGGTCTCCTGATGACGCCCGACCAGATTGCCCAACTCCCTTATCGCCCCTGCGTGGGCGTCATGCTCGCCAATCCACGCGGCCACGTCTTTGTCGGCCAAAGGTTGGATCGCGATCAGGATGCCTGGCAGATGCCGCAAGGCGGAGTCGACAAGGGCGAGACCTGTCGTGTCGCCGCGATCCGGGAGCTGTGGGAAGAAACCGGTGTCACCGAAAACCTTGTGACGCTTGAGGCAGAAACCCAAGAGTTGATCCGCTACGACCTGCCGATTGATATTGTGCCTAAGATTTGGAAAGGCCGCTTCCGGGGTCAGGAGCAAAAGTGGTTCCTCTATCGCTTCCATGGCACCGATGCCGACATCAACATCAAGACTGCCCATCCAGAATTCTCCGCCTGGAAGTGGATGCCGCCTGAAGATCTGGTCGCCAGCATCGTGCCGTTCAAGCGCAAGGTCTATGAAGAAGTCCTCGCGGCCTTTGCTGCAAAACTCTAGTCGATTTTCCCGGTTACGCTCGGCGTACCGACTGTTACAACGCGCCCCATGGGACGGAGAAAATTTGACAGCCGATCGGTCGGGCTCGACATCGGATTGAGTTTTTCGCGCTGGCTAACAGGGCGGGAAAACCTGCACTACGGCATGTGGGACGGTTTGGAGATCTGCGCCGGGAACGTCGGCGCGGCACAAGAGGCCTATACCGCGAAACTGTTTGAGCTCTTGCCAGGCGGACCGCTGCGCATTCTCGACATTGGCGGCGGCGCGGGGGAAACCGCGAAAAAGCTCGTGGCGCTAGGCCATGCGGTCGAGATCGTGGTGCCAAGCGCCTTTTTGGCTGAGCGTTGTCGGGCGAACGCACCTCAAGCAGTTGTGCATGAGGCGACGTTTCAAGACGCACAGGTGGTGGGGCCGTTTGACCTCTGTCTGTTTTCCGAAAGCTTTCAGTACATCCCGCTCGAAGATGGGCTGCCCAAATGCCTCGACTTGTTGAAGCCGGGTGGCCACATTCTTATCGCAGACTGCTTTCGCAGCGAAGCCTTTGCGCCCGATAAGGTCCAGGCGACCTGCGGCGGCGGGCATGCGATCCTGAGCTTCCGCGACTACCTTGCTTCCCAATCGCTAACCGTCCTTCACGAAGAGGACATCACGGCGGCGGTCGCCCCGTCTATCGACGTGGAACAAGGGCTCTTCAATGTTGTGGGCTACGGGCTGGCCCGTGTGGACGCCCAGATGGCCAATCAGAAGCCGCGGATGCGCAGCCTCGGCCATTGGCTCTTACGTCGCGTCCTTAGCGACCGAAAACGCGCCCGACTGGATCAACGGTTGAACCAGCAAACCCGCAATGCCACGAGTTTCATGGCAAATAACACCTATCTGATGCTGAAACTGCAAAAGCAGTAAGCCGGGATTTACCCCAACTGGCCCTTTGCCGTTGCGATTTGTTCCCGAAGTTGTGCGACTGCGGCCTGTAGCATTGGCACCCGCCGCGGGCGGAAGCTTCGATCGGTGATCACCATGTCCTCAATGCGATCCAAACGAAAGACGCGGGTGTCCTTGCGCAAGTGGCACCACGCCACCAGACAGTGGCTGTCCTGAAAAAACACAATCCCAAGCGGATCAACGTCGCGCAGCGACGCAGCGCCTTGCTTATCGGTATAGCGTAAGGTCAGGGTACGCTCTTCCCAGGTGGCGCGACGCAAAGCAGCGACATCGATGGATGGTGTTGGGGGCTTGGCAAACCGGGTGACGGCGAGCACCGCGTGTTGCAACCGATGCGCTTGGGCGCTCGGTAAGCGCGCTTGGAGTTTGGTAAGAGCGGCTTTGGCGGCGGCAGCAAGTGCAGGATCCCCAATCGCCTGAACATCACGCAAACCGACGACCAGCGCCTCGATCTCCTCGTCGTTAAACATCATCGGCGGCAGCGCCGGATCTTCGGTCAGGGCATAACCATATCCGGCGGTCCCATCGATCACGGCACCCAGACTGCGCAGCGCCTCAATATCGCGGTAAAGCGTGCGTTCGGACACACCTGTTTCTTCCGCCAGCAGCGCCGCCGTCACAGGTGGTGCGTGATTGCGCAAGGCTTGCATCAGTTGAAAAAGGCGATGGGTTCGGGACATACCACATCATAACTTAGCTCCTGCCAAAAACTGACAGGAATGCAGTCTAAGACGAAAGAAAGTCAAATCGGAGATTGCAGATGTATCAATTGATCACCTTCCGCGAAGGCTATGGCGCCTTCAGCTTCAGCCCCTTTTGCATAAAGGCCGCTTGGCTGCTCAACAAAGCCGGCGTGGCCTGGGAACGTCGTGACGAAAACGATCCGCGGAAGTATCCCCATGGCAAACTGCCTTGTCTGCAGGTCGGCAATGACCTGATCCATGACAGCAGCAACATCCAAAAGTTCCTTGAGGCCCAAGGGGCAGATTTCTGGGGGGACACCTCTGCGCGGGACAAAGCAATGGGGCAGGCCCTGATCCGCATGGCGGAAGAACACATGTATTTCTTCGGCGCGATCGATCGCTGGATGAACGACGATGTCTGGCCGCACATTCGAGAGGCCTATTTCGGCGAGGTCCCCAAGATAATTCGTGGCATGGTCACGGGCGGATTGCGTAAGAACTTGCGCAACGGGTTGAAGACCCAAGGCCTCATGCGCTTGTCCCCAGAAGAACAATCCGAAAAACTGGAAGCGGATTTGCAGGCGGTAACGACATTACTTGACGGGCAAGACTTCCTATTGGGCAACGAATCGACCTTGCCCGATTACTCTGTCGCCGCCATGCTTGTCACGATGCACAAAGGACCAATCGAAACACCGCAAACGCAACGGGTCAGCGAAGATCCGATTCTGATGGGCTACATCACTCGCATGGCGGAGGCCTGTCGATGAGGCCCTTCGGATCTTCAAAAGTGGATGCCGCATTTGCGGCTTTTCCCGATGACACGCGGCCAGCCTTGATGGCCTTGCGCGACTTGATCTTTTCGATCGCGGAAGAAACGCCAGAAGTCACTCAGTTGGTTGAAGATCTGCGTTGGGGCCAACCATCATACCTGACGGCTCCCCGCGTTGGGTCGACCATCCGGCTTGGCGTCGCGAAGAAAGGTGGGTTTGGCCTATTTGCCCATTGCCAGACGACACTTATCTCAGATTTTGTCGCGGCATATCCGGGATGGGATCGAATTGACGGGAACAGGGGGGTGCTCTTTGACGACATCAAACAGATTGATCCGGTACGGCATGGTGCGTTGATTAAGGCGGCGCTGACATATCATTTGCGATGAGCAATCCCGGACCCGAAAAGTCTTTGCATCGACCAAAACGGCCAACCAGACTTTCGAAGAAAGTCTGTATTCAAATCCTTTTGAGGATTTGAGCTCAATTTCTCTGCGAGAAATTGGCGTCTTTCGCATAGGGGCTTCGCGAAACATGTCTGCTGTCGCATCCGTTTGCACACGCCCTTCCATCACAGTATAGCCCCAGCAACACGCAAACTTGCCGGAGCCATTCCATGTCCAACGCCGCCCTTGAGACTGCCATTGAAGCCGCCTGGGAAGGCCGCGACGCGATCACATCCGCCACAACGGGCGAAACACGCGAGGCCATCGAAGACACGCTGAATGCACTGGATAGTGGCACATTGCGGGTTGCCGAAAAGCAAGGTGATGGCTCTTGGCATGTGAACCAGTGGGCAAAAAAAGCAGTGCTTTTGGGCTTCCGCATCAAAGATATGGAACCGCATGATGGTGGCCCGCAAGGCGGCGGCTGGTGGGACAAGGTCGATAGTAAGTTCAAAGGCTGGGGCGAAAACCAATGGGCGGCAGCCGGGTTCCGGGCTGTGCCAAATTGCGTTGTCCGCAAGTCAGCGTTCATCGCCCCTGGCGTGGTGCTGATGCCCTCTTTCGTGAACCTTGGCGCCTACGTGGATGAAGGCACGATGGTCGACACCTGGGCAACCGTTGGCTCCTGCGCTCAGATCGGTAAGAACGTGCACCTCTCAGGCGGTGTCGGCATCGGCGGCGTGCTGGAACCAATGCAGGCCGGCCCAACGATTATCGAAGACAACTGCTTCATTGGCGCACGGTCAGAAGTTGTGGAAGGCTGCATCGTCCGCGAAGGGTCCGTCCTTGGTATGGGGGTCTTCATCGGACAGTCCACCAAGATCGTGGATCGGGAGACCGGAACCGTGATGTATGGCGAAGTGCCGCCATACTCCGTCGTCGTGGCGGGCTCCATGCCATCGAAAAACAACGTATCGCTCTATTGCGCTGTGATTGTGAAACGGGTCGATGAAAAGACGCGGTCCAAGACCGGCATTAACGAGCTGCTACGCGACTAATCAGCGACGCGTGTAGGCGTTCCCAAACCACTTGACGAGAAGATCATCATAGCGGCCATCCTCGCGCATGCGTAGGATGATTTGATTGATGGGTTCGCGATGGATACTCCCCGTGGGGAGCGCCATTCCGTATCTTTCAGGCCGATACACCCGCTCAAGCAGGCGGGTTTTGTCAGGACCAGCGATTTCGGCATAATAGGCCAGGATCGGGCCATCAAAGACCACTGCGTCTAACCGGTCAGTTTCGAATGCATCAAACATGCCGTCGGGGTTGTCGAACGTCAGGTGGGGCACGCCTCGGGTATCGAGGAATTGCGCCGTGGTAGACCCTTCGATGGTCCCGACACGCCGCCCGTCAAGGTCGTTGAGGCTTTCGACGCTGTCCTGAATGGCATTCACGGTCAGCGCAGCGGTGATTTGTGCGACAAAGATCGACACGATAAACAGGCTTGCAATCACCAGGACAACGCCAAACACGCGACCTGGCCGCGACCGTGGCATGCGTTCTTCAAACCCGCCATTGACCACGATGTTAAGGGCCCACCAAAAGGCTGGGAAAACGGCGTCGCGTGCGCTCAGGTCAAAGTAAGGTTGCCGTTTGCGTTCAAACACCCACATCAGCATGCCGCCCGCAAGCAATAGGATCATCGCAAAAAGCACCAACACTCCCACATCACGCGTAAAAAGGACGCTGAACAACCGCGACGGGCCGTCAGGGGATGGATGCAACATCACTTGCACCCCCCCGTCAAAGATCGGTTGGCTAAAGTCCATCACCTCTTCGCGCGACGCGGTGATCGAGATGTTCGCAATCGCGCCGTGCACAGATCCCTGCTCCACAGCCATCATCATATCCGCGAAAGACTCGCGCCGATCGTAGCTCACTGTCAGGCCGAGCTCTGCCACCGCGATGTCAAGAAGCTCAATGCTAAAGCCGGTATGCCCACCGTTCCCATCTGGCATTGAAAACGGCGCGCGTGTCACAGTCGCGATTTGTAAGGGACGTTCTGGTTCTTGCGCGAACACGCTCTGCGCCAAGCCGAAAGTCAAAAATACGACAATTGCAGCCGCAATGCGTTGTAATTGCCTCACTTCTACCCCCAGCATGCCAGCACGCATACATTGTGCGATCCATCGAAAGAAGACAAGACATTCCCGTTGCAACTTACGCAATGGCAGGTCATTTTGATGCCTCAGTTGCCAAGGACACGAAACAATATGGCCGCGCCATCAAAGAAAAAGCCGCCCTCGCGTCAGCAAGTTTACACCTTGTTGGTAGAAGTGGGGCGCAACACTGGCGATGGGCTGCCTAAAGATGCCACCGGCGGTGCGCTGATGTGCTATGCGACCGGCATCGACGAGGCCGAGGCGGTACGAGAGACCGTTGCGATCTTGAAGCAAGCTGATCTCGCGCCGCTTGATGTCTCTGGCTACGGCACACTCGATGAACGTCTTGCCGAAGGGCACGACATTCCTGACGAAGAACGCGCCCTCATGCAGCGCGCTTTGGACGAAAACGCTGTGATCGTCGCCCAGATGACCCCGTTTTTTGAGGATGATGCAGCGGCGGACTAAGCCGCACTCCAACCGGCCGATTGTGTCTGCCGTGGCGCGTCGATAGCAATGACGCATACTTGAGGTTCAAAGATGCTCGAACTCCGCCCGAATTGTGAATGGTGCGACAAGGATCTGCCGCCCGCTGCGCCGGACGCGATGATCTGCACCTATGAATGCACCTATTGTGCCGATTGCGTCGAAAAGGTGCTTCACAACGTTTGTGCGACCTGCGGTGGGGGCTTTGCGCCGCGCCCGATCCGCCCGCGCCAATCCTACCGACCTAGCAAGTCACTCGGCCTGGGGCACCATCCGGCCAGCACTGTGCGGATCAATTCACAATGGCATAAAGAAGAGGTCGACGCGCAAAGTACGATGTTGCGCGATGTGCCCCCTTCTGAAAGATAAGTCAGAACATATGCCCACTGATCCCGTCACCCTTACTGCTGATCTTGTCCGCTGCCCTTCTGTCACGCCAGAGGAAGGTGGGGCACTTGTCTTGCTCGCGGAACGGCTCTCTGCTGCCGGGTTCACCTGCACCCGGGTTGACCGGGGCGGTATCTCAAACCTTTTCGCACGTTGGGGCCGGCAAGGGGCCAATCGCAGTTTTGGGTTCAATGGGCATACCGATGTCGTGCCGCTGGGCAATCCTGATGATTGGTCAGTTGACCCTTTCGGGGCAGAGATCAAAGATGGTTACCTCTATGGTCGCGGGTCGACGGATATGAAGTCTGGGGTCGCGGCCTTCGCCGCAGCTGCCATCGATTTCGTTACCGACACGCCACCGGACGGCGCAATCATCCTCGCGATCACCGGCGATGAGGAAGGCGACGCCGACCACGGCACGACCGCGCTTCTTGATTGGATGGCAGAGCAGGGAGAGGCGATGTCGGTCTGCCTCGTGGGCGAGCCCACTTGCCCAAATGAGCTTGGCGACGCCATGAAAATCGGACGCCGCGGGTCGATTACGGCGTGGGTAACGGTGACAGGCGTACAAGGCCACGCCGCCTATCCGCATCGGGCCAAAAACCCTGTCCACGCGCTGGCCGATCTGATGCACCGCCTCTCGTCCCACGTACTCGACAAGGGGACCGACCATTTCGACCCTTCTTCGCTGCAAGTGGTCTCTATGGACACAGGCAACCCAGCAACCAATGTGATCCCGGCGACTTGCACCGGGACATTGAACATCCGGTTCAATGACCAGCACACCGGTGCAAAACTCGAAGCTTGGTTGAAAGAGGTCGCAGATGCGGTCGCCTCCAAACACGGTGTTAAGATCGCCATAAAGACAAAGCTGTCCGGCGAAAGCTTTATCACGCCGCCCGGGCCACTATCGGAGCTTGTGAGCCAAGTAGTTTCTTATGAAACCGGCCGGACCCCAGAACTCTCCACCTCCGGCGGCACCTCTGACGCGCGCTTCGTCAAAAACCACTGTCCGGTCGTGGAATTTGGCCTCTCAGGGAAAACCATGCACCAAGTCGATGAACGGGTCATGGTGAATGAGGTCCACATCCTCAAGCGCGTGTATCAACGCATTCTCACGGACTACTTCAAATGATCTCCGCAGTGACCGATTACAGCCCCTGTATCGCGCTACGGCGGGCCGTGTTCATCGTCGAACAGCAAATCGATGAGGCGGATGAGATGGATGATCTTGACGACACCGCGATCCACTTGCTTGCGAAAGACGGCGACCTACCCGTCGGCACCGCGCGGCTGCTGATCGAGGGCGAGATCGGCAAGATCGGCCGCATTTGTGTGCTCAAAAGCCACAGAGGCACCGGCCTCGGCGCGCAATTAGTGAGCGCCAGCATCGATCATCTGAGAACGATCCCTGGGGTGACCACCGCGAAACTCGGCGCGCAAGACCACGCGATTGGGTTTTACGAAAAGCTCGGCTTCGTGGCCTATGGTCCGTTCTACGACGACGCGGGCATTCCGCATCGCGATATGAAGCGGCCACTGGGTTGATCACTCATCCTCAAGACCTCCTTTGTTAAACACGGAACGACACGGGCTGCGCCCCGCTGCTTTCCACAAAGGACCAACGTCTTGCGCGTGCCGCCAAAACATACTTTTGTGATCGCCAGGAACCAAGCCCGGGGGACGGCGACAATGGATACTTACGACGTAATTGTCATTGGCAGCGGCCCGGCCGGGCGGCGGGCTGCAATACAGGCGTCAAAGTTTGGCAAATCCGTTCTTGTGGTCGAACGGGGGCATAAAGTCGGCGGGGTCTCTGTCCACACCGGCACGATCCCCTCCAAAACGCTTCGTGAAACGGCTCTGAACCTTTCTGGATGGCGCGAACGCGGATTCTACGGGCGCTCATATCGCGTCAAACAAGACCTCAGTGCCGAAGACTTGCGCGCGCGGCTCGAAATGACGCTGGATCATGAGGTCGACGTCCTGGAACACCAATTCGCACGCAATCAGGTGACAACACTGCGAGGCGAAGCACGCTTCATCAGCGCATCGCAGATTGAAGTGACCGGCGAAGAAGGTGAACTTTTTACCTTTGAAGCCAAATATTTTGTGCTTGCAGTGGGCACCGTCCCGTTCCGGCCCGACACCATTCCTTTTGACGGCAAGTCGGTCTTCGACAGCGATGAGATTCTCGAACTCGAAAAACTCCCGAAAAGCATCTGTGTCATCGGCGCAGGTGTGATTGGCGTCGAATATGCGACGATCTTCAGCGCGCTGGATGTTCATGTCACCCTCGTCGAACCCCGCGACAGCTTCCTCGACTTCATCGACCGGGAACTCATCGACGATTTCACCCACCAACTGCGCGACCGCGGCGTGGTGCTGCGGTTCGGACGGAAAGTCGAAAAGGTCTCGGTGAAAGACGACGGGCGCTGCCAGATTGATATGGAGGATGGCCGAACCATCCGCAGCGACATTGTCCTTTTCGCGGCGGGTCGGATGGGGGCCACGGCGCCGCTGCACCTCAACAATTGTGGGCTGGAGGTGGATCACCGGGGAAGGCTCTCCGTCGATCCCGACACATTTCAAACCGGCACGCCCAACATCTATGCGGCCGGTGACGTCATCGGTTTTCCCAGTCTTGCCTCGACTTCAATGGAACAAGGCCGTATCGCGATTTGCCACGCACTGGGCCGTGAGGCACACAAACCGCCGGAGTTCTTCCCCTATGGCATCTACTCCGTTCCTGAAATGTCGACCATCGGCATGACGGAAGAGGAAGTGCGGGAACGCGACATTGGCTACGAATGTGGCATCGCACGCTTTCGGGAAACCTCGCGCGGTCAAATCATGGGCCGCAGTAGCGGCATGCTGAAGATGATCTTCTCGCTCAAAACCCGCCGCCTTTTGGGCTGTCACATCGTGGGCGAAGGGGCGACCGAATTGATCCACATTGGCCAAGCAGTGATTAACTTGCACGGCACGCTGGAGTACTTCGTGGAAAACACGTTCAATTATCCCACTCTGGCAGAAGCCTACAAAATCGCAGCACTCGACGCCTGGAACCGGATGCCAGTGGAATAGCGCCACGGGTTAAAGCGGGGCCTCCCATTCTTTTGGATAAAAATATCTCGGGGGGAGGCTGAAAGCCGGGGGGCAGCGCCCCCTTTCGCCATTTCCCAAATGCGCCACAAGTGCTACGGCACCTCCATGACCGACATCCCCAGCAAAGCCGATATCCTCCAGTGGATCTCTGACCATCCCACCAAGACAGCCAAACGCGATATCGCGAAGGCCTTTGGCATCAAAGGGGCTGCAAGGATTGATCTCAAACGGCTCCTGAAAGAGCTAGAGGCAGACGGAAAACTCACCAAGCGTCGGTCTTCCTACCGGGACGCGAACACCCTTCCGCCTGTCTCGGTTTGTGAGGTCACAGGCACTGACGATGACGGCGACCTCTTCGCGCGCCCGCTCGAATGGAACGGGGACGGGGCGGTCCCGCGTATTCTCATCCAGTTGCGCAAAACGGATCCAACCATGGCGCACGGCGACCGCTTTCTTGGGCGGCTCACGGCGGTGGTGGACGAAGACCACTCGCACACCGCCCGCATCATTCGGCGCATTGGCCACAACCCGCAGCGCCTGCTCGGTGTCTTCCGCCAAGGGGCCGAGGGGGGCCGACTCATCCCCATCGACAAGGGGAGCACGAAGGAATGGATCATTCCCGCCGGGGCCACGCATGAGGCCAAAGACGGTGAACTCATCGAAGCCGAACAATCCGGCCCGAAAGGCCGCATGGGCCTGCCCAAAGCCCGCGTCATCGCAAGGCTTGGCGACCCAACCGGCCCCCGCGCCGTCTCGCTGATCGCGATCCACCAACACAGCATCCCAGACCATTTCCCAGATGACGTCGTCGCCGAGGCCGACAAGGCCGAAGAGGCCGCTTTAGGCAAACGCAAAGACCTGCGTGACGTTCCGCTGGTGACCATCGATCCCCACGACGCCCGCGACCACGACGACGCCTGCTACGTCGAGGCGCACAAAGACGGCACTTTTACCATCTGGGTCGCCATTGCCGATGTTGCCCACTACGTCCGCCCCGGATCCGACCTCGACCGGGAGGCGCGCAAACGCGGCAACTCCACCTATTTCCCCGACCGCGTTGTCCCGATGCTGCCCGACCGGCTGTCGGGCGATCTATGTTCCCTGCACGAAGACGTCGATCGGGCTTGTATTGCAGTTGCCATGACCATCGACGCAGAGGGGACCAAGACCGGGCATCAGTTTCACCGGTCCCTCATGCGCTCCCACGCGTCGCTGCATTACGAAGAAGTGCAATCGGCCATCGATGGTCAACCGAATGACCGAACCGCGCCACTACGCGACTCCGTCATCAAACCGCTCTACGCGGCCTATGGCGCGCTTCTCAAAGCCCGCGCCAAACGGCAACCGCTCGAACTGGACCTGCCCGAACGCCAAATCGTGCTCGACGACGCAGGGACCGTGCAATCGGTGAACTTCAAGGACCGCCTCGACGCCCATAAGCTGATCGAGGAGTTCATGGTCCTCGCCAACGTTGCCGCCGCTGAGACACTGATCGCCAAACAATCCCCACTCCTTTTCCGCGTGCACGAGGAACCCAACCCCGACAAGCTCGACGCGCTGCGCGAGGTCGCCCATGCCAGCGGGCTGACGCTGGCCAAAGGTCAGGTCCTCCAGACCGCACACCTCAATCGTCTACTCAATCAGGCGCAAGACACCGACCATGCGGAGCTGATCAATATCTCGACCCTGCGATCCATGACGCAGGCTTACTATAACGCTGAAAACTTCGGGCATTTTGGCCTCGCGCTGAAGGCCTACGCGCATTTCACCTCCCCCATTCGCCGCTACGCCGACCTGATCGTCCACCGCGCGCTCATCGCGGCGCACCACTGGGGCAAAGATGGGCTGGGCGAACAGGATGTGGAACGGCTGGATGAAACTGCCAAGCTGATCTCCGACACCGAACGCCGCTCCATGATGGCCGAACGCGACACGACGGACCGCTATCTGGCGGCCTTCCTGTCCGACCGCGTGGGGGCGACGCTGACGGGCCGGATCAGCGGGATCGCGAAGGTCGGTGTCTTCGTGAAGCTGGATGAAACGGGGGCCGACGCGATGATCCCCCTGCGCAATCTGGGGGCGGAGTATTTCCACTACGACCACGAGACCCAAACGCTGATGGGGGCCGACACGGGCCGGATCATCGGGCTGGGGCAGCAGGCGGTGGTGAAACTGGCGGAGGCCCTGCCGGTCACCGGTGGCTTAATCGTGGACCTTGTGGAGCTTGACGGGCAAGCCATGGCACGCGGGCCGTCTTCCGGGCGTGGGCGGCCGGTGCGGCGCAAAGCAAGTGCGGCGAAGCGAAAGGGCGACAAGATCAAGCGGAAGGTGAAGCGGCGGCGGAAGTAGGGTTTGCTTGTGGTCGATGACCAATGTGGCAGAATGAAACTGATTGACCGTTGTGAGCCCATTTCGACCAATGCTGCGCCAGTGACAAAGGACTGCTTTAGGTTACATCAAACGATGTAGCCACTGGTGGT
>JBCBHE010000055.1:0-17027 GCA_038526085.1 Pseudomonadota bacterium | reverse complement strand
AGCGGTGGAGCTTGTGGTCCGGTAGTTGACGCGCGGCTGCGCCGACGCCCCACCCGCCGTCCCGGTTTTGTTGAACTTTTGCCTGTCCGCCGGGGCTGCTGTTGTACCGCCTCCGGCGGAGGTATTTTTGTCCAAAAGAAGAGACGGTCTCGCGGCCCGCTAACCGAGTTCTTGCAGGCGGGCGATGGCGGCTTTGAGTTGGGTTTCTTCGTTTTCGCGCAAGGCGAGGTTGGCTTTTGCTTCGGCCACGACCTCTTCCGGGGCGGAGGCCACAAATTTGGGGTTGTTGAGACGCCCGCGCAGGCCGCCCAGTTCCTTGGCGAGCTTGCCCATTGTTTTTTCAAGCCGTGCGATTTCTTCGGCGACGTCGATCAGCCCTTCCAGCGGAATGCCGAAGGTGCCGCCGTCCATGGGGATGGTCACACAGCCTTTGGGGAAGCTGTCCACGTGTTCCAGGCTTTCGATCCGGGCAAGCCGCTGGATCAGATCGGCGTTGTTGTCCCAAGCCGCTTGACCTTTGGAGTCGAGGCCCTGCGCGAGCAGCGGGACTTTTGCCCCTGCGGGCACGTGGACTTGTGCACGGGCGGAGCGGGTGTTTTCGATCAGCGCGATAACCCAGTTCATTTCGCGGTCGGCGTCGGCGTCCACCAAGTCGGCGCTTGTGTAGGTCGGCCAATCGGCGTGGATGCACATTTTGGCGCGATTGTCCGCCAGCCCCCACAGCTCTTCCGTGATGAACGGCATGATCGGGTGCAGCAGGACCAGGCATTGGTCGAGGACCCAGCGCAGGGTTTGTTCCGTCTCGGCCTTTGCCGCCGCATCTTCGTCTTGCAGGATGGGTTTGGAGAACTCCAGATACCAGTCGCAGACCTTGCCCCAGGTGAAGGCATAGAGCGCGTTCGCCGCGTCGTTGAAGCGGTAGTCGGTGAGGGCGGCGTCGACCTCTTCCCGCACTTTCGCCGTCTCGCCGATGATCCATTTGTTGAGGGTCTGGGTGGCCGCAGGCAGCACGGGGTCACCGGGATAGGCGATCTCATAGTGGTCCGCGAAGCTGAAGGCGTTCCAGAGCTTCGTGCCGAAGTTCCGGTAGCCTTTGATCTTGTCCTCAGAGATCTTCAGCACGCCGCCCAAGGCCGCCATCTGCGCGTTGGTGAAGCGCAGGGCGTCGGCGCCGTATTCGTCCACGATTTCAAGGGGGTCGAGCACGTTGCCGCGGGTTTTCGACATCTTCTCGCCCTTCGCGTCGCGGACGAGTTGGTGGAGGTAGACGGTGTGGAACGGCTCTTTGTCCTCCACCGCGTAGGACATCATCATCATCC
The DNA here is from genome assembly GCA_038526085.1 of Pseudomonadota bacterium. Lineage (GTDB taxonomy): Bacteria > Pseudomonadota > Alphaproteobacteria > Rhodobacterales > Rhodobacteraceae > Yoonia. The sequence continues at coordinate 15,708 of JBCBHE010000055.1, read as the reverse complement.
GGGCGACCCAGAAGAAGAGGATGTCTTGGCCGGTGATCAAGACGTCAGAAGGGAAGTATTTTGCGAGTTCGGCGGTGCGGTCGGGCCAGCCGAGGGTGCCGAAAGGCCAGAGGCCAGAAGAGAACCAGGTGTCGAGGACGTCGGGGTCCCTGCTCAAGCCAATGCGATGAATGGGTTTTAGCGTGCCATCCTGTTCTTTGCGTTGCGCAAAGTTGGGCTCATCAGCCTCTACAACATCACACTCATAGCCAAGTAGGTTCGCATAGTATTCTGACGCGAGTCGAATAGCGTCCTCTTTGGTAGCAGCGCAAAACGGAGCGAAGTTTGATAAATCCAAACGAAAGTTCTTAGCTTCCGTTGGGACAAACCTACCTGATTTATCTGTTTGCATTGGTTCATCTTCGTCGAAGATGACACCAGGCCCATACCACACCGGGATTTGGTGCCCCCACCAGAGCTGGCGCGAGATGCACCAGGGCTCGATATTCTCCAGCCAGTGAAAGTACACCTTCTCGCCGCTCTCGGGCATGATCTTGACCGTCCCGTCGCGGACCGCGTCCAGCGCGGGGCCGACGATCTTGTCAGAGCGGACGAACCATTGGTCGGTTAGCATCGGTTCGATGACGACCTTGGAGCGGTCGCCGAAGGGCTGCATGATTTTCTTGGCTTCGACATACGGAATGACCTCCGGCTCTTCCGTCTGGTCGCCCGCAGCGGCGTCGGCGGCTTCCCACTTTGGGTTCGCCGCCATCACCGCGTTGCCCTCTGCCGTGATGTCGGCCACGACCCGCTTGCGCGCCTCGAACCGGTCCAGCCCGCGGTATTCCTCCGGCACGAGGTTCATCGCGGCGATCTTTGCCTCGTCGAAATCCTCTTCGCCGTTGGCAATCCGCTGGGCGATCGCGGCCTCTTCCGCGTAGGGCTTCCCGTCCGCCCGCATGGCCCCCTTGGTGTCCATGAGGTTGTACATCGGGATGCCGCCGCGCTTGGCGACCTCATAGTCATTGAAATCATGGGCACCCGTGATCTTCACGGCCCCGGAGCCGAAATTCATATCTGGGTAGGGGTCGGTGATGATCGGGATCAAGCGGCGCTGCGCTTTTGGACCGACGGGAATTTCGCAGAGCTTGCCCACGATAGGCGCATAACGCTCGTCATCTTTATGGACCGCAACCGCGCCGTCGCCCAGCATCGTTTCCGGCCGGGTGGTGGCGATGGAGATATAGTCGCGCTCTTCTTCCAGCACGACGTTCCCATCCTCGTCCTTCTCGACGTAGGTGTAGGTTTCGCCCCCGGCCAGCGGGTATTTGAAGTGCCACATGTGGCCATCGACCTCGATATTCTCGACCTCAAGGTCGGAAATCGCGGTTTCAAAGTGGGGGTCCCAGTTCACGAGGCGTTTGCCGCGATAGATCAGCCCGTCTTCGTACATTTTGACGAAGACCTTGATCACGGCATCGTGGAAGTTGCCTTCCTCGCCCTCAGGCGCGTTGTCGGCGCCGGACATGGTGAAGGCGAGGCGGTCGTAATCCATCGACGATCCAAGCCGCTTGTCCTGTTCAACAATCGTGCCACCCGAGAATTTCTTCCACTCCCAGACTTTTGCGAGGAACTCCTCACGCGGCATTTCAGAGCGTTTGCGGTTCTCACCGTCCGCTGCCATCTGCTTTTCTACGACAAGCTGTGTGGCGATGCCCGCGTGGTCGAGGCCGGGTTGGAACAGCACATCATAGCCCTGCATCCGCTTCCAGCGGGTCAGGATGTCCATCAGCGTGTGGTTGAACGCATGGCCGACGTGCAAGACGCCTGTCACATTTGGCGGGGGCAATTGGATGCAGAAGGTGTCGTCGCGCGAGGCATTCGCCCCGGCCTTGAACGCTTTCGCCCTTTCCCAGGCCGCAAAAATCCGGGGTTCGGCTGTTTTTGCGTCGAATGTTTTGTCCATCGCCATAGTTTTTCCGCCTCGATATCTTAGAGGTTCGTTTAACGAATGCCTCAGCGGGCCGAAAGAGGAGAAAGCAGTGATCACGCCGCGCCATGATCGGACGAAACCCACCCCTTGGTTCGATCTGTTCTGGGCCACCAAAGGATGGTTTGCGATCATCGGCGGTGCCGCGGCACTCGCCTTCACGATTTTTAGCGTGAACACCTACAAAACAGCTGCGGATTTTGCGGCGCGTGGTGTTTGGGTCTCGGCAGAAATCACACGCATGCGGATCAGCCGAAGCGATGATGATACGGATTATTTGGTAACCTTCCGCTACCACGTAGATGGGAAGGGGTACTCTCGCCAACGCGACACCGGGAGCGGCTACTACAGAGCGCATGAAGTTGGCGACATGGTTGAGATCAAGATTCTTCCCAATCGCCCCAAGACGTTTGAATATCGCGAGGGGCAGACGCAATCTTCTGCCGTAGTCATGCAGATCATTGCGGGCGTCGCAGGAATCGTCGGGTGCGGCATGTTGTGGCATAGCGGATCCAAGGCCAATAACGCCGTGCTCGCACGGCGCAAAGGCCGCCGAACGGTTGCGACGATAGAGGGGTTTGTCGACATCAAGAATTCTGGCAAACCAACTGGACGCGGCTACATGATGTTTCGCACAGCAGATGGTTTGCGCGGTCAAAGTTTAAATGGTGATATTCGCAAGTTGCGGGCGCTGGGTAGCGATACTGAAATCGTGGTCTTCGTCCGTGGCAAGGACGTCTGGTGGGAAGGCGACGTCGGCCCGCGGGCCGAACACCAAAGCAAACTGCCGCGCGTCCCTCGGTAGCGGTTTCGGCCCGGTGTAAACAACCTGCAGCAAACGGATCTGCACAAGTTTTGCCAAAGCGACGGCACACGCCCGTCAAGATTTCTTCGTATCTTTCCGGTTATGCTGGACAGGACCCTTTGCCGCGTTAGGGTCTGCTGAAAGCAAGCGGAGAGCGGTATGGAAAAGTTTGGGCGAAGCCAGCCAGTTAAGCGCGTTGAGGACCTACGGTTTTTGACCGGAGAAGGCCGGTATGTGGATGACATCGCGCCAGAAGGCGCGTTGCATGCGTTTTTCATGCGTTCCGCCGTCGCCCACGCGGAAATAACGTCTCTGAACGTCGCAGACGCAAAGACGATGCCGGGCGTTGCACTTGTTCTGACGGCTGAGGATTTGCTGGAGGCCGGTGTTGTTTTGCCAATCAAAAACTCCATCCTCAAGAATACCGATGGCAGCCGTGCGGCGGACCCAGACCGCCCGCTTCTTGCCCATGGCCGTGCGCGGTATGTGGGGGAGGCGATGGCAATGATCGTCGCCGACAGCTTGATCGCAGCCAAAGACGCCGCAGAGGCCATCATGGTGGATTTTGAGGAGCTGCCCGTCCACCTAGACCTCGCCGTAGGTGGCGACTCCATTCATACGGAGGCCCCCCAAAACAAGGCGTTTGAGTGGGAAATGGGTGATCGGGTTGCGACCAAAGCTGCAATCAGCGCCGCGGCACATACCGTCGTGATCGATGTTCCTGACAATCGCGTGTTTGCCGCATCAATGGAACCGCGGGGGTGCTATGCCGAAGTGGACGGTGACCGCCTGCACCTTGCGATCAACGGGCAAGGCGTTTGGGGCACGCAGAGCGATCTCGCCTATCATCTGAATATGGCCAAAGACGACATTCGCGTCACCAACCCGGATGTCGGTGGTGGCTTTGGGATGAAGGCGATGAACTATCCCGAGACCTTTGTGGTGGCGCATGCGGCGCGTGTTTTGAACCAGCCTGTGCGCTGGATGAGCGAGCGTACCGAAGCGCTTCTATCAGACAATGCGGGGCGGGATCTCACCTCTCAGGCCACCTTGGCGTTTGATGCGGACCATCGGATCACCGCCTACCACCTTGATACAGTTTGCAACCTTGGGGCTTACAACTCTCAATATGCCCAATTTATCCAGACGGAGCTGTTCTCAAAGGTCCTGTTGGGGACCTATGATGTGCAAGCCGCGCTTATGGAAGTAACCGGCGTTTATACCAACACGACCCCCGTTGATGCATATCGTGGTGCTGGTCGTCCCGAGGCGATCTTCATTCTTGAACGGGTAATGGATGAGGCCGCGCGCCAGCTTGGTGTCGACCCGTGGGAACTGCGCCGGAAGAACTTCATCGCTGCGGATCAATTCCCCTATACCTCTGCGACAGGCGTCACCTACGATGTGGGCGATTTCGCTAGAGTTTTGACCCGCGTCAGCGGTGAAGCTGACGTCGCAGGTTTCGCCGCCCGCAAGGCCGCTTCAAATGCCGTGGGGAAACTGCGCGGGCAGGGGTTGTGCTACTACATCGAAAGTATCTTGGGTGATCCTGAAGAAACAGCACGGGTCGACTTTGTCGCAGATGGCGCGCTGATCTATGTCGGCACCCAATCGAACGGGCAGGGGCATGAGACTGTTTTTGCACAATTCCTGGCGGATCAAACCGGTATTTCAGCGGATCAGATCACTGTGATCCAAGGTGATAGTGACCTCATTCCCAACGGTGGTGGAACCGGCGGATCACGCTCGGTCACGGTGCAAAACACAGCCACGTTAGCGACCGTTGACAAGATCAAGGCGGCCTTCATAGCGTTTTTGGCAGAGGTCGAAGGCGCGCCAGCGGCTGAGATTTCTTTCGACGATGAGCGCTTTCGGATCCCCGGATCAAACCTGACACCCACGATGCTGGATGTGGCCGACATGGCGCGCCAGTTAGGGCGCGATGATCTGCTAACCCATTCCGCCACCATCACTTTAGAGGCGCGAAGCTTTCCCAACGGGGCCCATGTCGCCGAGGTTGAAATCGATCCTGAAACCGGTGTTCTGACCGTCGATCGTTACACCGTCGTCGATGACTTCGGCAATCTGATCAACCCAATGCTCGTGGAAGGCCAGATCCACGGGGGTGTTGCCCAAGGCATCGGACAGGCTGTTACAGAACACATCGTGTTTGATGAGTATGGTCAGCTCCTCACGGCAAGTTTCATGGATTACGGCATGCCGCGCGCTGATGATCTTCCTATGATTAAGTTCACAACAGAGTGCACACCGTCGACATACAATCCCATGGGCATGAAAGGCTGTGGGGAGGCGGGCACCGTGGGCGCATTGGCAGCTGTGACCAATGCTGTTGTCGATGCCTTGTGGGAACTTGGCGTGCGCGATGCAACTATGCCCTTCACGCCCAACCGGGTGTGGCAGATGATCCAAGATGCGAAGGACCGCAGTGCGGCTGCGTGAGTGGATAACAGGCTTCTTCGGTGCCAAGGGTCGCACCGAAGAGGGGCAGCCCCGCGAAAGGGGTCCAGCCACGCATGTGATTATCCTGGACGGTACGATGTCATCGCTTGAACCTGGGCGCGAAACGCATGCGGGGATGACCTACAAACTGCTCAACGAGGCTGGTAAACGTGCCAATTTGACAGTGCACTATGAGGCCGGCATTCAGTGGCGCGACTGGCGTGGAACCTGGGATGTGATGGCCGGAAAGGGCATCAACCGGCAGATTGAACGGGCCTATGGCGTTCTCGCCTCCCGCTACAAGCTGGGCGATAAGATCATGCTGATCGGTTACTCGCGCGGGGCTTACGCGGTGCGGTCCCTTGCTGGGGTCATCGATGTCGTTGGGCTGGTGAAGTCCGAATGCGCAACCCAACGCACCATCACCACCGCTTATCGCCACTATCGGACCGGCGGACGCAGCAAGTTTGCAGAAAAGTTCCGACGGGAACACTGCCATCCAAGGGCTGATACGCCCATCGAAGCGGTCGCGGTCTGGGACACGGTTCGCGCGCTTGGTGTGCGCCTGCCGATCGTCTGGCGCTGGATGCAGGACGCGCACAAACACCATAACCATGCGCTGGGCATTCACATCTTGAACGGGTTCCATGCGCTTGCGCTTGATGAAACGCGAGAGGCCTATGCACCGGTCCTCTGGACCACCCGCGTTGGTTCGCGCAGCCATATTGAGCAGGTCTGGTTCCGGGGGACGCATACGGATGTGGGTGGGCAACTCGGCGACTATCAAGCCGCAAGGCCGCTTTCGAATATCGCTCTCGTCTGGATGCTGAAGCGGCTTGAAGTTTGCGAACTGCCTTTGCCGGGAGACTGGGAACAGAGGTTCGAAGTCGACCCGCATGGTGTTTCAGCGGGGTCCTGGCGCGGTTGGGGCAAAATCTTTTGGGCGCGCAAACGGCGGTTAGTCGGTATCGACCCATCTGAACGTTTGCATCATACCGTGGACCCGCAGCGCTACCGCAAATCTTTCGTGCGCGGCGCCCAACCCCTGCGCGATCCTGCGCCGCAGTCTGGTTGAGGCGCAGTCGACGCGCGACCTTGCTGGGGCGGCCAATTTCGGCTGTGTCGACGAAGCGGACTTTTGGCATCGGGTCTTAAGTGGCCGCAAGCGTTGACGTTCGGGTGTTACATGTTCGTCCTAAAGACGTGCAATTCTGCTGCGAGTACATGTGATAATCTTCGACCACGGGGCTAAGTTTCTTCAGATGCCAAAGAACAATCCTCGCCGCCCCTTCAGCCCTGACCCTGATCAACTGCGCCTTATGCCGGAGATAAGCGGAAACAAGGTAAACGGGCTTGGAGAAACAGAAGTTCGTCCGCCGCGTATGGTTTACTGGGCACCCGATCCGAAAACGATCCCCCATGGAAACCTGCAGTTCTACTTCTACGGCAAAGCCGCACAAGTACCAGAGTTCGCGGAACAGAGCGCCGCGCGCCGGGAGGTCGCAAAGGCGCCTTTGCCTGATGTTCGCGCCACCCCAACCGAACTGACACCAGATGCCTGGACATCGGCACTTCAACCTTTCGTGGCTGAAGGAATTTGCGACATGATCGGCGTTGCCGACATGAGCGACGATTGGGTCTTTGAGGGTTTCGAGATACATCATTCCAAGGTGATCATGTTGGGAGGCCAACACGACTTTGATGCAATTTCCACTGCGCCAGATGTGACTGCTGCCGTTGAGGTGATGGCGCAGTATGGTCGTGCCGGTAAGGCCGCCAAGCAGGTCGCTGCATGGCTCCGTTCCGAAGGTTGGGGTGCAGAGCCTGTGATTGGCCCGAGCACTGGGGCCTTGGCGATGATCCCTGCCGCAATGGCTTGCGGGTTTGGTGAATTGGGTAAGCACGGCTCTATCATCAACCCGGAGTTTGGAGCATCCTTTCGGCTTTCAGCGGTGCTGACTGATGCTCCCTTTGCGCCGACGCCTGCGCGCGAATTTGGGATTGATGAGTTTTGCCAGAACTGCCGCATTTGCGAGGATGCTTGCCCTCCGGAAGCCTTATCATCGCAAAAGCAAATCGTTCGTGGGGAAACCAAATGGTATGTCGATTTTGATAAGTGCCTGCCTTACTTCAACGAAACACATGGCTGCGCTATTTGCATAGCGGCGTGTCCGTGGTCGAATCCTGACATTGGCTTAAACCTAGCATCGAAACTGGCGCGTCGAGCAACACGGAAGACTTGAAGCGTGATGTAGGAACCAGAATCGCATAGCGCGGCAGATCGTCCCGTTTTCTCAGAATGCGCGCTTCGAACGAAGTTCTCTGTTTCGCCACAAACACAGCCTTTCCGCAGTGTGGATCAATCCGCAATCTTCATGATCAAACATGTCGTGGACCCCGTCGCATATAGCTTTCCGTCCGCCACGCCCCAAATCTCTCCATGTGCGACACCTGTTGTCCGCCCCGCGTGATCCACTTTGCCGATCGCCGTAATTTCGGTCCCAACTGGCAAGTTGCGCGTCAAATTGATCTTGTACTCCAGGGTCGTATAAATCGAACCCCGCGGTACCGTTGTCATCACTGCACAGGCCATACAACTGTCAAGTAGCGTGCCGTACCAGCCGCCATGCACTGTGCCCATCGGGTTTGTATGTTCAAACTGGGGGGCGCCGCGAAAGGACACTTCGCCGGGGGCAACCGCGTCAAGCCAGTAGTTCAGGCCATCAGATATCGGCGGGCGGGCGATCTTGCCGTCAAGGATGCCCTGCATAAAGTCCAAACCCGACATTGACAGAAGATCTTCGCGGTCGGGAAGTTGATCAGGAGAGGTGGCGGTAAACATCTTAGGCGTCCCATGCTGGTCGCCTTTAGGGTGGCGGCTTAGGCCACGTTTTGCAAATGCACTTTTGGCGTGACACCCAGTGCGTGACAGACGTCGCGGCTGAGCTCGGGGCGGTTCAGCGTGTAGAAATGCAGATGGTCGACGCCACCTTCCATCAGGTCATCGCACAGCTCTGTCGCGAGGGCCGTGGCCAGCAGATCTGTCCGGCCGTCCCGTGTCGCTTTCTCAAAGGCATCGACGACGACCTGCGGGATTGATGTCCCGCAACGGGCTGCGAACTTCTGTGCGCCCCCCCAGTTCTCAATTGGCAAGATGCCGGGGATGATCGGCGCATCGATGCCCGCCGCGACACAGGCGTCACGGAAACGAAAGAAGGTTTCAGCCTCAAAGAAAAACTGCGTGATGGCCGAGGCGGCGCCCGCATCGATCTTGCGCTTGAGGAAAGCGATGTCTGCAGTTTGGTCTACCGCTTCGGGGTGCTTTTCGGGGTAAGCGCCAACGCGAATGTTGAATTTGCCGGTGTCGGCCAAGGCCGCGATGAGGTCAACCGAGCTTGCAAAACCGTCGGGATGGGCTTCGAAGTTCGTTGCGCCTTTGGGTGCATCGCCGCGCAGGGCGACAATCTCGTTCACGCCACCTTTGGCGTAGTTTTCTGCGATCTCCAACGTTTCGGCTTTCGTCGCATCGACACAGGTCAGGTGGGCGGCGACGTTCAGTCCCTTCGTCTCATGGATCGTTGTGACCGCTTCGTGTGTCAGTTGCCGGGTCGTACCACCGGCGCCATAGGTCACGGACACAAAGGTCGGGTCGAGTGGGGCAAGTGTGTTCACGCAGTCCCATAGACGAAATGAGCCAGAAAGGGACTTCGGTGGAAAGAATTCAAACGAAACGGACGGGGCGGACATGGCGGATTCCTTCATCAGTTGCAGCTTTCTCCCATTTTGCGATAGATGAGACAAATTCATTACTTTCACCAAAATGATGAAGGCGCCTCACAATGCATATTGAGTTTCGGCATCTGCGCACGATCAAGGCGATCCACGACACCGGTGGGCTGGCTCGCGCGGCGGACCAGTTGAACATCACGCAATCGGCGCTGTCGCATCAAATCAAGGGGATTGAGGATCAAGCGGGTGTAGAGCTTTTTGTCCGGCGTTCAAAACCCTTAAAACTGTCCGCGGCTGGATTGCGGCTTTTAAAAGCGGCGGAGGCAATTTTGCCGCAAGTTGCTGCTTTGGAAGCGGAATTTGAAGGGCTTGTCGCGGGTAGCTCTGGCCGGCTGCATATCGCGATCGAGTGTCACGCGTGTTTCGAATGGCTGTTTCCGGTGTTGGAAGCGTTCCGGAAGAATTGGCCCGATGTTGATGTTGATATCCGACCTGGCTTGGCCTTCGATGCCTTGCCTGCATTGCGGAAAGAAGAGGTTGATCTGGTTGTGTCGTCTGACCCGGAGGACCTACCTGGAACTGATTTCACTCCACTCTTCGACTACGAACCCGTCTTTGTGGCCTCTGCGCAGCATCCACTTGCGCAAAAGGAGTTTGTCGAGGCGGAGGATTTTCGGGGCCAAACGCTGATCACTTATCCAGTGGATAGGGCGCGCCTGGATGTCTTTAGCCAGCTTCTGACGCCAGCAAAGGTCGAGCCAGCGTCCATTCGGCAGGTCGAACTGACCGCTGTTATCTTGTTGCTGGTGGCGTCGAACCGAGGGGTTGCTGTCCTGCCTGATTGGGTAGTGCGCCAGGTGCGCTATAACTCAGATTACGTGACAAAACCGCTGACTCAGTCTGGGATCACACGGCGCCTTTATGCGGCAACGCGGGCAGAAGATACGAACCTTCCGTTCATGGCGCACCTGATCCGACTGGCCAAGCAGGAGGCCGTGAAATTGCAACGGAGCGTCGAACCGGTCGGATAGCCCTTGTGGCCTTGCGCCGCTGGGCCTATAGCGCGCCACGGACACCGAACGGAGGCCCCGATGGCTGGCAGTGCGAACCTCAATGTGATGATGCAGACCGCCCGCAAAGCGGGTCGTGGCCTGCTGAAAGATTTCGGCGAGGTTGAGCAGTTGCAGGTCTCTGCCAAGGGCCCAGGCGATTTTGTTAGTCGCGCAGATAAGCGCGCTGAAGAAGTGATCCGCGAAGATCTGATGGCGGCACGACCGACCTATGGATTTTTGGGCGAAGAAGGCTCGAAAATCGAAGGAGAAGACCCGACCCGCCGTTGGATCGTTGATCCGCTGGATGGCACCACGAACTTTCTGCACGGACTGCCGCATTGGGCGGTTTCGATTGCTTTGGAGCACAAAGGTCAGATCGTTGCAGGTATCGTCTATGACCCTGTGAAGGACGAGATGTTCCACGCGGAAAAAGGGCAAGGCGCCTTTTTGAATGAAAGCCGTCTTCGGGTGTCGGGCCGGCAAAAGATGATCGAATCCATTTTCGCCACGGGCTTGCCTTGGGCCGGACGTGCTGACCTCCCTGAGACGCTGCAAGATCTTGCGCGCTTGCTGCCAGTAACCGCGGGTGTCCGACGGTTTGGCGCCGCGTCGCTTGATCTGACTTATGTGGCTGCGGGGCGCTATGAAGGCTTCTGGGAACGCGGCCTTAACGCCTGGGATGTTGCGGCTGGCATCGTGATTGTGAAAGAGGCTGGTGGTCTTTTAGAGGCTTTGGATCCGGCAGATGACCCAGTATCTAGCGGCGCTTTGATTTGTGCCAACGACGTGATCTTCAACAGTTTCGCGAAAGTGATCCGGAACGGCTGAACCGCTGGCGTGGTTTGGTGAGATGGAACGCCTTGCGGTCGTACGACATGCTTTGTTGATTGCGCGCATCTAGCATGAATTGTGCGCGCGGGAGGCCTGCGGCGGGCTGATATTTTTGATCCGAAAAAACAGCGCGTTTCGCGATTTTATCAGCGGCGGCGCACCACGGGGACGTTGCTTTTGACATACTTGTAGGTTGCTTCTGGGTGGGGCGGATGCATGTCGGTGCGGTGCCAATAGGCGATCGCTCCTCGGCGGAGCCAAAGCGGGATGGTCAGGATCGCGCCAATAATGAAGCCACCGGAATGGGCCCAATAGGCGACACCGCCGCCTGATGTATCCGACCCAATGCTTTGGAACAGTTGGAGCGCAAACCACAGCCCCAGCATGATAAAGGCTGGAACGGGAATGATCCGGAAGATGATGATCAAGATGATCAGGATATCGACCTTGGCCTTAGGGAACATCAGAATGTAGCCCCCCATCACACCCGCGATTGCGCCGGATGCGCCCACCGTGGGGATCGGTGAAAGCGGATCGGCGGCCATTTGTGCCCAGCTCGCCCCAATCCCGCAGGCGAGATAAAACAATAGGAAGGGGACATGGCCCATCTCATCTTCCATATTGTCCCCGAAGATCCACAAGAACAGCATATTTCCGGCGATATGCATAAAGCCTGCGTGCAGGAAAATTGACGTTACAAAAGACCCGTAATTTTCGCCCGCTGCGATCCGCGCTGGGATCATTGCGTAGTCGAAATAGAGCCGGCTGACGGCGGCGTCCGTCGTGATGAACGCAAGCCCATAGAGGAACACAGCCACATTCATCGCAATCAGCGCGTAGGTGACATAGGGGATCCGGTTGGACGGGTTGTGATCACGAATTGGAAACATGCCGCATCGTTGGGGGATGCGCGAGGTGGGGTCAAGGGGACGCCACGCGCAAATGTGACTTGACCCAAGGGCGCGCGGTGCCACCTTTCACCCATGAGATGGTTGATCCCCTTCGCGCTTTGCGCCGCGCCCGCCTTTGCTGACACCTGCCCCGCTGCAGCTGATCATACCGCAGCTGAAGCAGACCTCTATGCCCGGTTGCAAGCCTTGGAGACGCCGATCGGGGCCCGAGAGCTGAACGACCAACTGTGGCAGTTGTGGACGGAGGCACCGGATGAGAAGGCCCAAGCGCTCCTCGATGAAGGGATGGCGTTGCGCGAACGGTACAATCTTATTGGTGCGCGTGAGGCGCTGGACCAGTTGGTTGAATATTGTCCGGAGTATGCAGAAGGCTACAACCAGCGCGCCTTCGCAAATTTCTTGGATGCCAATTATGAGGGTGCGCTGTTCGACCTCGACATCGCGCTTGAGCTTTCGCCGAACCATACAGGTGCTTTGACCGGTAAGGGGCTGACCCTAATGCGCCTCGAACGGAATGCAGAGGCCATCGAGGCTTTCCAAGCGGCCGTTGATCTGAACCCTTGGCTGTCAGAGCGCGTTTTGCTCGAACAGCTGAAAGGTCAGGAAATCTAGCTCCAAGTGCTTGCTGCTCCCCGCCAGTCGGCTTAGACAACGCAGGCCTTCACCACCGGGCCCGCGTGATGGAATGGTAGACATAGAGGACTTAAAATCCTTAGGCCTTAGTGCCGTGCCGGTTCGAGTCCGGCCGCGGGTACCACGAAGAGAGCATTGCAGCCGTTGTGACGCGCACCTACGCCGCGTTACAAACCGAGATCGGACAATCCGGGATGATCATCTGGCCGGCGCCCTTGTGGCCAACGAAAGAGCCTGTCTTCTTCGCGTATCCAAAGGTCGTTGATGCTGGCGAAACGGGTCTGCATCAGACCGTCATCTGCGAACTCCCAGTTTTCGTTTCCATAGGAGCGATACCAATTGTCAGAATCGTCCCGCCACTCGTAAGCGTAGCGCACCGCGATGCGGTTCCCCCGAAAGGCCCATAACTCCTTGATCAAGCGGTATTCGTTCTCTTTGATCCACTTAGCCGTTAGAAAGGCTTCGGCCTCTTGCCGGTCAGTCACGAACTGGGCGCGGTTACGCCATTTGGTATCGAGCGTATAGGCCAGCGCGACCTTTGCCGCATCGCGCGTGTTCCATCCATCCTCGGCGAGACGAACCTTTTGGATGGCCGTCTCCTCGGTGAATGGCGGTAATGGCGGCCGGCTCACGAGAGTGCGGTGTCCAGTGAGATGCGGCCGACGACGCCCGCGCTTGTCCCGAAGCCAAAACACCTGTGACACGCCGATGCGGTGAGACCGGTAATCGAAGCCCCGTCCGCGCCCCGCGCGATCTTTGCCGTGCCTTTGCGCGCTTCGCCCACGACCAGGCTACCATCCGTAAACCCGCCAACCATAGTGTAAAGAGTCCCAGTTGGCGCGACGGCGCTGACCGTCTGAGAGTAGGCATAACCTATTTCAACAGGTGGGATGGCCCCTGGATCGCCGGCGAGGCCCCAGGCCACCATCACGTCCGCACCAGAGGTGAACAAATAGCTCCCGTCGTCCGTCCAGCCGAACTCTTTGACCTTTCGTTGATATCCGCCCAGCCGGAAGTCACGCCCTGACACGAGGTCCCATATGTGGATTTCCCGGTCTTGCGTGGCGGCCGCGACATATTGATCGTTGGGCGAGACGCTCAACCCGGTCAGTGAACCCGCCCAGGTCAGATTTTCAGGCTTTCGCAGATCTTCCACAGACCAGAGCGTGACACCGTTGTACCGGCTTGCCGCGATCTGATTGCCGCCCGCGGCAAATGCGAGGCCCGTCACCGTCGATGGGTGGTCGTCAAACTTTGCCACGATTTGACCGCCGCTAAACACAACAACGGATCGGCCGTACGCAACGGCGATGCGGGTCCCGGCGGGGCTGACTGCCATCGCATTGACCCATTCGCCGCCAGTTTGGTGGATGACGGCCCGATGGCCATTAAGACTACGCACAATCGTGCCGTCTTGTCCGGCCGAATAGACTGCGCCCTGGGCGTCTATCGTGAGCGCGGTAATCGCGCCGGAATGCGCGGCGACGGTGGTCACTGCGTCACCCAAAACGCTCACCACTTGGCCGTTCCCAAGACCAGCGAAGAGTGTTTCACCCTTTTGCTCCAATTGGGTGACGTTGGCGTTCAGTTGAAACTCTGCGCGGCTGATCCCTGGGGCGATCTGCTGCACACCCTTGTCTGGGTTGGTCTTCGCTTGGATGTTCATGCCGCCACCTTTGCGTAGCAGGTTTCAAACCCACGGCTGATCGCTGTCTGGTCCAAGCCACGCCCAATAAACACAAGACGGCTGGTTCGATCTTCGCCCATTTTCCACGCATCGCCCCATTCGCTGTCCATGACCATATGAACGCCCTGGAAAATGTAGCGTTTGTCGGCGCCGTCAAAGTCCATGATACCTTTGGATCGGAAGATCTTTGTACCTTGGTCTCTCACAAGCTCTCGCATCCAAAGGGAAAAGGCCTTTGCGTCGAGCGGGGCCTTTGCGGTTAGTGAGAAGGAGGTGACGGTCTCATCATGTTCATGATCTTCGGGGTCCTCTTCCAAAAGACCAGGTTCGATGGACAGGATGCGCGAAAGATCAAAAGCGCCGCGGTCGAGGACTTCGTGGAGCGGAACAGCTGACTTTTGCGTCTCAATCAAACGAACCTGACCGTTTAGCGAAAGTACCTTGCGTTTCACTGCTTGCAGGGCTTCGTCATCAACGAGATCCGTTTTGTTGAGAATGATGAGATCGGCAAATGCGACCTGCTCTTCCGCTTCATGGCTTTCTTCAACTTTATCAAGGAAGTGCAGGCTGTCGACGACGGTCACAACTTGGTCGAGCGCCACGCGCCCACGGAGATCATCGTCCACAAAAAAGGTCTGGATCACTGGGCCAGGGTCCGCCAAGCCTGTCGTTTCGATGAGGATACCATCGAATGTGTCGTCCCGGTCGAGAAGACCAGAGATGATGCGGATCAAATCGCCCCGCACGGTGCAGCAGATACAACCGTTATTCATCTCAAAGACTTCTTCATCGGCCCCGATCACCAGATCATTGTCGATGCCTTCCTCCCCGAATTCATTCACGACAACAGCATATTTTTTGCCATGGTCTTCCGTCAGGATGCGGTTCAGCAGCGTGGTTTTCCCGGCGCCAAGGTAGCCGGTCAGCAAGGTCACAGGGGTGGGTTTGGCAAGATCTGTCATAAATCTATCCTCCGAAGGCAGCAATGAAATGAGGAACGGGCCCACCATCATTGGCAGGCCCGGTTTGGTTTAGGCGAGGCCGAGGGCGGCGAAGGCAGCGCCTTCAGCGTTCTCAAGACTCAGGAACAAGCCCATGCCGCCGATAACAGCGCCAGCAAGGCGGGCCCCCATGGCGTCGGCCTCAGTGACTTTGGCGACTTTGGTCATGATAAACCCTGCGAAGATCGCGATGAGGTATTGCGCAACGCCAAGCCCCAAGAGGTATCCGAAGGCGAAACCAAAGCCGTATCCGGCCTCCTGACCGACAATGCTTTCGCCGAAGGCCGTTCCGTGGAACAGGCCAAAAGCCCCGAAGGCTAGCAGCACGGCCTGGGTCGACATCTGACGGCCGGACAGCACGACGTAGCCCATAACGAGCAGCGACGCCCCAATAACAACTTCGGCGAACGGCAGTGCGACGCCTGCCATCATCAAAAGGCAGCCAAGCAGCATACCACCGACATAGCCCAACGGTGCCTTTAATGCGTTGCCGGTGAAGGCCGCGGCGATACCGACGAGGACAACGAAGGCCAGGTGGTCAAAGCCTAGCAAGGGGTGACCGCCGCATTGATGGGGCAGATATCTCTGACCAAAGATCAGGCGATTGCAGCAGGCAACGCGCTTGGCCTC
>JBCBHE010000054.1:0-18488 GCA_038526085.1 Pseudomonadota bacterium | reverse complement strand
GGTACTCCGTCTCACAGGTTCGACGCAGTCTGGCACTGTACGCCAGTATTGCAACTGTTATCCTTTGCCGAAAGTATGACTATTGGATCGTCCATGTTCAGTCCTCACCTTTGCGGGCTGTTTAACTTTGGGCAAAGGATAACAGTTGCAATACTGGCGTACAGTGCCAGACTGCGTCGAACCTGTGAGACGGAGTACCAGTATGGATCATCCCATCGCTCGCATTTTTGTGGACGAGGCGCTTGATTGCGGCAGACGCGCAGGGATCGACACCGCCGGGTTGCTCCGCGATCTTCAAATTGCGGATACGCAGTTATCTCACCTGAATTCCCAAGACTTCGGCCGCATCTGGCTGGCGCTTTCACTGGCGATGGAGGACGAACTTTTTGGTCTCGGCGATCGCCCGATGCGTCCTGGCAGCACGACGCTGATGGGGCATGCTGTGCGCGATGCGCCCACATTGGATGTGGCGCTGAAACGGATGCTACGCTTTTTAAGGGTCGTGTTGGATGAGCCATATGGGGAGATCGGCAAAGACGGAGGAGCCTGTGTGATTACTCTAGTTGATGTGGGCAAGTTCCGAACCGCTTTCGCCTACCGTACCTTTTTTCTCGTCTTGCATGGTTTTACCTGCTGGCTAGCCCGAGAGCGGGTTCCTTTGATCGCCGTTAAATTCCCTTGCGGGGAGCCTGCGAAGTTGAATGACTATGGCGAGTTCTTCGGTGTCCCCGTCCAGTTTGAGGCACCGGCCGCGCAACTTAGTTTCGAGTGGCGTTACATGGCGCGTCCTGTTCGACGATCGGAACAAGATCTCAAAGCCTTTCTCAGAACGGCACCTGAATCTTTCCTTCGCGGCTATCGAGACACAAGCACCTTGCACCACCGCGTGGTTGAAACATGTCTGTCTGGCCCACCACAATCTTGGCCAGACATGGGTACAGCGGCAAAAAAGTTGCGCATGTCGCGTGCCACACTGCATCGCCGGCTTGCCCAAACCGGGCAAAGCTATGGCGCATTGAAAGAAAACCGGCTGCGTAAAAAGGCCACCGATCTTTTATCAAGCACATCGCTTCCTATCACACAGATCGCAACTGAGTTGGGATATGCAGAAGAAAGCGCCTTCTATCGGGCCTTTCTGCGGTGGTTTGGGACGACTCCAGCCGCCTATCGGCGTGCTAAGCCCAGAACAAGAGACGCCTTGTGAACTAGGCATGGCAAGTCAGTCTTCTCTGCGAAGGGGAGATTCTTAATCCCATGAGTCGGGCTTCGGCTGCTGGTTCTGGCAACGTGGTCAAAAGACTTTGGCACCCAGGCTATCGGTCACGGTAGATATAAGCGAACTGCAGCGAGATGTCGTAACCTTCATCAAAAACGCGCCTTCAGCGTCCAGGCGGTCAAGTAACAGCGCGTCATCATTGGAACGGCAGTGCAAGACCGTATGGTTGCCGGTTGCTGGTGCGGAGGAAACGGATTTGGATATAGTCGGCGGACACTTTTTCCGCCGGGCAGCCAAGTGACGCACGCTTAGGGCGCGCAAGCGCATCTAACACCAAACAGGGGTGGCACAGGCCCTTGAAACCTGACACTTTTCTTTTGAGTTAGCGGGGGAGGGTCGGCTTTGGTCGATCTGTGGCAAGGACTATCTCAGGCGTTCTGGCTGGTGGTCACATTTGATGCGGAGCTTGCGGAGATTGCGCTGCGTTCGTTACGGGTGACCTTGACGGCGTTGGTCTTTGGCTGCGCAATTGCGATGCCGCTGGCGGCACTCTTAGCCGTGCGACGGTTTCGGTGGCGCAGAACGGTAATCGCTATCCTAAACGCGCTGATGGGGTTGCCCCCAGTCGTCGTCGGGCTTGTTGTCTACGTTCTTCTTTCGCGTTCGGGGCCTCTTGGCGTCCTCGGACTTCTTTTTACGCCGACAGCGATGATTATTGCCCAGATGATCGTCATCGTCCCGCTTATGGCCTCGATCGCGCATCAATCCCTGCGCGACTTGTGGGCGGAGTATCATGATCTCCTGATCTCAATGAACGTGACGCAGACCCAAAAAGTGAAAACGCTCTTGTGGGATGCACGGCGCGCGCTTTTGACAGCGGCTTTGGCCGGCTTCGGGCGCGGGATTGGAGAGGTTGGTGCCATCATGATTGTCGGCGGCAACATCGATAATGTGACGCGTGTCTTGACCACAGCAATCGCGCTTGAAACCGGGAAAGGCGAATTCGCGCTGGCGCTCGCCCTTGGCTTCGTCCTGATCGCGCTCACCATCCTCGTAAACCTCCTGATCCACTGGCTGGGTCAGACCGAGCGGGAGGGGCGTTGGTGAGCAGTTTGTTTCCATTAACGGTTCGCGGGGCAGTCACACGTCGGCGCGGCAAACGGTTGGTCGGTCCGATCGATTGGACATGGGACGGGCAAGGCACCCAAGCGGTGGTCGGGCCGAACGGTGCGGGCAAGACAACCTTGTTGCGCCTCTTGCACGGGATCGCTCGTCTGCACGAAGGTGAGATTTCCTGGGCCTGCGGTACGAAAGCCGCGCAGAACGCGCAAGCCTTTGTATTTCAGCAACCGGTGATGCTCCGGCGCTCCGTCTTGGATAACCTTATATACCCACTCCGGCTGAACGGGACTCCACGTGACGAAGCAAAGCATCTCGCAGAGAGTTGGGCAAAGAAAGTAGGACTGGAAAACCATACTGACCGCTCAGCCCTGGGGCTTTCTGGCGGAGAGCAGCAGAAGTTAGCCATCGCAAGGGCGCTCATTGGGGGCCCCGAACTCGTATTTTTTGATGAGCCAACGGCGTCGTTGGATGGTCGCGCAACACGAGAGATCGAAACAATTCTAGCCACTGCTGCGTCCGATGGGACGCGCATTATTTTGTCTACGCACGATATGGGGCAGGCCAAGCGCTTGGCCAGCAACATCGTTTTTTTACTCCATGGTCGTGTGCATGAATCGGCTCGCGCGGACACGTTTTTTGATGCGCCGCAAACACGCGAGGCGCGCGCCTTCCTGAACGGAGACATTCTAGAATGATGCTGCGTCACCTTGTTGTTTTTCTGGTGCTTCTTGCAGGGAAAGCGCAAGCCGCCGATCAGATCCGGATGGCGGTGACAACATCGTTTCATAACTCGGGTTTGGCGGATGTTTTATTGCCCGAAATTCGCGCCGATCTTGATCTGGAAGTACAGCTTCTTGTTGTGGGAACGGGCCAAGCTTTACGCCTTGGCCGAGCTGGTGATGTGGATGCCATCCTTGTCCATTCCCGCGCCGCAGAAGAAACCTTTGTCGCCGATGGTTTCGGGATGCATCGTCGGGAAATCATGTACAACGACTTTGTCGTTGTTGGCCCAACTGATGACCCAGCCGACGTTGCGATGGCGATGAATGCGATCGACGCGTTGACCCGCGTTGCGGATGCGGAGGTCCGCTTCGTAAGTCGTGGCGATGACAGCGGAACCCACAAAAAAGAGGTCACCCTGTGGGAGGCGATTGGCGGCGTGCCAGACGCAGTTTGGTACAATGAGGTCGGCGCTGGCATGGGGGCAGCGCTGAATACAGCAGTGGGCCTTGGCGCCTACATTTTGGCAGACCGCGCCAGCTGGTTGAACTTCGGGAACAAGGATGGGCTTCAACTTCTCTACGCGGGCGATCCGGTTCTATTCAACCAATATACGTTCCTCGCTGTGAACCCGGGTACACATGCGCATGTGAAAGCAGATTTAGCCGCCACGTTAGAGAATTGGCTTACGTCGGACCGCGCGCGCGACCTGATTGATAGCTACGAAATCGATGGCGAAACCTTGTTTGTTTTCAATGCGCAGCCGCGGTCTGACTAGCGATATCACCCTTCATTTCGTGAGCAATGAAACGCGGCCTAATCCAGAGCCGCGGCGTGCGGTGGGATCGCACAATCGACGTCGCGCACGCGCGCATCTCTTAACTCGCGCGAGACTGTCGCCAGCGTGTTGGGAACGTGATCCCTACAAATGTCCACCATCGGCAGATCTCTTGTTCCGCCCCCCGGCGTCGCAGTTTCCTCCGAAGGCACATCCAAGTAGGTGACGACATGCCGACTCACCGAGGCGTACTCTATGTTTTAAGTCCTTGTGACAGCAATCCTGCTGAAGCAGCGCAAACGGCTGGGCATGTCACGCAAAACCATCGAGCTCAGTTCCGCGACCTGGCTTGAAACTTAGGGTTATCTGGCGCCGTCGATATTTCTTTGCTACTCCGACTCGACTGTGGCAACGCGGGACGAATTCGTCGCGCAAATTAAAGGTATCGGAATGACAAAGACGGTCGTGAACAGTTGGAATGAGTGGGACCCGCTAAAGCATGTCATTGTGGGCCGTGCAGACGATTGTCACATCCCGCCAGCGGAACCAGCACTTGATGCGAAAGTTCCCGAAGACAGTGACATGCGCGGCCAATGGGGCAAACGCCCACAGGAAACGATTGATCGCGCCAATGAGCTTCTAGATCAGTTCGCAGGGCAGCTCAAAGCCCGTGGCATTCGTGTTGATCGCCCAACGCCGGTTGATCATTCGTTGCCGGTAACGACCCCTGATTTCCATACCGACAGCCAGTTCGGCTGCATGCCGCCGCGCGATGTGTTGTTAACGGTTGGGTCAGAGATTTTGGAAGCGACAATGTCGTACCGTTGCAGGTGGTTCGAATACTTGAACTACCGTCCGTTGATGGAGCAATACTGGGAGGAAGACCCAAACTTCCGACACGAGTCAGCGCCGAAGCCGCGGCTCACTGATGCGGACTACCGGCCAGATTATCTGAGTGAGAAGATCGGTATACCTAAGCGGCTGGAGTGGGCGGCTGAGAAATTCTTTGTCACGACTGAAGAAGAGCCACTCTTTGACGCCGCTGACGTGCTGCGCTTTGGCAAAGACCTGGTTGTCCAGCATGGTTTTACGACGAACTTGCGGGGCATCGAGTGGTTGCGCCGCCATTTCCCAGACCATCGGGTGCATACAGTAAACTTTCCGGGTGATCCGTACCCGATCCATATTGACGCAACCTTCACGCCGCTTCGCCCCGGCCTGATCCTGAACAACCCGCAGCGTCGGCTGCCCGATGACCAGCGAGGGATGTTTGAAGCCAACGGGTGGGAGATTGTGGACGCCGCCCAACCCGCCCACAACGCACCGCCGCCGCTCTGCTATTCGTCCGTATGGCTAAGCATGAATGTTCTTGTGCTCGACCCAAAGACAGTCTGTGTGGAGAAATCAGAGGTCTACCAGGCAGAGCAGATGGATAAGCTCGGCATGGAAGTGGTCGAGGTAGAGCTGCGCGACGCCTACGCTTTTGGCGGTGGGTTGCATTGCTGCACGGCGGATGTTTACCGCGAAGGGACGTGTGAGGATTACTTCCCGTCCCTTTAAGTTCCGTGGTTGCGGGAGTAAGTGGAGGGTGTCGAAGTGAGCGGCGCGGGCTTTGTCGGCTTGAAGACATCGATTTGTAGCGGGTAGCAGGCCGCAGTGTCGCTTGAATGCTCCGATCCGCAGTCGCCGCCGGGGCAGGCGGATAGGCCGACAAGAAGGTCGATCTCCGCGATGAATTCGATGTAGTCGCCGGGCCGGACAGGGCTGGCCTTCATGAAGTATTGATAGGTTGGCTTGAGGAATCCGGTACACATGAAGACGTTCATGACGTCATGGACATGTTGTTCGGCATCTTGCACCGGGACACCCAGGTGAGCGGCCAACGCACGTGTAAGGTTCGAGTGGCAACAGTGATGGTATTCATCTCCTTGCAGTAGCTTCCCGGTGTATGGATCACAGCGTGTCCCGATGACGTCATGCACGGCGCCACCGTCGGCGTCAAAGCCGTACCAATCCAAAGTATCGGCCGTAATCGTCGCCATCGGCCGTAAAAAAGGGAAGCTGGACCAAAGGCGATCGCCAGATGAAAGATGGGTGCCGTGCAGCGCACGGGTTTTACCGGAGTAGAAACACTCGTCTAGGTTCTTGGCGTTCCAAAGATTGAGGTCCCCGACTTGTGGTCCGTCGACGGACGTGATCCGGAAGAAAGCCCCGGCTGGTACGGTGATACAGCGGGCATCACGGGGCGGCACCAGGCAAGAGTCCGTCAGGGACGCCGTCTCGCGGCTTTGCGCGTAGGTCGCCAAATCTGGTTCAGGTAGCGTATCTGTCGGATAACAGATCACAGCCGGCTTGTTTTGCCGCTCTGCCGCGTCAGGTGGTGCTCGGTGGATTTGCGCGATTGGTTTCATTCAGCTTTGCGTAATACCACGCAACCGCTCTGAACGGCGGCGCAGCAGTTCAACGGTGGTCAGCAAGAAGATTGAGAAGCCCACAAGGATCGTCGCTACCGATAAAATTGCTGGGCTGATCTGTTCGCGGATACCATTCCACATCTGGCGTGGGATGGTCTGTTGGTCGAAGTCAGCGACGAAAAGGACCACGACCACCTCATCAAACGAGGTTACGAAGGCGAACAACGCGCCAGAGATGATCCCGGGTAGGATCAGTGGAAGTGTGATCTTAAAAAAAGTGGTCGTGGGGTTGGCCCCAAGGCTCGCGGCTGCCCGCGTTAGCGAATGGTCAAATCCCACTAAGGTCGCTGTCACTGTGATGATCACGAAGGGAATACCGAGGGTCGCGTGAGCGAGGATCACACCAGGATAGGAGTTCGCCAACCCGGTTTTGGAATAAAAGAAGAATAAGCCCGTCGCGGTGATGATAATGGGGACAATCATCGGTGAGATCAGGATCGCCGTGATGAAGCGGCGGTACGGCATTTCAGGCCGGCTTAGGCCGAGAGCGGCCAAAGTACCCAAGGCTGTGGCCAACACGGTCGAGAAAAACCCTATAATGATTGAGTTCTTCGCCGCCCGCACCCAGGCCGCGTTATTCCACATGTCGCTCCACCAGGTGCTATCGCGCGGCACGTCAGGGGCCTGCATCCCGAAAGTAAGCAGAAGGTCATACCAGCGGGTTGAGTAACCTGTCGGATCAAACGACAGCATCTTTTCGGTGAAAGTGAAGTAAGGCTCTGCGTTGAAGCTAAGCGGGATCACGATCAGGATCGGCGCGATCAGGAAAAGGAAGATCAGCCCACAAATCACGCGAAAGGTGTAGTACCAGACTTTTTCGAGCGGTGAGGCATAGGTCGGTAAGGCCATCGCTATTTCAACTCCACTTCGACAAAGCTCATCGGCGCGTCGCCGTCATTGATCACATTGTGTTCCACGCCTGCGTCGCGGCGGTAGCATTCTCCTGACGCGAAAGAGACGCGGCGCGCGGTGCCGCCAGGCTCTTCCAGCAGCATGCGACATGCTGTCAGTGGCGTGATGACGTAGTCCATTCCGTGGGTGTGCCAGCCTGTTTCCGCACCCGGTTCAAAATCAAAACGGGTCACCCGCACACGGGTATCGTCGACCATTTGGGTGGCGGTGGCTTGCGGGCGGTCCATCACGTCACCCCAGCTTCAGATTGTCGATGCCGACCAACCGGTCGTAGAGCCAGTAGAGGATCAGGATTCCGCCTAAGAGAAGCCCAGCCAGCGCAGCCGCGAGCGACCAGTTGAGCGAGCTTTGCATATGGAACGCGATCAAGTTCGAAATCAGCTGACCTTTGGAGCCGCCGACAAGCGCCGGTGTGATGTAGTACCCCACCGCCAGAATGAAGACCAAGAGGGAGCCAGCAGCGATACCTGGGATTGTCAGCGGCAGGTAAATCCGTCGGAACGCCGTCCAGCTCGTCGCCCCGAGTGAGCGTGCAGCCCGGACGTAGGACGGGTTGATCGGCCGCATGACCGAATAGAGCGGCAAGATCATAAATGGCAGCAGGATATGCGTCATCGCAATGACCGTGCCGGTTTGATTGTATATCATTTGCAGCCGGTTTTCGTCAGCAATCAGACCGACGCTGACCGCGACGTCATTCACGACGCCTTGGCTTTGCAGGAGCACGATCCAACTGGTCGTTCGCACCAGGAGCGATGTCCAGAACGGCAGGAGGACGAAGATCATCAAGACGTTCGAATAGCGTAAGGGTAGAGTCGCCAGCAGATAGGCCACTGGAAAACCCAGGATCAGTGTGAGGCAAGTGATCACGACAGACAGGATCATCGTACGTTCAAAGAGCAGCAGATAGATTGCCCTTTCGTCCTCTACGCGTTGAATTTTGCCTGCATCGTCCCGCTCTCGGTCCACGGCCGCGAGGTAGAAGTCAAATGTGTAGCGCCCCGAGGCCGAACGCATGGCCTGCCACAAGGCAGGTTCGGCCCAATCTTCATCCATATCAAGGACGGCCTCTTTGTATGGCGCCTCCAACCGCGCGGCCCTTCGGGCACTTCCAGTAAAAAGAGATCGTGAGCCGGGATGGACGTAGTTGATGCGCGTACCGACGTTGCCTTGCGCCTTGATCTCCCGAAGGTGGATCAAATCGCTGACCAATGCCGCATAAGCCGCCTCATCGGGCTCAGTGCCTTGCGGGTTATCGTCAAACCAGGCGCGAAGGTCGACCATGATAGGGGTAGTTTGGCCCGTGCCCAGATCGACGTGCTCGATAAAGCGTGGGTCAGAAATTGACCGCATGAGCATCTGCCCAATCGGGAAGATAAAGGTCACAACGACGAACAGCAGAAGGGGCATCACCAGAAAGAACGCACGGCGGCGGGCGGCGCTTTCCGCTGTGGCCAAGGCGGCCTTCAGCGGTCGGCCGTCAGCGGTTTCGAGCTGTGCCGGAGGTACGACGATGTCGGAAGCGGAGATATCGGCCAAGGGGTGCCCTACGCGCAAGAGCAGGCGGCCCAAACGGACCGCCTGCTGTTAGTTTAGTTGGCAAGCCAAGCGTTGAAACGCTCGTTCAGTTCTGTGTCCCGGTCAGCCCAGAACTCAAAGTTGTTGACCAGCGCGTTCGCCAAGTTGGCTTCGGCGGTTGGCATGTGTGGCGCCATTTCGGTTGCACCGTCCTGGTACAAACCCACAAGTGGACCGGAAGATACACGTGCCGGACCGTAAGAGATCCACTGAGCCTGATCTGCCAGACGTTGAGTGTCAGTGGAGAACTTGATGTATTCCAGTGCCAGCTCTTTGTTTGGGGCGCCTTTTGGGATCACAAACAGGTCAAAGTCCATGATCTGGCCATCCCAGACGATTTCGAATGGCTGCCCTTCGCCAACAGCAGCGTTGAAGATCCGGCCATTGTAAGCGGTGGACATGGTGACCTCACCGTCGGCCAGCAACTGTGGCGGCTGCGCGCCAGCTTCCCACCAGACAACGCTATCTTTGATGGTGTCGAGCTTTGCAAAGGCCTGATCAACACCTTCGTCTGTTTCCAGCAAGTCATATACTTCAGCAGCTGGTACACCGTCTGCGATGAGCGCCATTTCCAAGTTCGCCTTAGCAGACTTCCGCAGACCACGCTTTCCAGGGAACGCCTCAAGATCAAAGAAATCCGCCATTGTGGTTGGCGCGCCGTCGACGCTGTCGGTGTTATAGGCATAGACGGTAGACCAAACGATGTTGGCAACCGCGCAATCGGTCAGTGCGCCAGCGATGAAGTCATCGGCGGCAGGCGTGCCGTCAGGGGCAGCTGGTAGTGTCGACATGTCGATCTCTTCAAGCAGACCTTCGTCACACAGGCGGATCGCGTCGGAGTATTCGACGTCAGCGACGTCGATGGTGACATTGCCAGCTTCAACTTGCGCCTTGATCGGCGTCGCAGGATTGTCCGCGTCGACCATGGCGATGTCTTTGCCAGTCATCTCTGCGAAGGGTTTGTTGTAAGCTTCGATCTGTGAATTGCCGTAAGCGCCGCCCCAGCTCATGACCGTTAGGTCGTTCGCCCAGGCATGTCCTGCGACCACGACCAGCGCGGTCGTCAAAGTCAACGTATGTTTCATGGTATTCTCCCGTTGCAGCTTTTCGTTATAGAGGATCCAGAGCACGGGCGTCTTCAGTTTGCCACGTGATCTGGGTTGTGTCGCCAACCGTGAGCTGCGGATGATTGGCGGAATTCGGAATTTTGACGATGAAGTCGTCGTTGCCATGCACGTTAAGACGGCAACGGATGTGGTCACCGAGGTATATCAGCTCTTTGATTTGACCATCGGTTGTATTGGCAGACGTTTCACCACCGAGGCTGACCCGTTCGGGCCGGATTGAGATGACTGTGTCACTCCCAACAGCCCCGCAATTGACGGGAAGCGCGTGGCAGGTTTTGCCGTCTTGCAACGCGACCTCGACCGAAGTGTCGTTCAGGGAGACCACTTTGGCCGGTAACTTGTTGTTTTCACCAATGAACTGCGCCACGAAAGAATTTTCTGGCTGTTCGTAAAGCCGGTTTGGTGGGGCAAGCTGCTGAATGACGCCGTCGTTAAACACGGCAACCCGGTCTGACATCGTCAGCGCCTCGGATTGGTCGTGAGTGACGTAGACAACCGTGATGCCGAGGCTTTCATGCAGGTGTTTGATCTCGTACTGCATATGTTCACGCAGTTGCTTATCAAGCGCGCCGAGCGGTTCGTCCATCAAAACAAGGTCGGGGTCGAAGACCAATGCGCGAGCGAGCGCCACTCGCTGTTGCTGGCCGCCTGAGAGCTGCGCCGGGCGACGCGCACCGAAGTCGGACATCTGCACCATTTCGAGCGCGCGTTTGACCTTTGCCTCACGGTCGGACTTCCCGAGACCGCGGACCTCAAGGGGAAAGCTCAGGTTCTCGCTCACAGTCAAATGCGGGAAAAGCGCGTAATTTTGAAACACCATACCAATGCCGCGCTTGTGCGGTGGGATGTTGTTAATCTCTCGTCCATCGAGACGTATTTCACCATGCGTCGCGGTTTCGAACCCCGCTAGCATCATAAGACACGTGGTCTTGCCCGACCCGGAGGGCCCAAGCATCGTTAGAAATTCGCCTTTCGGCATCGCAAGGTTCAAATCTTTTACGACAAGCGTTTCACCGTCGTAGCTTTTTTGAACGCGATCAAATACGACAAAATCGTTTGTCATGCTGCCCCGTTTTCCGTCCCGATCTAAACGCTAGAGGAGCAGCGCTAACGTCGCAAGCTGAAAGGCAAAATTGCTCTTCACGTCCTCGAACTGCCTATTTTCAAAGCGTTTTTATCCACAATACAGTCTCATTTTCCGCGGTTGTGAAGGATCCGGCCGATGAAATTCATGAGAATCTGCGCTGCAAGAATGGACGTTCCGCCTGTCGGATCATAGTCAGGTGCAACTTCTACGAGATCGACTCCGACAACATTTCCGCGCTTTGTCAGACCGTCGAGAAGTTCCAAAACCTCGTAGTAGAGTAGCCCGCCATGGCTTGGTGTGCCCGTTCCCGGCGCGATGGAGGGGTCAAAAGCATCAATGTCTATCGTGACATAATAGGGGACACCGGTCGGAATGCGATTCAACATTGCCTCCGTGCCCATCTTGCGCAGGTGGCGTACCGATTGAATGTCTGATCCCATCGCCCGCGCGTCGTCGTAACCTTCCTTCGCAGTCGATGAGACGTTGCGAATGCCGATCTGCGTTAGGCCTTTGACATAGGGCTTTTCGGCCGCACGCCGCATCGGATTGCCGTGGCCATAACGGACCCCATGCCTTTCATCCACAAAGTCGAGGTGTGCATCGATCTGCACCACATGCAGGGCCTCAAAATCGTCGAAGGCGTTGATGCAAGGTATGTTGATCGAGTGGTCACCGCCCAGAACCACTGGCAGCGCGCCGGCCTTACGGATTTGCCGAACAGCGCTTTCGATGTTTTGGTGGCTTCTGATTGTATCTGTATGGATAATGTCGGCATCGCCCACATCCACGATGTCGACCTTCGCTGGGTCCAGGTAGACAACATCATCTTCGAAGTCGTAAGCACCCGCATGCCCGAAGCTAAAGAGCGTCGACGCCTCGCGGATGCCGCGTGGTCCCATCCGCGCACCACTGCGCCACTGTGCCCCAAAGTCGAATGGCGCGCCAAGGATCGCCACATCGGCATCAAGGTTCGCTAGGTCTTCCACAATCGGGTATTTGCCAAAACTGCATATGCCGACAAATGGCAGGTTGAGACGCCCTGATTTGTAGCCATGCTGAGACGAATGTTCGTTTGCCATGCAGTTTGGAGCCCTCTTCTAAGGCGTAACCTCGTCAATGCGACGGGGCTGCGCGCACTCAAGCATATCCCGCCGCCAGATCCGAGGCAGAACGCCAATTTTTGTCACTGTATATCGTACAGGACGATGCGATTGGGAAACGGAGCGTGGTCTCCGATGTCTTTGACGTGATGGTAACGCGTGATCCCATGGGGCATGATTGGCTTGTCGAGAAAGGGAGGGGCATCGATGACGACGGTAATCTTAGATCCGCACTGGCGGTCCATGGACGAGCTTTTCTCCGCTGCTGCACAAAACGCGCTGCGAAGCTACGACGTGATCTGGGGACGGGATGCACCAATCCCCGACGATGTCTTGCAAGCGGCATTCCCGACTGCCGAGGTTTTGATCGCAGCGTCACCCCAGATCAGCGCCGCGACCCTCGAACGCGCGCCGCGTTTAAAGACGGTGATCGAAGTGGCGGGCGCCTTCCCAGCGACGATTGACTATGCGGCATGCGCCGCGTGCGGCGTTGAGGTCCTGTCCTGCGCACCCGGGTTTCGATCCGCCGTTGCGGAGATGGGCCTGGCCATGACCCTATCGGCTGCACGCGGCCTGGTGCGCGAACATGAGGCCTTCCGCCGCGCGGACGAACGCTGGTTGGCAGATTGTGTCGAGACGGATTTCACGCTGTTTGGCGCGCAGGTTGGTTTTGTCGGGTTTGGGCAGATCGCCCAAGAGATGACCCGCCTCCTGGCGCCATTCAAGCCAAACATTGTAGCTTATGATCCATGGCTCCCGCGGTCGGTCGCGAATGCCTACGGTGTCGAATTGGTGTCGCTGTCCACACTGTCGAACCGGGTGAAGGTACTTTACGTGACGGCTGTGCCAACATCGGACAATCTTGGACTGATCGACGCAAAGGTCTTGGGGGCTTTGAAGGATCATAGCCTTGTTGTGGTTCTGAGCCGTGCACACCTTGTCGACTACGACGCACTGCTTGCGGAGGCGATCTCTGGCAGGCTGACGATCGCAACCGACGTGTTCCCAACCGAACCGCTTGACCCGGCAAATGTTTTGCGCGGATTACCAAACGTCTTGTTGTCGCCCCATCGCGCTGCGGCGGTTTCAGGTGGGCGGCACTTGATCGGTGATTTGATCCTAGAAGATTTGAATGCAATCACCCAAGGAAACAACACAAGGGTGCTAGGCCAAGCAAGCCCGGAAACGATTGCGGCCCTTACAGGGGTCGGGGATGCGGACAAAGTCGCGGGGCTGGCACGTAAGCGAGACTAAGACCCGGTCTGCACTACTGAAACCGTTCGAGTCCCGGTGGCAAACGAGCGTCTCTGGTGAGATTGACCTGTGCGGCCTTTGCCATTTGCCACGCAAGCACGAGATTTGAGCTGAGCACTGGAAATGGCACGTCGCGCGCCAACTGTTCAATCGCGTCAAGAGTGCGCAGGTTGGTGCAGGATAGGAAGACCGCGTCGAGATCTGCGACCTCCGCAATGATTTGCACCGCATCCACGATGGAGCCGGACGCGATCCGGGCGACATTTGCCTCTTTTTCTTCTCCGAATGTCATCGTTTTGACGACGTCAAGGCCAGCCTTGACGAAATCGCCGCGCATTTGATTGGCAATCTCCGCAGTATAGGGTGAAACGATGCCAATCCGGGAGGCCTTGAGGGCCTCCAAAGCCGCAAAGGCAGCGTCTAACGGGTTTGTCACGACGGCGCTATTGCAGCCGGTGCGGACCAATTCGGCGACTTTATTTGAGCCGATCAAACTAGTCCCTGACGTGCATGCATACGCAACTGCGTCAAAGCGAACGCCTTCTGGAAAAAGAGCCGCTGACGTAGGCAGGGCAGACTTCATTGCGTGGATGCTAGCAGGCGTCAACTCCGCCGCTGACGGGACGCGGCTGATATGGAGGCGGACGCCAGATGGGTCGAAAAGGCAGCGAAACTCATCCTCAATCGTCTCGTCGGCTTGCAAGACGATCAGGCCGAGACAGGGGCGTTCATCGACTGCCGTTTCGTAGGGGACGTGGGTCATGGGGCAATTACCGGCAGGTCAAATGGCGCTCGTGGGGAGAGCAGCTCAGCTCCGTCATCTCGCAGAACAAAGTTTTCTTCATGCACAATCATCCGCCCTTGATCCAATACCGCACCCGGCTCCAACGTCAGGACCATGCCCGCACGCAGCGGCGTTTCGTCGTCGGCGCTGAGCGAAGGCCATTCCGTCAGACTGACCCCGAGACCGTGGCCCAAGCGGCCCACACCTGGTTCTGCGCCGTGTCGGACAAGAGACTGGCAAAGCAGTTGATGCACATCGCAAGCACGCATTCCGGGGCGGATGGCTGCCAGCGCATCCTCCGTCGCGCGCCAGAGCGCTTCATGCGCTCGTGTGGTCTCGGCGCTCGGCTTACCGATAGCGTAATTGCGATCAAAGTCGCAAAAATACCCATCGCGGACCGCGCCGGTGTCAAGCATCAGGATATCGCCATTGGCGATCGGTCTCGTTCCCGCCGGTGAGATAACATCGCTATAACCGCTTGGCCCCGCGGCTCCTGCTAGATAGCTGACCCAATCCGCACCCTGCTGAAGACAAGCCACTTGAAACGCGCGAAAGACTGCCTCCAAGCTGGTTCCAGGCTGCGCGAACTGTGGGACCTGATCAAAGGCCCTTCCACCGATTTCGCAGATATTGCGCAACTTCGCGACTTCGGCTTCCGACTTGATCTCGCGCACCCGCTGCACGCAAGCGGTGGCATCAATAAGAGTGCGTTGTCCGAGAACGCCACATAGATACTGATAATCGGCCAGGGGCATCCTCAGATGGGTCTCTAGCCCCATTGGCGTGCCAATATACCCGGTGTCAGGGACCAAATCGCGAAGCGCGTCGCCCAAGAGGGTCATCCCGCTGTCGTTGGGGTTGGGTGCCTCCCATGTCCGGATATCGGTGATCCATGTGCGCGCCATAGGAGGTTCGCCAATTGCAGGGATGACCGCGACTGGTTCGCCCCGCGCCGGCACAATGACAAACCACGGCCGCGCCGGGCTTTCCCAGAAGCGCGTCAAGAACCCGGTGACGTAAAACACGTCGGGCGGCGTTGTCAGCAGCAGCGCATCCATGCCCCGTTGGGCCATTTCGGATTGGAACCGCGCCGTACGGTTTTCGAATTCGGACGCTGGAAAAATCCCAGGGGTGTCATGCATCTTCCGGACCTTCGCTCAGAATGGCCCAAACACGAGCGCGGGCCCCCAAGTCTAACCCCGTCAACAGTGCCGCAAGCCCCGCACCGCCCGACGGCGTCGTATCCAAACCCAGTTCCTTCAAGATTGGCATCGCACTCTCGGCCTCGTCCTCTGATATGGTCATGAACCGGTCTGCATCCTTGGCCAGACCGTTGAACGCGATCAGGGAGGGTGTTTTGCAATCAAGTCGCCCCATGGCCGACACAGGACCCGATGTGTCGATCACCTGGCCGGCCAAAATGCTCTTCTGTAGGGCAGGTGCAGCTTCTGGTTCGACAACAATGATTTCGGGGGCATCCCCCCAAACGGTACGGGCGTAGGCTGCCACAGCGCCAGCCAAGCCACCGACGCCTGCCTGAAGGAAGATATGCGTTGGCGGTTCCGACATTTGATGCGCCGCCTCTTTCGCCAGCTGCAGATAGCCTTCCATAACCCGGTGCGGCAGATCGATATAGCTGGGCCAAGAACTATCGGACAAAAGCGTCCAACCCTGGGCCGCTGCATCTCTTGTCGCAGCGGCCATGCTGGCCTCATAGTCGTGGCCCGCACGGACCACTTGTGCGCCCAGAGCACGCAAGCGGTCTGCAAAAGCCTCTGGCACCGTAGCGGCGAGGTAGATGACAGCCTTCGCACCGAAGACTTGGGCACCAACGGCGACAGACAACCCATGGTTTCCTGCGCTCGCCGTTGCAAAAGTCTGTTCGGTCATTGCGCGCGTCTCGGCTTCGCGCGCAATGACATATGCCGCGCCGAGCGCCTTGAAGCTCCCGAGGTTCATCCGGGATCGTTCATCCTTGATCGCCACAGACGCAACGCCCATTCGCGATGCCAATTCAGGCACATAACGTAGGGGAGTTTCGACATGCGCCGGGCATCTATTAAGGAGGCTTGAGACAGCTTCCGTATCAGTCGAAGGAAGTGGTGTGCCCAAACCAGTTTTGCGCCATGGGTTCGCAATGATGTGCGCCATTTGATCTCCGTTCAGTCAGCCGGAGAAACACTAATCATTTCGGTCGGGGCGTCTAACCAAAACTTTTTTCACAAGGATAGACGTTGGCGGAGAGACAGGGATTCGAACCCTGGGTACCCGTAAAGGCACAACGGTTTTCGAGACCGCCCCGTTCGACCACTCCGGCACCTCTCCGCAGGTCAAGTGGTGGACGGGGTTTACTGTTGTGTCTGGCCCCATGCAAGTCGATTTGCCCTATGATGATCTTGTGATGACTTGCAGGCTTGGAATGCGGACCGACGGAGCCTATCTAAATTTGAGACCTTATCGGAGAACCTCATGCCCGCACGTTCCGTCGCACTCGCCGCATGTTTCGCAGCGTTCATTCCTCTGCAAGCTACGGCACAAGCCGAAGCCGCGCAGGTCGCAGCTTTGTTTGAGGCGATGTCACTCGACGAGTTGCTCATCGTTATGCGGGACGAGGGGATTGAATATGGGCAACAGATCGCCGGTGATCTGTTTCCCGACCGATCTTCCACAGATTGGGACGGTAAAGTCAGTCAGATATACGCACTTGAAGCAATGACACAGAGCATCAGGGACGGTCTTGCGACGTCGCTGGAGGGCGCGGATATGGACGCGATTGTTGGCTTCTTTGAGGGCGACCTTGGCCAACAGATCATCGCACTTGAGGTCTCGGCCCGCCAAGCCCTCATGGATGAAGCCGTGGAAGAAGCCAGCAAAGAAGCGGCCGCGCTCGCGCTGATCGACGAAACACCACGTGCAGCTTTGGTCACCGAATTTGTCGAGGCCAATGATCTCGTCGAAACCAATGTTGTGGGCGCCATGAACGCCAACTATGCCTTCTACGTTGGTTTACTAGATGGCGGTGGCATGCCCGGCGCAATGAGCCAAGACGACATCCTTGCCGATGTATGGAGCCAAGAGCCTGAAATACGACAGAATACGACGGAGTGGGTCTATTCCTATCTCATGCTCGCCTACCAGCCGCTCACGGATGACCAACTGCAAGACTACATCGCCTTTTCAAAGACGGATCCGGGTGAGGATATCAACGCCGCGCTATTTGCGTCCTTCGACGCAATGTTCGAAGGGATCAGTGAAGCGCTCGGGCGCGCGGCGTCCCAACAGATGATGGCACAAGACCTGTGATGCGCATCTTGGGCGTCGCCTCGGCTCTGACGTGGGCGGCGCCTGTCTTTGCAAGTTGCGATACACCTTTCATGAAATGCACGTTTCAGGGCGGCGCAAAAGCCGTCGAAATTTGCTTGAGTGGATCGGATGTAAGCTACACGTTTGGCCGCGTTGGCAACGCTGCTGAGCTGGCATTGTCCGTCCCAGTGGTTGACGTCGACTACCTACCATGGCCAGGCGTTGGATCGTCGATTTGGGAAACTGTGACATTCTATAATGACGGCTATAGCTACGAAGTATTGGTGGGGTTTGAGCGGAACCCTGAAAACCCAGCACACTTCGGCGGCATTACGATTACCAAAGCTGGGCAAGAGTTGGCGACGCTCAGTTGCGATCCCGGCAGCATTGACTGGGGATGGGGCACAGACCTTTTTGATGCAAAAGCGGCGGCCGGCCTCTGCTGGGACTATGGTCGGGACGCAGATTGGAAGCCTTGCTAAGTTGAACCATAGACCATGATGGCGGTCACAAGCGCACCAGGGTTGCCTGCATAGAGACCAAGATCAGTGTTCAATTGAAACGCACGTGTTGCGCGTTCCTCACTTGGGACGCTTGCCGCATCAAAGGCTTGCGTGAGGGTAGGGCCACCGCCAGACTGAATATCGCTGATAATGGCATCGAATTCAGATTTGACGATGACTTCGACAGCAGCACGGCGTTGCTGATAGATCGCATTCTCGGTTGAGGAAGTCAGAGCATTGACCGGAAGCAGGAAAGGATTGCCAAGGTGATTGGCCTCATTGCTACACCCGGCGATAAAAAGGATGAATAGAAGACTGCTGCGCATGGTTTTGGCCTCTTAAGGGGCTTGACTTGAATCCTATGTCTGCGCATAAGCCGCCATCTCAGCAAGATGCTTTGTCTTGCCCGTGCAAATTCACGCCGATCAAGGCGCGCAGTTGGCAGGTATCGAACGCCCGAAAAGGGGACCTGATCGACGCGGTGATAAAAGGAAGACGATATGTTTGCGGTTCTGAAAACCGGCGGCAAG
>JBCBHE010000053.1:0-19103 GCA_038526085.1 Pseudomonadota bacterium | reverse complement strand
GGACTTCGAGGCCAGTCGAAAATACGGCCCACACAGGGCCACAAAGCCTCTTCCGCTACGCTTCCTATAAAGTACCGAGAAGGGCCTTTCTCGCGGCTCTCAGCGGCTCTCACGCGGCATTTGGCACCAGACCGACCCCACCATATCCGAAAACGCCCCTCCTGGCGCATCTGTTTGGTGTATTCGCTCGCCGATTCACGCGACACGCGACACGCGATAATTTAGTACGCGATACGCGAAAATGGTTTCGCGAGCTTCTGCACGCGATACGCAACACGCGGTTGTGTTACACGCAGCACGCGACACGCAGCCCATGTCACGCGACACGCTTAACGCGACACTGGCAACGCGGCACGCGCCCTACAACACGCGCTTTGCGAAAATTGACACGCGATACGCTCCATGCGATACGCGAAAATACAAAAACAGAAACGCAGCACGCGACACGCGACCTGCGGCACGCGAGAGAGCAGACATGCAAAACGATGATATGAAGGTCGTCACAGTGATGACCCGCAAAGGCGGCGCTGGTAAGACAACCCTGATGCAAGCCATAACAAGCGCTGCCGTCAAAGACGGCAAACGATGCCTTGTTCTGGACGCCGACCCCCAACAAGCCCTCTACAGATGGTTCCACAGGGTCGGCATCGACAACCCACTTGTCCGCGTCCAACAGCTCGAGTTCTCGACCGAACTGGAAGAGGTGATCGAGAAAGCATGGCAAGTGGGAGAGACCGATCTGGTCTTCGTTGACACTCAAGGGGCCGCCGGTGCTTGGGCAGATGATCTGGCAGCCAGTAGCGACTATCTCGTCGTGCCAATGAAACTGGCCGAAAAAGACCTCTCAATCACCAAGGACACATACAACTGGTATGTCGGCCTGCAGGACCGAACCGATGATCCCTCTGCATTGCCAAGCCTCCGCATCCTCTTTGCCGATGTCCCGACAAAGACCACAATCGCGCAACAACAAATCGAGGAGGAAGCCCTCAAAATCTTCCCGATCATGGACAACTACTTCATGCATCGCAATCAGCACCTCGACGCCGACGCGCAAGGATTTTTGCACGATATCGCAGAGATGCGGCGCGCGTCTCGATATGGCTACCTGCGCACCCATGCGAAATATTTTGATGAAGCCGTGGAAGAGGCACAGGACATCCTCAAAGAAATCCTGGGAGGCGCATAATGGTTCGTCGGAAAAAACCCCAGATCACCGGTGAAGACCCAAAATACGCGCACACCTTCGAGCGCTTGCGCCCCGTCGAAAGCGACATGCCACCAGATGTGAAAATTCCAGGTGTCGCTGAACAGGCACCTCAAACCGAGCCGAAACCGTCTCCAAATCCCCAAACCACCGAAACACCCGCAACACCCAAACCAGTCGCGACCAAGCCCAAAAAGCAGCCAACACAGCCCAAAGCAACAAACCCGCCAAAGGCCACGATCTCACCAAAGATCCCGCCCACACCTGCTACAGCGCCCAAAGGTGACCGCCAAATCACGTTGGACGCCGCTGTCAAACGTGAACAGGCCGAAGCGATGAAGCCACTATTGGAGAAGGGCCTTCAACAACGCGACATCATCATGCTCGCGGGTCGCCGAACCACAGAGCAATTTGAGCTCTCGCCAACGTATGTTCCAAAACCAGACGCCGTTCGGCTCCCCATGTCAGAGGGATATCACACCTCCAAGCGATTGGACGCCGCCACGCTTGACGCCATCCGCGACAAGCATGACCCCCTGCGCGTTCGCTCTGACCCGGCAATGGTGCGTGGGCAATTTGAAACGCTCTTCTGGCAAGTTCTTGATGATGTGATCGCTGAGCTGCTGCAGCGCTACAGCTAAATCAACAAGACAAAAAGGATGCGAGAAATCCCGCGACCACGCGGGATTGAGTGGGCCAGGGGGCAACGCACCCTCCGCTTCGCTTTGGCTGCGTCGGCTCTTATTCTTACTCTGATCCGCCTGCCATCCGGCCCCGGCGCGCAACAGGGGTTGTGATGTCGCGCAGGCGCGCCAGCCTCCATGCAAAAAATCGGCACCCCCACGCTGCGCGCGGTTCCCCCAATTTTCAGCCCTCCGGCCCCCTGTCTTCGCTCCGGTTCCGGCCGCAGGACGGGCTGCGCCCTCTCTGCTTTGTCCAGTCGAATGGCATGGGCCATTCGGCTGGTCAAATCAACCGAGGCTTCACCACTGGCGGAGAGACGGTCCCAACCGAAGCGTTTCACAAAAGGGGACACGGGATGGCACGGGACAAGAAGATCGAAGGGACGGCAATCGCCCGCATCCTCGACGCCAGGACACGCGAGACTGTCGGCTACCTGTTTGAATGGAACACTGGCGAGATCGACCCAAAGTGGAATGACGATATCCCCCGCAAGGAAAAGGACGTTATCTATGAGTATGCCTGAATTTTCCGCGACGCTAAGCGAGGATGGGGCAGGGGCCTAAGCGGCCTCTGCACTCTCTCCGGCTTGTTCCATCAGATAATCTGCGGATCGCTGCGCCGCTGCTGCGGCTTTGACAATGGCGCGTTTGTCGTTGCGCAACACGTTCAACCACGACTGAACGTAAGCCGCGCTGTCCTCGATGTGGCCCGGCTCAAACCCAAGCTGCGCGCCGATCATCGCCGACGAAATCTCGGCGACAAGTTCTTCCATCGCATAGGCCGCATTGCCAAACTTGGACCCGGCCTTTTCCTTTGTCCGGTCGCATCGATCCTTGTGGCCTGCCGCATGGGATAGTTCGTGAAATAGGGTCGAATAGAACAGCTCTGCGGCTTTGAACTTCGACACCTCCGGCATGTGGACATGATCTTTTGACGGGATGTAACAAGCGCGGTCGCCTCCTTCCTCATATCCCACGCCCATATTCTCGATCATGTTGGCCGCGATGTGCGACAACTGCTCAATAGGCCGCGTTGCCAAGGGTGCGGCTTCGTCTGGCGTCGGAAACTGATCCTCTAACCCGTCAATCTGCTGGACGTTGAACACCCGATAGGCTTTCAGATAGCCGCGTGTCTTGGCCTCTGCCTCGCACTCGGGCGCATCTTCTTTCGCCTCAAACGTCCCGTACTTCACCACAAGGGACGACGTCTCGCCTTTGCGGACCATCCCGCCCAAATCCTTCGCCTGTTTGAAGGTCATCCACACTGGATTCCGATAGCCTTTCGACCATGCCTTCAGGCTCAACAGCACATGGTTGATCCCGCGATAGCTATCGCCTGTCACTCGCAAGGGCAGGGCGGCAGCGTTGCTCTGCCACGGGCATTCCCAAGGCTTCACACCTTGTTCCAGTGCCTCAATGATCTGGTTTGTGACCTCTTCATAAACATCAAATTTCGGCAAGACGGTTCTCCTTCACGGTGTCGCATTGGCCTGTCGCCCAATGGATCGGGGTTGATGGACAGCGCAGCATGCGCCTGCTCCTGAAACCTCGAATGCGATGAAAGGAAGGATTGGGAGGATTGGGGCGAAATCGACGGACGGGCGCGGGCAGGCGGCACAGCCGACAACACGGGTCTGTCTATTTTGCTTCAATCCGGCGGCATCCCTGCCGCAAACGTCCCGCAGCGGCGTTCGGCTTGACCGAACCCCAAGGGACCAGGAAAAACCGGATCTGTTGAACGTCAGACGAAATTGACCTTTACGTCATAAACTGACCTTAAATTCGCAAAGCAGACCTTGGCGCAGATTGCAGCTAACGGCCGGAAAGAGCCCATACTTCCACATGCTGCAAGTTGCATGAATGGCAGCTTTTGGTGCTCAGATCAAAGCTATCATAGTTCTTCCGGCAAAGTTATGTCGTGAACAGACGCTGTGATAGGATGCGGGAAACTTCCTCTGGTTTCTGACACAATTTTCTTGAACCAAGGGATGACAATTCTTGGGATGTTAAGATTGTCGAGTGGTTGCTCCAAAGCTACTTGCGGCTTCCCTTTTGGACCATCTTCCCAAATCATGTATTCATCCAGTTCATCCTCGGTCACGATAGGCCAAAGACGATCTATCGTGTCGTTCAGTTCTTTGATTGGTGCAGGTTCACCTGCCCAAACATCATTATTTCCTTGGCCAAATAGCCGGAAAGAAAAGGCGGGATCATCCAAGAATATCTCGATGTGCAGCCCTTTGATGTTGTCTGAAAAGTCAGCTTCAAAAAGCTTTGCAAATGCATCGCTGACGGAGGGATGTAACGTCTTCATCCGTTCAGCGAGGAAGACTTCAAACTGCTCTAACTGATTGAAGTCGTGCGCTGCACCGGTTGATTGGTTTTCCGTATTTCGCTTTCCAAAAAAAGATTTGAGCCAGTCAATCATGGTCGGATTGGTTGTCCTCAGATGGTGCCATTGAACTCTAGTAAACAACATCTAGCGGGAACACGACAGCGGACATTGAAACGCCTGCAGAGAACGGCAGCTTCGTCCGCGCACCAGCCATTGACGATCGCTTGGCCAATGTCTCCTTTTGGTTGGGAGCCGAACTTGGCGCAGATAGCGGCGAATGGCGGGAATGAGCCCATAGCAGACGAGTGATTTTCCTGCTGCGTGCGCACGCAGCAGGAGTAGGCTGCAGATGTAGAAAATTTGGTTCTGCAATTTCACGTTGGAAGCAGCCGTCCAATTTGTGTGTAAAATTCCGAGGTCAGCGTTGTGCTGATGTCTGGGTTAGGAGGGCGGAACGGAGGGCAAATTATGCCAAGAGTTCAATTACCCGCTGTAACCCCGAAAAACCGAGCTTGGAACAAGGGCCGGATCATCGGACAAAAAAGACCTCTCCTGCCGAAGCAAGTATGGGCGATCCGCACACGCCTCGAAATGTCGGGCAATCTGCGGGACCTTGCATTGTTCAACATCGCTATCGACAGCAAGCTGCGCGGTTGTGATCTGGTGAAGCTGAGTATCGCGGAACTCGTGCAAGAAAATCGCGTTCGTGAACGGGTATCCATAATCCAAAGCAAAACAAAACGACCTGTGCAGTTTGAGCTCACCGAAAATACTCGCGATACTGTCAACCTGTGGCTTAGGTCTCCGATTATGATGGGTTGCTTTTTTATGTTTCCCAGCCGGTTCCATGACCGTCCACATATCTCAACGCGTCAATATGGTCGGCTCGTGCGCGATTGGGTGACTGCAATCGGTCTGGAGCCAAGCGGATACGGTACGCATTCGCTGCGTCGTACCAAAGCAGCGGAGATTTACCGGAAAACAGGTAACCTCAGGGCTGTCCAACTCCTGCTTGGTCATACGAAGGTGGACAGCACAGTCCGTTATTTGGGCGTTGAACTG
This sequence comes from Pseudomonadota bacterium, assembly GCA_038526085.1. Taxonomy (GTDB): domain Bacteria; phylum Pseudomonadota; class Alphaproteobacteria; order Rhodobacterales; family Rhodobacteraceae; genus Yoonia. Next base: position 13,816 of record JBCBHE010000053.1, on the reverse strand, counting down.
GAAGATGCTTTGGGCATTGCCGAAAGCATAGACATTTAGCAGATGTCGGCGAATGGACTTTCCGTGCGCCGACTTCAAACGACGTCAGAAATTCCCTCCAACAACCTGCGAACGCCAACAATGCCGCAGAATACACGTCGCAACATTTTGGCATTCAAGCTCATCTTTTGAGGGTCAAGTTGCGGATGCCAGTTGCCCAAGCAGTGCGCGAAAGGCCTTTCGGGCGTCGCCGGGGTGACGAGCCTTTTTCGCCTCTCCGAGGTTCGACAGGTCATTCGCGACCACGATCAGACCGACCATGCCAACCTCGTAGTGTGGCAAGCATAGATAGCCGTAGATGCCAGGCACGGTCAGTGTCACCGTCAGTTCTACATCAACTGCGCCGTTCCATTCCTCGGCACCGTCCGGGATCATCCCGCGTTTGGAGGCGGCGTTGTGGCCCTTATCCGTCGGGATGAATGTCACGCTGTCGCCCGGCGCGATATGCAAGATCGCGGGTTCAAACACGTTGATCACATTGGCATCGTTGCAATCGGCGTTGAGCATCATGACCGTGTGATGGCCCGCATCGGAAGGCGCGGTGTTATTGGACCGGGCCATAGACGCAAGTGCCAAAGCGGGCAGTGACAGGGTGAAATTACGACGCGTAAGCATGGACAGTCAGTTCCTCTCGTGGGCCCGGGACAATGGTGATATCGACGCCATAGGTGTGGGCGAGTGCAGGGTTGCGCAGCACGTCGTTCGGTGGGCCTTCGGCCAGCACGCGCCCCTGGCCAAGCAAGATCAAATGATCTGCAAATCGCGCGGCAAGATTGAGATCGTGGAGTGCCACGACGCCCACGGCATCGCGCGCGCGCACCGCGTCCCGGATGCGGCCGAGGACGCCAAGTTGATGGTGCAGATCAAGCGCGGAGGTTGGCTCGTCGAACAAGTAGACATCCGCCGGTCGGATCAGCGCCTGCACGCAGGATACCATTTGCGACTGTCCGCCCGAAAGCTCGCTCACATAGGCCTCGGCCAAATGGCCAATTCCACCGTCATGCAATGCTTCGGCCACGCGGGTCATATCCTGAGACGTGACGCGCCAGCCTTGCAGCTGCTTTTCGGCCATCATCACCACGTCGAACACCGTCAGTGCGGCGTTGGCGGCGAAAAACTGAGGCATGAAGCGGATGCGCGACAGCCGGTCCTTGGTGCTAAGCGTGGCGAGGTCGGTTTGGCCGAGCGACACTTGCCCTGCCGTGGGTGTGAGCAACCCTGCGATCACCTTGAACAGCGTCGATTTGCCGGAGGCGTTTGGACCGATCAGTGCCGTCAGTTTTCCGGGCTCCAATGGCCCAGCGGAGGCACCATTCAGGATTGTACGGGACCCGTAGGCAAAGCTGAGGTTACTGAGTGTGAGCGTGTTCATTGCCAGTGCCTTTTCCGTTGGCTGAGGATCAGGGAGACGAAAAACGGGATACCGATGAGCGAGGTGATCATGCCGATGGGATAGACGACACCGGGCGTAATGGCCTTGGAGGCGATGGAGGTGCCCGACAGGATTAGGGCCCCTGCCAGTGCCGAGAGTGGCAGAAACCCGCGCTGGTCCTCGCCCACGATCATGCGAGCGATGTGCGGGCCGACGAGGCCCACAAAGGCCACAGCGCCCACGAAGGAGACGGCGACGGCTGACAGCAGTGATACACCGGCCAACACGCCCAACCGCAGCAGGGAGACGTTGACGCCTAGGGCTGCGGCTTTCTCCTCTCCCATGCGTAAGGCGGTCAGGGCCCAGGATCGGTGCAGAAAGTAAGGCAATACGATCAGCAGGACGGCAAGGCAGATGCCCACCTTGGTCCATGTTGCGCGCGCCAGCGAGCCGAGTTGCCAGAAGATGATCTGCGCCAGTTGCAACTCGGATGCGCCGTATTGCAGGAAGGCCAGCAGCGCGTTGAACGTGAACAGCATCGCGATACCGACAAGGATCATCGCCTCAGGAGTGACGCCGCGCAGCCGAGTGAAGGCAAAGAGGGCCAGCGAGGTCACCATCGCCAGGACGAAGGCGTTGACGGTGACAAAAAGCCCGCCAACACCGGGGATGACCGACCAGCCCAGCACGATGGCCAGGGCAGCGCCGAAGCTGGCGGCAGAGGACAGGCCAAGCGTGAACGGGTCGGCGAGCGGATTGTTGAGGATAGTCTGCATTTCAGCCCCGGCGACGCCCAGCATGGCCCCCACAACGACGGCCATAAGCGCGATCGGCAGGCGCAGGTCCCAGATGATGATGTCTTCTTGCACCGTCGCCACAGAATGCTGTGCGATCACATGCAGCGTGCGCCAGAACCCGAGGTCAGCGGGTCCGGTGATCACATCAACAACAACGGTCGTCAGCAGCAGTGCGGCGGCACCCAAGACAAGCGCCACCCGCTTGGTCGAGCGGCGTTTGTAGTTGCGCACAAGGTCTTGTGGCGCGGGCGGGGAAAGAGCCTGATCGGTCATGTGTACTGCTTTGATTGTGAGATGCGGGGCGGCCCTGCGAGAGGGAGGGCCGTCCGTCAGGGTCCGGCATGGAGTCAGTTGGAGGCAGGCGCGTCCATACTGAGCCAGAACTGCCCCGAATTATCATAGGGCATGAACCGCGCGTGCAACTCGTCAAAGGTCGCTTGCGGGTCCAGGTCCTCGAACTCGTCAGGGTGGAGCCACTTGGCGATCTGCTGAATCGCGATGAAGTGGTAAGGCGAGTTATAGAATTGATGGTAGATGGAGTGCATCCGCCCGTCCTGCACTGCGCGCAGGTCCTTGAACCCGTTGCGTTCGGCAAGTGCTACGAGACGCTTGTCGTTCTCCGCTGGTTCGCCCTCATAGCCTAGAAGGGTTGCGGTCACTTCAGGTTTGGCTTCGGCCCAGTTGGCACCGGTGCCGATGATCACATCAGGGTCGGCGGCAATGATGCCTTCCAGGTTCACTTCGGTTGAGTAGCCGGAGAACTTTGTCGAGCCATAGTTCACTCCGCCCGCGAGTTCGACAAAGCGGCCATAGTTGAAGCTACCGAAGGTCCAGCAGCAAAAATCGGTGTTCCACCCAGCGGCGTTCTCGATAAAGACCAGCGGCTTTTCGTCATTGGGCACACTCTGCACTACGTTTGTGACCCGGCGCATTTGGGCGATGTAGAAGTCGATGAACTCTGCCGCGGCTTTCTCTTCGCCAAGTAGGCGCCCTAAGATCAGCATTGAAGGGATCGCATTCTCTGTCGGGTTCTGACGGAAGTCGATGAACACCGTCGCCACGCCTGCCTTGTCGAGCTTCTCGATCAGGCCAGTGTCCTCGGCTTTGAAGAGATTGCCGAGATCGAGCAGCACCAGATCAGCCTCTGACTCAAGCACGGCTTCGATACTGAAGTCCCCGGCATAGGGATTGCCGAAATTGATTATTCGCGCGGCATCGTCGGGAAACACGGCCTCGAATTTGCGGAAAGCGTCAGGGTCATACAGGACCAAATCGTCCTTCCAGCCGACAATTTTCTCGAACGGGTTGCCGTCCGTCAAAGGGGCAACCGCATACATCATACGGCCTTCGCCGAGGATGATCTTGTCGGGCATTTCGGGCAGCGTCACTTCGCGCCCTGCGATATCGGTGAGTGTCACAGCTTCAGCAAATGCTTCAGGGGCTGATGCGAGCAGGGTCGCACTGGCTGCTATTGCAAGGGTGAAACCATGCACACGTGTTGTGTGGAACATGGGTTTCTCCTGAGTTTCGGACGGCGGAAATCGGCCATCACAGGGCGCAACATTGAGTATCTGACTAAATTAGTCAATTACTCTATTGCATTTTCTTACTGTTCCACTCAACTTTACTGCAGAGCCAGCCAATCTGAGTCTTCGGCAAGCCAGACACCCAAACCCCGAAGGGAGTGGGAGATGCAGATAACTAACGAAGACGCGGGTCTCCGCAGACATGATTTGGACGAAGTACTCTTTGCCGCAGTCTCTCTGGGGCTGCCGATTTTTTTCAACGTTGAATGGCTGATTGACAAAGCCGAACGCGGCGAATGGAGCGGGATATGGTGGTGAATGTCGCCCGGGAAACCACAATTCGGCCCGAAGAGAAATTGCCGATATACGAAGCAACGGACCTCACCAAAGGCGGTGACCTGGCCAAGATCAAATTGGAAGATCAGCTTTATACGCTCCGCATTACTCGTGCGGGCAAGCTGATACTGACGAAATGAACGCGATGGTCCCACATCGCGGCGGTGCGCCTGTCGGATATGTCACCGAACTTGGCCCGGTGGAAGCTGGAGCAGTGCTTTATCTTCGCCTGTGGTGCGATGGACCTGATGCGCAAATCCAGGTTTGGAATGACTTTGCGACTGCCCTGGGCGCGGAAAGTGGGCGGAAGGCACTGAAGTCTTTTGAAACGCTTTGCGATCTGTGCGTGCGACACGGGCGCCGGCCACTCATGCGCCACAACGTCACCTGCAAATGCCTCGGAGCAGACGAGTCATGTTTTGCCAATTTCGTCGGCTATGCCAGCGAGGGCGACCGTGAAGACGCTTTGTTGATCGCGACGACCATGGTGCGCCCGGACGTGGCTCCGGCCCTCGTTGGTGTCGCCCAGGAATTCGGCCTTGCCCTTAAACGGATGGCGATCAAAGCCAACCGCCCCATCACAAAACCAACAATGCTTCACTAAAAAGGACAGTAACAGATGAAGACCTTCACCCTTGCCACGAGTGCCGCCGCACTGTGCCTCGGCACCGCAGCCATGGCCGATGGACACGCGACCAAAGCGGCAGTTCTCGATACCTACGCAAATATCGCGGAGGCCAAATATTCTGACAGTTTGGTCACGGCTCAGCGACTGTCTGCTGCGGTTGATGCGCTACTGGCTGATCCTTCGGCAGAGGCGCTGGAGACGGCCAAAGCGGCCTGGCTTGCAGCGCGCGTACCCTACCAGCAGACTGAGGTCTTTCGCTTTGGCAACGCCATCGTCGATGATTGGGAAGGCAAGGTGAACGCCTGGCCGTTGGATGAAGGTTTGATCGACTATGTGGACGCCTCTTATGGCGGACCCACTGACGAGAACGAAGCGGCGGCGCTGAACGTCATCGCAAACACGAGTTTTACTTTGTCAGGCGCAACTGTGGATGCATCAACCATCACGCCCGCCTTGCTCGAAGAGACCTTGCAAGAGGCGGATGGCGTCGAAGCCAACGTCGCAACTGGATACCACGCTATCGAGTTCCTACTTTGGGGTCAGGACCTGAACGGTCACGGTGCGGGAGCCGGAAACCGCCCATGGACCGACTATGCAGGGGGAGATGCCTGCACCAACGGCAACTGTGATCGCCGTGGGGAGTATCTACAGGCTGCGACCGACCTGCTGATCTCAGACCTTGAATGGATCGTCGCCCAATGGGCCGAAGGCGGTGATGCCCGAGCGACTGTCACGGCAGATGAAGATGCCGGGATTGCCGCGATCCTGACCGGAATGGGCTCGCTGTCGTACGGCGAAACCGCGGGCGAACGGATGCGTTTGGGCGTGATGCTGAATGATCCGGAGGAGGAGCATTCCTGCTTCGCCGATAACACCCACAATGACCACTATTACAACGGCGTCGGCATTCAGTCGGTTTATTTGGGCAGCTATTCGGGGATTGACGGCACTGTCGTCAGCGGTCCTTCACTTTCCGATCTTGTGGCCGCTACCGATGCCAATCTTGATGCGGAGATGAAGACAAAGCTGTCTGATGCCGTTCTGGCACTTGGCCGCATCAAGACGGCTGCGGAGGCTGGGTTCAGCTACGACATGATGCTGGAACGCGGCAACGAAGCCGGTGAGGCGCTCATCATGGGCGGCGTAAACGGGTTGATCGATCAGACCCGCAGCATTGAGCGCGTCGTCACTGTTTTGGGCACCTCGATTGAGGTCGAGGGATCCGACAGTCTCGACGATCCGGACGCCGTCTTCCAGTAAACCCATGCAAAGGTCCGTCGCTATGATCGTATGTCATTGTCAGAACATCTCCGATCAAGACATCCATTCGGCTATCGATTGGATGCGGGCGGCGGACCCTGAAACCCTCATTACACCGGGAAAAGTCTATCGCGCCCTGGGCAAGGCCGCAGATTGCGGCGGGTGTGTCCCGCTGTTCCTTGGAACTATGCGACAGAACCCAAACCTCGAAATCCCACCGAAACTCCCCATGCACCTTCGCAACTTGCGCGGAGCCACACAGGAAAACCAACATGAACGGCGACAAGAAAGTAATTGAATACCTCAACGATGCACTTCGCAGCGAACTGACTGCGGTGAGCCAATACTGGTTGCACTACCGGATGCAGGAAGATTGGGGTCTGGGTCACATGGCCAAGAAGTCCCGCGAAGAGAGCATTGAGGAGATGAACCACGCGGACAAGCTGATTGCCCGCATCCTCTTTCTGGGCGGGCATCCCAATCTGCAAAAGCTGGACCCGCTGCGCATTGGCCAGACGCCAAAAGAGACGCTGGAATGCGATTTGGCCGCAGAGCACGGTGCCCGCGATCTGTATATGAAGGCGCGAAAACACTGCGAAGAGATCGGCGACTTCGTGACCAAGAACATTTTCGAGGAATTGCTGACCGACGAGGAAGGCCATATCGACTTTCTCGAAACGCAACTCGATCTCGTGGCGAAACTCGGTGAAGAAAAATATGCGCAGCTTAATGCCTCCAAGATGGATGAAGCCGAGTAGCCTCGGTCTGTCCCTGGCTCTCATGGGGTCCGCTGTCATGGCGGGCCCGTTGGAGGAGCCGCATCTGAACATCATCCCGCGAACGGATGCCGAAGCCGCAAGGATCGCGGCGGTGACGGCCCTGACGACGGATTTCGGTGCTGCCCAACCCTTTGAAGAGAACGCGGCCGGTGCAGCAACGGTGCGGGTGCTGCCGAATGCGAATGCGTTTTCTCAGCCATCTGGGAACATCGCTTTTGAGGACGAATTGACCTTCAAGGTCGGGAACGGGTTGTTCCGCAAGCTTTGGGTGTCTTCTCCGTCTTCAACGCTCGCCTCTGATGGTCTTGGGCCGCTCTACAACGCACGGTCTTGCCAGCGATGCCACATAAAAGATGGCCGCGGGCATCCGCCGGAGGGGCCGAATGACAACGCGATTTCGATGTTTCTAAGGGTGTCGATCCCCACCGACCACTCAGCAATGGCAGACGAGATCGAAGGCTACTTGGCCACGCTGCCAGAGCCGACCTATGGCACGCAAATGCAGGATTTCAGCCTTGCCGGGCACGTGGCCGAGTATCGCCTTCAGATCAGTTATGAAGAGGTCGAGGTGCCTCTGTCGGGCGGTGAAGTCGCGTATCTGAGGCAGCCAACATATACCGCCGCAGACCTCGGCTACGGCCCATTGCACCCCGACGCCATGCTCAGCCCGCGTGTTGCGCCACAGATGATCGGCCTTGGGTTGCTCGAAGCCATCCCTGCCGCCGACACTCTGGCCTTGGCTGATCCGGATGATGCGGATGGCGATGGTATCTCTGGCCGCCCGAATATCGTTTGGTCGGTGGAGTTCGATCAGCCTATGCTTGGTCGGTTCGGTCTGAAGGCCGGTATGCCGACTGTCCGCGAACAATCTGCCGCAGCCTTCGCCGGGGATATCGGTATTTCCAGCCCGCTTTTCCCAACGGCATGGGGAGAATGCACCGAGGCTCAGTCTAACTGCCGGAACGCCCCACATGGTGATGTGGACGACAGAAGCTTCGAGATCGACGCCGAAGGTCTCGATCTCGTAACATTTTACAGCCGCAACCTTGGTGTCCCGGCCCGACGCGATGTGGATGACCGCCAAGTGCTGCGTGGCAAAGAGGTGTTCTATGAGACCGGTTGCACGTCTTGCCACCAACCCTCCTTCGTCACGCATAGGCTCGAAGACCGGCCCGAGCAGAGCTTCCAACTGATATGGCCCTACACTGACATGCTCTTGCACGACATGGGACCGGGCCTTGCCGACAACCGGCCAGAGGCCCGCGCCACGGGCGCCGAATGGCGCACGCCTCCGCTGTGGGGGATCGGCCTGACAGAGCAGGTCTCGGGGCACACCTATTTTCTTCACGACGGACGCGCCCGGACGCTTCTTGAGGCAATTCTTTGGCACGGTGGCGAGGCGCAGCAGCACCGCGATACCGTGGCGGACATGTCGCCTGCGGACCGTCAAGCTCTGATTGATTTCTTGGAGAGCCTATGATGCGCGGCCTATTGCTTTCGATCTTTATTTTCTCGGCATCTCCGCTCGCCGCAGATGACATTGATATTGGGGCCATCGTCGAGGGTCATGTCCTTCCCGGCTATCAAGCGCTCGCTGCTGAAACCGCCAACTTGGCGGAGAGCGCTGCCGAGGACTGCACGCCTGCAAGCCCCGCGCTGATAGACGCGTATCATGACGCCTTTGATGCTTGGGTCGGCGTGAGCCATCTGCGATTTGGCCCCTCAGAACAAGATGACCGGGCGTTTGCCTTAGCCTTTTGGCCAGATCCCAGAGGATCGACGCCAAAAGCTCTCAGCGCTCTGATCAGAAACGCAGACGACGCCGTTACGGACCCGGTTGAATTCGAAGCGATCTCGATTGCCGCCCGAGGCTTTTACGCTTTGGAGTTTCTTCTGTTCGATCCACAGCTCTCAAACAGTGAAAACCCTGCTTATCACTGCGCTCTCATCAGAGCCGTGACCAATGACATTTCGTCCAACGCCGATGCCATTCTGGCCGGTTGGCAGGACGGGTACGGCGACTTAATGTCAAACCCGGGACACGACACGTACCGAACACATGCCGAAGCTGCCCAACAGCTGTTCACTGCCCTTGCAACCGGGTTGGAATTTACATCGCAAACTCGCCTTGGCCGCCCGATGGGAAGTTTTGACCGTCCCCGTCCAAACCGAGCCGAAACCAGAAGGTCCGCACGGTCACTCAGGCACGTCATTTTGTCGCTCAGAGCGACGCGGGAGTTAGCCAGCCTCATTTCGATGAACAACCGCCAAGTCGATATGGCATTCGATAGAGCGGTCCAGCGTGCCGAAGAGCTTGATGATCCCCTCTTTGCAGGCGTCTCTGATCCTCAAGGTCGGTTGCGGGTCGAGTTGCTTCAGCAGGACGTTGACGCAATCCGCAGCATTCTGGCCGAAGAGGTTGGGCCTGCCTTAGGTATCGCGGCAGGCTTCAACTCTTTGGATGGCGACTGATGCCTAACCGTCGCTCTTTCATCGTCGGAATGCTGGCGACTGGCTTGGTTTCAAAGCCGACATGGGCCGAGGCAGGCAGTCCCGCATTTCTGTCGGCAGGCATGAAGCCCGATGGCACTTATGTCCTGTGTGGATTGACCACTGAAGGCCATATCACATTCGAGCTTGGACTGCCTGCACGTGGCCACGCCGCCGCCGCGCATCCGACGTTGGCTGAGGCCGTGGCCTTTGCACGGAGACCAGGCACCTATGGTATCGTCCTGAATTGCGTCTCGGGTGGAGAAAAGGCACGCCTTACCGCGCCATCGGGCCGACACTTCTACGGCCACGGAGCATTTTCGGCGGACGGAGAGTTGCTGTTCACGACGGAGAATGACTTCGATGCTGGCCGTGGGGTTGTGGGCATTTGGGATGCACGAAATCGTTATGCGCGGATCGGTGAGTTTTTATCCGGAGGGGTCGGTCCCCATGACATCAAGCTTATGCCCGACGGCGTATCACTCGTCGTGGCCAACGGAGGTATCGAAACCCATCCCGAAACCGGGCGAAGCAAGCTGAATATCCCAACCATGCGGTCGAACCTCAGCTACCTCAGCATGGACGGTCAACTGCTCCTACAAATGCAACTCGACAGCACACATCAAAGGAATTCGATACGCCACCTCGCTGTCTCCGGTCAGGGTGGCGTGGCATTCGCAATGCAATGGCAGGGTGATCTCGCCGAAGACCTCCCACTCTTGGGCATTCATCACGTTGGTTCAGACACGTTTGATCTGATCGCGCAGGCGTCTGTTCGGCACATGAACGGATATTTGGGCAGTGTCGCGATTTCGAAAGATGGAGATTACATCGCGACAACCTCTCCACGTGCAGGTGTCATTCAAGAGTTCCGACACACCGTGTTGGCGAATGAGATATCCATAGGTGATGTTTGTGGTGTTGCCGCATCGGAAACCGGGTTCTTTTTGACCACAGGAAGGGGCTTGGTAAGACCATCTTCGGGTCAGGCCGTGTCGTATGACCTGGCTTGGGACAACCACTTGATCGCAATTTGAGGGAAGCTGCTGCATGCGAAGCGAGTTGTAATTGCCAAACGCGCCGTTTGCGCAACCGAGCTACAACGAAATACCGGAACTGGATCGCGCAGATTCGAAATCCGAGAACGACCGGTTCGGCGAAACCACCACAAAGCAGCGAGCAGGCTTCTGCACTTGCAAACGAATGCTGCGTCAGCAGTAGCCGCAGTTGCCTAAGGCCGGTTTGTCCGCATGATCCTTGTTTGATCTAGCTGCGGCGAAAGTGCGGTATCGGTTCGGGTTACTTTGGCACCGGTGGACGTCTGCTTCGGTGACATTCGCTGCAGGGCAGCGGTCGGCGTGCCGCGTCCGCTAAAAGATGCTGCGTCAGCGAAGCGTCAAGACCCAAAGTCGGCTCTGTCCGCCGGACCGCCATTGAGGGCCCGCTGTGGTTGCTTCGACGACACGAAGCCAGCCGTCATTATCACTGGCGGGATCGACCGTTTTCGCCGCTCCGATTTGGAAACCGTAATTCGTACGGCACGCGGCGAAGGTGCCAGGAGAGCCCATCCTGTGAATTCGCTTTCTTCGCTGCGTGCGCGCGCAGCATCAGAAATACCACGGTACTAAGAAATCTTGTGCTGCAGTGCGGCGGAAGAATCGGCCATTCAGTCAGATCGCAACGCAATCGGGGGTCGCAGGGTTTAAACCGACGACAAACGCATCATTCGCGATTTCACTCCGCCGCTTTAGTCGTTTCACGACCACACCGAAAAACAGTCTTGGTGAACACTGAGCCTCTGCGACGCGTGCTGTGCGTAGCTGGTTTGAATGAACCGGCGGCCAAGTCCAAAACACTATTGCTGCGGTCTTAAGGACCAATCAGTTTTTGCGGGTGAGCCAAAGCATGCACCGCGCCGCGCAGTCGACCGGATCAATAACTGCAGTTGAGAGTTGGCTTCTAACCGAATCAACAACTTCAACCATACCGGCACAGCCAAGAATGATTGCGGATATGCCGTCTTCCTTTTCAGCAACCAACGCTTCTTGCGCAACCACCTTACTGGCAAGACGAGTGTTCGTTTCCAATTCCAGAACCGGAATTTCCGAGGCGCGAACCTTTGACACAACATGGCCGAATCCATGTCGCTCAATATTTGCCTGAATGATTGGCGTTGAGATCGATAGGGTTGTTACGACGCTGAAACGCCAGTTTTTAAGAGCGGCATAGTGATAGGATGCCTGACCGATACCTATAACCGGGCAATCCGCAATCGCGGCGGCCTCGTCGAGGGCGGTGTCGTCAAAGCATCCGATGATGATACCGTCGGCACCCTGCGAAGATGCGCGTTTGACCAACTCAAGCAACGGCTCTCGCGCAGCTTCGCCATCGGCCTCGCCTTGAATGGCGGCGGGTCCAGCGTGCGAGGTCCAGCCCTCGAACGCCAACTCGGGGGCTGACCTGCGGGCTTGGGCGAGCATGGCGTCGGTCATTGAGGCAGTGCTATTGGGATTGATAATGATCACCGTCATTAGACCATGCCTTTGCCGGCATCGGAGCCTTGACGCGCACGGCGGTGGTTCAGCAACCAAACGACAAGCAAGAAGATCCCGATCACAAGCAGCGAAAACACAGTCGTCAACGTTCCCAAGGCGAAGAGCACGGGTGTGGTCACATTTGTCGTCATGCCGAAGATTTCGAGCGGCAGAGTGTTGTAGCTGCCGGAGGTCAGCAATGTTCGAGCGAACTCGTCGTAGCTGAGCGTGAAGCCAAAGAGGGCGACGCCGATGAGGGAAGGCGCAATAATGGGCAACACCACATGGCGGATGACCTGCCATGGGCTGGCGCCGAGGTCTCGGGCGGCTTCCTCATAGGATCGGTCAAAGCGGTTGAAGACGGCGAACATGATCAAAAGGCCAAAGGGGAGCGTCCATGTCAACTGCGCACCAAAACCCGAGCTGGACCAGTGGACCGGCAGGCCGGATTGCGACCAGATCAGACCCACTCCAAGGGAGATCAGGATCGACGGGATCACCAGCGATGTGATGATCAGGTAGAACAGGATCGTGGACCCGACAAAGCGTTTGCGGAACGCCAACCCGCCCATGACCGATACGATGACAGTCGTGACCATCACCATGATCCCCAGCACCAGCGAGCGACTGAAAGATCCCCAGATATCGCCGACGGCCTGTTGTTCGAACAGGTCCCGGAACCAGTGAAGGGAAACACCCCGCATCGGAAACGTCAGGCCGCCGCCGGGGCCCTGGAACGACAGGATGCCGATCGTGATCGTGGGGCCATAAAGGAAGATCAGAAACAGCACAAAGAAAGCGGTGAGGAAGTAGAAGGATTTGGGTCGAGACTCGATGATCAAAGCTCCTTGCGGATGTCGACGAAGCGCAGAAGCGTCCCGATCAGGATAAGGACCGTGACAAGCAGGATCACGGCCGTCGCAGACGCGGACGGATATTGCAGCAGCGCAATGTCATTCTGGATCAGCCGACCCATATTGGCGGACTGGCTGCCCGACATGAAGCGTACGGTGATGAAATCGCCCATCACCAGCGCGACGACAAAGATCGTGCCGATCATGATGCCGGGCTTGGTCAGTGGAATGATGACGTGCCACAGCGTCTGCCACCCGGTGGCGCCCGCATCCGCCGCGGCTTCGATCAGGGATTTGTCGATCCGCATCATCGTGTTGAAGATCGGGACGACCATGAACAGCGTGTAGAGGTGCACGAAGGCGAGGATGACGCTGAAATCGCTGAACAGCAGCCATTCAAGTGGTTCATCTATCACGCCCATCGAAATCAGTGTGGAATTCGCGATCCCGTTGCGCCCAAGGAAGGGAATCCACGAGATCATCCGGATGATGTTCGAGGTCAGGAACGGGATGGTGCACAGCAGGAAAAGCGCGATTTGCCAGGTCAGGCTTCGGATGTGGAATGCGAGGTAATACGCAACGGTAAATCCGATCAGCGCCGTAAAGGCCCACGTGATCGCCGCGTATTTCAAGGAATTGAAAAAGACCCGGTAGGTCACATCAGAGGTCAAAAGGAATGCGTAATTGTCGAATAGAAAGGCCGGATAGATCGACCATTCCGTCGCGCCCCAGAAGCTGACCACAACGATCATCACAATCGGGGCGACCAGAAACACCAGCAGCACAAGCGACAAAGGCGACGCCAAAAGCCAACCTATCACCGAGTTATTGCGCAAGCCTGCCCCTCACGTCTTTCTAAAATTGGCATGTGCCGGAGGGCCGAAACCCTCCGGCGTGCATCGCTCAGGCGGCGATGAACTCGTTCCATTTGCGGACCATGTACTGGTTTTCGTCCATGACGGAGTTCCAACACACAACCGACCCCATGCGGTCAAGGAAGGAGCCGCCGTCGCGGACTTCGCCCGGACCGGCGAGCTTGGCGCCCGTCGGAGACACGATATCGCCCTGGGACTCCTTGCCTTCGTACCAATACCCCCATTCGTCCGCCGACATGAACTCTTTGGACGTATCGGGCACGGCCGAGTAATAGCCCTGGCGCATCAGGTAGCCGCCGACCCAACCGCTGAGATACCAGTTGATG
>JBCBHE010000052.1:0-19862 GCA_038526085.1 Pseudomonadota bacterium | reverse complement strand
GTCTTTGGCTTCTTTCAGGCCAAAGACCTCGTCGAAGCTGGCGGCAAGATCAAAGAAGGCGTCGCAAAAGACGAAGCCGAAGAGATCAAAGGCAAGCTGGAAGCAGCTGGCGCAGAAGTCGAACTGGCCTAAGCCAAACACGCCTTTTGAAAGATCAAGCCGGGGATCGCGTCATGCGGTCCCCGGTTTTTCTTTGGTCTGCTTTGCGGGGCAATGCTGTCGCTGAAAACTGAGCAGGCCAGGTCGGTTTTCAAGAAAGTTCGCGTTGTCATCCGTGGGGATGACAACAGTTAAAGCTGGCCGCTGGTAGGTTGATCAGGCAACAGCAATTGGAGCTTGATCGATGCACTCAGAAGCCACAACTCAACTGATAGAGCCCGTTTCGGTAAGACTTGGTGCTCGCATTCTTGGACTCTTGCCAATCCTGTTCTTCAGGAAAAAACCACCTGACAGAGATTTGGAAGATGCCAAACGTCTTGCGTTGATCTCCCCTCACCTTTTGAAAGATTTGGGTTTCAGATACGATCCACAATCCAGCCATCCGATCACAGCTGTTTGGCGGAAGGATGATATTGTCGTTCGGGTTCAACGCGCAGAACGCCACGTGGTCGTTCTACGCGGACGTTGAAGCTTGAACAATATCAAGCGGTTCGCTTGGCAAGATCGACGCTTGTCGGACGTGTATGGCCGCGTAAACTACACACTTTCACGCGGGAAACCGAAAAGGCAACCATGTCAAATCAGGCCGCCAGCCAATCCGAGATAGAGACGGTGCTCAAAACCGACATCGAAAGCTATCTCCGTCGTGACAAAGCCGCTTGGGAGACCTGTTGGGTTCGGGACGACCGCTTCAAGAGCATTATGGAGTGCGGCACAATGCAAGTGGCGCTCTCATACGACCAATTTCGCCGAAACGTATTTGGCGCAATGGATGATGAACCCGAGCCCGTACGTGCAGACGTTCAGATGGAAAATCTAACGATCGAAGTGCATGGTGATTTGGCCTGGGCGACTTACGAAGAAATTGTGACTAACACGTCCAATCCGCTAGTCGCTCCAAATCACTCCCACAATTTCCGGCTTCTGGCCCGCGAAGATGGCCACTGGTGTATTCTCTTTCACGGCTGTTGGGCGGAGCCGTTGCGCGACACTGATATTCCTGCGGTTGAGGTGACCGAGGGATGTGAAGTCGTTTGGCTGAACCCTTCAGCTGCTGCTGAATTGAAGTCGTTCGCCGGGCTAACCCTAAGCCACGGCATCCTCAGGGCAACAAAACCAGAGCTAGATGTCCACCTTAGGAATGCCATTATCGGTGCGCACAATCTGACTGGCTTCGGAAAATTCAATCGCGCGAAGAGCGAAGGCGGCGGAGAGGTCAGCTTTCCAGTTGTTGTGGGCCAAAAGGACGACGGCACAGATCTGTTCTGCCGTGTGAAAGTGGCTGACGGTCGGGTCTATGTTCTGTTTGGACGAGGGCTTGACCTATCCAGTCAGGTTGAGCTGGTGCAAGCGATCTATGGGCTGTCTAAGTCACAAACCGAAATTGCCAAGAAAATCACGCAGGGCTTGGACCTGGAATCGGCGGCCGAGGCGCTTGAGATCACTAAGAACACCGCCCGAACACACCTAAGACGGGTTTACGAGAAAGTTGGCGTTAACAGCCAGATCGAGCTCATTCGACTCATCGCAGGCTTCGCCGTCCGAGATTGAATCCTGCCAAGCCGACATTCGCTGCGGTGCAAATTGTTAGGAGGTATAGGCTCAAACCAGACCTCCGCAAACCCGGCCATCCCAATAGCGAACGGGCCGCGCCAAGCGGCTCGGTCTTCTGCGGATCAGGATGTGGTGGTCATCACCCCAGCACCACGTCGCCAGCCGTAAAGTGCTGTGATGCCAAGGCCGAGCAGGGCAAGCAGTGCCGGAACAACCAATCCAGGTGTGATGATCGCTATGGGCGACACGGGGACCACGAGCGTTCGTTCGACCGAGGCCCATTTATGCCTTTGTGCGGCATCAAAAGCGGGGCTCGAGATCATGTCGAGAAAATCGCGGCGGCTGCGGTAGCGTGCCAAGACCGCATGATCAAAGTCGCCAACTGCGGGATCGTAGCTGTTCAAAAGCAGACCGCGAGGTTCAAACATGAAGGCAGGGTAACTGCCGCGTTTCAGCTGTTCGCGCACGACGGCTTTTCCGTAAGCCTGATTTGCGGCCGCGACACTCGGCGCAGGATCAGGCACATCGGCGGCGTAGGCGACTTCATCCCGGTATTCGATGAGATTGAGCATGAAGAAGGGTTCGCCGTCGTCCTCCGACAAAAACTGAACAAACCCCTCGGCAACTGAAAGATCGCGCCCGCCACTCTCGGGTAGCTTGGCGATCAATGCGGTGACCTCTGCCTTGGTCAAAGGTTCGCTGCGGGGTAAATGCCAACCGAGAAATGCGATGTAGATGAGCGCCAATGCACCCCATAGGACGATAAGCCTTTGCATCTGATCCTCCATGCTGTGAAAGTGGTACGGCGAAGGTCCGATATTCCGTCACAGAAACCAGAATTAACCGACCAAAAACGAACTTCGCAAAAATGTCTTGATTTTCTGTCTAGGCCTTGAACTTCGGCCGAATCCGCACTAAATGGGCGGTTCGAGTTCAATCGACGGCGGCGCAGATACACACAATTCCCTAAGAAAACTTAGCTTTCAAAGCACGACTCAGTCGCGTTTTGACAGGTAAGTTGACCGTTTCGAGCGAGATGTTTGGGCACATCTCTGGGATGGAAACGGGCTCTGCCGCAATCGGACGCGTTTTGGTTCCCACCCAAAGCGCGTTCTGACATATTTGGAGACCCCGCTGTTATGGCTCAAACCTTTCTTGGTCAGAAACGCCTACGCAAATATTACGGTAAAATCCGCGAAGTTCTCGAAATGCCGAACCTCATTGAGGTTCAAAAATCCTCCTACGATCTTTTCCTGCGCTCCGGTGATAGTGCAGAACCGCTCGACGGCGAGGGGATCAAAGGCGTTTTCCAGTCCGTCTTCCCGATCAAAGACTTCAATGAGACGGCCGTCCTGGAGTTTGTAAAATACGAGCTCGAAAAGCCAAAATACGATGTTGAGGAATGTCAGCAACGTGACATGACTTACAGCGCGCCGCTGAAGGTCACCCTGCGCCTGATCGTCTTCGATGTAGATGAAGATACCGGTGCGAAATCCGTTAAGGACATCAAAGAGCAAGACGTTTTCATGGGCGATATGCCGTTGATGACGCCAAACGGCACCTTCGTGGTGAACGGCACGGAGCGCGTGATCGTATCCCAGATGCACCGCTCCCCTGGTGTGTTCTTCGACCACGATAAGGGAAAGACGCATTCCTCAGGTAAGCTCCTGTTCGCTTGCCGGATCATTCCATACCGTGGTTCCTGGCTCGACTTTGAATTCGACGCCAAGGATCTGGTCTATTGCCGCATCGACCGTCGTCGGAAGCTGCCAGTGACCACGCTGCTTTACGCGCTGGGCCTCGACCAAGAAGGCATCATGGATGCCTACTACAACACCGTCGACTATACACTCGACAAGAAGGCCCTGGCCTGGAAGACGAAGTTTTTCCCAGAACGGGTCCGTGGCACGCGCCCGACAGAAGACCTGGTCGATGCCGCAACCGGTGAAGTGATCGCTAAAGCGGGTGAGAAGGTCACACCGCGTTCGGTCAAGAAGCTGATCGACGAAGGCAAGGTCTCTGACCTGCTGGTGCCGTACAACAGTATCGTTGGTAAATTTGTCGCCCAAGACATTATCAACGAAGAGAACGGTGCGATCTACGTTGAAGCCGGGGATGAGCTGACGCTTGAAACCGACAAAGACGGAGAGATTGTCGGCGGTACGCTGAAAGATCTTGTCGATGCGGGTATCTCGACGATCCCTGTACTCGACATCGATAACATCAATGTCGGCGCTTACATGCGCAACACAATGGCGACGGATAAGAACATGAACCGCGAAACCGCGCTCATGGATATCTACCGCGTCATGCGCCCAGGCGAGCCACCTACCGTTGATGCGGCCAGCGCGCTTTTCGATACGCTGTTCTTCGACTCAGAGCGCTACGACCTGTCCGCTGTGGGCCGCGTGAAGATGAACATGCGCCTTGATCTGGACGCCGAAGACACCATGCGCACGCTGCGCAAGGCAGACATTGTTGCCTGTATCAAAGCGCTGGTTGAGCTGCGTGATGGTCAGGGCGATGTCGACGACATCGACCACCTGGGGAATCGTCGTGTGCGGTCCGTCGGCGAACTGATGGAAAATCAGTACCGCGTTGGTCTGCTCCGGATGGAGCGTGCGATCAAAGAGCGTATGTCGTCTGTCGAAATCGACACTGTGATGCCGCAAGACCTGATCAACGCGAAGCCTGCCGCAGCGGCTGTGCGCGAATTCTTTGGCTCTTCGCAGCTGTCACAGTTCATGGACCAAACGAACCCGCTGTCCGAAGTGACGCACAAGCGTCGCTTGTCCGCGCTTGGGCCGGGTGGTCTGACACGTGAGCGTGCAGGCTTCGAGGTCCGCGACGTGCACCCAACCCACTACGGCCGGATGTGCCCGATTGAAACGCCGGAAGGGCCGAACATTGGTCTGATTAACTCGCTGGCTACATTTGCGCGCGTGAACAAGTACGGCTTCATTGAAACGCCGTACCGGAAGGTCGAAGGCGGCAAAGTCTCTGACGATGTGTCTTACATGTCGGCAACTGAAGAGATGCGCCACACCGTGGCCCAGGCCAACGCTGGCCTGACGGAAGAAGGCGTGTTCAAGAATGAACTCGTGTCCACCCGCAAGAACGGTGACTATACCCTCAGCCCAAGGGAAAGCGTTGATTTGATTGACGTCTCACCCAAGCAGTTGGTGTCTGTCGCTGCGTCCCTGATCCCATTCTTGGAAAACGACGACGCGAACCGCGCGCTGATGGGCTCCAACATGCAACGTCAGGCTGTGCCTTTGTTGCAGGCGGAAGCCCCGCTTGTGGGTACAGGCATCGAAGAGGTTGTGGCCCGGGATTCCGGTGCTGCGATCATGGCGAAGCGGGCTGGTATCATCGACCAGGTCGACGCCCAGCGGATCGTGATCCGGGCAACCGAAGATCTGGCATTGGGCGACGCCGGCGTGGACATCTACCGCATGCGGAAGTTCCAACGTTCCAACCAGAACACCTGCATCAACCAGCGTCCGCTAGTGAAAGTGGGTGATATGATCACGAAAGGTCAGGTGATTGCGGATGGTCCGTCCACCGACATCGGTGAACTGGCACTCGGCAAAAACGTGGTCGTCGCGTTCATGCCGTGGAACGGCTACAACTATGAGGACTCTATCCTCATCTCAGAACGCATCGTGCGCGATGACGTCTTCACCTCGGTTCATATCGAGGAATTTGAAGTCGCGGCCCGTGATACGAAGCTGGGGCCTGAGGAAATCACCCGCGATATTCCAAACGTGGGTGAGGAAGCACTGCGCAACCTCGACGAAGCCGGTATCGTGTATATCGGTGCGGAAGTTGGGCCTGCGGATATCCTCGTTGGCAAGATCACACCGAAGGGCGAGAGCCCGATGACGCCGGAAGAAAAGCTTCTGCGCGCCATCTTTGGTGAGAAAGCCTCCGACGTGCGCGACACATCTCTGCGTTTGCCACCTGGCGACTTCGGGACAATCGTTGAAGTGCGCGTCTTCAACCGCCACGGTATCGAAAAGGACGAACGTGCCTTGCAGATTGAGCGGGAAGAGGTGGAACGCCTGGCCCGTGACCGTGACGATGAGCTCGCGATCCTGGATCGGAACATTTACGCGCGTTTGCATGATATCATCATCGGCAAGCAGGCCGTGAAAGGCCCGAAAGGCTTCAAGCCGAACTCCCCAGTCACAGAAGACGCACTGGAAGAGTTTGGACGCGGCGCATGGTGGCAGTTCGCTCTGGAAGACGAGAAGGATGCCCAGATCGTCGAAGCTTTGAACGAGCAATACGAAGCGCAGAAGCGCATGATGGATGCTCGTTTTGAAGACAAGGTTGAGAAGGTCCGCCGTGGTGACGATTTGCCACCGGGCGTGATGAAGATGGTCAAAGTCTTCGTCGCGGTGAAGCGTAAGCTGCAGCCGGGCGATAAGATGGCCGGCGTCACGGCAACAAGGGTGTGATTTCCAAGGTTGTACCGATGGAAGACATGCCGTTCCTTGCGGACGGGACGCCGGTCGATTTCTGTCTGAACCCACTCGGCGTGCCATCGCGGATGAACGTTGGTCAGATCTTGGAGACCCACATGGGCTGGGCCGCTCGCGGCCTCGGCATTCAGGTCGACGAGGCGCTGCAGGAATACCGCCGGTCAGGTGACATGACCCCGGTGCATGACGCATTGAAGATCGTCTATGGCGACGATGTTTATGCCGAAGGCTTCGCGGACATGGATCAAGAGGACATGTTGGAAGCCGCCGGCAACGTCACACGCGGTGTGCCGATTGCAACGCCGGTCTTTGACGGTGCGAAAGAAGCGGATGTGAACGATGCGCTGTCCCGCGCGGGCTTCGACACTTCTGGCCAGTCGGTTCTGTTTGATGGCCGCACAGGGGAGCAGTTTAGCCGCCCCGTGACGGTTGGTGTGAAGTACCTGCTGAAACTGCACCACTTGGTCGACGACAAGATCCACGCACGGTCCACCGGGCCATACTCGCTCGTCACACAGCAGCCGCTGGGTGGTAAGGCGCAGTTCGGTGGTCAGCGCTTCGGTGAGATGGAAGTCTGGGCACTGGAAGCATATGGCGCGGCGTATACGCTGCAAGAGATGCTGACGGTGAAGTCGGATGACGTCGCAGGCCGGACGAAAGTGTACGAGTCCATCGTGAAGGGCGAAGACAACTTCGAGGCTGGCGTGCCGGAATCGTTTAACGTGCTTGTGAAAGAAGTCCGGGGCCTCGGCCTCAACATGGAACTCCTGGATGCGGAGGAAGAGGAGTAGCCAAAATCTCGAAGAGATTTTGCGGACAGACTTTCCTCGAAAGTCTGTCACCCCTCAAACCTCCCGCCATACTGAAAAGGTATTGATATGAACCAGGAACTGACAAACAACCCGTTTAACCCGCTCACACCGGCGAAAACGTTTGACGAAATCAAGGTCTCCTTGGCCTCACCTGAACGGATCCTGTCGTGGTCCTTTGGTGAGATCAAAAAGCCGGAAACCATCAACTACCGCACGTTCAAGCCAGAGCGGGACGGCCTGTTCTGCGCACGTATCTTTGGCCCGATCAAAGATTACGAATGCTTGTGCGGCAAATACAAGCGCATGAAGTATCGCGGCGTTGTCTGCGAGAAATGCGGTGTGGAAGTCACGCTGCAAAAGGTCCGTCGTGAGCGGATGGGCCACATCGAACTGGCCGCACCTGTTGCACACATCTGGTTCCTGAAATCATTGCCATCCCGTATCGGTCTGATGCTGGACATGACGCTGCGTGATCTGGAACGAATCCTGTATTTCGAAAACTACGTCGTGATCGAACCGGGCCTCACAGACCTCACCTACGGTCAGTTGATGACCGAGGATGAATTCCTAGACGCGCAAGACACCTACGGCATGGACGCTTTCACCGCCAACATCGGCGCCGAAGCGATCCGCGAGATGCTGTCCCAGATCGACCTGGAAGGCGAAGCCGAACAGCTCCGCGCGGATCTGAAAGAGGCGACGGGTGAACTCAAGCCCAAGAAGATCATCAAGCGTCTGAAAATCGTCGAAAGCTTCATCGAATCCGGCAACCGCCCGGAATGGATGGTGCTGACTGTGATCCCTGTGATCCCGCCAGAACTGCGCCCGCTGGTACCGCTGGACGGCGGTCGTTTCGCGACGTCTGACCTGAACGATCTGTACCGTCGTGTGATCAACCGGAACAACCGTTTGAAGCGTCTGATCGAACTGCGCGCACCTGACATTATCGTCCGCAACGAAAAGCGGATGCTGCAGGAATCCGTCGATGCGCTGTTTGACAACGGTCGCCGCGGTCGTGTGATCACCGGTGCGAACAAGCGTCCTTTGAAGTCGCTCAGCGATATGCTGAAGGGGAAACAGGGTCGCTTCCGTCAGAACCTTCTCGGGAAGCGGGTCGACTTCTCTGGCCGTTCGGTGATTGTGACGGGTCCGGAGCTAAAGCTGCACCAGTGCGGCCTGCCGAAGAAGATGGCGCTCGAGCTGTTTAAACCGTTTATCTACAGTCGCTTGGAAGCCAAGGGTCTATCATCCACGGTTAAGCAAGCCAAGAAGCTTGTGGAAAAGGAGCGTCCCGAAGTTTGGGACATCCTGGATGAGGTGATCCGCGAACACCCTGTCATGCTGAACCGGGCGCCAACGCTGCACCGTCTCGGCATCCAGGCGTTTGAGCCTGTGCTCATCGAAGGGAAAGCCATCCAGCTGCACCCGCTCGTCTGTTCTGCCTTTAACGCGGACTTCGACGGCGACCAGATGGCTGTTCACGTCCCGCTGAGCCTTGAGGCCCAGTTGGAAGCGCGCGTCTTGATGATGTCGACGAACAACGTGCTGTCCCCAGCAAACGGCAGCCCGATTATCGTGCCGTCACAGGATATGATCCTCGGTCTCTACTATACCACGATCATGCGCGAAGGCATGGTGGGCGAAGGCATGACCTTCTCCGACATTGAAGAGGTCGAGCACGCCCTGACCGCTGGTCAGGTTCACCTGCACGCCAAGATCACAGCGCGGATCCCGCAGATCGATAACGAAGGCAACGAAGTGATGACGCGGTTTGAGACGACACCTGGGCGCTTGCGCCTTGGCTCGCTCCTGCCGCTGAACACAAAGGCGCCGTTTGATCTGGTAAACCGTCTGCTCCGCAAAAAAGAAGTGCAGCAGGTGATCGACACGGTCTACCGCTACTGTGGTCAGAAAGAATCCGTCATCTTCTGTGACCAGATCATGACCATGGGTTTCCGTGAAGCGTTCAAAGCTGGCATCTCCTTCGGCAAGGACGACATGGTCGTACCTGACAATAAGTGGGACCTCGTCAACGAGACCCGCGATCAGGTGAAGGATTTCGAACAGCAGTATATGGACGGCCTGATCACCCAAGGTGAAAAGTACAACAAAGTGGTCGATGCTTGGTCGAAGTCGAACGACAAGGTGACGGATGCGATGATGTCGACCATTTCGACAACCGCGCGGGCCGAAGATGGGTCTGAGAGCGAGCCGAACTCGGTCTACATGATGGCCCACTCCGGTGCGCGTGGCTCCGTCACGCAGATGAAGCAGTTGGGCGGTATGCGCGGCCTGATGGCCAAGCCGAACGGTGAGATCATTGAGACGCCGATCATCTCAAACTTTAAAGAAGGTTTGACGGTGCTTGAGTACTTCAACTCAACCCACGGCGCCCGGAAGGGTCTGTCGGATACGGCGTTGAAGACCGCGAACTCCGGGTATTTGACACGGCGTTTGGTCGACGTTGCGCAGGATTGTATCGTGCGCGAAGTCGATTGTGGCACCGACCGTGCGATCACTGCGGAAGCTGCGGTGAACGATGGTGAAGTTGTTGCTTCATTGGCTGAGCGCGTTCTGGGCCGTGTCGCCGCAGACGACGTGATCAAGCCGGGCACGGATGAGGTGATCGTCGCAGCAGGTGAACTGATCGACGAGCGTACAGCCGATATGATCGACATTGCGGGTCTGACCAAGATGCGCATTCGCAGCCCGCTGACCTGTGAGTCTGAGGATGGCGTCTGTGCGATGTGCTACGGACGCGACCTTGCGCGCGGGACACAGGTGAACATTGGTGAGGCGGTCGGCATCATCGCTGCCCAATCTATTGGTGAACCTGGCACGCAGCTGACGATGCGGACCTTCCACATCGGTGGTGTTGCGCAAGGTGGTCAGCAATCGTTCCTTGAGGCGTCTCAGCCTGGCCGGATCCGTTTCGACAACACAAGCTTGCTAGAGAATACAGCTGGTGAGACTGTCGTGATGGGCCGGAACATGACCATTACCATCGAAGACGCGGACGCCAACGAGCTGGCCAAGCACAAGGTTGGCTACGGTTCCAAGGTCTTCGTGAAAGAAGGTCAAGACATCCTGCGCGGCGACAAGTTGTTTGAATGGGACCCATTCACTCTGCCAATCATCGCGGAGAAGTCTGGTAAGGCGAAGTTTGTGGACCTCGTGAACGGCATCGCTGTCCGCGAAGAAACTGACGATGCGACAGGCATGACCCAGAAGATCGTGGCCGACTGGCGTGCAGCGCCGAAAGGCAACGAACTGGCGCCGAAGATCATTATCGCTGGCGAAGATGGCGAGCCTGCGGTCAAAGACGACGGCAACCCGGTCTCCTACGGCATGTCTGTGGATGCTGTTCTGTCGGTCGAAGACGGCCAGGATGTAGCGGCTGGCGACGTGGTCGCACGTATCCCACGTGAGGGTGCGAAGACCAAAGACATCACCGGTGGTCTGCCACGGGTTGCGGAACTCTTTGAGGCGCGCCGTCCGAAGGACCACGCGATCATCGCTGAAATTGACGGCTACGTCCGCTTCGGTAAGGACTATAAGAACAAGCGCCGCATCGCGATTGAATCCTCTGAGGATCCAGACGTGAAAGTCGAATACATGGTGCCCAAGGGCAAGCACATCCCGGTTGTGGAAGGTGACTTTGTTCAGAAGGGTGACTACATCATGGACGGCAACCCGGCCCCGCACGATATTCTTGCGGTGATGGGTGTTGAGGCGCTCGCCGACTACATGATCGATGAGGTTCAGGACGTCTATCGTCTGCAGGGTGTGAAGATCAACGATAAGCATATCGAAGTGATCGTGCGCCAGATGCTGCAGAAGTGGGAGATCCAGGACAGCGGTGACACTGTTCTGCTGAAAGGTGAAACTGTCGACAAAGCGGAGTTCGAAGAGGCGAATGCAAAAGCGCTGAAGCGCGGGGATCGTCCGGCGCAGGGTGAGCCGATCCTGCTTGGTATCACCAAGGCGTCCTTGCAGACACGTTCGTTCATCTCCGCAGCGTCGTTCCAGGAAACCACCCGCGTGCTGACCGAAGCATCGGTTCAAGGGAAGCGCGATAAGCTTGTTGGTCTGAAAGAGAACGTCATCGTCGGCCGTCTGATCCCAGCTGGGACAGGTGGTGCGACCCAGCGTGTCCGTCGGATTGCGACCGAGCGTGATAACGTGGTTATCGAGGCCCGTCTGGAGGAGGCCGAACAGGCCGCCGCCCTTGCTTCGCCATCGATGATGGACATGGAGATGGGCGACGATGTGATCGGCGGAGATGAATTCGATACGATCATCGCCGATACGCCCGAAAGCCGCGACTAAGCGCCTGAAAAGTCTATGAAACGAGCCCCGTCCTACAAAGGACGGGGCTCGTTTCTATTTGTGCATCAGGATATTAAGAATGCGGCCCGTTGGGTCTTCAACGAAGAACCGGCGCACACCCCAGGGTTCGTCCCGTAGGGCGTAGGTTACGACTGCCCCAAGGCCTTCAGCCTTCCTGAAGACAGCATCGACATCCGCGACCTCAATAGACATGTCGGGTACCGGCGCGCCGCCGCCGCCCTCCGATGCGATGCTCAGTTGCACCGGTCCGGTTGAGCCGGTGGATAAGGTCATGATCCACCCTTGGTCCATCACAACGTCGAGGTCGAAAAGGGCGATGTAGAAGTCGCTAACCTCTTTGACCTCAGACGTCGCCACATCGGTAACAATGCGACGGATCGTCATGCAGAAACCAGCGTTTCGGCCAGTTTATCGAAGGCCTGACCCCAACCGCCTGCGCCAGGCGATCCATCTGGCACACCCACATGCACCATCGTCATCACCGTCTGATCACCATCGGCCCTCAGGTCCACAATGACCTCAGTGATGTCGGGTGACCCAGGTGGCATACCCATCTGTTCCGGTGTCATCACGTTGCCTTCGGCGTCACACATTGCCTCTGTGTAAACGAGACGGGAAGGTGCTGTGACCTCTTTGTAAACACCAGTGAAATACATGGTCATGGTGCGCTCTGGTGTGACCATCTCCATGCTGACTTTCCGCGTGCCGCCGACCGAAACATCCATTTCGGCCGATGGAACGGTCATCCCCATTGGGCCGTACCAAGCCTTGAACTTTTCGGCATCCGTCCACATTGCCCAAACTGTATCGATGGGGGCATCGAATGTCCGTTCGATCTTGACCCATTTTGGTGTGTCACTCATCGGTTTTCTCCTTCAATGTTTGTAAGTATGCGTCCAGCGCGTCAAACCGTCCTTCCCAAATCGGACGATACTGGTCTGCCCAGTTTGCAACCGCCTGTAGCGGTGCTGGGTTAAGTTGACAGGGGCGAAATTGCGCATTGCGGCTGCGGGACACGAGACCGGCATTCTCTAAGACGCGAATGTGGCGGGAGATGGCGGGCAAGCTCATGTCGAAAGGCGCGGCAAGGTCGTTGACCGTGGCGTCGCCCTGAGCGAGTCGCGCCAGGATTGCGCGCCGCGCCGGATGGGCAAGGGCAGCGAAGGCGGCATCAAGAGGCGAGGGTGTGTCCATAAACTTAGTAATGAACATCTTTGTTAATTAAGCAAGACGTTAAATACATTGACCATATTTTGTGGATGCTGAAGGGGCGACATCATGATATGGTAGTAACTCTCGGATTTGGTCTCATTTCTTCACGATTCGTGCTTGGCAACCCCTCCTTTTCGTAAGGTCAGGCTTTCCCAACTTGTCGCCACCTTTCACGTCTCTTAACGTCCGATGCGCGGGGGACATAATTACTCGCCGAAATGAGACGATAAGAAAGATTAAACGATGTCCATTTTAGATGTGGCGCGACCTTTTGCGGTACCTGACAACAGGCTTGCATGGGTGAATTTGGGGATTTCACTCTTATTCTATTTTGGTGCGATTGTTCTGGGCACCATCTATTGGGGAAATTGGCTCGTCTTGGCCGTTTCCGTCGTATTTTTTACTAGCGGCACAATTCGCTTGTTTGGTGCACAGCACGATTGCGGACACTATGCGCATTTCACAAATCGCACGGTTTGTGAGGTGGTTGGTGTGCTGATGGGGGCATTCACGGCGCACCCTTTTTACGCCATGAAATACAATCATAACCGCCACCATGCCGAAATCGGTAACCTTGATGAGCGCGACGCCCATGAAGTGCTGACGTGGACTGTGCGTGAATATCAGGACGCTGGTTTTTGGGGAAAACTCTATTACCGGATTTATCGGTCGCCCGTGGTCATTTATTTTATCGGGCCCGTTTTTATGTTTTATATTCGCTACCGAATTCCAAAGAATGTCACCAAAACTGGGTGGTTCGATGTCGTGGCGCAAAACACGCTGATGTTCTCGTTGTGGTACGGCGTCTATGCGATCGGCGGTCCGACGGCGTTTACGGTCTATATGATCTGCAATCTCTTCGCGGCTTGCTTCGGAACATTCATGGTCTTCGCGGGGCACAACTTTGAGGAAGCTTATTGGGAACACGAGACCGAATGCGATGTGCGCGAAGCCTCTTTGCAGGGGTCAAGCGTTCTCGACTTTGGGAACTGGTTTCACTTCCTTACCTACAATTTCGCGTTTCATGATCTGCACCACTACTACGTCAAGATCCCGGCCTACCACTTAAAATCCTGTCATGAGGCGCTGAAGGATCAACTTCAGCCAACTCGGATGGGGTGGGCAGAGGCGTTTGCTTGCATTCGTTGGAAGCTGTGGGACGAAGACACCAAGCGTATGGTGCGTTTTTCTGATCTGCGACAACCCGCGCTGTTACATCCGGCAGAATAGTATGGCGCGGGGCAGGGCGCGCTGATAAGCGCGCGCTATGCCCTTGTCAGACAATATGCGTGGCGCACTTCTTATGGTGGGTGCGATGACGGCCTATACCGTCAATGATGCGTTTATGAAGGCCGTCGCGGACGAGCTACCAGTGATGCAGGCAACGTTTTGGCGTGGGCTTATCGTGCTGCCGCTGATGGTAGTCCTCTGTATGGCAATGGGCCAATTCCGCGTCGACTTCCCTCGGCGCGATTGGGGCCTTCTCATCGTCCGCGCCGTGGGCGAAATGCTCGGTGCGGTCTTTTTCCTTACAGCACTCTTCAACATGCCCTTCGCGAACGTCAGCGCGATCTTGCAGGCGCTGCCGCTCACCGTCAGCCTCGGCGCGGCGGTGTTTTTTTCCGAACCGCTTGGGTGGCGGCGCCTCACCGCAATTCTTGTGGGATTTGCGGGCGTTCTCTTGATCGTACAGCCGGGCGGCGCAGACTTTAGCGTCTATTCCCTCTATGCCGTCGGTTGCGTTTGTGCGGCCACAATGCGCGACCTTGCCGCGCGGCGGATGTCGTCACAAGTGCCATCGTCCTTTGCGGGCCTTGTTGCGGCGACAGGTGTTTTGATCATGTCGGGCGTCGGCACCTTCTTCGAACAAGGCGCACCTTTGACGTCGTCAGCCCTTACCATGCTGACCTGTGCCTCCCTCTTTATCATCGCGGCCTATGTCTTTTCAGCGGCCGCGATGCGTGTGGGTGAAGTCAGCTTTGTCGCCCCGTTTCGCTACACGAGCCTTTTGGTCGCGATACTGCTTGGGGCGACAGTTTTTGGCGAAGTTCCAAGCGCGCTCACGTTGTTCGGCGCGTCGATCGTCGTGACTATGGGGTTTTTCACACTCTATCGCGAAAAAATCGCGTCGCGTCGTCAGCCTTCGAACAGATAGAAACGGCCATCGAAAACGCGTTCACCGTCAGACAAACCGCGAATACGGCCCGAAAACCAGTCTTTGGGTGCGCCGAAGTTAACGGGACTGTCGCTAATCTGCTGACTGAATGTCTGGGTCCTGGCGTGGGCCAGCATAAAGACATCAACTGGAAGATTGCGTTGTCTCTCGGTCCCGAAGTTACCAGTAATGGTGCCGCTCCCACTCACATCCAGAATGTTCTGTGCAATTTGATCCTCGGGGGATCCAGACCCGGGAACGCCCACCGGTTTGTCACCTGCCGCAACCTCGCCGACGGTGCCAGCAAGGCTAATACTGCCAAGGACACCTTCGGTCGCAACCCCGTTGCTGTCTGCCACCCCAAGGTTGCGCATGGTGCCAGTGACCTCGTCGGTATCAAAGTCCATATCCATGTCGATGTTACCGACGAGGGACTGACCCTCAATATCGTTCACCTCAAGATCAGCAATGAAGCCACCGGAAAATGAAGCGGAGCCGGTGATCGCAACGTCCTGATTACGGGCGTAGTTCAATGTGTTGTCCAGGCGATCCTGCGTAATCGCGATTGCGCTGGTGTTGAACGTTATCGGGGGTGGATCGGCGATGATGCCTTCCTCGGTGGTGCCACCACATGCGGCGAGGGCAAGGCAAACGGTTAGGGTGGTTGTGCGTAAAAAGTGCATGGGGCGGCTCCTATGTTGTGGCCTGTTCGTGCCTGCCCCATGCCTGCTCGTCTGTGATGCGCGTCACATTTGTTCAGTCTTGTCGTTCCCCATAGAACCCGCCGTCGCCAGTTAAGACGACAGTGTAGTCATCGGTTGACCCACCGACCGTGCCGCCCGTGACATCACCGGACACAACGTCCGCATTTTCAAAATTGTCACGGAAGTCGCCGTCCAGGTCCAATTGCCAGGTGGCCGACTGGCGTCCAATGGTGTCAGAAACCACGGCATCCACAACACCTGTTGCCTGAGCATCAATGCGTCCACCTTCGGTCCGGCCGCTCAATGTTAATGTTCCGCCGAGGCGCTGGTCGTCAAAGCCATTCTCGGCATCGTCAAAAAGGTTCAGGTTTGTGATGCTGCCGGTCACATCACTGGTGCCCGCGCGCGCGCCAGCATCAGCAATATCCACTGACAGTTCCAAGTCACCCAGAACTTTGAAATCGTCGACACCTTCGACAATGGCGTCGCTGTGGACCGTGCCCTCGTACGTGGCCGTCCCTGCTGGGATCCGTTCAACAGGGGTAAAGTCGAGCGTGCGAGCAAACGCGTCGTCAGCTTCCGCGGCTCGGAAATCGGCGCGGTTGAGTGTATTTTCCTTCGGTACCGCGCATGCGGAAACAAGTGCGGCCGCGGTGAGGCAAAGCAAAGTGCGTGTCATGGGTCATATCCTAATCGGGGGTCGCCCAGAACGTTGGGCGCTGCAATGACCGGACATTGGCAAATGCCTGCGGGCTAAGCGATTGCGCCCAAGTGTTATGGAATAGCAAGGGCGACGAACGGTCCGATTGGTGGCGAAACGGACGCTGTCATCGGGTGGGGCGGGGGGGCTTGTTGACAGGCCTACCGACTCTGCCTATACGCCGCTCAACTGCGCGTGGGGCATCTGCTTTTTGCGCGGAAATCGACAAGCCTTGGTCAAGAACCGTCCTACTGCTGGATTGTTCCTCTGGTTAACGCACCGCACCAATCCTCCGGTAAGGGATTGACTGCGGAATTTTTGTGCTTCTCGGAAACGAGGGGCTCTACCAAGAAAAACCCGCGCCAGTGATGGCGCATAACATGTGAAAAGATGGGAACATCAAACGATGCCAACTATTCAGCAGCTGATCCGCAAGCCGCGCCAGCCTAAGATTGTGAAGTCCAAGTCGCAGCACTTGGAATCTTGCCCCCAGAAACGCGGTGTGTGCACACGCGTTTATACAACGACACCAAAGAAGCCGAACTCCGCGATGCGGAAGGTTGCGAAGGTTCGCTTGACCAACGGCTACGAAGTGATCTCCTACATCCCCGGTGAAAGCCACAACTTGCAGGAACACTCTGTTGTTCTGATCCGTGGCGGCCGTGTGAAAGACCTTCCTGGTGTACGTTACCACATCCTGCGCGGTGTTCTGGATACCCAGGGTGTGAAAGACCGTAAACAGCGTCGTTCGAAGTACGGCGCCAAGCGTCCGAAGTGACCTGAACGCCGGCGTTCAGGTCATCCCCGCGTCGGTGGGGATCTCTTGAAGCCGGAGATCCTCGGGTCACGCCCGAGGATGACACTGATAGAGAGAATAGAGAGAAACATAATATGTCACGCCGCCACGCCGCTGAGAAACGCGAAGTCCTGCCTGACGCCAAATATGGCGACACGGTTCTGACTAAATTCATGAATAACCTGATGATCGACGGGAAGAAATCGGTCGCAGAACGCATCGTCTACAACGCCTTTGACCGTGTTGAAGAGAAGCTGAAGAAAGCGCCTGTTGAGGTCTTCCACGAAGCGCTCGACAATATCAAACCAAACCTGGAAGTCCGGTCCCGCCGTGTCGGTGGTGCAACCTACCAGGTGCCTGTGGATGTCCGCCCTGAACGCCGTGAGGCTTTGGCCATCCGCTGGTTGATCACTGCGGCCCAGAACCGCAATGAAAACACCATGGAAGAGCGTTTGGCTGGTGAGTTGCTTGATGCAGTGAACAACCGCGGCACAGCCGTTAAGAAACGCGAAGACACCCACAAAATGGCAGACGCCAACAAAGCGTTCAGCCACTACCGCTGGTAATAGGGAAACATCCAGATGGCACGCGAGTATCCTCTCGAACTCTACCGTAACTTTGGGATTATGGCGCATATTGATGCGGGTAAGACCACATGTTCCGAACGGATCCTGTACTATACAGGCAAGTCCCACAACATCGGTGAGGTGCACGATGGTGCAGCTACGATGGATTGGATGGAGCAGGAACAAGAGCGCGGCATCACGATTACCTCTGCTGCGACGACCACGTTTTGGGAACGCACCGAAAACGGGACTGAGGCAGATAGCCCCAAGCACCGTATGAACATCATCGACACACCTGGCCACGTTGACTTCACAATCGAAGTTGA
The DNA here is from genome assembly GCA_038526085.1 of Pseudomonadota bacterium. Lineage (GTDB taxonomy): Bacteria > Pseudomonadota > Alphaproteobacteria > Rhodobacterales > Rhodobacteraceae > Yoonia. Next base: position 2,041 of record JBCBHE010000052.1, on the reverse strand, counting down.
ACGATCCCTTGCGGTGCTCGACGGTGCGATCTGTGTGCTTGACGCCAACGCCGGTGTTGAGCCTCAAACAGAGACCGTGTGGCGCCAGGCTGACCGCTACAAAGTGCCGCGCATGGTCTTCGTCAACAAAATGGACAAGATCGGCGCAGACTTCTTCAATTGCGTTGCGATGGTCGAAGACCGGACCGGCGCGCGCGCGATCCCGGTTGCATTCCCAATCGGCGCCGAAACTGAGCTCGAAGGCCTTGTTGACCTGGTCACTATGGAAGAATGGCTGTGGCAGGGTGAAGACCTCGGCGCGTCCTGGATCAAAGCACCGATCCGTGACAGCCTGACGGATCAAGCCGCTGAATGGCGCGAAAAACTTGTCGAAGCTGCGGTTGAGCAGGACGACGACGCGATGGAAGCCTACCTCGAAGGCACAGAGCCGGACGTGCCAACTTTGCGCGCACTGATCCGGAAGGCTTGCCTGTCCATGTCGTTTGTTCCGGTTTTGGGCGGATCTGCGTTCAAAAACAAAGGCGTCCAGCCGCTGTTGAACGCGGTCATCGACTATCTGCCAAGCCCGCTCGACGTTGTCGACTACATGGGCTTCAAACCAGGTGACGAAACAGAAGAACGGAACATCGCCCGCCGTGCGGACGACGATATGGCGTTTTCTGCCCTGGCATTCAAAATCATGAACGACCCATTTGTGGGCTCCTTGACGTTTACACGGATCTACTCCGGTACACTGTCCAAGGGCGACAACATGCTCAATTCCACCAAAGGGAATAAAGAGCGCGTGGGCCGCATGATGATGATGCACTCCAACGACCGTGAAGAGATTGATGAAGCCTTTGCAGGCGACATTATCGCGCTGGGTGGTCTGAAGAACACCACAACCGGTGATACGCTTTGCGCACAGAACGATCCTGTGGTTCTGGAAACGATGACGTTCCCTGATCCTGTGATTGAAATCGCGGTGGAGCCGAAGACCAAAGGCGACCAAGAGAAAATGGGTCTGGCCCTGCAGCGCTTGTCTGCAGAAGATCCATCCTTCCGCGTGGAAACTGACCTCGAAAGTGGTCAGACCATCATGAAGGGCATGGGCGAATTGCACCTCGACATTCTGGTTGATCGCATGAAGCGCGAATTTAAGGTCGAGGCCAACATCGGTGCGCCGCAGGTGGCCTATCGTGAAACCATCGGTCACGAAGTTGAACACACCTACACCCACAAGAAACAGTCGGGTGGGTCCGGTCAGTTCGGCGAAGTGAAGATGATCATCACGCCGACAGAGCCAGGCGAAGGCTATTCCTTTGAATCCCGTATCGTCGGGGGCTCCGTGCCGAAGGAATACATCCCAGGTGTTGAAAAGGGCATCCTGTCCGTCATGGACAACGGCCCATTGGCTGGCTTCCCAGTAATCGACTTTAAAGTCGCGCTGATCGACGGGAAATTCCACGACGTGGACTCCAGCATCATGGCGTTTGAGATCGCAGCACGGATGTGCATGCGCGAAGGCATGCGCTTGGCAGGGGCAAAACTGCTTGAGCCGATCATGAAGGTCGAAGTGATCACACCGGAAGAATACACCGGTGGCATCATTGGTGACCTCACATCCCGTCGGGGTCAGGTGTCCGGTCAGGACACCCGGGGTAACGCCATCGCCATCGACGCGATGGTGCCGCTGGCGAATATGTTCGGCTACATCAACACCCTGCGTTCTATGTCTTCGGGCCGCGCGCAGTTCACGATGCAGTTTGACCACTACGACCCAGTGCCAAACAACATCTCCGAAGAGATCCAGGCGAAATACGCATAAGTCGCGGTGCGTGGGGAACCACGCGCCCTACCACCACCACGTAGGGTGGGTGCCAACCCACCGCTCAAAATAAGGGAGCCACACCATGGCTAAGGAAAAGTTTGAACGCAATAAACCGCACGTCAACATTGGCACCATTGGCCACGTTGACCACGGCAAAACGACGCTGACTGCGGCGATCACCAAGCAGTTTGGTGACTTCAAAGCCTACGACGAAATCGACGGCGCGCCGGA
>JBCBHE010000051.1:0-22024 GCA_038526085.1 Pseudomonadota bacterium | reverse complement strand
GTTTTTAGCACGACAAACCCGATCAAAAGCATCGGATGACCGGTTTGAGCCCTTTGTTTCCGAATTCTGAAGATGCGGCGAAAGTCTGCTCTAACGGCCCGTTTTGCCGAGCTGCCATACCAACCATTCGACAGACATTGCGATCTGGTCATCCAACTCGGCTTGCGTCCGCTGCATCGACGCCCCCGCCAGAAGTCGATCATAAGCATCACCAGGTAGCATGGTGAGGAACATGCGTCCTAGGCGCATCGCGTCATCATGCGATAAATCGGGTGTTACCCCGCACAAATATCCGGCAAGCTGGCGATAGCCTTCTTCATACCCCGTATCGAAAAACACATCCGCAATTTCCGGGTTTCGGCCACCTTCGGTATAGACAATACGCGATAATGCCAGAACGTCGTCACCCCACAACATGCGTAGGAAATTACGGGCAATGTGGGTCAACACATCGCTCGTGTTTCCTTCGACGCTAAATCCTTGATCGGGCGGACCAAAAGCCGCTTCGCACAATTCGATGACGACAGTTTTGAAGAGGCCCGCCTTATCTCCAAATTGCGCGTAGAGTGTCGCCTTTGATCCACCAGCACGTTCAATAATCTGTGTCAACGATGTGCGCTCATACCCTTGTTCCAAAAACAGGGATGCTGCCGCTTTCAAAACAGCGGCGCGGCGTGCAGACCCGCGTGCTGTCAAAGCTGCTTTTGCGTTCTCATCCTGATCTGTCATTTTCTGGTTTACTTAGCCTTGCCTTCGCAGCGTTGTCGATTATGTACCGTACCGTACATTACTGAAATAGTCCCATTGCTCATCATATCGTCAAAAATGAAACCAAGTAAAACTGCTGGAGACGCCCATGACTGAATTTAGCTCGGACGTTCTGATTGTCGGGGCAGGTCCAACGGGGCTTGCGACGGCAAACGCGTTAGCAAAGCTCGGCACATCGTTTGCGATCATAGACGCCAAGCCATCAACATCTGTCCACACCAAAGCGACAAATCTGATGCCCGGAACGCTTGAGCAACTGGACATATTGGGTCTCACTGACCGGATGTACGAAACTGGCGGCGTGATGACCCGCTACATGATGCATATGTACGGCTCGAACGTTGGCCCGCGTGAGATGCATATGGGTGAAAGCCCGCATCCGAATGTGTTGTTTCTCGGACAGGATTTGATTGAGACAAACCTGCAAGAGGCGCTGTCTGACCAAAACGTGGATATCCAATTCAACACGCGGCTTATCGGTCTGGTGCAGGATGCGGATGGTGTCACTGCAACTCTCGAAATAGACGGAGTCCAGTCTGACCAGCGGTTCAAATATGTTGTCGGATGCGATGGCCCACGCAGTCAGACCCGCACAGGCACGGCGTGTGACTTTGAACCCGTGAAAACAGGCAAATACGTCTGGCAAGCTGATGCCAAGCTGTCATGGAAAGGTCTTCGGACCATGAAACAGATGTGGCTGTACTATTACGACGAGGGGTTCGGCGCGGTTATTCATCTGCCTGGCGATCTAACTAAAGTCATGGTGTTCGAGGAAAAGGGCCGCCTGCAAGATCGCGAACCCACCTTGGACGAAATTCAATCCCGTCTGCGCATGATGAGCGGGGATAACACCGCCACCCTGACCGATCCGGTTTGGCTGAGCCACGGTGAGTTGTTAACCGGCGTGGCCCCAGCGCTGACCGACGGCCGCATCATCCTTGCGGGAGATGCCTGCAATCCGATTTTGCCAAATGGCGGTCAGGGGCTGAACATCGGGATTCAAGATGGCATCAACCTTGCGTGGAAATTGCACGATGTCCTTCACGGCTACGCCGATAAGGCGTTATTGCAAACCTATGAAGACGAACGGCGCGCATTGCGTTTGGCGTTGGAAAACGTCCAGATCAACACTCTGAAATACACGCTGCCTGCGCCCAGACTGAACCGCTTTATCCTCGGAAAATTTGGCAACCGTTTGCTTAAGCGCTTCTGGCCGCTTATGGCGCGTGCGTTCAGTCAATTGGGTCAGAAATACCCGAAAAGCCCTTTGACACAGGATGGTATCGGGAAAAAGGGCGCGCGCGCCGGATCCAGAGCTGTCGATGCGGATGTGCAACGTGTTTCCGACGGTATGGAAGTGTCCCTCCTCAAAGAGCTTTGCACACCTCAATGGAAAATCGTGGTTTTTGAAGCCGACGGCAATCTCGATGAAATCGCAGCTCTTCAGTCAGAGCAATTCCCATTTGCCGCCAAGCTCCGTATCGGGCAGTCGGATCATGCCACCCATTATGATTTGGATAGTTTGGCCCACAAAGCGTACGGAATTACAGGTCCATCCGTGCTGCTGATCCGTCCTGACAACTACGTCGCCGCGAGATTTGATGCAGATTGGGAAAACAAAATAGTTGCCTACTTTGCGCGTTGGTACCCATCGGCATGAAGGAACCGCAAGCTCTCTGTAGTCGACGATGTTGGCCGAAGTTTGGGTATCCAACCGGCGAATAAGACCGGTTGTGCTACGCTCGGCTTCTCCGAAGCCGACCTTGGCGCAGCCGCAGCGAAAGCTCACATTGTCCGCAAAACAGTCATTCAAACAGACGATTGCCTCCATCGGCCACCAACTCCAATGGCCGCGCTTAAATGCTTTGTACTGCCGACAACAGCGCCCGCCAATTCACCGCGCCAACCGCTGAATCGAAAAGAACCGGCGACAGCAAGAAAAGATTTCGAAACGTAAACTTCTGCCAAAGCCGCCGGTCCACGGGCCACGTCGGCATCGCCTCAATCTCCGCATACCTTTTGCTGAGATGGGCCAAGACCGCCTCGAGTTCCTCCTGACCTTCCACATTTGTCCCATCCAGAAACGCATTGCGCGCCTCTGCGTTGTCCCGAAACTCTTCATCCAGCTTGCGCTGCCACGCCCGCTTTTGCTGCATCATTTCCAGATGGAAACCACCCAAAGGCAGGAACACCGCTAATGCCTGAATGACAAGCGCCAGACAGAGCAGCCCAATGTAAGGCAAGTACCAGTGATCGTATCTGTCCCAAAGCGGCATGATCCAAATCCAGATCGCCAGATAAGCCGCTGGGATCGTCGCAAAGGTCGCCTGAAAGAAGAAATACTCCCCCACCGGCTTAATCCCCGCCGCCTGATCCACATGCCAAGGGTCAAGGTGCAGTTTGACCCGCCCGGCATCAATCGCCCGCCCCAAGCGCCCATAGCAGGCCATTTCACCAAGATACCCACCCGCAATGAAGCCTAACACAACTTGCACCGCGGCCAGCGCCAGTTTGGCGTAGGAAAACGTCTGCAAAAGCACGCTTGCCCAGACAACCACCATGGCTGCGGCGACGATAAGGGCGAATACCAACGCCCAGCGGCGGGATGCGATTATGAACGTCTTCAGAAGTGCGGCTTCGTCTTGGTCGCCGGCGCGCAAAACACCCCGATCAAACAGGCGTGCGATGCAGCGTTCGAAACTGGGGCGCATGTGATCCACAAAGCTGATCGCAATCGCAAAAAGAACCAGGCCGGAGATCAGCATCCAGTCCCACCCAATCGCCTCGGTGGCAATGACTTCGGTGATGGTGCGCGCTTGATTGCAGGCGTCATCTACCGACGGCAGAACACAATCGAAGGGCTCGGCGCGCCGTCCTTTGATATACTCAAATCCGATGACTGCGACCGTCGCGACCCAAAGCAGCCGGGTGACCACCCAGTTCGCTGTGGGACTGAGTGGTGCAAATCGCCCAAGGCTGGTCTGCAATGCACGTATCAAAAACAAATGTGGCTCCCTAAAATCTGGAGGGCCGGAAAATCTCTGCAACCTTAGGGCGTGCATCGCTCAAAATCTACTAGGGAGTGTTTCGCAAGCGTTGGACCCGCTCGGGGCCCTATGCCGCGGCGCGATGCATGCGCGAAACTGTGACGTCACATCATCCCGTCTTGCGTCTCGCGCAAACCGATGATTGGGTCTCTGCAACACCAGCTTGTGAGGCCCCAATGACCAACACCCGCAACTTCTACATCAATGGCGCCTGGACAGCCCCAGCGGCGGCAAATGACGCCCCCGTCATCAACCCGTCGACGGAACAAGAGGTCGCTACAATCACCCTCGGGACCCAAGCCGACACGGACGCTGCCGTCGCCGCCGCCAAGGCCGCTTTTCCCGCATGGTCCGCTCTCACATTGGAAGAGCGCCTTGCGCCGCTGGAACGGCTTATCGACGCCTACAAGGCTGGCAAAGACAAGATGTCCGCCGCGATGACCGCGGAGATGGGCGCCCCAAAACAGCTTTCTGAAGGCTCCCAATACGGCGCCGGGTTGTGGCACATGAAGGAGGCCGTTCGGGCCGCCCGCGCCTTCGCATTTGAACACGAAAGCGGCGACGATCTGATCTACCACGAACCCATCGGCGTTTGCGCCCTGATCACACCGTGGAACTGGCCGATGAACCAGGTAACGCTCAAGGTCATGCCTGCACTGGCCGTGGGCTGCACTGTGGTCCTCAAGCCATCCGAAATCGCACCGCTGTCCTCCGTCGTCTTTTCGGAGATGATAGATGAGGCAGGCTTCCCACCCGGGGTCTTCAACATGGTCAACGGCGACGGCGCGGGCGTTGGGACTCAACTATCCGTCCACCCGGACGTGGACATGGTCAGCTTCACCGGCTCAACCCGCGCCGGGTCTCTCATCACCAAAAACGCCGCCGATAGCGTGAAACGTGTGAGCCTCGAATTGGGTGGCAAAGGGGCTAACCTTGTCTTCGCCGATGCCGATGAAAAGGCTGTGGTGCGGGGGGTGCGGCACTGCTTCCAAAATACGGGCCAATCGTGCAACGCGCCGACACGGATGCTGATCGAAGCGTCGGTCTACGACCAGGCCGTCGCGACGGCGGTCGCAACAGCGGAAAAGACAACCGTCGGCCCCGCTGCTGAAGATGGTCGCCACATCGGCCCGGTGGTAAGCGAGGGTCACTGGACCAAGATCCAAGGCTTGATCCAAGACGGCATTGATGAAGGCGCGCGGCTTGTTGCGGGTGGAACGGGTAAGCCTGACGGCATGAACGCAGGCTACTTCGTCAAACCCACGATTTTTGCGGACGTGACAAACGACATGAAGATCGCGCAAGAGGAGATCTTCGGCCCAGTCCTGGCCATGATTCCGTTTGAGACCGAGGAAGAGGCGGTCGCCATTGCCAATGACACGGACTATGGGCTCACCAACTATGTCCAAACCCAAGACCCAGCACGCGCCAAACGCCTCTCGCGCCAACTCCGCTCAGGCATGGTGCAGGTCAATGGCACAGGCCTGGGCGCGCAAACCCCATTTGGGGGCTACAAACAGTCCGGCAATGGCCGCGAAGGATCCACCTGGGGCCTGGAAGAGTTCATGGAGGTCAAAGCGGTGTCCGGCGTCGCATAGCGGGGCCAAATTTTCCCAAAAATTTGGGCCCATTTCTTCGAAAGAAATTGTCACCCCGCCGCGCGCGCCTCGGCTTCCGCCCGCGCCACATTGCGCTTCATCACAAGGGATGCGGTCACGACACCCACGGTCACGAGCCCAATCATGATGGTCGACAGTGCATTGATCTCGGGCGTCACGCCGAGCCGCACCGCCGAGAAGATCTTGATTGGCAAGGTCGTCGAAGAAGGACCAGACGCGAAGGAGGCGATCACCAGATCATCAAGCGACAGTGTAAAGGCCAAGAGCCACCCGGCGATTACCGATGGCGCGATGATCGGTAATGTCACCGACCGGAAGGCATCAAAAGGTGAGCAGCCCAAATCCAACGCCGCCTCTTCCAACGATTTGTCAAAGCTCACCAATCGCGATGACACCACCACTGAAACGTAGCACATCGAAAACGTCGTATGGGCCAAAACGATCGTCACGATCCCTCGATCCAGGTTCACGGCAATGAAGAAGAGCAACAACGACAGCCCGGTAATCACCTCCGGCATCACCAAGGGCGCATAGACCATCCCGGAAAACAATGTCCGCCCAAAGAACCGCCCGCCACGCACCAGCACATAGGCGGCCATGGTGCCAAGGACTGTGGCGATGGTCGACGACCAAAACGCCACCTGGATCGTCACCCACGCGGCATCAAGGAACGCGTCGTTCTGCGCCAATTCCCCATACCACTTCGTCGAAAACCCAGCCCAAACGGTCACCAAACGGCTTTCATTGAAGCTGTAGATCACGAGAATGATCATCGGCAGGTAGAGAAAAGCGAACCCAAGCGTCAGGGAAGTGGCGTTGAACAGGCTAAACCGCCTCATTGCCCCTCTTCCTCGCGCAGGCGCTGTTCATTCCGCTGGAATAGGATGATGGGAATAATCAGGATCAAAAGCAGAATCACAGCGACGGTCGAAGCGACGGGCCAATCGCGGTTAGAGAAAAACTCTTCCCACAGCACTTTGCCAATCATGAGCGTGTCTGAACCGCCTAACAAGGACGGGATCACAAACTCGCCCAGCGCTGGGATGAAGACGAGGAAGCAACCTGCGATGATGCCCGTCTTTGCAAGTGGCACGGTGACCAACCAAAATGCGGTGATGCGGTTACAGCCAAGGTCTTCGGCGGCTTCCAAAAGACTCTCTTCCATCCGTTCTAACGCAGCATAGATCGGCAGAACCATAAACGGCAGATAAGTGTAAACAATACCGATGTAGACGGCGATTTGGGTGTTGAGGATCGTCAGCGGATCCTCGATCAGCCCCGCGCCGATCAGCAGTTGGTTGAGGTATCCTTCCGTCCCCAGAATCCCGATCCACGCATAGACGCGGATCAGAAAAGACGTCCAAAACGGCAGGATAATCAACATCATCAGCGTCGCCCGCCATTCGCGCGGAGCGCGCGCCATGGCGTAGGCAATAGGAAAGCCGACAAGCAGGGTAAAAAACGTCGACAGGGCCGCGATCTGCAAGCTCGACAGATATGCTTTCCAATAAAGGTCGTCGTCGGTCAGAAACCAATAGTTCTCCAGATCAAACTGGCTCACCAAATCCAGTAGCCCGGCTAACACTCCTCCGCTCGTATCCATGATCGGCGTGTAAGGCGGGATCGCCAGGGCGATGTCGGAAAAGCTAATCCGCAGCACAATCACGAAAGGGACTAGAAAAAGGGCCAACAGCCATAAGTATGGCACCGCAATGAGGAACAAGCGCCGCATCTACTGCGTCAAAACAACGCCGGCGGTGTCTGCGAAAGACAACCAAACGACATCGTCCCAGGTAAACCGCCGCCGCGCGACCCGCTGTTCATTCGCGACCTGGGCTTTGATCACTTTCCCCTCCGCCAGTTCGACGTGATAGGTGGAAATATTGCCGAGATACGCGATGTCGAGCACTTTGCCCTGCAACTTGTTCACATCATCACCCGGCTCTTCGGCCGAGATCGCAATCTTTTCTGGCCGGATTGCGAAGGTGCATTTTGTGCCCGCTTTCAGCTCCGTCTTTGCGATGATGTTCGGCTGCCCTTCACCCCAACTGATGGCGGCCCGGTTACCGGTGACAGCCGCGTAGCCGGGGATCAAGTTCACATCGCCGATGAAGTCGGCGACGTAGACGGAATTGGGCGCCTCATAGATCATGTCCGGGGTCGCCACCTGAACGATCACACCCGCGTCCATAACTGCGACACGGCTCGCAACCGTCATCGCTTCTTCCTGGTCGTGGGTCACGATAACGAACGTGGTGCCCGTCTTCTCCTGAATGTCCATGAGTTCGAACTGGGTGTCCTGGCGGAGCTTTTTGTCCAAAGCGCCCAGCGGTTCATCCAGCAACAACAGCTTCGGCGCCTTTGCAAGTGACCGCGCCAAAGCAACCCGCTGCCGCTGGCCGCCGGAAATCTGATGTGGTTTGCGTTTGGCAAACTGTTGGAGCCGGGTCAGGCGCAGCATCTCATCCACCCGATCCGGGATCTCTCCTTTCGGCATCTTCGACCGCTTCAGCCCAAACGCGATATTGTCGAAGACGTTCAGATGCGGAAAGAGCGCGTAGGACTGAAACATCATGTTCACGGGCCGCCGGTTGGGCGGCACGCGGGCGAGATCTTGGTTGTCGAGAGTGATCGTCCCTGACGTTGGCTTTTCAAATCCCGCCAGCATCCGCATCAGCGTCGTCTTCCCGCAGCCGGAAGGACCAAGCAATGCGAAGAACTCCCGCGCGTAGATGTCCAGGGTCAGGTCTTCGATAGCAGTGAATGTGCCGAACGTTTTCGTGACGTTTTGGAACCGGATCAGCGGCTGTTCATAGGCATCGTCCCATGGGGCAAAAACGTTTTGCGGGGAAGCGGCCATCATACGTCCTACTGTCCGGAGAAAGCGCGCACCATGTCAAATCGGTGCACGCGCGGTGTACGGGCTGTGCACAGTCGGTGCACAGCCAAAATCGAGCGGTCTAGGTGCCTGATTTGATCTTGGTCCACAGCCGCGTGACGGTCCGCTGCACACGGGCGTCGTATGGGGTTGTGGTGTAGAGCTTCTCTAGCGTCGCTTCATCTGGATAGATCGCGGTGTCGCCAATCACGTCTTCCAACAGCAACGGCTGGGACGCCTCATTGCCGTTGGCGTAATACACGTAGTTTGACGCATCCGCCATGTTCTGCGCGTCCATGATGAAGTTCAGGAAGGTGTGCGCAGCTTCCGGATTTGGCGCATCAGCCGGGATCGCCATCTGGTCAAACCACATCAATGCACCTTCAACGGGGGCGTTGTAAGCAACCTCAACGCCGTTGTCGGCTTCCCAAGCACGGTCACGGGCCTGCAGCACGTCACCGGACCAGCCGATCGCCACGCAGATATCGCCGTTGGCCAGCGCGTTGATGTACTCAGAGGAGTGGAACTTCTGGATGTAGGGCCGCACTGGCAGCAGTACTTCTTCAGCTTTCGCAATCACATCAGGATCTTGGCTATCTGGGTCCTCACCAATGTAGGCCAGTGCGGCTGGAATGACCTCGGTCGGGGCATCGAGGAAATGCACGCCGCAATCAGCGAGCTTTTCCATGTTCGCGGGATCAAACACGAGGGCCAGAGAGTTAATCGGGGCATCCTCACCCAGAATCTCTGTCACCTTGCCCACATTCACACCGATACCCGTGGTGCCCCACATGTAATTGATGGAATAGGCATTGCCGGGGTCGTATTGCGCGGTGCGGTCTTTGATCACGCCCCACAGGTTTTCTGCATTGGGCAGCTTGGACATATCCAGCGCCTGAAACGCACCTGCTGTGATTTGACGCTGTAGGAAAGTACCAGATGGGACCACGATGTCGTAGCCTGAAGAGCCCGCGAGCATCTTCGTTTCCAGCACTTCGTTACTGTCAAACACGTCATAGATCAGATCGATGCCGGTCTCAGCTTCAAACTTCTCAAGAAGTGCCTCGTCGATGTAATCGGACCAGTTGTAAACACGCACTTCTTCCGCCATCCCGGCGGTTGCGATGCTGGTTGTCGCCAGCAGCACTGCAAACTTTTTCATCGTTGTCTCCCGTCGATGTCTGAGCAGAGTCCCTTGCTCTCTCATCAGCGATATGATCAATTTCCACAGGGCTTTGCAAGCAAACTGAGCGTGAAGCCCGCACCTCCACAGCCCTTCAATCTGCAGTGGTAATCACCCTGCCTAAAGGATGAGCAGTATGAACAAGATTACAAACCATATGCCGACCGCAGAACTGCAGGCGATCGACGCCGCGCACCACATGCACCCGTTCTCGGCTGGGGCAGAGCTGGCAGAGGTGGGCGCGCGGGTCATCAAAAGCGCGAAGGGCGTGATGCTGACCGACAGCGAAGGGGTTGAGATCCTCGATGCGATGGCGGGCCTGTGGTGTGTGAACATCGGTTACGGTCGCGACGAACTGGCCGAAGTCGCGGCACGGCAGATGAAGGAACTGCCCTATTACAACACTTTCTTCATGACGACGCATGTACCCGCGATTGCCTTGTCACAGAAGCTGGCGGAACTGGCGCCCGAAGGATTTAACAACGTCTTCTTTGCGAGCTCCGGCTCTGAAGCGAATGACACCAATATCCGGCTAGTGCGCCACTATTGGGGCGCCAAGGGACAGCCGGAGCGGAAGGTGATCATCAGCCGTAAGAACGGCTATCATGGGTCCTCGGTCGGGTCGGCCTCCCTAGGCGGCATGACCTACATGCACGAACAGGGCGACCTGCCGATCCCGAACGTCCACCACATTGACCAGCCGAACTGGTGGGCAGAAGGCGGGGATATGTCTGAAGAGGCGTTTGGACTGGAGCGGGCACAACAGCTTGAAAAAGCGATTCTAGAGATTGGGCCAGAAAAAGTTGCAGCCTTCATTGGGGAGCCTGTTCAGGGCGCCGGGGGTGTGATTGTCCCACCAGACAACTACTGGCCAGAAATTCAACGGATCTGCGACCACTATGGGATCTTGCTGATCGCTGACGAGGTGATCTGCGGCTTTGGACGCACGGGCGAATGGTTCGGCTCGACCACTTACAACATCAAGCCGCATATCATGACGATCGCAAAAGGCCTGTCGTCTGGTTACGCCCCTATTGGCGGGTCGCTGATCTGCGATGAGGTCGCTCATGTGATCAACCACGCAGGCGATTTCAATCACGGCTACACCTACTCCGGCCATCCGGTTTCAGCGGCGGTCGCGCTTGAAAATCTGCGGATTCTCGAGGAAGAGAAAATCGTGGATCGGGTGCGCGACGACACGGCACCTTACCTGAAAGAAAAGTGGGAAGCGCTGGCCGATCACCCACTTGTCGGCGAGGCCAAGATCAAAGGCATGATGGGATCGCTCGCGTTGACCCCAGACAAGGCTGCCCGCGCACCGTTTGCGGCGCCCAAAGGCACGGTTGGCTTTTACGGCCGCACGCGCAGCTTTTCTAACGGTATCATCATGCGTCATGTCGGCGACCGGATGATCATCTCGCCACCCCTAGTGATCAGCAAAGACGAGATTGACGTGCTGATCGACCGGGCTGTCCAATCCTTGGACGAGACATACGTCTGGGCGAAGGCCGAAGGGCATTGCCCGGCGTGAGCCTTGACCTGCTGACCGCCAACGACCGCCAAGGTCAGTACCCGCCGTCCTATTATGCGGCAACGGCAACGCCGCTTGAGCCGTTTCCATCACTCGCGGATGATCTTACTTGCGATGTCTGCGTTGTTGGCGGCGGCTATACTGGGCTATCCGCTGCACTGCACTTGGCCCAGCGCGGATATGACGTTGTCCTGCTTGATGCCCAGCGCGTCGGCTTTGGTGCGTCGGGCCGCAACGGCGGGCAAGTGGGAACCGGCCAGCGCGTTGATATTGACGTGTTGGAAAAAAAGGTCGGCGCGGATGTTGCCAGAATTCTTTGGGATCTGTCGCTGGAGTCTGTGGCGCTTGTTCGTAACCTGATCGACGCTCACGCCATGGATGTGACGTTTCATCCTGGGATCATCGAAGCGGCACACACCCCGCATTTGGCGCGAGAGTTTCACGACTACGCCGAGTATCTGCACAAGACTTATGGATATGATCAAGTCACCCCATTGACCCGGGGAGATATCCTCTCCCTGATGGACACACGCGCCTATTGCGGTGGAAGCATCGATCTTGGCGCCGGGCATATCCACCCGCTTCGCTATGCGCTGGGGCTTGCGCGGGCGGCGGTAGGCGCGGGCGTACGTATCTTCGAGAATAGCAAAGTCGAGGCCGTTTCGGAGGGAGATCCTGCAACCGTGCGGACGACGGACGGGCGCGTCACAGCGAACTTCGTTGTTTTGGCCTGCAACGGGTACCTCGGCGCGCTCAACCAATTGGTCGCGACGAAGGTCATGCCGATAAACAACTTCATCATCGCGACCGAGCCATTGGATGAGGCGACTGCCGAAGGCCTGATCAGTGACAACCGGGCAGTCGCAGACAGCAAATTTGTCGTGAACTACTTCCGCTTGTCAGAGGACCGAAGGTTACTGTTTGGTGGCGGTGAATCCTATGGCTATCGATTTCCCAAAGACATTGTGGCGACAGTTTCGAAGCCCATGTTGAAGATCTACCCGCAACTGAAGAGCACCCGAATCGACTACGCCTGGGGCGGCACACTGGGAATCACCATGAACCGCATGCCGCATTTCGCGCGGCTTTCATCAAACGTACTAACCGCAAGCGGGTACTCCGGCCACGGTGTGGCAATGGCAACCTTGGGCGGCAAGATCGCGGCAGAAGCAATCGCAGGGCAAGCGGAACGGTTTGATGTAATGGCCAATGTGCCAACGCCAACGTTCCCAGGTGGTGCGACACTTCGGTGGCCGCTGCTCGTCGCGGCAATGATCTGGTACGGCCTGCGCGACCGACTTTAAATGCGGCACAAGACGGCCAAGGTCACTGGATCAGTGATCTCCATCGGGCCCTCGTAGAAATCAAGATCATTGGCCAGCCGTGCCCTTGCGCGGTTCAGGCGGCTTTTGACAGTACCGATGGGCACGCCAGTTACATCGGCCGCTTTCTCGTACGAAAAGCCCGAGGCCCCAATCAGGATCAAAACCTCGCGCTGTTCATCTGGTAACCTTTCGAAAACGCGCAGAAAATCCCGAATTTGTAGGTACCCATCATGATCCGGTTTCACCGCCAATTGGGCGGACCAGAGGCCTTCGACAAAGCCCACCTCACGCCCATGTCGCCGCCGGTCGGAATAGTAAGCATTGCGCAGAATCGTAAACAGCCAAGCGCGCATATTGCTGCCCCGTTCAAACTGATCGGCATGTGACAAAGCACGCAGAACGGTATCTTGGACCGCATCATCGGCACGTGTTCGCGACCGGGTCAAACTGATTGCAAACGCACGAAGCGCAGGAAGATGGCTGATCATCTCCTCTTTGTCTTCAGGCGTCATCATCGCGCAGATTTCCTTGTTGATGATCCTCAGCCCGGATGACATTCAGCAGTTCTTTGAAGCGGTCTGGCAGTCCCTCAGCGATCAAACCATCGTAGAGGAGTCGGACATTCTGATCGATCAAGTCATCGACGGCAGGACGGTCGCGTGATCGATCATTGCGAGACATCTGGCGCAAGCCTTTCAGATTGTCATACCGGAACCCTACACGTATACGCTGTACAATGTCAGTTTATGCACTTGAAATAATCTATTGAGTCACTTCCGTGACAATATGACCGAGCAGATCTGCACTGATGACGCAACTCGCCGACGAACTTGAACGCCACCTGCCCTACTTACGCCGATACGCCCGCGCGCTCACCGGACAACAAGATTTGGGTGATGATCTCGCCTTCGGTGCACTTCAATCAATCCGCGAAAACCGGGCCCAAATCCAGGGCGCAGAGTCGGTAAAGCTCGACCTTTTTCGGGCATTTCACCGGTCTTGGATTGCAGGTGAGGATGAGCGTGCAAGGCCCAATTCAGTGGGTTCTCCAACACCTGCGACCAATAGCCGAGAGGCGCTCTTGCTCGCGACGCTGGAAGGGTTTGACCGTGACAGCATCGGTTACATCCTTGGAGCCACACCTGGCACCGTCGCAAATTTGTTGCGTCAGGCGACAACCGACATGCACCTTGGAAAGCCGGGTGAAATCATGATCATCGAGGATGACGCCATTATCGCAACGGACCTCAAGACTATTGTCGAAAAAAACGACCACAGAGTCGTCGCAATGGCGCGGACCCAGCGAGAGGCCGTGGCGATGGCCAAGGTCTCGCGCCCAGAACTGATCCTCGCAGATATTCAGCTTGCTGATGGATCATCCGGCATTGATGCCGCCCGACAGATCCTGAGCGACTTCGGGCATCTGCCCATCATTTTTGTCACCGCTTTCCCAGAACGTCTTTTGACCGGGCAGCGACCAGAACCGGCTTTCCTGATCACCAAACCCTACAGAAACGAACAAGTCGCATCTGCCGTGTCGCAAGCGATGTTCTTTGCATCAACCGATACGCTTGTTGCGGACTAAGCTCTACGACCGCAATAGCGTGTCACCAACAGCAGTTTTGGGTGAAAGTTCGACGCGTTTATCATAACTGTCCGGCCCTGTTTCGTAATGGCTCGCGATCATCTTTGCTGCCGTGACGCCGATCTCTTTTCGACAGGCGTCCATGGTCGCAAGTTGACGCGGCAGCCCTTCGAGAAGCTCCACACCATTAAAGCCGGCAAGCCCAATGTCTCCCGGAATGTCATAGCCCTTATCCATGACATAAAGCAGCCCGCCGGCCCCGATCATGTCATTGGAGTAGTAAAGAAAATCGAGGTCGGGGGTCCGTTCGAGCATAGCTTGAGTCATCTCACGCCCCTTCGCCAAAGCCGATCCGCCTAAGTAGAATTCCTGATCTGCTATTTCGAACCCAGCTTTCGCGAGCGTCCGCGTGAAACCCTCGAAACGTTTCCGGGCACGATGGTCGCGAGGCATTTTTGTACCCATAAAGCCAACGCGCCTGTATCCAGCATCAAGGATCAGTTCCGCCATTTCCCGTCCGGCCCGGCGGTGCGAGATGCCGACACAACAATCGATCGGATCACCGTCAATATCCATGATCTCGACGACCGGAATACCTGCCTGGGCCAACATAGCTTGCGACGCTTCTGAATGCTCCAATCCAGCGATGATGATCCCTGATGGACGCCAAGAGAGCATCTCAAACAAAACGGACTCTTCTTTCTCCTGCAAATAGTCCGTCACACCGACAACGGGTTGCAGTTCGGTCCCATCCAGCGCTTCAGAAACCCCGGCAAGCACCTCAGGAAAGACCATATTCTTCAAAGATGGAATAATCACCGCCACCAGGTTCACGCGGCTCGATGCAAGTGAACCAGCGATTTTGTTGGGCACATACCCTAGTCGCTTTGCCGCATCTTGAACACGCTGACGGGTTGCTGCGCTGACATCGCCCTTGTTGCGCAAGACCCGGCTCACAGTCATTTCGCTGACACCGGAGGCTTCAGAGACATCTCGCAGGGTCAAGGGGCGGCGCGGCGGAGGCGGAGACAATGATGTTGTCCTGATCTTGTTATATTGCCCCTTGATATGATGGAGCGTTGTCTATGTGCAAGCCAAAGGCCCCAATCGCGCAATCCCAGAACCGTTCATTAGGACGACCTATCCGGCGTAAAGGGCCTTAGACTGGCGTATGGCCTCGACCCACGGATCTCTGGCATTGCGATGTCACGACAATATTGCGTGATTGAAGTCATGATTTCCCAACAATTTGGGCGCCTGTCTACCAGATGCTTAGACATACGCGCCGTACATGCTATGCCCGCGTTGTCCGTTGGTCCGCCCGAATTGGCGCGCCATCAAAATGGACCAAATTGGCCCCGTGGCTCAACTGGATAGAGCAGCCCCCTCCTAAGGGGCAGGTTGCAGGTTCGAATCCTGCCGGGGTCGCCAAAACTGCCTGAAAAATATGACTTATTTACAGGGCTTTGTGCAGAAGCGTGCAGAAACGCCCGTTTCGTTTTCCGCCGAATTCCCCGAAAACGACCGAAATCTCGTACAAAACCTGTACAAAATTCTCACGTCTGTGCGGCTTTTGAGGCCATCCGATGAGCTGGCGGGTTGCGAATGCGTGCGCAGAACGAAAGTTCGGGAGTGCGACGCGCAAGCAGATCATCATGTTTCTGGCGGACAAGGCGACTGATGACGGTTCAGGCATCTGGTGTTCAAAGGGGACGATCCAGCGGCATACGGAGTTGGGCGAGACGACAGTGAAGCGCACGATCCGGGACTTCCTCAAGGAAGGCATCCTGGTCGAGACCGGCGCGCGCGGGTGCAAGAACGGATTCACCGTCGTTTACCGGATCGATCTCGCCCGGATTGAGACGCTGGAACTGACCGCAGAACCAGAGATCGAAACGGGGGCCACAGTGGACCCCGTCCAGACTGGACCCGGAACGGGGGCCACAGTGACCGGGGTACCGGGGCCACCACGGCCCCCAAACCATCCTAAAACCATCCTTAAACCACCTACGCGCGAGCGCGGGGCGGTGGAGGATGAAGAGGCTGAGAAGATTTTGGCCGCGTATCCGCCGGACCGTGTGCGTCGGAAGGCTGAGTGTCTGGGACGGATCAGGGAAATTCTGGATGCTGGAACAGACGTCGAGGACTTGTTGGAAGCGGCGAAGGCCTATGCTGCGGAGAGCGCTGGCTTCACCCGGTCGAAGGTTTGTTTCTCGGACAACTGGTTCAGATCGGGACGGTGGCGCGCTTACGTGGAGGACATCACTAAGAACCGCGAAGAGACGAAGGCCAAGGAAGCTCAGATGCTGGCAGGCTTGGCAGGCTGGGTCACAGATAGTCATCCGCTTTGCCGTCACATCACACCCAGCCAGATCGACGCGCTTCTGGCCGCAGAGCTGGTGACACAAGCACAGATACAAGCAGCTGGCCTCAGACTATGAGCACCACCAGACCAACCGAAGCGCAAACAGCAAGGCGACCCATGTCATACGGCTGCGCCGATGACATGGGACCTTGCGAGGGGCGGCAAGCCTCCCCTTCGAACCCCACCGGCACGGGCAAAGCCCGCGCCAAAGAGCCGCTGACCGAGACCTTCGTCTTCCGCTGCACCGCGTCCGAGAAAACCCGGCTGCGCGCCAAGGCCGAGGCCGCTGGGCTGCCTGCCTCGACGCTTCTGCGCGAGGCGCTTGGCCTGACCGAGGCCCGCCGTCGCAAACCCCTCCCCCGCGTTGATCCGGCGCTGGTGCTGGCGGTCGGGCGGATCGGCGGCAACCTTAACCAGATTGCCCGCTGGTTGAACCACGAGATGAAGGTCGGGCGCACTGACCTCGACACGCTCACCGTTGCCCGCCGCCTTGTTGTGATCGAACGCCAGCTTGCGGCCCTCCTCGACGAGGCGCGGCGGTGCTGATCAAGTTCTTCCCCAATGGCAAGGGCGCAGGCGCGGGGCCGGTGGGCTACCTCGTGGCCGAGCGCGTGCTGGCCTATGACGGCAACCGCGACCTGATCCGCGATGCTGACGGCCAGCCTAAGGCCGTCACACGCGACCCGCTGCCTGAGGTCCTGCGCGGCAACCCAGAGCGCACCGAGGCCCTGATCGACGCCAGCCGCCACCAGTGGACCTACCGCGCGGGCGTGATCAGCTTTGCCGAAACCGATAACCCGACCGAAGACCAACAGGCCGAGGTCATGGACGGGTTCGAGCGGCTGGCCTTCGCGGGGCTGGACCCTGAGCAATATGAGGTGCTCTGGGTCCGCCATCGCCACGAAGGCCGGGTCGAGCTGCACTTCTGCACGCCGCGCCTGGAGCTGACGACGGGCAAGAGCCTCAACATCGCGCCGCCCGGTTATCAGGACGCCTATGACTGCTTGCGCGACGTGATGAACCAGCGCCACAGCTGGGCCGATCCTATGGATGTGGAGCGCGCGCAGGAGGTCCGCGACACTGTCGAGGCCCCAACCCGCGCCCTGGGCCGCGACGAGCTGCACGCCTGGATACAGGACCAGATCGACCTCGGGATAATCACCAACCGCGCGACCATGATCGACGCGCTCAACGACGCAGGCTTCGACCTGCCACGTACCGGCAAGGCCTACATCACCGCCCGCGATCCCGACACGGGCGAGCGTTGGCGGCTGAAAGGAGAAATTTTCCATGAAAACTGGCAGGCCGACCCGGCTGAGCGAGAAGTTGAACGCGGAGCTCGACACGATCAGGGCAAACCACGTCGCCTCGATCTCATCCCAGCTCAAGAGCTTCAGGATCGATTTGAAGAACATTGTGGGCGCCGCGCAGCATACCATCGCGAGCGATACGCGCCGGTTCCAGACAGAGACGGCGAACTTGTTCGAGACGCGGCTGAGGTCGATCCGCCTCTGGCTGACGATCTCGCCCTGGCTGATCGCGGCGATGGTACTGACGGGGATCGCCTCGATGATGGCCGCGAGCTTCTTCTGGACAGTGCATCTGACACGCTCGGAGCTGACGGAACTGGGCCTGACACGGATCGAGCGACCCGAGTGGACCTGGCTGATCCTGGACCCATCGAAGACGCGCCTGCGCACCTGCACGATGGGCGAGAGGCACGTCACCTGCATTCGGATCGAGGAGGACTAAATGACCCAACTGACAGCCTTGGAACGCGACTTGCTCGCCTGCGTCGAGCGGTTGGTGACGGCCTCAGAGGCCTCCGCGAAGGATTTGACCGCCTTGGAGACACGCTCGACCGGCAGGATCGAGAGGGAACTGGCTGGGTTGAAAGACTGCGTGACCTTGCTCATTCGTTCGCAGGCCGCATCCATGAAGGCATTGAGCGGATTGCTGAACGACGAGGCGAGCTACAAGACGCTGGACGAGAACTTGCAGCAGAGCTTGACTTTAGCGAGGACCGCCGCCGAGAGATTGAGGGACAGCTAGACAGCCAGGAGGCGCATGCGGAGCGGGGGCTGAGGCATTAAATCCAATTGAAAGCCACAACTTGATGAGGCTCAAAAAAAATCAAAGGCGAGAGCTAAGCTTAGTCAGCAGTACGGATAGCCCAACACAAGTGACTAAAACGAACGAAGTCCATACATAGCTTGGTAGCACGACCCCAAAGTATTCAGTCTTGGTCGCGGAAAAGTTGGCCAGTCCAAGGGAATTGCTGAGGACAAGAAGAACGCCGGTGAACACCAGGAAGTAAGGAATAGTTGCTCTCCTCTTGTGGGTGTCGACCTCTTTTTCCAACTGCTCAAAACGTTCTTCAAATTTCTTAATTCTCTGTTCACCTTCAGTTTTTTGTTCTTCAAGCTTCGACTGGAGGTCTTGGTTTCTTTGATCAAGCTCGCGCAAAGCACTGTCATTTTCGGCCTTAACTTCCGCTAGCGTCGTATCAGCCTGTCCCTGCAGAATTTCTCTTTCAACCGCGAACTCTGCTCGCATCCGCTCTTCATTTCTTTGAACCACAGAGCTTAGAAGCTCAACGCTAATCTCGTGATCTACAGGCTTCGCAGTGCCGACGAACTGGCTTGCCAACATAAGAGCGGACCGGTCATTCGCAATGGAGCCCTCAAACATTGCAACATCATTCGGGTCGACGTTTCCAAGAAACGTTTTCACATCCCTAAAAAGTTCGGCGTGAGCATCCACCAAAGCAGAACAATTTGCGATCAAGTGCTCCTTTGCGACCTCAATTGAACCCTGACCAGCACTTATCCAACAAGCAGCCGCCAAGTGACTATCCATTATGCATGGTGGGCAGGCAGACTTATCATAGTACTGCAGCTGCTCAAGATGTTTGTTACCTTCCAATACTACTTCTAGATTGTCGGACACCAAAACTGCCGGCATCTGAAAAAGATCGTGGCAGGCTCGATTGGCCTGCCTCAGAAACCTCCCAATATTTGCAACAATCTCTGCGTCAACGGCACGTGAACCAACCTGTCCGTGTTGCCTAATTTTCGCTATAAAGTCTTCCGTATTGGCATGACTGAAGTGCTTGAGAACATTCTTGTAATCTCTCTTAACATCGACAAATCGAAATCCTGCAGATTTGATGTGCCGTTCTGGACTAGACAAGTAGTGCTGTGCTCTTTGCCGAGCTCCTGCATCGGTTCGCAGCCGCCTATCAATTGCTCTTTCTTCTCGGCCGTCTCCGCCAAGTGAATTAGTCGCGGCCAACAATATCGAGTGAAGCTCTGAAGCGTTTTCTTCTAGTACGCAGATATCGCCGCCAGCCTCTTTGACGTTCTTCAACATCGACATCATCTGTTTTTCTTTAGCGCGATCTCCAAGGCCGAGTGCTGAAGCCACCAACCTCGTATCAAAATAGAATGATGCCTTAAAACCTGACGTCTTCGTAGAAGGCCGTCTGAACGCCTTGAGGAAGGAAATTGCCAAGCCACTAGCGGCGATCCTTGCAAGCCGCTCAAACTCCTCTGGCCGCTTTTCAGAGCTTTCCAGGACATATTCTAGCGTATGAAATTCAATTGCCTCATTGAGAAGCTCTGTACTCTCAGCCTTAGCGGCCCATCTTCTATTTCCGTGCCAAATCTTCGGCTGGACGAGAGCGTCGAGGATTGCATCATCGATTTTTTTTCCGCTAGAATCGTCAAAGCTTTTCGCCTTGAGGGAGCGTTTCACGTGGTCGGACAACAGTTGCACCGTTTCAGTGAAATTCTCGTCTTCTTTTGGCTTTGGGACCTCTTCTGGCAACTCTGCAACGTAGTGTGCTGCCGCACCAAGAGCGTTCTTTTTCAAGAAGCCTACCTGAACCAGGCTGGGTATCATTCCTTCAATTGCTAGCGTCGGAATCTCAATTCCAAATCTCTCGGCCATTCCTTTGGCAATCCGCTCTGGAAAAAATGTGGTGCTACCAGACGCGCGCAATACCTCAGAGAAGAAAGGGACATACGCACCAAATACATTTTGCCCCTTGTCGCCATTCGCAGATATCAGAGCATAAGCAACTAAGTTGCTTGAGATGTGCATTGATCAACTTCCCCGAAGAAATTCGTTTCAGGAGAATGCATGCTCCTTCGGCGAAGATCAAACACTGGATGAGGAGTTTGCGCTATAACATGCGGCAATTTGCGATCAAAAATTTACATGTGGATTGCCCAGCGTTCCCCTATCTCAATCTGGCCTTCGGAGCACGGTCGTCGCGATAAGTCCAAGATCCGTCAGATCGATTTCTTTGTAGGTTGAATCGACGCGTAGTTCGCCTGCAATTTCACCCAGTAGGCAGGGGTCGTGTTGAACACACGAGCGAGACGCAGCGCCATGTCAGGCGTGACTCCAGTCGTGCCCTTGATCAGCCGCTCGATCCTCGTTCGAGGCACGCCCAGACGCCGCGCAAACGCGATGGCCCCCATCTCCAGGGGATCGAGGTAAAGCTCCTTCAGGATTTCACCGGGGTGCATTGGGTCTTCAAGCAAGCTCATTTTCATTTGCAGGTTCCTTTGAGCGTGGCTTCCGGCCAAGTGACAGGCGGTGGTCAAATCTTCCCAAACGAAGTGGTCATTTCCGCCTGGATCATTTCGATTCAACCTTTGGCGTACCTTCTCGCATAGGGACTGTTGCGTTAGTTGACCTCAGTCGAAGCCGCCCGACGGCGGTCTTGCATTTCATGCTGCATTGAACAGCTGGTTGATGAACAAGATTTCGCCTTGAACGCCTTGCTGTTTGTGATGGATGTGGCCGCGTCTGATTGTTCTGATCGTCTCAATCCCACTGAGCGTCGCTTTGGCTGATCGCAGGGAGCGAAAGCTCTGACGATAGCCGAGTAACCGTTTCAGGGCAGCATGCTCGCTCTCGATCAAATTGTTGCGCCACTTGCGATCTATGTGCCTGATGCTGTCAAAATGAGGATCGTAGCGATGGTTGATCTCGCGGATCACCCGTCGATATGAGTGGGCCTTGTCCGTTACGATCGTCACCGGTCTATGGAGTCTGACACGCTCAATTGCCTTGTTCAGAAAGGCTTTTGCTGCCTTCGCATCGCGTCGGGCCGTCAGCCGGAAATCGATCATTTGACCGTTTGCATCTACAGCTCGCCATAGGTAGCGCCACTTGCCGCCGACGCGGATGTAAGTCTCATCCACGTGCCAATCCAAACTGGCCCGGCGCAGATGTTTCTCGGTTCGCTTGGTCAGTTCGGGCGCGAATTTCTGAACCCAGCGGTACACTGTTGACCGATCAACGGTGATCCCGCGCTCAGAAAGCAGATCGATCACATCCTGATAGGACAGCGGATAGCGCAAGTACCAACGCACAGCGCAAAGAATGATGTCACGTGGAAAACGGTGGTGCTTGAACGGGGAACTACATGGCATGATCAACCTCAAAATTCTGAATCTGACCAAAACCTCTGGTTAATGCAACAGTCCCATCCCAAGACAGTTGCGAAGATGCGGAAGCGTCAGACGGTTGAAGATCGAAAGACTGATCCTCAGAAGCCGCGTTCCACCATTCTAAGCGAAGATGAGGAAGAGATGGTTGTGGCATTCCGGCGGCAAACGTTGCTGCCGCTTGATGACTGTCTCTATGCCCTTCAGCCATTGCTCCCGCAACTGACGCGATCCTCATTTTGACAGCATCAGGCACATAGA
>JBCBHE010000050.1:0-24141 GCA_038526085.1 Pseudomonadota bacterium | reverse complement strand
CTGGAAGAAGCGATCTTGTGGCATGGTGGCGAAGCACAAACCGCACGGGACGCCTTTGCCGCCATGACTGCTGCCGACCGCGACCGCCTGATCACATTCTTAGAAAGCCTGTAAGATGAAACACGCCATCGCTGCATTGTTGCTGACCACCGGCTCCGCTTCAGCCGCACAGTCCGTATTTGACGCCAATCAAGCGCAGCTCCTCCAAGACGGGCTGATCGAAACGGCAGATATGTTCATCCTGCCAGGATACCAGGCCTTTGCAGCGACGGCAGTCGCGATGGAAGAGACCACAACGTCCTATTGTGACGGGACGGAAAATTTCGAAGCTGTAGAAACCGCATTCG
Organism: Pseudomonadota bacterium; assembly: GCA_038526085.1. GTDB lineage: Bacteria > Pseudomonadota > Alphaproteobacteria > Rhodobacterales > Rhodobacteraceae > Yoonia. Next base: position 23,794 of record JBCBHE010000050.1, on the reverse strand, counting down.
CCGATGTGTTTCTGGCGTGGCAATACATCAGCATCATCCAAATTGGCCCGATCAATGATGCGGAAGGGCCAATGCGTGTTCAGCTATGGCCAGACCCAAAAGGGTTCGCGCGCCGCGCCATTCGATCAGCTGTGAGCGCTGCCGATCCAGCCTTGTTAGAAGACGGCGCACTCGAAGGGCATTCCGTTGCGCTTGTGAATCTGACAGCGTTGGAGGAATTGATTTACGGCGACTTTGCGCCGGGGACCTATGCCTGCGATCTTGCCGTCGCGCTGAGCGCAAACCAAGCAACGTTGGCAGAAGGTCTAGTTGCAGATTGGACGACATCCGATTTTCGGGCCGCCTTTGATACGGCCGCAGAAGGTAACGCGACCTATCCCACGATTGACGCGCTGATCCGCGAGTTGCTTGCAGGGACTGTGGTATACACAGACCGTCTGCGAAAGTTCAAACTCCAACGCGGGCTTGGCCTCACTGCGGGGGAAAGCCGGCCAGAACGGACCGAGGCCCGCAAAAGTGGGCTTGGGCTGCAAAGCATTGCGGTCAGCTTTACTGCCTTGCGCGACCTCTACGAATTGCCGCTTGGCTTTTTTGATGTCACGCCCGACGTTGGCGGATCGATGGAGTATTTTGTGTTGGGTGAAACGGCTGCAAGCATCTCCGGCTCGCTCTCGATTGAGCGCCGCAGTTTGGCAGAGATTGCCGAAGAGGACGGCGTGGTTGCTGCCGACCTGCGGAACTATGCGGAACTGACCTTGTTTCACGAAGACTATCTAAAAATCGGACTGCCTGCGTCCTTGGGCATGACCGCTGGGTTCACATCTGCTGATGGGGACTAGGCGCAACTTTCTGCGCGATGCGGCTCTCGGCCTCGGCATTGTCGCTTGCGGTGGGGCCTGGGCACAGCGGGCGGATACGGTGACCTACGTTGGGGTTGAGACTTCTGCGCGCGGTGTCAGCATATTGCGCTTTTTCGACGAAAGCGGTGGCACTTTGGGCCGTACCCCCCTCGACTTTCGCGCGCATGGGATGGCGGAACATGGCAACCGATTGATCGCCTTCCCGCGACGGCCAGGCGATCGATTCGCCGTCATGGATAAAACATCGCTTGAGATTCTTGGCGTGGAAGTGGCTCCTGCAGAACGACATTTCTACGGGCACGGCGCCTTTAGCCGTGATGGCAAGCATCTGATCGTTCCCGAGAACGCCATGACGACATTGCAAGGTGCCCTCGCGGTTTACGAAACGGCGCCCCAGATACGCCGACTGGCGACGGTCGCCTTACCCGGTGCCGGACCGCATGAGATCATTCGCGCGCATGATCGTGACCTTTTCTACATCGCGCTCGGAGGATTGGAGACACACCCGGCGTACGGCCGTGATCCCTTAAACCTGGGCGATTTTCGCAGCCAAATCCTGACGTTTGACCTGACAAGCGGAGACGTCTTGCAAATGGGCCTTTGGCCGGGAAGTGAAGGTGTATCGCTGCGCCATTTGGCCGCTGCGGCTGATGGGCGGCTCTACGTTGGCGGGCAAATCCCTGGCGACGGAACAGGCGCTGTCATGTGGCACATCAAGGACGGCCAGGCGGCGCAGATCGACGGCGAAGCGCGCCTGGGGGGATATGTGTCATCTGTGGCGGCAGATGGAAACAAGGCGCGGTTCACCTCAAAAGTCACCGGTGCCGTCCTGACGCTCCAAGACGGTTCGATCATTGATGCGGCCTCTCTTGAAGGCGCAAGTGCGGTCGCCATGCACGGCGGTCGTACGGTGACGGCCGGGTTTCAGTTGCTGAAGCTGGATGATGCAGCGGCCACTGTTACAGACGGCCACGAATTCGATAACCACGGCATCCTGTTCTAACGAAAAAGGCCGCGGCGTTACCACCGCGGCCTTTCAGATTGGGGTCCACTCAGATTACATCGCAGCTTCAGGCAGGTTCAGCTGGAACATGAAGATCTGACCACCGCGGTCAGCCTTCACATCGGCAACCTGACCACCGGATGCTGTGCGGTGCTGGACAACACCCATCAGCATTTGATCGTTCATGGAGTAGGTACCAGCGATATCCTGGATACCTGTGCCGGACAGTTCGTCCATCGTGTAGAAGCTACCATCTTCTTTCGTGGCGAGCAGCGCGGTCAAGGACCATGTGCCAGAGAACTCAGATGTGCGTGGCTGGTCGATGGCACCGGCCAGCGCAGTTGCGCCTGCTTCCGCACGTGGGCTCATGCCACCACCCGCCATGGCCAAGAAGTAGCCTTTGGCCATTTCGTTTGGCTTCATGGTGTCGGTGTTCATGACAACTGCCATCTTCCGCTCACCCAGGTCGTTGCCGGAGTCTTCGTCGATGATCAGCGCATCACCGTCAGCCGCCTGGATCCAGTACCCACCGTCTGGTGCGACGATCTGTGCGCGACCGTCTTCCCATGTGGCGTGTGTACCTTCGCCGCCGTGCTTGACGCCTTTGTCAGCCACTTCGAGTGTCATCGCACCGTCCACAGCCGCTACAGAGCGGATCACATCAGCGGACAGCATCTCGGGCAGCGCGCCACCAGCGGCGTCCAGCTCCGCAGCCAGTTCTGGCAACGTGATGGTCAGCAACCCGCCTTTGTTGGTCATGTTGTAAACCCAACGTGTGTGCTCTTCCCGTGGGTCGACCATTGGGTGCTCAACCTTCGTATCACCCACGAAGTATGTGTGGCCTTCTGGCTGCTCTTCAGCCATGCCCCACTTGAACATTTCTGTGTCTTTCACAGCCACAGGCGCGTCCCAGCCACCCCACTGGTAGGAGGTTGGCACAAACTTCGCAGCAAAGTTTTCAGCTGCACTTGGGTTTTCCATATAGGCGTCGAGCATCTTCTCAGCTGTGTCGATGGTGTCGATACCCAGTGCCGCGTAATCTTCGTTTGCGACTGCCATGCCATAAAGCTTGCCGTGCAGCATGCCGTTACGCGCCAGGAACTGGTCGCGTTCAGAGGCGTCAGCACCAACAGGGTTGCCAGCAGCATCCAGCCCTTTGACACCCACATAGATTTTCAGCGCGCCAGGCTCTTCATCGTGGTTGTAGCCAGACATGACCATCACGACGTAGTTCTCGTTCTGTGGGTTCACCGGCATGATCTTCTCATAACCGGTCTGACCCAGCGCCGGTGCGGTGTAGGCAGTCTCGTTTGCGATATCGACAACAACGGACGCCAGACCCATACCGTCGTTGGCTTCCCAGACCATGTCTGGGTTGTCACGGTCGCCTTCGTTGAACATGGAAGCGATCTTCCACTCTTCAGCCATCAAGTAGACATTGTCTTCCATGCCCAGGCCCGCACCCCACCTGTGCGGCTGCTCGTAGAATGCGCCACAGAAGGACTGGAAGAAGAAGTCAGCGTTGTCCGCATCCAGTATCATCTTTGGTGCGAAGTCGACCAGCGTGCCATCTGGCAGAACTTGGTTACCCCAAACACCGCCTTCGGACTTTGGCAGCACCTCGTCGCCAAAGACGTTGTAAATGGTTGAGAACAGGTGGCCAGACCCTTTGACCATGTCAGAGGCGGCGCTGTCGTTGGTCAGGAAACCTGCCATCCCTGCCCGATCGTAGTTGATGGTGTGGACGTGAGAGCCAGTGAACTTCACGCCAGATGTCATTTCCCAACCATACGTCTCCGACGACATAGTGGCGTAGGATTCGGACTGGTAGGCGATCTGAACAGTGTCTTCGTCAACCAACCATGCGGCGTGGCCGTCCGGCCAACCTGTGAGGGCCTGACCCGTCTCGGCGTCAACTTCGCCCACTGTGGCAAGCGGCTTCATCGCGGAAATGAATGGGAAATCTGTGTCGGCGGATGCACCGTCAGAGATGTTTGCAGGGTCGTTCGCTGTGGAGGCTTCGGCGACCAGTGCCGTTGTTTCACCAATTTTCACCAAACCGGCGTGACCGTCTGCGTTTGCGGTCAGTGCAGTCGTGGCGAGCAATGCTGCTGCGAGCGAAAGCTGGCGAAGAAGTGCTGGCTTTGTCATGGGGATCCCCTTTTTTTCAATACGACCACGCCTAACGCTGGAATGTGATAGTTTCTTGAAAGTTGACGGGTGCGGTACGAACAAAAAGTACCGCAATGGTTGTCGCTCTTCTGCTGGAACGGTGCATGCAAAAACAGGCTGCCATCTTACGACGGCAGCCTGTTGTCCCGCCGATACCGGGACCTCCGACATGGATCTGGGGTTAGGCCGAACCGAGCGCGGACGCTTTCACATACATCTTCACCGCTTCGTTCATTTTACCTGTCAGGGTGTTCAGATCATGGAAAAGCTGCACACGTGTTGCCTCATTAAACCGCTCGCCCGCCATGGCCGCTTGCAGCAAAGGCTGCAGAGCCACCCAAGCATCATCGACAACCTGCAGGCCGTCGGCCACCGTCTGATTTGGCGGCGCTGATACACCAACCTGCGGCATGCCTTGTTGCAAGGCGTCAAGTGTGGCGTCAAACAAGACATACCCCTTTTTCAGCTCTTCAAGCGCTTGTGCCGGATCGTCTTGGCTGTGGATCAGGCAGATATTCTTCGACATTTGCTGCGCCAACATCCGCTGGCGCCCGGCAAAGTCGATTGTGAAAGTCTCAGATTGGATCGTCAGCACGCGGTCATAGTGGCGCTCAACGATACGACCGACCAACACTTGTGCGTCCCGCAGCAAGGGCAATGACGCCGCTGCCAGTTCATTGACAGCGTGGTCGTATGACTGCTGCTCTAGGACGACGAGCGCTTGGTCTTGAAACGGCTCCCACCGCGCGCGAAGCTGTTTGATCCCCCCTAAAACACGCCGACTTTCTTCTGGGCCGAAGATATCCAGGTCTTGGTCGCCCACCTCAAGTCCCGAAAGGATCAAGGAAAACTCGTCGACCGCAGCAGCAAGGTTGGTTTGGCTGGCGCTTGGTTCAATCCCAGCGGCGTTGTTGCAAGCCATGCCAGGGATCCGCTGGCTTAGCATGCGCAGACGACCAGACAGGTTGATCCGCTGGTTCCCGTCGTCAGCTTCGTAGTAGTCGAAAGACCGCCCGGCGCTGGTGTCGATCGTGCCCTGCGCGTGCAAGTGGCTTGGTGCAACAGTTGCAATCAACGCGACGATGGTCGCGGACGCGGCAATCTTGGTGCGAACGCGGGATGGAGAAAATGAAGGCATGTGTCTTCCTGTGAATACGATAGTCAGAAGGGAAACGGACCTACTAGTAAACACCAACGACACATCTGCTGACGGTCGGGCAAATTCGCCCTGCCTTACATGATGCCCCGGTCAATGCGCGTGAGACGCACGCTGCTTTTAAGTGTCAGAATGTGACGACAATCGGATCACAATTCGCCATTTGAGTGTTCTCAGTAAAATAATGCAACCCAGGCGGTCTTTTGCCAAAATTTTCATTATAAATTATGCCCTTACGTAAAGGTCATCCAGAAATTTCGAAAAAAGTGCACCCGTCCGAGAATAAATTCTCTCCTGCCGCGTAATCGATGCAAGAGCAGCAGTTGAGCTGCTCGTGTTTTGACAATGGAGACCGATATGAAATTGACCGCTGCACTTGCATTGACCGCTTTGATCGCTGGCTGCGAACAGGCCTACGCCCAATCTTTCCTGACTGCCCCAAACGGCATGACACTTTATACATTTGATAAAGACAGCAACGACGTATCCAATTGCTACGACGGCTGCGCGTCAGCTTGGCCCCCCTATGCCGCACCTGCCGGTGCGCAGTCCCCCGGCGGCGGTCTGACAGCAATTCAGCGCAACGACGGAACCTACCAGTGGGCAAAGAACGGCGCGCCTTTGTACTTCTGGCAAGGTGATCGGGCACCAGGCGACAAGACCGGTGATGGTGTTGGTGGTGTGTGGCATATCGCCCGGTAAGCCCATCAGCAGGGGTGCTATGTGTTCTGTTGTGTTGGCACCCCTGCTGTCCGTCGATCCGCGCGATGCTGGCGCAACACTTTATGATTGCGTCGCGACGGAAATTCACGAACACTCTGGTGCAAGATCACGACCGCAAAGGTCGGCTTGTGGGGGCACGATGACACCGGAGCAGTTTAAGACGGAGATGATTGGCCTGTTGCCGCGTCTGCGTCGTTTTGCGATGAGCCTGACACGATCTGCCCCTGATGCTGATGACCTTCTCCAAGATGCCTGTGCTGCGGCTTTGCAGAAGTGGCACCAATACGATCCAACCCAGCCGCTGGACCGCTGGCTGTTTCGGATCATCCGCAACCTATGGGTCAGCGAAATCCGCAAACGGAAAGTTCGCCAAGGGGAAGGCCAAGTGCCAGCCGAAGAGTCGCCGGAGCTTCAAGTGAACCCGGATGCTGATGTGAAAATGACTGTTGAACAAGTAAAAGCCCGGGTCGCCAACATGGATCCAGATCTGGCCAGACCGCTGATGTTGGTCTGCGCCGAAGGGTATAGTTACCGTGAGGTGTCTGAGTTGCTGGATGTTCCCGTTGGCACGGTGATGAGCCGAATTCACCGGGCGCGGCAGCACTTGATGAAAAGCCTTGCTGGTCAGGAGGCTGTGTAATGGCTGACTTTATCGAAAAACTGAGCGCCTATCTCGATGGCGAATTGTCTGAGGAAGAAGCCGCTGCAGTCGAAGCGCGGTTGGAGGTGGATCCAGACGCCCAATTGGCGTTTGATGAGATGATGTCCACAGAAGCACTCGTCCGCGACGTCTTTGAAGAAGAGCTGCAAGAGCCGGTGCCATTTGCCATCGCCCAATCCATTAAGGGCGCGACGATGCCGCCTGCGATTGGACCGAAACCCCGGCCGCTTTGGATGTCGCTTGCTGCGGGGCTGGTGCTCGTCGGCCTTGGTGGTTTTGGCGGCTACACGTTGCACGACCGAACAGCACCGCTCCAAACGAAAGGATGGATCGCACAGGTCGCCGACTATCACGCGGTTTACGCAAGCCAGGGACGCCACCTGGTTGAGGTCAGCGCCTTTGAGTCAGAGCATATCGAAGATTGGCTGGGTCGCACCGTTGGCGCGGAATTCTCCATTCCCGACTTGCGCAAGTTTGATCTGACGTTTGAGGGCGCGCGCCTGCTAGTCGCCAACGCCAAACCAGTCGCACAGCTAATGTACCGCCAAGCGGACGGCACAGTCATCGCACTTTGTTTGCTTGCAAACGAAGGTGCGACAGAAACCGCGCCAACCTTCGCCTCTCAAACCATCAACGGTTTTGATTTTGTTTCATGGCGTGCCGATGGCGCGGCCTACGTCGTGATCGGGCCAGAGGGTGAGCCGGACCTCGACGACATCGCCGCCGAGGCCGCGACCTTGATCTAAGCGGCCTGTGCCGGTTCTTTCGCACCCGTCATATAGGCCACCGCGTCTGACATCGAATGCTCCTTCGGGTCGATGATCGTTAAACGACGGCCCAACCGGTGCACATGGATCCGGTCGGCCACCTCAAACACATGCGGCATGTTGTGGCTGATCAGGATGATCGGAATACCGCGCGATTTCACGTCCTGGATCAGCTCCAACACCCGGCGGCTTTCTTTGACACCCAAGGCCGCGGTTGGCTCATCAAGGATAATCACCTTCGATCCGAACGCCGCCGCACGTGCCACAGCAACACCCTGACGCTGCCCACCTGACAGCGTTTCCACCGCTTGATTGATGTTCTGAATCGTCATCAAACCAAGTTCCGTCAGCTTCTCTCGCGCGAATTTCTGCATCGCTTGTTTGTCCAGGCGGCGGAAATACTTGCCCCGCCAACCCGGTTTGCGCAATTCGCGGCCCATGAACATGTTGTCCGCAATCGACAATGCAGGTGACATAGCAAGCGTCTGATAGACCGTTTCGATCCCCGCGTCCCGCGCTTGGATCGGAGAGGTGAATTGGATCTTCTGGCCCTCCAGCATGATTTCCCCCTGATCAGGGACCACCGCACCGGAAATGGCCTTGATCAAGGTCGACTTCCCCGCGCCGTTGTCGCCGATAACCGCCATGATCTCGCCCGGGCGGAGTTCAAAATCACAATGATCAAGAGCCGTAACTTTGCCATAGCGTTTGACGAGGCCTTTGCAGGTGAGGATTGGATCACTCATGACGACACCTCCCGGATCCATTGGTCGACTGCGACAGCGCCGATGATCAGCCCACCGATGATCAGGTAGGTCCATTGCGAATTGGCCCCGGCCATGCGCAGCCCCAATTCAAAGACACCAACAATGAGGGCGCCAAAGAAGGCGCCCCAAATGGAGCCCCTCCCCCCAAAGAGCGATATCCCCCCAATCACCACGGCCGTGATCGACTGAATGTTGCCCACCACCCCCGTGGAGGCCGAGGGAGAGACAGAGCCCAATCGCCCAATCATCACCCATGCCGCAAGGGCGCAGATAAAGCCTGATAGCATATACACGGACATCAACGTTCCCTTCACGTTGACACCGGCCAGCGCCGCCGCCTCAGGGTCATCCCCCACAGCATAGACGTGCCGCCCCCAAGCGGTCGACCGCAACGCATAGGCCAGAATAAAGACCAAAACGATCAGCACCACGACGCCGTAGGGGATCTTCGTTTGCCAAAGGAGGTCGAGCCAGAACTGGCCCGTATCATTGGGCCGGATGCGTTCATATTCGATCCCGCGCGCCGTTTCGATCCAAGTGACGATCTGCTCATTCGGTTTCAGGCCGAGCCATTGCAAAATCGGCGCATCCTCTCGGATATCGCGCGGGCGGATCGTTTCATTGCGGGAATAGATGTAATTCGTGGCGAGCACGATCTGCCAGAGGCCGAGCGTGGCGATAAACGGCGGAATTTTCACGCGGCTCACGAGCCAACCAGAGATGGCACCAATGGCCGTACCAATTGCAAAGCCGCTGGCGATCGCAATTGTCGGCGGAAACCCGTATCGGAAAGTAAATTGTCCCATAATCACCGAACAGAAGACGGCAATCGCGCCGACCGACAGATCGATCCCAGCTGTCAGAATGATCAACGTCTGAGCCATTGCCAGGATGCCGACGATCTGGATCTGCTGCATCACCAGCGTCAACTGCGGCAAGAAACGTGTGCCCAAGGTCGCCGTGAAGATACTGATGGCGATCACCAGAACAATCAGCGGCACCAGCGACGGGGTACTGTGCAAGATATGTTGCAAGCGTGACAGCAGCGTCTTTGACTGATCATCAAACTCCGCGACAGACTCCGCCGCGCCTTCCAGCGCTTTTTCGTAGTGATCCTGCATGTCCTCTCCCTATCGCCATGTCGCGGCGATCAAAAAAGGGGCGGGCCTGTGCCCGCCCCTATCATTACCTTGATGTAAAGCTGATGGTCAGATCAACCCCAGCAAAGCTCCGTGCCTTTGGCGGTGTCGATGCTTTCGACGCCGTCAACAGGCTGATCTGTCACCAGGGACACACCTGTATCGAAGAACGACTTGCCTTCAGTGTTGGCCGGCAAAGTGCCATCTTCGGCGAACTTCGCAATCGCCTCGATCCCGAGTGCGGCCATCAGCAGTGGGTACTGCTGTGATGTCGCGCCAATCACACCATCGGCCACGTCAGCCACACCAGGGCAGCCACCGTCGACAGACACGATCAGCACGTCATCCTGACGACCGATTGCGGTCAGCGCTTCGTAAGCACCAGTCGCGGATGGTTCGTTGATGGTATAGACAACGTTGATGTCTGGATCGATCGCGAGGCAGTTTTCCATCGCAGTCCGACCACCTTCTTCGTTACCGGCGGTCACTTCGTTACAGATGATGCGCTCATCCGTCTCGTCGCCCCAACGGTTGATATCAACAGTATCGACGCCAAACCCGGTCAAGAAGCCCTGATCGCGCAGCACGCCAACGGTTGGCTGGCTGATCGCAAGATCCAGCATGGCGATCTTAGCATCGGCAGCCGCATCGCCCATCGCACCTGCAGCCCACTCACCAATCAGCACACCGGCTTCGAAGTTGTCGGTCGCAAAGGTCGAGTCTGCTGCGTCAATCGGCTCCAGCGGTGTGTCGAGGGCGATGACAAGAATACCAGCCGCACGGGCCGCTTCCACGGATGGCACGATGGCCGCTGTGTCCGACGCTGTGAGCAGGATACCGGATGCACCGTTTGCGATGCAGGCTTCGATCGCAGCCACCTGGCTTTCGTTGTCGCCGTCGACTTGGCCGGCGTAGCTGTTCAGCGAGATGCCAAGCTCTTCTGCTTTTGCCTCTGCGCCTTCACGCATTTTGACGAAGAAAGGGTTTGTATCGGTTTTTGTGATCAAGCACGCGCTTGTACCATGGCCATCTGCCATTGCTGTGGTGCCACCAAATACGGCAGCCGTAAGTACTGTGCTCGCAAGCAATTTTTTCATGATTTCCTCCCAGAAACCCGGGGCCAAAGTGGCCGCGGTCCCTGAACTGTGATAGATTCGTAAACTCAAGTCAATAAATAAATCACGTTGATTTATTAATGGGATCTGGTTTATCCTGATCCATGGGAGGACGAAGATGCTGCATGCAGGCCAGACTGGCACGCCGCGGGGGTCGCAGACAGGCACCAACGCGACGTTAGTGCGCGACCACAACGAACGGTCGGTCCTCACCTTGTTGCGCACCCAAGGACCTATGGCTGGGGCCTCTGTCGCGAAAGCGACTGGCGTCTCAGCCCAAACAGCATCAGTTATCTTACGGTCGCTTGAGGACCGTGGCTTGGTCGAGAAGCATGCACCGGTCAAAGGTAAGGTTGGTAAACCAAAGGTCCCCTATGGCTTGCGTGCCGAAGGCGCTTATTCGGTTGGTTTTCGCCTCGGACGTCGAAGCGCTGATCTCACATTGCTCAACTTTCATGGTGAGACGATTTGGGAAACCTCGCTCCAATACCCGTTCCCCATGCCCGAGGTCATCGATCAATTCGTCTCAGGCGCGCTCACAGAAATCGTATCAAACGGGTATTGTCCGGAACCCGACCGGATCGTCGGCATTGGGGTTGCCGCGCCGTTTGAGCTTTGGAACTGGCTCGAAGGCCTCGGGGCACCCAAAGAAAAGGCCGATCTCTGGAGAGACCAAAATTTCGTAGATGCCTTTTCCGCGTTCACGGACCTTCCTGTCTTTGTGGAAAATGATGTGAACTTGTCTGCCGGGGGCGAACTGGCGTTTGGTATCGGGCAATCGCTCCAGAGTTTTGGCTACTTTTATATCGGCGCTTTCATTGGCGGGGCTGTCGTCATCGACCGACAGGTCTACCATGGCCTACGCGGGAACGCGGGCGCCTTCGGGAGCATGCCCACGGGCGATACACGCAAAACGAATCACCAGTTGATTGCTGAAGCGAGTATTTATCGCCTGGAAAAGCACCTCAGCGCCCAGCGCGGCAGCCTCGTCAATTTACGGCGCACCCCCGGACTTTGGGGAAAGCACGCCGACGACGTAACCGTCTGGCTTGAAGAGGCCGCGCCCGGGCTCGCTAAGGCCATCGTGAATGTGGCAGCGGTGCTCGATTTTTCTGACTTTGTTGTCGACGGGGTTTTCCCGGGGCCGGTGCGGACACAGTCGATCGCATTGATCAATCGCGCCCTTCAACAAATCGACCAACAGGGCCTGTTTGAGATCCGCGTGCATGAAGGTACGCTTGGTCCGGCGTCCGGGGTGCGCGGGGCTGGGTATCAGCCGATCCTTAAGACGCTGTTTAACTGACGCGGCGGCCTTGTGCCCACACACCCCGCACCAACGGCGTTTCACCCATCAATCCAATGCGCAGAACATCCGCTCTTTGCCCAACGGCAATATCGCCGCGATCCTGGAGCCCGGCAGCGCGCGCCGGATTCCGCGTGACACACGCAACCGCGCGCGGCAGGTCATCCCACATTTTGGCCAAAGCAAAGGCAGACAACAACAAAGCTGAGGGCACATAGTCAGATGAGATAATGTCAAGCAGATCGGCGTTCGCCAGCTCCGCCGCAGCAACATTTCCAGAGTGTGACCCGCCGCGAATGATGTTCGGCGCACCCATCATGACGAAGATACCTTTGGCCTTGCAGGCCACTGCAGCCTCCGACGTCGTTGGGAACTCCGCAAAGGTCACACCATTTTGCTGTGACACCGCCACATGTTCCGCCGTCGTATCATCGTGGCTTGCCAAAACGGCACCATAACGCTGGGCTTCTTTTACGGCGCCCACTTCGTGCGCCGCACCATACTCCCGCTGAAGACGCTTAAGGTTCTCGACGTGATCCAAAAACTCCGCATCGGTCATGCCACGCTTCTTGGCGACGTAGGTCTTGAGCGCGGAAAGATCCCGGAATTGGCGCTGGCCGGGCGTGTGATCCATCAAGCTTACAATGCCAACGCGGTCTTCGGGACCAAAGTCTGCCATTTCCTCTAGCAACGTTTCAGAACAAATCTCTGCGCGAAGGTGGAGAAAATGACTGATTTTGAAGCCACCCGCCTCACGCAAGGACAAAAGCTCATTCGCCAACCTGCGCGCATAGGCGTCATAGCGGGCTTTGGAGTTATGAATAGACCCCACGCGCAAGGCATCAAAGACGGTGGTAATCCCCGTCGAGGCCAGCTCGGCATCATGGGCAATCAATGCAGGGGCGTGCGGCCAATCGACATCTGGGCGCGGCTCAATGTGGCGTTCCAAGTTGTCAGTATGCAGTTCCACCAACCCCGGAATGACATAGTCGCCTTGGCAGTCAATCGCGCCCTCTGGCACGTCTCCACCCTCCGCAATCTCTGCAATGTGACCGTCAGCGAGTGTGATCCGCCCGCGAACGACTTGATTAGGCAGAACTAAGTGGGCATTTGCCAAACTGACGACAGATGACACGCGATTGTCATGCTGGTCTGCCAAAGGGGGCGCGAGAAAGGGAGAGTTCATGTCATTCACACGTTTCGCTGTCTACTACTTGCCGCCCGATGGTCCGCTCGCGACCTTTGGCGCCAAATGGCTGGGTTGGGATGTGGCTACTGGCACGGCGGCTGATCGATATCATGTGCCAGGGCTTGATGACGTAACAATGACACCCAGAAAGTACGGGTTTCACGGCACTTTGAAGCCGCCGTTTCGGCTGGCTGACGGCCAAACCCTTGATGGCTTGGCGGCGGCAATCGAAAGCCTGGCGGCAAGCGCGCATCCGGCCCAATGCGACGGGTTGGAACTGCGCCGCCTGGGACGTTTTTTGGCGCTGACCCCGGAAGGGGACATGCGCGACATCGGACGAATTGCAGCCGCCTGCGTCACCGACCTTGATAAATTTCGGGCGCCTGCGGATGATGCTGAATTGACGCGCCGCCGGGCGGCCGGACTCAGCCCGCGGCAAGAAACGCTGCTGACGCTGTGGGGCTACCCTTATGTGATGGAAGAGTTCCGCTTCCACCTTACTCTCACAGGTAAGCTTGGGGAAAATGACGTCGGGCATTGGGCTAACACGGCCGCAGGGTTGCTGCCGCGATTGCCGCAACCCTTCCACCTGGACACGATCGCCCTTGTGGGCGAACGGGAAGACGGTGGGTTCCAACTGATCCAACGCTACGCCTTAACCGGCTGAAGCGCCGACAAAGCGGCCTCCACGGTCTGTTCAAGCGGCCCGTCGTTGCTGACCGAGACAATGTCCAATCCAGTCGGCAACGGCTTTGTGGCTTGCGCCAATCGCTTCGCGATCTCCGGTGCGCTCTCACGCCCTCGACCGGCCAAACGTTTCGCGAGTGTTTCAACAGACGCCGTGATGTTAAGAACCTTCAGGTTCGGAAAGATCTGGTCCGCCTCGGTCAATGCACTGCGGGACAAGTTCGCAAGACGCGTTTGACCAGCTTGAACATCATCAAGCACCTGCGCAGGCAGTCCATAGGACAAGCCATGCGCCTGCCAATGCAGGCAAAATCTACCTTCTTTGGCAAGCGCGGCAAAATCCGCGGGCGTAATCGGGGTGTAGTCTTCGCCCCCAAGATCCGCCGGACGCGTGATGGTCCGTTTCACCAATTGAATTGCCGGGTCAGCGGCCACAAGTCCCGCCATCACGCTGTCTTTGCCGACGCCGGATGGACCAACAACCGCGATCAACTGCCCGGTCATGCCGCCTGCCCCGTTGCAAAGGTGGTCACATCTATTTCGCGGTCGCAGACCTCGGCGCGGGCCGCTTCGTCATGGAAAATACCAACGATCGCTGCGCCGCGTTCCTTCGCGGATTTGATGAGCCCAAGCACCACCGCACGATTGGTTGCATCCAAGCTCGCCGTTGGCTCGTCCAACAACATCGCCGGATAGGGATGCGCAAAACCCCGCGCGATATTGACCCGCTGCTGTTCCCCGCCAGAAAACGTTGTCGGCGACAAAGACCATAGGTTTTCGGGGATATTCAGCTGGCTCAAAAGCTCTGACGCTCGCGCCTTCGCCTCCGCATCAGAAACGCCCACCGCACGCAGCGGTTCCGCAACAACGTCGAGCGTTGGGACACGCGGCACAACGCGCAAGAACTGGCTGACATAGCCCAACACCTCACGCCGCACCCGAATAATATCGCGCGGTTCCACAGACACCAGATCTGTCCCGCCCACGCAGATCGTCCCGCTTTGCGCCATGTAGTTCCCATAGATCATCCGCATCAGCGTCGATTTGCCCGCGCCCGAGGCACCGGTCAAAGCAACGCATTCGCCGGCTTCGACCGAAAGGTTCACATCCGATAGCACCTCAATCACGGCTGCCCCTTGGTTATGGAGCGTGAAGGTTTTGGAGACGTTTTGAAGCTCAATCATCAAATCATACCTGCAAGACAGAGCTGACAAGCAGCTGGGTGTAAGGGTGTTGCGGGTCGTCAAGCACCTGATCTGTCAGGCCATTTTCAACGACATGGCCTGATTTCATCACCATCAAGCGGTCGGCCAACAAGCGCACCACCGCCAAGTCATGGGTGACAATGATCGCAGAAAGCCCCATGTCCCGAACAAGCCCGCGCAGCAGGTCCAATAGGCGCGCTTGCACACTGACATCCAATCCACCCGTCGGCTCATCCATGAAGACCAAACGTGGTCCGGTCACAAGGTTACGGGCGATTTGCAAGCGCTGCTGCATCCCACCTGAAAAAGTCGTCGGGCGGTCATCCACACGATCTGCATCGATCTCCACTCGGTCGAGCCAGTCGATCGCTTGGCCGCGAATGTCGCCGTAGTGCCGCGCACCTACCGCCATTAGCCGTTCCCCAACGTTGCCACCTGCACTGACACCCATACGCAGACCATCCCGCGCGTGCTGATGGACAAAAGCCCAATCCGTGCGGGACAACATCCGCCGCTCCGGCTCTGACATCGTGATGGTGTCCTTTGGACCATCGACGCGCGTATCAAAAACAACGGCGCCGCCGTCTGGGGCGAGGTGACCCGCCATACAGTTCAGCAACGTGGACTTACCCGATCCGGACTCGCCTACAATGCCCATAACTTCGCCAGGGTACAGATCAAACGACACATCGGCGCAACCGATATGTTGGCCATAATATTTCGTGATCCCCTGGACAGAGAGAAGTGCGTGATCGCTCATGCTGCGTTCTTCCCTTTGTGGCCTTGCGCCTGGCGCGCGGCGCAATAATCGGTGTCGGAACAAACAAACATGCGGTTTCCTTCATCGTCGACGATCACCTCATCGAGGTAGCTGTCGTCTGCGCCACAGAGGGCGCAGGGGTGATCAGCTTTCGATGGATCGAAGGGATGATCTTCAAAATCCAAACTGATTGCCTCTGTGTAAGGCGGTAACGCATAAATACGCTGCTCTCGCCCGGCACCAAACAATTGGATCGCCGGGCAATCTGACAGCTTTGGATTGTCAAACTTCGGGATTGGCGAAGGGTCCATCACATAGCGCTGCTCGACCTTTACCGGGTAAGCGTAAGAAGTCGCAATGTGACCATGACGACTGATGTCTTCGTAAAGCTTCACATGCATCAGCCCATATTCTTCGAGGCTATGCATCTTACGCGTTTCGCTCTCTCGAGGTTCAAGATAGCGCATCGGCTCTGGGATCGGCACTTGATAGACGAGGATCTGATCTTCCGTCAGGGGCACCTCCGGAATCCGGTGGCGGGTTTGGATGACTGTCGCGTCATGGGTCTCCGTGGTCGTCTCAACGCCAGCTGTCTTCTGAAAGAAGCTGCGAATAGAGACGGCATTGGTCGTGTCATCCGCCCCCTGATCGATCACCTTAAAGATATCATCCGGGTTCAGCACAGCGGCAGAGACTTGCACACCGCCGGTACCCCAACCATAGGGCATCGGCATTTCGCGGCTCGCGAAGGGCACCTGATAGCCAGGGATCGCAAGGCCTTTCAGGATGGCCCGACGGATCATCCGTTTTGTCTGTTCGTCCAGATAGGCGAAATTATAGGCTTGATCTGTCACAAGAGCCCCCGTTCCTTTAGGCCATTTGCGAATGCATCCGCACCAGTAAAGTGGATTCCATCCATTCCGGCCGCTTTTGCGCCCTGAATGTTTTCTAATTTGTCATCAACAAAAACGCAGTCTTCCGCGGCAAGGCCGCTCGTCTCCAAGAACAAATCATAGATCGCGACGTCTGGTTTGATCAGGTTCACGTCACCAGAAACGATAGTGGTACCAAACATCGTGCCCAACCGCGGATGCGCCTTCAGCCCTTCCGGCCAGGTTTCTGCCGACCAATTGGTAATCGCATGAAGGGGTACATCACGCGCTTGCAGCGCATCCACAACGTCCCAGGTCCCAGGCACCGCCCTTTTGACCGTGAGATCAAAGCGAGAGGGGTAAAGCGCCAAAAGACGTTGATCTTCGGGATCGGGGAGCTCGGCAGCGACATCCGCAAACGTCTCACCCGCATCGCAACGCAAGTTTCGCGCTTTGAAATCCACACGTTCCAAGAAAGCTGAGACCGCCTCACGCGACCCAAGCTCCTCTTCCCAAACGAAGAATGGGTCCCAATCGACAAGCACATTACCGATGTCAAAGACAACCGTGGTGGGGCTCATTCCGCGGGCTCCTTGACAACGTTTTCGGCCACTTCACGTCGCAACTTACGCACCAATTCAAGCTCAGATTGGAAGTCCACATAATGTGGTAGTTTGATATGTTCTAGGAAACCAGTCGCTTGAATGTTGTCCGTGTGATACAGAACAAACTCAGCATCTTGCGCAGGCGCGCCGACATTGTCCTCCCCCAGCTCTTCCCAGCGCAGCGCCCGGTCAACGAGCGCCATAGAGATTGCCTTCCGCTCCAACTGTCCAAACACCAATCCATAGCCCCGGGTAAACTGTGGCGGTTCTGTCTTTGAGCCCTGAAACTGGTTCACCGTTTCACATTCAGTCACAGTGATCTCACCAATCTCAATGGCAAAGCCAAGCTCGGGGATCTCCATCTCAACCGCCACAGTTCCGATCCGCAATTCGCCCACAAAGGCATGGTTGCGGCCGTAGCCGCGCTGCGTGGAATAAGCGAGCGAAAGGATGAAGCCCTCATCGCCTCGCGCCAAGGCTTGCAACCGCAAAGGACGGGACGCTGGCATTTCCAAGGGCTCACGGGTCAGATCAGGTGGCGTGTCGTCGCCCGCGACCTCTTCTTGGATCAGACCTTCTTTGTTCAAGAAACTCGTCACATGCGGCACTGTACCCTGCGCCATTTGGCGTTCAGCGGCTTCGGGAACTTCACCGTCGGCGGCAAGTTTAAAGTCAAGCAAACGGTGCGTGTAATCAAAGGTTGGCCCCAGAACCTGACCGCCTGGAACATCCTTAAAGGTCGCAGAGATGCGACGATCACAGGCCATCGCTTCCGTTTCAATCGGGATCGAGCCGCCAAAGCGCGGCAAGGTCGTGCGATAGGCGCGGATGAGGAAAATGGCCTCGATCAAGTCGCCACGCGCCTGTTTGATCGCAAGCGCGGCAAGATCCGGGTCATAGAGCGAACCCTCAGCCATGACACGATGCACGGACAGCGTCAGCTGCTCCCGAATTTGATCAATGCTGAGTTCCGCGACATCGCTATCGCCCCGCCGCTCCTCTGCGAGCCAGGCATGGGCGTTTTCGATCGCCCGTTCACCGCCTTTGACAGCTACATACATGGCTGAACCTCCGTCGTGCGCGGGAGCGCGGCAATGTCGGTGCCACTCGTGAAGATGAAGTCGAGCCCGAGCGGGAAAAGCGCCTGGTTGAACTGAAACGCATCTATTTCGGGCAATGACAATGTTGCGGTTTCTTTGATCCCTGGACCGCGCAGCGTTGCACCGTCGCTTGCGATCGCATCCATTTCGACGATCAACGTGCTTGAGCGATCCGGGTATTCAGACGTCCCGATGGGATATGCATTCAGGTCACCCAAGGCGCCCCAAGTCCCCACGGCGAACATGGCGCGGTCAGCCGATGCAAAGGGCGCGCCGGTGTGAAAAGCGATCCAAGTGCGCACGGCCTCACAGTCATGCGCGCCAGCCAGATGGACAGGTGTGTCGGGGTCGCAAAGTGTGAGCAATACAGTGCCTGCGGCAACAGACACTGGCGCAGGCGGCGCGGCGCCTTGGATGGAATTGATCAATCCAGGCCGCGCCATCGCACCCATGATCGCCCGAAACGCATGGGCCGCATCGACCGCCGGTGTGGCAAAGCCACCTTCGAGGGTTTGTGCCTCCATTAGTCTTCCCCCCGCACCATGGTGAAGAAGTCGACTTTCGTTGCAGCGGCTTTGGCGGCGCGTGTCGTCTTCGCCTGCGTCATTTCTGCCTGTAGCGGGTCAAGTACCGCGGCACGCACAGCCTCGGCCTGATCGGTTTGCATCAGGGCATCCACGATGGCGGCGGCTTCGGCATCCGTCTTGCGGCGTCCTTGAATATAAGCATGGCCAACGGCCCCATCTGCAAGCTGCAAGGCGCAACGGGTGACTGTCATTTCACCAAGATTGAACGCAGCACCCGTGCCGCCGGCGCGACCCCGCACCATGACGCTCCCAATTTCGGGCGCGCGCAGCCAGGTGTGGTCAGGCCGCGAGAGTGACGCATCCAAAAGAGCGGCCACACGGCCCTTTGGGGCTTTGGCCAAAAGGCTCATCCAGGCTTTGCGGTCCTGATGTGCAGCTGGATCTGTGTCGAATGTGTCTTTCATCTCGACAACTCCGGTCAATACTATACAACTAGACATATCATAGCAGAAAACCGGCCGGACCCCAGCCCCAGAAACATGAAATTTATGTAACAATGGCTCGCACACCGATTTGGCAATCCATCGCCACCTCCCTGCGCTCTGACTTGTCGGAGGGGCGCTATCGCACTGGAGATAAGCTTCCGACGGAGGCGGCACTGTCAGAGCGGTTTGGGGTAAACCGTCACACGGTGCGACACGCCTTGTCGGCCTTGGTAGCGGATGGTTTGGTCTTTACACGTCGCGGCGCCGGGGCCTTCGTAGCCGCCACGCCGACACCCTATCCCATCGGCAAACGGGTGCGCTTCCACGAGAACCTCTTGGCAGCCGGACGCACGCCGTCCAAGCAAATGCTATCACTTGAGACCCGATCTTCGACGACGGGTGAGGCACGCGCGCTCGACATCGCACCAGGTGACAAAGTCTTAGTCTACTTCGGTCTATCGCTCAGCGATGGATCTCCGGTCGCGCTTGCAGAAGCCTTGTTTCCCATCGCGCGTTTGGAGGGATTGGAGCTTGCTTTACGCAAATCGAGCAGTATCACACAGGCCCTGAAAGACATTGGTGTTGCCGACTACACACGAAAATCAACACGGATCACGGCCGTCGCCGCAAACGCAACGGAAGCTTTGCACCTGCGGGTGAATGAGGGGGCGCCATTGATCCGAACCAGCAGTTTGAGCATTGATCCATCCGGTGTGCCGGTCGAGTTGGGGAAAACCTGGTTTGCCGGGGATCGCGTCACGTTAACCTTGGACGCGTGAACTTGGCTTGATCCAAAGGAACGCCCTGCGGGCGTACACCAAGTTTTGGTTTGGTCACGCAGATGACGCGCCTGCGGTGACTGCTGGACGCCTTCGGCGGGAAGGTATTTTTGTCCAAAAGAATGCCGAGGCGCTGTGTTAGTTTGCGACGGCTTTGTACTTTTCAAGGAAATCCTGCGCGTTGAGTTTGCGGAAGTCCGCAAGTCTTTGGCGCAGCAGATCATGCGGCCAGTCCCACCAGGCCAATGCGATCAGGCGGTCCGCAATCTCTGGCGGCTGTCGGTCGCGCAGCGGTTTGGCAGGTGTTCCGGCCACGATTGTATAGGGGGTCACGTCCTTGGTTACGATGGCGCCCGCAGCAACAACAGCGCCGTCCCCGAGCGTGACCTCTGGCTTAATCATCGCGCCCGCCCCAATCCAGGTGTCATGCCCGATAGTGGCGATGCGTGACCTGCGGTGCGCGAAGAAATCCGCATCCCGCGCGACATCGTCCCAGTAGTCGTCAGATCGGTAAAGAAAGTGATGACAAGCAGCGGTGTGCAACGGATGATCCGTCGCCCCAATCCGTGCGAAGGCCGCGATGTTTGCAAACTTACCGATCGTGGCATTGGCGATGTCGGCGTAGCGATCGCAGTAGCTATAGTCGCCGAACCTGCTGAAGGCGACGCGAGAGCCTTCTCCCACCTCGGTATAGGCCCCAAACTGGCTGTCAGTGATGCTGCAGTTCTTGTGGATGAACGGGGTATCAGCGGACAGGCGTGGCATTAGAACGGTCTTTCTTCTCCGGTAAAGCGGAAAAACTTTCCGGTGTCTTTCATGCTAAGTTTCTCAGCGATCTCAATAATGCCGGCGGCGACCTCGTGCGGGTCTTCCTCGGCCTCTGCGCCGCCCATGTCGGTCCGGACCCAGCCAGGATCTATCAACGCGACCGGGATGTTGTCAGATTCCAGCACCTGCGAGAGGCCTTGCATCACCTTGTTCACTGCGGCTTTTGACGCGCGGTAGGCCAGTTTCGTCGATTTCCGATAGCCCATGTAAGACATCTGGGAAGATATCGTCAGGATCTTTGGCGTTCGGCTCGCCCTCAATTGCGGAAGCAATGCTGTTGCCACAGCAAGCGGGGCCATGGTGTTCACCGCAAAGGTCTCTGCAAAAGCGGCATAGTCCATTTTGGCGGCATGAGGCCAATCGGGTCCATAGATACCGGCATTATTGATCAGGACATCAAAATTGGGCGCACCTTGAAGCTGGGCTGCAATGGCGTTGGGGTCGCTGAGGTCGAGTTTGACCGTACCATCCACGCCCGTTCGTGTTGCACCGATCACCTCATGCCCACGTGCTTTGCCAGCCACGACCAGCGCTGCACCGATCCCTCGGTTCGCGCCAGTGACGAAAAACTTCACTCTTTCGACCCGATCAATTTGCCGCGCAGCCAGCCTGAGAACCAATCCATGAACATGACCATCAGGATGATCAGAACAATGTAGTATGCGACCTCTTCCCAGTCCTTCTGGGTTTGGATGGCTTGCGTCAGCATCAAACCGATCCCGCCGCCCGTGATCGCCCCGATGATCGTGGCAGAACGGGTGTTGGATTCCAGGAAGTAGAGGATCTGCGCCAAGAGCACCGGCACGACCTGCGGGATCACACCAAAACGGTAGCGCTGCAAAGGTTTCGCCCCTGTGGAACTGACGCCCTCGATCTGCTTTTCGTCCACATTCTCCAGCGCTTCAGAAAAGATTTTCCCGAAAGTACCCGTGTCCGTGATCAAGATCGCCAAGGATCCTGTCAGCGGCCCGGGCCCAAAGGCCCGCGACAACACGACGGTCCAAATCAACGCATCCACACCGCGCACAAAGTCCAGCAGGCGGCGGATCGCCCCCCGCAGGATCATCAGCGGCGTGAACCGTTTTGCCGCGAGGAAGGCCAGCGGCAGGGCGATGATCGCACCGCCAAAGGTGCCAAGGAAGGCCATCAGAATAGTCTCACCAATGGCCCAGGCCACATCGTTGTGCCGCCACATCTTATTCGTCCACCAATCCCCGATGGCCCCAGAGATGTTGGAGCGCGCCGGGTCGACCCGATCGCCAAACAGCAGCTGGGTGAAAGATGTCCCGTGATATGGGCTATCGAGGGTGAACCAAAACAGCTCCCACCCTGGGAAATAGTTGAAGATTTCGGTCTTCGTGCCCGTCAGCGTAATCCGCCCTTCGGCCGTCTTGATGGCGACACGGCGGTCAGTGGCGTTGATCCAATCAGGCAAGTCACCTTCCAGGTTGGTGATCACCTCACGTCCATCAACGCGGGCTTCGATCAGGCCGAAGCCCGGGATGTCAACTTCGGTTCGGTTGTCGGGAAGCAGACGCACAACGTGATCCCCGCCAAGGTCAACGATGGTCATATCGCCGTCGTCGGACACCCAATTGGGTCGCTCACCCTCTGGATAGCTGCCCTTGCGTTCCCCTTCGACGGCATAGGCGATCTCACCCGACCGGTTCGAGCGGGAGACATGAACCTTGTACGACCAACTGTCGGAGGCAAGCGTGACCGCATTGTCAAAGTTGGCGCGCTGGGACAGGCCCATGATGTCAAAGGCAAAAAAGATATAGACAAAGTACACCAGGATGACTGCGGGAAAGGCAAACCCAAACAGACGTTTGCGCTGGAACAGCGTATCGGCATCTGTTTTCGCGGCGGTTAGATCAACCATGGTCATGCGCCCTGCCCCTCAGTCAATTTGTTGCGATAGCGGCTGGAGACTTGGTCAAAAAAGACGATGGTCCCAAAAAGCAGGATGAAAATGGCCGCCGCCTCACCAAACCGGCCAGGCCCCCAGGCCATGGCGTTGCGTAGGTCATACCCAAGGCCACCTGCGCCAACATAACCAAGAATGGCTGAGGCGCGGATGTTAATTTCGAACCGCAAGAGCGCGTAGCTCAGGTAATTCGGCGCAACCTGCGGCAAGACGCCAAGCCACATGCGCTGCGACCAATTCGCGCCGGTAGACCCGAGGCCCTCAACTGGCTTTAAGTCGGCATTTTCAGCAACTTCGGAGAACATTTTCCCCAAGGCGCCAGAGGTATGGATCGCAATGGCGATCATTGCGGGTACGGGGCCGCCGCCGAGAACGAAGATCAGGATCAACGCGATCACGATCTCTGGGATCGCGCGCATGATATCCATCAAGCGACGGAAAAGTGGGATCAAGCGGGGCCACCGCGCCAGGCCGCGTGTCGATAACAACGACAGAACCAGGCCAACTGCGGCACCGATCAATGTGGACACGGCGGCGATATTGATCGTTTCAATCAACGAAGGAAAATACTTTAGAATCAACCCCGGTAGTTCAGCGCGCTTTTCCCAGGCTTCGGACAAAACACCTGCCGGGTAGTCACCGATTTGGTGAAGGCCAGCCCAGAAGCCACCGGCGTTCCGGTCGTCGGCTATGTTAAAGCCCGACACCATCAGAACGATAAAGATCAACAATGCCAATCCGCTATACAGGCGGCGGCGTTGCACCTGCGCCATATAACTTTCTCGGATACGGTCTACGCTAAGGGGCGCAGCCGACAGGGTCGCATCGGTCATTTCAGGGTCCTGAGTCGTCAGAAAGTTCTGTGCACTCGACGTGCACCAGGTGTGCACAGGCTGTGCACCGAAAGTGCTCAGCCGCCCCGCAAAACAATGCGGGGCGGCCCAGTTTGAAGATGGCTTAGTTGCCGATCACTGCTTCACGTGCCGCAATCACAGACAAGTATGTGTCGTGTGTCACTGGCTGGAAGCCGAGTGTTTCGCCGGCAGCAACAGCATAGGCGCAGTCAGCATCAGCTTCGTGCAGGCCGTCCATACCTCTGGCGCCTTGGGGAAAATGTTCTCCGACGTTGCTGAAAATGCCGACTTAAAGCCAGTTGAGGGCCTC
>JBCBHE010000049.1:0-24566 GCA_038526085.1 Pseudomonadota bacterium | reverse complement strand
CTGGACCGCCCGGACTTTCGCATTGAACCAGGAGCATTGCGGGCTGGGCTTCTATCCAACGGTTACCAGGAACTTGTGATTGAAGGGCGCCATTGTCTTGGTTTGATGACCCTCCCCCGCCTGCACGCCGATCCGTTTGATCGAATGTTGATCACACAGGCCGCCGCCGAGGGTATGGTGTTTCTGACAGCAGATCGGCGGATCGGTGAATATCCCGGACCCATCCTGTAGGTCTGACCATTCATCCCAAAATAACGGCTGCAGCACCTAGAACTTTAGGAGGCCGCACCTACGCTCGCTTCCGCGCCGCACCGCGTACCCTGCAGCAAACTTGACGGGAGCGGTCCGCACGTGGGCGACCCAGGCTTTGCTGCGTGATCGTCCTTCGATGTCATCGCAGTGCAGCATTGACCGCACTTCCCCCGTCTTTTGGAATCGACGGCTAAATACGGAGCGGCACCATGACAATGAAAATATCAGGAGGTCAGGGCTCTTCTTACAACTTCGCCAATTGGGGGTCGAACAGCAGCCAATCGAACTTCGTCTATGTTGGACCGGGCAGTTCGCCGAGTGCAGGAGGGTTGCCTGACCGGACCACGACCACTCCATCGACCCGATCAACCGGCTCAGGGACCACAAGCTCGAATTTTCAGTATATCGGTCCCGGAAGCTCGCCTGCGGCAGGAGGCCTTCCCGACCCCGGCATGCGGGAAGTCAGAGAGGTTCAAGAGCAGCTTCTCGATCGAGGATATGACCTGGGCAATCAGGGCGCTGACGGGGTCCATGGCGGTATGACCGACGCGGCGATCCGGGCGTTTCAGCGCGAAAACGGTCTGCTGGTTGACGGGATTGTGGGGCCACAGACACTGGCAGCATTGAACGGCAGAACTGCCGATGAGGCCACTGAAGCCGTTTTGGAGGCGGAAGAAGAGGTGGAAGCCGCCCATGCCCATCTGGAGGAAGAACGAGAGAGAACGGGTAACAATAACGGTCACGCCTACAACGCCTTTGCGCTCGTGAAACCCTATCAGCAGGTCTACGACGCTGAGGATGCCTACGAGGAAGCATCCGCTGAGCAGTATGCGGCCTTCGACAATCAGACCGGCAGCTCGTCTGCATCTTACGCGGAGGCCGACGAGGCGGCAGGTGTTGACGAAGATCACGACCTCTGGGACGAACGAGAGGATGCGTTAGAGACCGCCGTCACTTCTGAGATACGGTCGACCCATCAAGCCGGTGCTCGGTTCGATTACGCCTCACAGGAACTCAACGAGAGCATTACAGAGGGCGCCCCAACGGATGAGCTCGAAGAAGACGAAGAGCGTTTCGTCACCGTTACGGCCAACGAAGCGCGGTTCGAAGCCGGGCAGAATGAAGACATAACCCATGACGTCTACGTCGCGACCCGGCAAACCCAGATCGAGAGAGGTCATTTCGCCGATCTGAGCCAGGAAACCCAGGAGGCAATCGTTGGGCTGACGGGCGATGCACTTGTTGAAGCGCGCAGAGCCGATCCGACCAATGAAAACGAACAGAATTCGCAAACAACGGCGGATATCTACGACGCATCCTTTTTGCAATTCATCCGCAATGATCTAGCCACGCCAACCGGGTTCGGTCCGGCCCCCTACGACGATGACATCGTAAACGTTGACCTCCGACTCAACGCCAGTATCGAAGGTATTGCTGAGGCAATTCGGGAAAGCGATCCGGAGACCCGGCGGGCATTTGAGGCTTTGATTGCCTCGCAACAGTTAACCCATGAACTTGACGTTAGCGTTCCCGGCGTCACCACGGAAGGTGGAAACTCTCTTGCCACCGGAATGGCCGACCAGGATGTTCTACGCGCCGTTATGCTGCGCGAACGGGACATGATCGTCCAGTCGCTGGCGGACCACCACGATGCGTATGCGGACGCCTCTGACCTGACAGTCCAGGGCAATTATCTTTTCCAGCGGGTGATCGCGACTGACGAACGCGCCAGCGAACTGAATGCGCAATTCGCGGCGGCCTACGAAAACCTGCCAGAAGACGGATCCGTGCCGGCGCCGTACATGTTTGGCGTCGCCGACACACTTGGCCACATGATGGTGGGTTCCGAAAGCGCCCATATTGCTTTGCAAGATTGGGCAGTTCTCCGGCCCACATTCGATCTCCCCGACGTCAACAGAGATCAGTACACAATCTCTACAGACGGATCCGGTCGTGAGGTTGTTCTGAACGGCGAAATCGTCTTGATCACTGAAGAGTCTTTTGAGGAACTGTCAGAACGGTATGGCTACGAAGAGCCAGAAGCGGCTGACCACAACACAGTCAACCTGACGATGCGGCAATATCACCGCAGGGAACTGGACCTGATCAGCGAAGATCTGGAGATACTGGAAGAAGAACGCGACCGGCTTCTGGCGATCGACAATCCCGACATCCTCGAGACCAACAGATTGGCTGCCGTAGAACAGGAAATCGGTGCGCTGCGAGTTGCGAAGCAAGGTCACACCGACTTGGAAGAGGATCTTGGCTTTTCCATATCCACCTATCAGGAGGCAATCGAATTTGCCCGTCTTGCAGAGGATGCAGATCCCGGACCGAACGATTTCACAATCATGCGAACTGACCGCGACACAAATGGTGACACCACCGTCAAAATAAGCGGGTCGGCCCCCGGTGATCCCACAAACGCTAACAGACACAATGCCAAAATCTTTGTTGCTCTAGAGAATGAAAATGGCAGTATTTTCAATCCTGCCGCCGGGATCTTTTTTGATCCGTACAATCCACCACCTGGATTCACGCAGGATAACGATGGTGGTTGGAAATTCGAAGGCGTCTACGAAGACTATTCCTACACCTACGAGCATAAATTCTCCGAGCGCACCGGCAACTTTCAGATCGCCAACCTATCTTTTCGGCTCGAAGAAGGCGGAAGCGTTACGTTGAGTTACGATGTCATCGGCAACACCGGAGTGCCCCAACGTGTAACGGGAACGCTGAATGACTCTGAAGCGCGAGTTTGGCAACAAACCGGAATGGTCGAACAGACCATCACAGAACAAGAAAGATTTAGGGGAGCGATCATTGGTGTTGGTCCGGAGGTATCCGGGGAATGGAGAATGCGGATCAATTCCAACAATGCGGAGGATCGCGAAGCGGCCTCGTCCGAAGAAGCAAACCTGCTGGATGCGACCGAAGCACTCGAACAGGCCGAAACCGCCTACTTCGATGATCCGAACGATGCAAACCTTGAAGCCCGAATAGAGGCAAGTCACGACTGGTCGGTGGCCCATGCTGAGCTTCTCAATCACCAAGCTGCCGGAGGTGTTGCCTCGGCTGAAGCCGCGTTGCAGCGCGCGCGGGAAAATCATGCACCTCGCGAAGTGTTGGACGAACTTGAAAAGGCTCTGACTGATGCCCAAAGGAAGTTAGCGGAAACCGCAAACTATGAATCCAATCAGTACGAAATCGAAAGGACCGGCGGTGACTTCACCGCCTCTGCGGAGATGCAGTTCTTCGCGGAAAACCCGGAAGCCGCAACCCAGTCCACGTTCAACCAGTTTGCTTTGGATAGTGGACAAACTGACATTGAAGGCGGCGCGGCAAGTGCGATCGACTATGTGTCGCGGCAGATCGTTGGTGACAGCTTTGAGGATCTTGCCGCAGATGACTCTAGAAGGGAGCTTTTGACCACCCTAGGCGAAGCCATCAACCGAGTTTCCGACGGCGAAGGCGCAACCGTTAACGCCTTTCCTATCATGCGCGAGCAGGTGATTGATGGGCGAAGCCAACTGGTCTTGGATGTCTTGTTCCGTGTTGAGGGAAATAACGGGAATACGGCCATCGTCGATGTGGATGGTCGCGATTACAATGACGAGCACGATTTCAGAAACAATAACAAAACGATAGAGGCCGAAGGAGAAGCCGACCTAATCATGCCCGAAGAGGGTAGGCTCGACTATGACGACGAGGGCCACGTCATTTTAACGGCCGGTGATGGAAGGATAGAGAGCGGATGGGAGAAGTTCCGACGTGAAAAACATGTGGACACGGTTGTCGGCATTGCCGGCATAACCGCTGGTGTCATCCTTATGGCAACGGGCGCTGGAGCCCCGTTAGGTACTCTTTTGGTCGCGAGTGGAGTAGCAGTCGCTGGTGGTGCGGCGGCGTATGGTGTTGCGACATCAGGCATGGATATCCACGATCGGGTCACCCACGGAGAGTCCTGGACCAGCAAAGAAAACCTGCTCAATTACGGGAACATCGCTGCAGCAGTCCTACCGTCAGGTTCACTAGTTCGCGGAGGCCGCGCGGCCCTTCAAACCAGAAGCGCTCTCAAAGCTGCCACGAGCCTGCCAGGTGCGCCGCAATATCATAGCCTGACCGCCCTGACGGGCAGAAACGTTCTCGGCGGCACCGACGAATTTGCAACCCTTGTCCAGAACACCCGGGCCACGGCGCTTGCAGATGTGACCGGGGACGGCTTCGCTTCCAGATATCTCGTCGATGGAGCAAGCCGGGTCGGCGGTGGGATCGGCAGCGGGCTGACCGTGCATGATGCAATTACCCTCGCCAATCACATCGAAAACCATGGGATGGAAGGGCTCAACTGGGCCGATATTGGCCTGACCCTTGCCGATTTGGGCATAGAAACACCGGGCGTTGCCTCTGCCATTCGCTTTGCCGGGCCGCGACCCCACATCGCCCCTGCCGATTTGGGACCCGGCAGGGTGGTAGACCCCAACAGCGAAGGCTTCAGCAATATGCAGGATGTCTTCACTAGCGCCGTCGACCAGGGCAGCTCTACTGTGGACTTGGCGGATGGTCATCGGGTGGTCTTTAGCCGCGCGGACTCCGATCCGTTGCGAGCGCAAACGGCGCACTATGACGTAGAGATCCGCGACGCAACTGGGTCAGTGCAGGAAAGGTTCCGCGCCGCAGTGGACCAAAACGGCACGCTCACACAGCTGATCGATGACACCAATCCCGCAAATTCCACTGGGCCCCATGAGGTTGAGGTTGGCGAGGCCGTAGAACAAGTATCCGTTGATCCATCAGAACCCGCAGCGATCGTACCGCGGCAGAACGAACTACTGACCGTATTCCAAGAGGCCGTGCCGACCTTCAAAAAAGATGGTGACCATCCACAGCAGGTGATTGTGCGCCTAGACGACGGGTCGAGGGTATTGTTGCGAAAAGACTTCGGCGACCGAAGCCACGGTATGGATGATCACTACAATCTGGAGCTGCAAAACGAACGGGGGAAAACGATCGAAAACCTGCACATCTTCTTGGACGAGGATGGCAACATCACGCGGGTCACAGATCTTAACGGCAATCCACACCCAATGCTCGCCCCGCAAGAACCTGAACGAACCTACACGACTTTGGCCGAAGATTTCCAAAATCAGCCCCAGTATCTGCAACGCTACCTTGAATATCTGGAAGAGCATCAGGACGGCTACAATGCGTGGATTGCTGATGGATCAAACGGCTTACCACCGACACCCAGACCACCCGTGGACTACATTGCCACAAGGAAAGTTTTTGATGGTATCAATACACCCCATTCAACCTTGCAGGCCAGCCACCTAGACTATGTCCGTCAACACTACCCAGACCTGATCGAGTTAGAAAAATTCAGTACCTATCCGGCGGGCTTCGACAGGGCCGAAAACCCGAATGGACGGCCCGGCCTACCCGACAGTGCTTTCTTTGATCCGGCGGACAATTCACTGCATATCTTTGAATTCAAAACAGGTGAAACGGGACACGTAAGTGAGCTGCAATCCGGGATTGCGGCAGACCCTGGAAGCGCAACATTGAGTGCAGCTGCCGCCAAACGCCTCAACGCCGACCCGCAGATGAACCCCGAATTGATAAAGGATCGGTTCACCGCCGGCATGTATCTGATCGAGGCATTCCCGGGTGGTGTAACGTGGAGCGAGATCCGCAAACCGCACGGTTCTCGAGGCGTATCGCAGACCCAAACTTCTTTGTCTTCAGATGGCAGTGGTGGTGGCTCTCCTCGCGCGAACGACGGTCTGGGCACTAACCAAACGAACAGTTCACCGGATCTGCCAGAGACAAACGGCCCTGACGACACCGGTCCCGACACTGGGACAAGTGGCGTCGGTGGAGATGGCGGCGACATCCCCATTAATCCGAGCGCTGGTGGGATGATCGAGCCTCCTGATGGCGACGGCGATGGCACGAACTCGGAAACCGGACCTAACAGTGATGACCCCGAACAGGTCGCGACCGATAAAGTGCAGACCGCAAATGCGGAGCCCGACCCGCAGGTCGAACTTAGCACGGCAGAACTTGAACCAGCATCCACCAATTGGCGGGACGCTATCGGCCAAACAGATCCGATGACCTTCCTGACCCCGGAAGGGTCATGGTTAGGAAGCCATTGGACGCGTGGTAGAATTATGAACGGGACACTGACACCAGAAGCGACAAGCAGCGTGCTGGACTCTGTGATTAGCAATCCTGATGCCGGTCCGATCTCGGACAAGCTGAGACAAATCCGATATGTTGATGGTGAGACTTACGACGCGATCACTACTTATATCTCGACCCGGATCAAGCAACGCGCCACCACTGAAGGGGCAAACTGGTTTGAGGCTCTGCCCAGACGGGTCCAAGCTGACGCTTGGGCTCAGGTTGATGAGCGCGACATGCCAGGGTTCGCCTTCCTTTCTGAGACCGAACAGGCGTTATTGCTGCTCTACAAGGGAAAATGGTCCGAACAGCTTACCGACTTCCGCAACGGCCTGACTGAAAACCGCGGCCTTCGAAGGGAGTATGCACGATATCGACAAGAGCCAGGGAACGATCATCTTCCCATGACTCTGGATGAATATGTCGCTGGTCTTCAGAAAGATGTGGAAAACGGGCGTTTTGAGGGTGTCGAGAGTTCTCGGATGATCCCAATTTTGCTTTCAAAACAGAAATCTCAGCATGAATACCCCAAGGATGCGATGCTTTTGACCTTGCTCCTAGGTTCGGCGCTCGGACCAGATTCGGCTGAGGCCTTTATCGAAGCAGGAACGACGGTTGCATCGGGCACACTGGGAAAGGACCCAAGTGATTCAGACGCAATCGCAAGAAGGAACAGGCTGTCCCGGGATGCTTCGATTGGAGGTTTGGCGGGTGGTGCAGCCGGACTAGCCGATGCCGCAATAAATCTCGATGGTGCCGAGTTCGCATTAGATTTTCCAGGACTTGTTTTGGATGCCCTACGGCTTCGACAGAGACAAAACCAGATCGGTGGCACAGAAAAACTTAACGAAGCGCTGTTGCCGCATCTTCGAATGCTTGATGCAGATCAACATGGATATGGCGAACACGATCCGGAGACACTGATTCCGGCACTACAACACGAAGCCAATCAGGTCTGGCAAACGGAACGAAAAACAACTGACCTTAGGACGGCGCTGCTTGGCGTCTCGGACTGGTTGAGAATGGTGGATCTGGGCACCTATGCCTACCAGAACGGTAGCAGCAGTGCGGTCGCTCTTTCAGCGGCCCTGGGGCTTCCTCCCTATCTTCTGGCAAACGCGCGAGCCACTCGCAGGGATTTGACCGTACGGCGCTCGATGATCGACACAATAAACGCCACAGAGCGAGGGGAAGATCTGGGTGCACAGATACGAACAGCGGGCTCGTTGGAAGAGGTCATAACATCCGTCCCAATCCATGCATCAATTGAAAGCGATCCTTGGAAGCCGGACGGAGTATCACGAGCTTCGGAGCTGCGCATGTGGATGAACGGAGACAAGGAAACTGCCCATTCAATCAATAGGCTCTATCTGACACAGGAAGGAATCGGAACCTGGAAGATCGAATACTTTGTCACCGATCTTTTGGGCCGAGAGCCCAACGCTTCAGTCGGCGAAACGCATGTCTTTGAGAAGACCTTCGAAGGGGTAAACCCATTCCACAACATTTGGCATACCAAGGCTGATCCCGCCTACCGCTGGAAAGAGTCGGAATGGATCCAGAACGCCTCAAAAGTCCAATCATGGGGAGTGGCGACCGATGGTCTGTTGGAAATGGGAAGTCTAGGATCAACGATTGGCATCAACTCCGACGTTCCCTACACACCGGGCACCATACCCTCAATCCCTTGGTGGCAAGCCATGCGAACTTCCGCAGAATATAACTGGGATCGCCTGCGGGGCAGATACTCAGACACGCCCAACGAGACCCCGGATTTGGGTTCAGGCGATGGTGAAGAAGGCGGTTCGGACGGGGTAAGGGGACATGAGGCCTGACGTCGACGCAGGTCAGCGCCCAACACAAGAACCAAATGAAGCTGTCGCAGCATGTAAATAAACCGAAATGTCAGACCTGTGGGCAAAAGCTAGAGCACGCCCAAGGGTCGCGACCAATCCAACTGCGCAAAAGCCCGCCGACGGGTCGCTTCCGGCCATTCCGATAGGAGTCATGAGGACTTTCACGGAAGGAGAAGCCGCCAATGTCAATTTCCAAGATTGTTATTGCCGACAGCCACGAGGTCGTGCGTGAGGGGATCGCTCACGGCTTGAGTAGCGTTGATGGTGCAATGGTCACAGGCCTTGTGGGCGACGGATATGCCGCCATCAAGGCCTGCCGTCAGAACCAATGTGACATTCTGTTGATCGATCTTTCCATCACGCGACCATCCGGCCCGGAAGTCCTGGCGCGCCTGCGCAATGCCTGCCAAGAGGTGAAGGTCATTGTGATGTCGTCCGACACCACTTTGTCGGTTGCCATGTTCGCCTTGTCGCAGGGCGCAATTGGGTTTGTCCCGAAGCAGGCTGGCGGCAAGGAATTCATCAATGCCGTCACCGCAGCCCAAGGCGGATATGCCTACATGCCCGTGAGTTTCCTCACCTGGATGGTGGAAGCCCGGCAAAAGCTTTCCCGCACCGGCAATATGTTCGGTTTGTCGCCGCGCGAGGTTGATATTCTAGAAGCCTCAGTGAATGGCGGCTCGATCAAGGAAGTCGCCCAGCAATTTTCAATCAGCATTCGAACCGTCGAGACTCACCGGAACAACATTTACCGCAAGACCGAATGCAGCAACGCCGCGGAACTGGCGCGTGTGGCGGCATCACTCAATTTGCTCGACCATTCGGCCACCTCCGCGTCCAATTGAAAGCTGGACAAGGACTTAGCTATGAAAAGCCTGCGAACCTGGGCACCCAAAGGTCCCGCTGCAATTGCCCTCTTGCTGGCCCTGTCCGCCTGCCAGGAAGAGATTTACACCAACTTGCCAGAAAGAGAGGCCAACCAGATGACCGCCATCCTGGAGGCATCGGGCGTTCCATCTACTCGAAAACGCGATAAAGACGGAGACTACCGCCTGTTGGTCAAGCGCGAACAAGTCGCTGCCGCCATTACAGTTTTGAATGCCGAAGGCCTGCCGAAACGGCAATTCCAATCCATGGGCGAAGTGTTCGATTCAGGCAATCTGATCGGCTCACCCTTCGAGGAACGAGCAAGGTTCATCCATGCGTTAAACGAGGAACTGTCGGCGACGCTGACCTCTATCGACGGTATCAGGTCCGCAAGGGTTCATATCATGATCCCGGAACGAGAACGCTTTCAGAAGGGCACATTGGTCTCGTCCGCCTCGGTCACGATCCATTATGAACCGCGGTTTACCGCCAAGGAACATGTAGCGACCATCAAGCAGCTTGTGGCCCATAGCGTGCCAAACCTGTCCTACGACCGTGTCGCTGTCGCGCTCTTCAAAGCCGGCGGCGCCCAAGTCAGCCGCCTGCCCCCACCGGCCCCAACGGGCTCGGCCCATGCCGCAACATTTAAAGATGGCATCAAGTCCCGACTGTCGCTCAATCCGCCATCTGACTATGCCAGATCCGTTTTTCTGTGGATTGCGGGAGCATTGGGTGCTGTCCTGCTGCTTTGGGGCGTCCTAAGATGGCGCACGGGCGATTGATCGATGGAACTGACGTCTCCGCTGATCATCGGGTTCATCGGTAGTTTTATCTTGGTGGCGGCGCTGACGTTGACCGCCTTTGTGAAGCTATCGGTGGTCTTGATGATCGTTCGCAACGCGATCGGCTTGCCGCAGGTCCCGTCGAATATGATCATCATGGGGTTGGCCTTGTTCCTTGCGGTGTTCATATCTACCCCTGTATTTAACGCGTCTGTAACGGCCCTGACCGAAACAGATATCATCGCCGAAACACCGCAGGATTTGATCCAGCTTTGGGTTTTGGGGATTTCACCTTTCAAAGCGTTCCTGTCTCAACATATCGATCCAGATCATCTGGAATTTTTCATCGAAGCCGCCAATGAAACTTGGGCGGGATCGGGGCTAACTGGATCGCCGGATAACATTGTTATTCAGATCCCGGCATTCATGATTTCAGAACTGACCAGAGCCTTTGTCACTGGGTTCGTACTCTACTTGCCGTTCATCGCCATCGACCTCGCCATCACCGGGATCCTCATGGCCCTCGGCATGCAGATGGTGCAGCCCAATATCATCTCGGTTCCGTTCAAACTGCTGATCTTTGTGGCTGTCGACGGTTGGTCGCGCCTCGTGGAAGGGCTGGTTCTGGGCTACGGAGGATAATCATATGTCGATCGCGGATTTCCGAACTCTGCTGGTTACCTTCATGATGGACACCGTGATACTTGCGGGTATTCCGCTGGCTGTGGCCACCCTTTCGGGTTTCGTGGTCTCTGCTTTGCAAGCGGTAACACAGATCCAGGACCAGACCCTCAACCAAACGATCAAGATCGCTGTGATTGTGGCGACATTGCTGGCCTTCGGCGACGCCCTGGTGATGCCGCTGGTGCGCAGTACTGAACAGCTCTTTTTGAGCTTCGCCGAAATCTCGCGCTAGGGGTCCGAGCGGTGGGGGACAGTTTGCTTAATCTGTGGTTCGAATACCCGGTTCAGCGGATTTTTCTGGTCATTGCCTTAGGTCTGCTGCGCGCTCTGGGTCTGACTTTCGGTCTGTATCCGCTTTTATGGGTGCTTGGTCTCTCTATCACCCTACGGATCAGCATTGCTTTTGCGCTGAGCTTGCCGCTGATGCTGGCCTATGGCCCGGCGCTGAGCGAGGTGGCGGTTCAAGCGGCAGGCTACCAACTCGCCCTCCTTAGTCCGAAAGAATTTATCATCGGCTATATGCTTGGTTTCATGGTTTCACTTCCCATTCTGGCCTTGCAATTTGCTGGCGCGATCACCGATGCCTTTCGGGGGGAGTTTGCTTCGGGTGCCACGGCGCCGGACGCAACAGCAATCCAAACCTTTTCAGTGCTCTACCTGGTCATTGGAACCGTGGTCTTTATGGCCAGCGGCGGGCTCTGGCGGACGGTGGACCTGCTCTATCAGAGTTTTTCAGTTTGGCCGATTGATCAGGCACTTCCCGATTTGTCCGGTGACAGCCCTGCAGCCGCACTGGATCTTCTGAGCGGGTTGCTGTTGCAGGCCATCCTAATCGCCGCACCGCTCCTTTTGCTCATGGTAGCGGTCGAGATCATCCTGATGGTTGGCGCAAAAATTGCGCCGACCTACGCACCATTCAATCACAGCTTTCTGGCAAAGAACCTCGTCGCCATTTTGTCACTCCCGTTCGTGGCCCTTCTGGTCTGGCGGGCAGCGCAGGCCAATCTCGACGAAGCTCTGGACCCAACGCGAGCGTTGCAGGTGATCTTGCCATGAGTTCCACCCGCAACAAACCGGCGACAGCTCGAAAGCTCGCAAAATCCAGGCAGAAAGGTCTGATCTCGCGTAGTCTGGACGCCGCAAACTTCGTCGGGACCATTGCCGCCTTAAGCGTTCTGATCTGGTTCGGGACAGAAGCTCTCCAGCGGTTTGACCGCTTGCTGGACTTGGCGATCACATCCTCTGATCTGCCGTTGGCCGACGGCCTGCAAAAGGTGACCTCTGTCATCGGTAACGACCTTTTCGGATTGTTCGCACCTCTTTTGACGGTCATTGTCGCGGCTTCAGTGCTGGTATCTATCTTCTATCAAAAGGGCTTTGTGTTCGCGCCTGAACTGATCCTCCCCAACCTTCAGCGCATGAACCCCGTTATGATGATCGGCCAAATCTGCGGACTGCGCGGGTTGGCCCGAGCCGGACAAGGTTTCGCGCGCCTGATCGTCTGGTTTGCTGCCACCGGTATCCTGCTGGCGGTTTTTGGTCCGGCCATTCTTGCATCAATCAATTGTGGTCTGGGCTGCACGCTGGAAGTTGCGTTTGGTGTGATCGGCTCCTTGGCCTTTGCGGCAGGAGTGATCCTGCTTGTGGCAGCTCTTGTCGATCTGCGTATTCAACACGCACTCTTCCAGCACGAACAGCGCATGTCGGAAACCGAACAACGCATGGAGCGGAAAGACAATTTCGGTTCGCCAGAAATTCGCCGCGCCCGCCGGGACAGACAACGCGACCGCGGCGCATCGGAAGCGATCGGCGCGGCTCGGGCCACGATGTGCTTTTTTTCGTGCGAGAGCTGTGTAGCCCTGCGATACCATCCACGACTTAGTCCCCTGCCACGAATATCAGCAGTTTCCACTACCTCAAGCAAAACCATCGCGATCCGGAACATGGTTCGCGAAAATGGTCATCCGGAACTGGAGCATGCAAAGATCGTGCAACTGCTACGACATTTGCCACCGGGAGCGGCCGTAGAGGAATCTCAGTTCGAAGCGCTCGTCGAAGCCATGGGCCAGCTTTATTCCGCCGCCCGCTGAGAGACCCCGCCATCACTTTGCGCCGATAAGTTTTCCGCTGCACCGTTTGGCTCGGCCGCGATGAACCGCGCAAGTGCAGCTATGTCAGCCGCCTTATCTTGCTGCCCAAATCGCTCATAGAATCGTACGAGATCAGCCAATAGCTGCGCCCGCACTGCCGGATCAGAAGGATTATTCATTGAGCACTGGCCTCGAAGGAGAGGTCCGCAGCGCATTCAGATGCTCAAACATCCGGGCGAGCTCTGCCAGGGCCGCGTGGCCGCGCTGCACATCTGGCGGAGCATCTATGACAGCCTCTTCGAACTGAACCACGACCAACGCGGCGGCAAGAGCAATTTCGCCTTCGCTCATGCTGCCGAACAGAGGTTGCTCGGCGCCAT
This sequence comes from Pseudomonadota bacterium, assembly GCA_038526085.1. Taxonomy (GTDB): domain Bacteria; phylum Pseudomonadota; class Alphaproteobacteria; order Rhodobacterales; family Rhodobacteraceae; genus Yoonia. The sequence goes on along the minus strand of JBCBHE010000049.1, from coordinate 11,469 downwards.
TGGGATCCGGTTCGGCAACCAAAGACACCGCAGCCTGCGCCGTTCGACTGGCAATGGACGGTGCCGCAATCGGGCTGCGCACTGCGACTGGTTCGATATCGGCTGGGAGGTTCGTGACCCTGGTAATTTGTTCCGGAACCCCGCCGGGGCCAATCGGGTCAATGCGCGACACGCGTGGCCTCTTTCCCAAGTGGCATACTGAACCGTTCAAGTCCCCGCTGAAATGTCAGCCCCTCATGCACAATCTCCTGCACCACCAACCCATCAATCGCGTCACCTTCCCGCAGCCTAGCGCCGTTTCGCAAGATTAACTCTGCATCAGCACCAAGTTTGACCAGCCCAACCTCGGGCAAAGACACGTTGCGTGCCTCGACAGAAACCTTGGATACGAGTGTCGGGCCGGTTCCCAACAGGTCATACCAGCGCAACGCCGCTTCCCAGTCCGATGAGGCCGATGCGGGGATGGAGCCCGTCGCGACTAGGCTATGATCGTTCTCATTCAGCCGAATGGTCACGAGATCTGAAAGGTTGGCTTCTGCAATCCGTCCGGTGAAGGACTCTTCGACGTTAAGCGCCGTTGCAGCCTTATTTTCAGTATCATCGCCTTCCAACCGGACGACCAATTCTCCACTTGCAGCATTGACCCAAAGGTCTGTTGATACACCCGACAAAAGTATGCCACCCGCAAGAATGGCCACCGCCCTTAAACCGCGATTGCGGCGACGGGTGCGTTTTGACTGCGTCGGTCCACCTGTTGATGGATCAAAAAAGGCGAATAGCTCTCCATCTAGGCGTAAACGAACTGGCCAGTTGGCCGCCTGGACGATCTGGCTGGGCTGCAACACCTCACCGTCGATCTCAAACCCTTCCCGGTCGACCAAAATGGAACAGGCTCTCACACCACGAAGCCTGACTTCAACGGTAGCCATCTCCCCTGCTTTTGTGACAGCGGCTAAGTGCATGGTTTGGTATTGCGCACTATTCCAACCCAGCTTTTGACGGACATCATTCCAAAGTGTGGGCGCCCATGTTGCCGGTTGCAGGATGTCCAAATTGGCTGTCATGATTGGCCTCCGCCGAGTTCAGGTGCCGCGCAATAGCTGCGAAATGTCTTGCTGCATGCGTTGTGCAATGCGCCAGGCGATTTGGTAGTTTGTAAGATCCAGGTAGAGTGACCGCATCCGCGCTTCACTTTCGGCCTGAAGGCCTTCCTTTGTATCGGCTTCCGACGCGCGGGCTTCGGGGTCGACGCGGGAACGCGCCTCGCCAACAGGACCGATCCCGGCTTCTGTCAGAAGCTCCACATCCGAAGGCAAGGCACCCTCTGCAGTTGGTCGTATCGCGGCCCGCTCAATTGCGCCCTGCAGCAAATCGGCAAAGACCTCCGGACCCGGCGCGCCTGGGCCAGGGCCAGTCATCTCGTCAGGAGATACAGCCAGCCCGGTTACGTCATTCGCCATGAAATTCTCCCGTTCCGCCTATTCGCTTTCGTTCTCGGCCAGAAACTCGAAAATCAGGTCAAGCATGACTGTCGACATCAGAACCTCACCGAATTTCTCCTCAAGCTGTGCCTCAATTTCGGGGCTGATGTCGGTTGTCCCGCCCACAGCGGTCGCATTCTCGGGTTCCATCATGCCACTCCAATCGTGTCTCCTGGTGAAGCCAACCTAGTGCTTTCGCCCAATAGACGCGGTCACTCCCACCTAGCAGCGACCAAAGGTCGGCCACGTAAAACCCTAGGCGGCCTTGCAGGATTTTGGCGTGTCCCAACAGGCGATGCGGCGCGCGCAAAGGATTAAGGTTAAAGGGCAAAATCAAAGCAAGGATCCCGCCATGGCCTATCTCCGATCGATCGCGCGTGCTCTGCTTGCCATCTCGTCTATCGGTGGCGGGACAAACTCAATGGCTGATACAACATCGGCCTACCATGTCATAAAAATGGACATGCCCGCCCTACTTCGGGAGGTCGCGCGGGACCGGGGTGCCAGCATCATTTCTTCTTCCAAAGCCCGTGGGATCGTTCGCGACATCGTTTTGCGTGGCACACTGCCGGACATCCTAAACTCATTGGCCGAAACCTACGGACTAGACTGGTTTTATTACAACGACGTCTATTACGTCTCTTCCGATGAAGAGGCCGCCACGCGGGTCATAGGCCTGGGTCACGTGACACCTGAAGCCGCTATCGCCGCACTTCAGAAGGCTGGGCTCTGGCAGGAAGACCGCTCTGCCGCCAGTACGTTTGAAGATGGCGTTCTCATTCTCACCGGGCCACCCCAACAATTGGCTTTGGTTGAATCAGTTATCCAATATGTCCGAGACGCCAAACCGATGATTATCGTTCGGCGAGGTGGGAAAACTTCCGTCACTCCGATTGGCAGCGCCGAACCGCAAGCCGCCGAAGAAGATGGGTAACCACCCATATCCGCAGGTGGTGCCCCTCAGGGAACTGGGACGATCTTACGACACCGATGCCAATGCCTGCATGCTCCAATGGCTGCGCTGACACGGCCGACAGGCCGAAACTAGAGAGGAAACTCACATGTCGATCTCAACTGAACCCGCTGAAGGCACTGCTGGAGCGTCCAGCGCCAATCAGGAAGCACTCGAAGGTCGTTTCATCGCACTCTACGAGCGGATGATGGAGAAGCAGATTTCATTTCGGGAAAGCGTCGAGCCCTTCAAAACCGACAACCAAAACGCCGCCCGCGGCTAGCATTGGGCCAAAACCAAACGGGCTGGGCGGCGACGGATCGCCCAACCCCACCCCGCCTTGAAAGGAGAGCGGAATGCGCAAGGATCTCATGCTGGTCGCCTTACTGGTCGTCATTCTCGCGCTAATGGTGGTTCCACTCGCCACCGCTCTTCTGGACCTTTTCCTGACTTTAAGCCTCGCCCTCGCGGTCGTTCTTTTGATGGCCGCGCTTTATGTGCGGAAAACCTATGAATTCTCAACGCTTCCAACGATCATTCTGATCACCACAATTTTCCGGCTGGCTCTATCTATCGCAACAACCCGTTCCATTTTGTCGGAGGGTGAAGCGGGCGAGATCATCTCGACCTTCGGAGACTTCGTCGTTGGCGGCAGCGTCGCCATCGGTCTTGTGATCTTTCTCATCATCACCGTTGTTCAGTTTCTGGTCGTAACGAAGGGTGCGGAACGGGTGGCGGAAGTCGGAGCGCGCTTTGCACTGGATGCTCTGCCCGGCAAGCAGATGAGCATTGATGCCGACATTCGCGCCGGCAATATCGATCAGGAGGAAGGCAGCCGCCAGCGGTCACTGCTTGATCGCGAAAGTCGCTTCTTTGGCGCGATGGACGGGGCCATGAAGTTTGTCAAAGGCGACGCGATTGCTGGCCTCGTCATCATCGCCATCAACTTGATCGGCGGGATTGCTGTCGGCGTTACACTTCACGGCTACGCCGTTGGCGAGGCCATTGCCGTCTTCTCGCTGCTGACCGTGGGGGACGGGCTGGTGGCGCAGATCCCTGCTCTTCTCGTCGCCTTAGCTGCTGGAATTTTGGTTACCCGAATTGATGCCGGCGAACAGGAAGACCTTGGCAGCCGGATCGCCGATCAACTGATCGCCGATCCCCGAGTCCTGGCGGCCGCATCTATCGTCGTTCTGGGTCTTTGTTTCGTACCTGGTCTGCCAGTCTGGATCTTTCTGGGCGTTGCAGTAGTCCTTGGCCTCTCCGCCTTGTTCATGCAACGCGCACGGCAGGCAAAGGAGGCACAAGAAGGAAAAACCGAACCCGAAGAAGAGAACGTCGAAGATCCCGACCCATCAACGGCACCGAACGAACGTTTCGTTCTGCGGCTAGGAGCAGATGTGCTCAGCGCAGAGGAACTGGAGGACCTAATTGGAAGGACTACAACCAAGTTTGAAACGTTCGCCCTTAGCTACGGCCTAACCTTTGGGCCACCAGTCATTGAAGTTTCGGATGCTCTGGATCCAAATGAGATCTGCATTGAGATCGACGATGTGGCCGTTCATCGTGACATGCGCCCAGAGAGCGCCCTGCCCGTAAAATTGGACAAACTTCCAAAAACAGCAACGCCCGTTCGGCTCGGCGCCGATTGTTCGAACACCTATTGGCTGCCACCCCAGGATTACGAAATGTTGGCGGCGAAACCACAAGAGCTACCGCCTTTCCTGCAACAAGTACTCTATGGCGTTTTTTCCCGCCATCGCGGCGAGCTTTTCGCAATGGATGGGCTTCGCGGTCTTATGGACACGATTGCGGTCTCGCATCCTGCCGAAGTTGAGGCCATTCGATCACAGTATAGCGACGTGGCGCTGTACGAAATCGTCCGAATGCTTATCGAGGAAGGCGTACCGCTCAAACCCTACAAGTTGTTCGCCGAGTCATTTGCCTATTTGAACCGATCCGCAGACACACAAAGCCCGATACAGATTGTAGACGTTTTGCGGCATGTGATGCGGCGCCAAATGTGCCGTCTTTTGGCCAGCCCTGAGAACGTGTTGGGACTTATCTTGCTCGACCCGGAAGTTGAGACTTCGGTCAGACAGCAGATCGAGGGCAAACCTTACCCAGGAGGCTTGCGCGGCATTGCTGCAGGATCCGAACTGTCGGAGTGCTTATTGAGCGGCGTAAGGTACTTTCTGCGCACCAGTCATGACAGCGGCCCGGTGCTTCTGGTTGCCGCCGATATCCGGCACATCGTCAGATCTCACCTGATTCTGGCGAACCTCCATATTCCCGTTCTAGCACCCCACGAACTGTCCAATGACGTGCGCGCTATTCCCTTGGGCCGTATTCACCACAAACGAACGGGTAATGCCAAAACAGCAACAATAGAGCCTATTTTTGAGTTTTGATCAGAAAATCAGGCTAATAATCTCTCCATCCTACGGTTTTGTTGCAGACTCTTGCCCAAACTCTCCCTGTAGGAATGCTCGTTTGACAAGACATGCGCCTTCAGCGGGAATTATTACGAAGTTTTTTTGAATAAGAGATTCGCATTATGAAACTGCTGGGGGTGGCAGCAACACTATGCGCTTTGTTTATGGCGTGTGCCGCAGTTGCTGAAAATCGCATCGCGTTGGTCATCGGAAACGCGGACTACAGACACGAACGATTGCTGAGCACGCCAAGGGCGGACGCAGCGACCATGGGGAAGATCTTTGCAGACCTCGACTTTGAGGTGATGCATGTCGAAGATCTGAACGAGTTCTCATTCGGAGAGATTCTACACGATTTCGCAACCCGGGCCGCAAAAGCTGACATAGCGATCTTCTACTATTCAGGACACGGCATCGAAGTAGACGGAACCAATTATCTGATCCCTACAGATGCCCGCCTTCAGAATTCCATCGATGCCAGCCTACATGCGATAGAGCTCGATGTTGTTCTGAAAGCTGTCGCGAAAGCACGAAGGCTCTCACTAGTGATCCTTGACGCCTGCCGCCATAACCTTTTTGGCGATGCCAAGGGCGCCGTATTTGGCGGTATGGGCAAGTCCGATCCCTTGCCGGCACAATTGATCGCTTATTCAACCTCGCCCAATGCACTCGCCTACGAAGGTAACGGCGATTTGTCTCCTTATACGCAAGCGCTGGCGGAGCGGCTGGTGGAGAATCCGGACGAGGATGTGCGACTGCTCTTTTCCAGTTTGGCCAAGCGGACCCAGCTATACGCGAAGCGGTTGCAAATCCCTTATGTCGAGATCGGATCTTTCCCCGAAGGCCATTTGTCCCTAGCAAAGCCCGCGGATATTGGAACGCCAAATGCTACATTGATCTCGAATGTCAAAACGGTTCAAGAGACGACTGAGGGAATACTCGATTGGGATCTGATTGGCGTCACCTCGGACGTTTCTGCCGGTGTGATCACTCTGGAAATTCCACAAAAAAAAGCCATTCCAAGAGAGGCGGCCATGTTCAGGCCAAGCCCAACCCTTTCCGCCAATACTGAGTACAAAGTCCGATTCAGCGCCCGTGCTGAGCAACCGCGATTGATCGGATTTTCCGTCGCCCATTCCGACGATCCTGTCGCGATTGAGAACGAGGCGAATGCGGGTGGCACCCAGAGTTGGAGCGTCTTGGGAGCCAGAAGGTTCCAGTTAGGGCCGAATTGGCACGAGTACGAATTCTCGTTCGTTTCTCCGATGGATACCACCTCTGCCCAGCTGGCGTTTCATCTCGGAGACAGCGAGGCCAATGTCGAGATGGCGCGGATCGAATTCGGACAGCATCCTGACGGGGCGACCGAAAACGCTCCTCTTCGCGTTACAGCATTGGTTGGTGACGTAGCCAAAAGCGGTGGACCGTCTCCCGGCATCCTGAAAGACTGTGCGGCTTGCCCGGAAATTATCCCATTGCCTGGGGGCATCTATCGGCGCGGCACGCCAGACAGCAAACGCCCCAACCGCGAAGGTCCTGAGATAGAGGTCAAGGTTTCTCCGTTTGGGCTCGCGCGCACCGAAGTCACAGTCGATGAATTTCGGACTTTTGTGAACGAGACCGGACGAGATCCTAAATCCTGCTGGATCAAGCTCGGTGGCGATGACGGCTGGGAAAAACGAAAGGACGTTTCCTGGGACAGGCCCAAATTTCCGCAAAATGGAGATCATCCTGTCGTCTGCGTGTCATGGAACGATGCCGTGAAATATACCGAGTGGTTGAACGCCAAGATTGGCCAGGATCTTTATCGGCTGCCAAGCGAAACGGAGTGGGAATATGCTGCGCGCGCTGGCAGCAATGGCCCCTACTACGCTGGCTTTGAAGTCAGCCCCAAGAAGGCGCAGTATCTGGCGAACAAAGAAGAACAACCAGTTACCGCAGCTGTCAGCACGCTTGACGCCGCCAATCCTTGGGGCCTGCGACACATGCTCGGGAACGTCTTTGAATGGACAGCCGACTGCTACTTAGACACGCTCAAAAACGCCCGAGCGGACAGCCAGCCCGCCAGTGAAGCTGAGGGCGCGAACTGCCGCCAACGCCCGTTGCGCGGCGGATCAATGATGAGCGGCCTATGGGGATTGACCGTGACCAACCGATATGGGGAAGAAAGTGAAGATCGGCTTTTCATGACCGGGTTCCGTGTCGCCCGCGACTTGAGATGACGTCACTACGGACTCGTTGCTTCAATGTTTGAAGCTCACGCAATCTCAATCATAAAATCCTGGTCGCAGCCATGACCAAGTCCTATTCCAGGCCAGCGGAGCGGCTCGGAGCCTGCCTCGCGCTCTTGATGAACCAGGAGGCCGATCCGGGGCGGGTCAAGATCCAACCCTTTGCGCTGTGGCAGCGTTTGGTGAACTTGACCAAGCGAAATTCAACCTATCGCGGTCCTCTCCTGGGGCTGGGCGGGGAAGATGAGGATGGCGCTGAACAACGGGCTGTTGCATGGATAGATCTGGTGTTGGACGGACCCCGCCAAATTCATGCCGGTCGCCAATTTCACAATGGCCATCTTTTGCTCGAACGACTGGCCGATCGGTATTCCAAGTTCTCGCCTGCCCGGCTATCCCGCTCTGTTGAACTGCGATCCGGATCAGTTTCAGACAACGTCACCTCCCTGCAAGATCGACTTCTTCTGTGGGCCGCCGAACGAAACACGACGTCCAATAGTGACGGTCTGGTCCATTTGGCCGTAGCCGATGGCAGCCAGATTGCCGTGCCAGAACCACTGTCCCTATGGGGTGCGATCAAGTGCGCCGAAGCGGATGTCGACAGGCTGGATTCGGAACGGGAACTGGAGTTCGTGCACTTCATGGCGCGTGCCGTTCATGGCGCGAACAAGCATTGGGAAATGCTGGTCGCCCTGGCACTGCATCCGCCCGACTGGATCGAAACAGACGGGAGTGACGATGGCCCTTTGACCCGGCTTACGACAAACCAGGCCCGACTTGCCGTCAAGCTGAAACGAAGAGCTCATTCTGTAGCCTGCGACGGCGCCGTACCAACCGTAGCAGCCTGGCGTGACGCATGGGATGCCGAGCCCATTACCCGTAGCCTGAACTTCGACAGATTTGTCTGCACGCCCGTCGGCCGACATCTCATGGCCGGGCATTCGGGTCCAGTTTTGACGAACTTGCCCGACCTGGATCGGGACAAGACGCAGGAGCCCGAGGATCGAGCTGTTGCCAGTTTAGAAGAGGCCCGTGCCGCCCTTTCTACTTTAAGACGGTCAGGCAAAGTACCTGAAGCAGACCTGGATTTGGTTCAGGCAATTTTGGATGGCGAAGATCTTACCGGATATTATGCTGCGCAACCCGCGTTGGCCCAGCTATTCCCGACATTGACCGCGTTTCTCGACCATTCCGATAAAGTGGCCAGACGTATTGCCGACGCAGTAGAACAACTTGATCTGTGAGGATGCAAAATGACAGAGAGCGCATCTCCCAGGGGACGGGCCATCGCGGAAAGGATCCGCCGGGAAGCATTGCGGAGCCGTGCCCGAGCCGAGCTTAGCCGCGTCGCTGCTCCATCCTCACGCATCGCCGAATTTGTTCCTCTCGCGGCTGCCGTCGAAACGCGTAAGTTGCCCGACCGGCTGATAAGTTCCAATGACGCTTTGTTGCGGTTAGAGTTCGATGATCTGGGAAATGAGATTGTCGTGGGAATCGTCGCCTTGGGCTTTGCGCGCGTCGACGACGTGCGGAACCGGGCCGCCCGCCTGGTCGGGGCTACCAGTGCGCTGGATGCGTGGTTTCAGTTTCAATCCGATGGTACTGCGACCCTGCGCTTCACTGCGACAGAAACCATTCGCAATGCCCTAACCGGACAAATGCGCCTCGAGATCGACCAAGGCGATGGCTAGGCCCTCTTCCCAGACCATCTTGATCCCCCTTTCGGCGCCCGATGGACCTGGACCTGTGGCAGAAGTCCTCAGCACCCCGACTGAAACCACATCGACGAGCGGGGGCTTGAATCCCGCGATTGCAGATTTGGCGGATGTTGAACTTCACGCGGCCGGCCAGAAAGCCTTGGACGCGGCACGGCAGATGGCCCCCGGCTCCTCCGGTTGGCGGCTGACGAGAGCGAACCGCCTCGTTCCTCAACTTACTGTGGCGAATTCGAGCAGCTTGAGGGGCCTCAGCGGGACAAACAACAAAAGTGCGGAACTGGGACTCCTACTCGGCCTAGTACTTTACCGCCGAAAGCTGCGTTTCGATGTCGTTGCTGTCACCGGTACGATCTCGAAAGCTGAATGGGGAGAGGTTTCAGTAGGGCCCGTCGCGGGCATTGCCGAAAAATGTGCGGCACTTGTGGCTTGGTTGGAGGACCGGCGCGAAGTCCCGCGTTCGATGGCATTCGTGCTGCCCGCGCAAGATAACCAAGGCGCGTCCACACAATTAAGATACAAGGACGCCTTGGAACAATTGCGCAAGCGGGCGACCGATCGTGGCACGGTACTGAACCTGCTCTTCGTAGAGCAAACGCAAGATGCCATCCGGTTGCTGGCCGATCGCCGCATGCCGCTCGACCGTCGCGAGTTCGTGGCACGTGCCGGGCTTTTCGCAATGATCTTGATGCTGAGCTTTTTGGGCATGTTTGGGCACTGGTTTCTTTCCCCGACAAAACTGGCATTTGACACCGTGGAATGGTCTTTAGGACCAGATCCACAATCCCCACTGGCCGTCCGGTTCGATCGTAACTTGGGTGAAACTCGTCCTTTAACCCCATGTTTTGGACCCGACCAAAGGCTGCAAATCGGTTTCGGAGAGCATCTTGTGTTCCGGGTGAGCCTGATCGAACAGGGCTGGTTGGACCGGATGCTGCCCTTTTTCGACATTGCTGTTATCATCCTTGGCGAAGTATCACCCCCGATGGTGTTTTCTGGCGCGAGCCTGCCCTCGACAGATCGTCTTAGCCCCAGACCCGATGGTTCGCAGGGATTTGGCGCCGCCATTCCAATCGCCCCCCCGAGTGAGGCGATGAAACTTGTTATTCTGGTCCGTAAGGGGCTCAGCGACCGGTCCGACACTCTGGGCACCCGTCTTCAGTCAAGGTACCATGAGACGATGCAGGGCGAGCATCGCCTCGCTCGATTGGGCGCGCTTCTCGCCGCGGAACCCGGTGACATGCTCGAATTCGATTTTCGCGCCATTCCCGGGCGGGCCAACTGTGAGATTTCTGGATGATGAAATACCTACTCTGCCTTTGCTTTGCGATCTTCGCTGCCCAGGCCCAGTCCGAAGGACAAGCGTTGCTGATCGGCGGCGTGTCGTTTCAACCTGATACCGCCCAAATTGCCGAACTTCCCGCATCCGAGGCAGATGTCATTGCGCAGACGATGGCCGTTTTTGGCAAACGGCGCGACACACGCATGGAAATGGTTCTGTCCCAAGGATTAAAACACGGCACAGTAGCGTCTGAACGCGCCCGCAGGCTGAAGGCCGAACTAAAGCGCATTCAACCTAAGTCTCAAGGCTCATTTGCGCTTCGTTTCTCATCGGCAGTCAGCAAAGATGCCGCGGAGATCTGGATTGCTCCGACCAAGTCGTATGATCCTTTCTGTCCGTGGAAGATCGAACTGCAACTTGATGGTTGGGCCGGAGCCATCGAAATAGCGGCCGGAATTGAAAACGAACTGTCTGTCACGCCGGAATTGTCATACAGGTTCCGTGCTAACCCAGACGTGCCCTACTCCAAGTCCGTCGTGGAATGTGCAGATCGCGAAACGGGTCAACTTTCGCAAACCTGTAACGTCTTCCTGCTGGCATCGGACGAACCGATCCAGCCCATGACGTTACCCGAAATCAAATTGGCATTGCTCAGCCTAGGGAAAGGGAGCGGGGCGGCCTTGCTCCCTTCCAACCTGTCCGGCATGGCAGCCTGCCAGATGCGGCTGAATGTTCAGAACTAGTCCAGCGTGTATCGACCCAGCGGATCTGCTGAGGTTAAGCTGCTGAATTGAATGCCTCGTTTGGGGTGCGCATGGCAAGGGCCTGATGCGGGCGTCTGTGGTTGTACAACTGAACGCCAGAACACCCACGTTACCGAGCGGCGCGAGGTTCTTTATCGATGGCATCCTTGGTTTGGCCGGTCGGTTTACGTCCATGAGTTGATCGAAAAATGCGGCGAAGCCGTGTTTCAGTGCAATCTCACAGGCCGCCGGTCGGACCGGCTTCTGGAAGTCCCGATATGGATGTTTGACCGGGCCGAATGCGCCTTCTGCCGTCGGATCGATGCGGCTCATGTAGGCTTGGACGCCCTTAAAGCTCTTGCGAGGCTTGTTTGCGATATCGACTGTAAGTCGTTCAGTAAATCCGACCCCCCCTCCCGCGTTGGCGCAGCATTGGACTCTGAACAGGAGATTCGGAGGTTGGCCAATGCCGCGCAAAATAACGACGACGCAACTCGAGCTGTTCCCAGACACCCGGTCTACGACCGCGGCACAAACTCCGCCTTGGCAGAGCCTGCCCGACGACACGCGGCAAACGCTGACACGATTGATGGCACGCCTGATGGCGGAACACGCAGACGCGGCAGAAGG
>JBCBHE010000048.1:0-24675 GCA_038526085.1 Pseudomonadota bacterium | reverse complement strand
CAAACGCTCCCCACATGTCATCCGAAAGGAGACGACCCATGCTCAATACATATAAAATGCGTGACCACGACATGCCCGAAGAGATGCGGTTTCTCTTGGAAACCTATCCGCGCGATGACTGGGATGCCCATCCAGGGTTCAAGGAAAAAACCCGCCACTGGCTCGGTGCCCACCAGATGTTTCGGCGCGTGGCTGAACAGGTCCGGACAGACACGCAAGCGGTGCTGAACAAAGACATCGCCCTCGGCGACTATGTCGGGCGTTTGTCTTACTTCGGCGGCAACCTCGTTGGCAACTTGCACGGACACCACGGCTGGGAAGATCACAGCTACTTCCCTGAGCTGTCGGCCGCCGACCCGCGTTTCGACGCCGGGCTGGAGCTGCTGGAACAGGACCATGCCGATCTCGACATTGTGTTGGATGACATGACACGCAAAGCAAACCGTGTCATCAAACTGGCAACCTTGGATGAGACGCAAGCGATGGAAGAAGCGAACGCTGTGCTTCCAGCCGCCGAAGCCATTGAGGCCTTCCTGAACCGCCATCTAAGCGATGAGGAAGAGCTCGCCGTGCCGATCATCCTGCATCACCGGTTGCGGGGGTAACATGGGGCAAGACACCTCCCCCCAGGAGGATCAGACCGACGCCAAAGGGCGCCGCGCGCGGGGTGAATTTGTGCGCGGCGTCAGCGGGTTTCGCCATGCGGTTGGCGACCCAAAGTTCCCGGCAGAACCTGGTCGCTATCACCTTTTCGTCGCGCTGAATTGCCCGTGGTGCCACCGGGCCACGCTCGCGCGGGCAGTACTCGGCTTGCAGGACAGCATCAGCTTGGACATCGCCTTTCCCAATCGGACCGGAGAAACGGACCCGGCTGGTCCCAACCTATGGGAGTTCGCACCCACGCGGATCGCCAGCCTGACCGAGACACCCTTGCCAGAATGCACACCGGAAACGGGAACGGGAGAAGGATTGCGTTTGGCGAAAGAGGTCTATCAGCGCGAAGGCTCCAATGAGCAATCGGTGCCAATCCTATATGACAAGATCGCTCGGAGGATCGTGAACAATGAAAGTGCTGAGATCATTCGTATGTTGGACGCGCACGCGGGGGCACTTGGAAGCACCGCGACCAACCGACCACAGCTTGTGCCAACGGGCAAAAGCTCCGCCACATTGGTCGCAGAGTTGAATGACCGGATCTACACAACAATTAACAATGGCGCCTACAAGGCAGGGTTTTCGTCCGACCAAGCGGTCTATGCCAAAGCTTTCGGCGCTTATTTTGATACCTTGTCGTGGTTGGAGGATCTGTTGTCAGACGGACGGCTGTTCCTTGCGGGGGACGCCTTTACAGAGGCCGACTTACGTCTCTTCCCGACGCTCTATCGGCACGACCCGGTCTACTACGTTCGGATGAAGCTGAACGGCGCGCGGATCCTGGACTACCCGCATCTTTGGCGCTGGCTGTGCCGGGTCTATCAGATGGAGGGTGTTGCCGATGCAGGATCTCTTCTGCACTGCCGCCAAGGATACTTCGGCAGATCCTGGAACGGCGTTGTGCCGCTCGGACCGCTGAAACCGATGACCTATCCGCAAGCCTATCAAAATCCAGAATTGGCCGACTACTGACCCCCAGTCCAAAAGGTACAAGCAACGCAACCGAAGTGGATCTCTCTCCTGTTGGCACGTCAGATCACGTGATCCGATGAAGGTGCTTCTTGCCCGATCATGACGGCCAGCCAAAACCCTATCGCTTTTTTCTGGGATCGCATTATGCTGCAGCGCAGAAACGTCATCGGGGGATCGAGGACATGGTCAGTCAGATCATTTGTGTAGTGCAGCAAAAAGGTGGCGCAGGCAAAACCACCTTGGTGTCAAACATCGCGACCGCTTTGCTGGCGGATGGCAAAAGCGTCGCGCTATTTGATACCGACCCCCAGGGCAGCCTTGGCAAATGGCTCGACGAACGCGAGGCCACGGTGGGCGAAACGGAGGGGCTGCACTTCTCTACAGCGACCGCCTTTGGCATTTCCCGCGCGATACGTGGGGTGACCGATACGGCGGACGTCATTCTGATAGATACGCCCCCGAAGGCCGACAGCGACATGCGTTGGGTGCTCAGCGAGGCGGATCTTGTGCTTGTCCCCGTCGCTGCCAGCAGGGCTGATGTGTGGGCCACGCAGGATGTGATTGATCTTGCAGACCGCGCCGATAGATCGGTCCACATCGTCTTGAACCGCATGCGCACCGGAACACGTGTTAGCGACGACGTGACCAAAGCGGTGGCGGAGCTGGACGCGGCATCCCTGAAAACATCTCTCGCGAACCGAGTGGTCTATGCGGAGGCCCTTGGGCGCGGGCTTGGCGTTGTTGAAGCGCAGAAAAGCAGCGCTGCGGCGGATGAGGTCCGCGCGCTGACGAAAGAGATCACCAAGCTGCTGCGCAAATAACACCACCCCAAAACGCCGAAAGCCGCGCTGGTGGCGCGGCTTCCTCAAAACGTACGACAGACCAAATTACTTGATCTTGCCTTCTTTGTATTCAACATGCTTGCGCACAACGGGGTCGTACTTCTTGACGACCATCTTCTCGGTCATCGTGCGTGCGTTCTTCTTCGTGACGTAGAAGTGCCCGGTCCCCGCGGTGGAGTTCAGGCGGATCTTGATGGTGGTTGGCTTCGCCATAACATCTCTCCGGGTTCGCGGCCTCGGGGCCTGCGGTGAAAATCAATGAAGGTGCCTTTTACGCGCACGCCATCCTGAGTCAACAGGTATTCCGGCTTCACCTGACGGATTTAGTGCGCCGTGACTTGACGGGAAACGGCAATGACAGAGGTAACGGCGGATGCAGCGTCACGGACGGGCGACAACCGAATATCCCATTGGCTGACCGCCCCGTCCGGATGCAGATAGGAGCTCCAATATTTTGTGATATGCCCGTCAAGGCTGCGTGCAACTGCCTCTCGCAACGGACCACGCGCCTCCAATGGCCACAAATCTGGCCAGGCCTGACCAATCACGGTGTTTTCTGGTCCAAGCTCCATCGCAGCCATGCTGCCTCTGCTTATCTGGGAGATGCGGCCGGTCCCGTCCAGCATCATGACGCAATCGCTCAAAGCGCGCAAAGCACCAGGCCGCAGAAGCGTGCCTGCGTCACCTAGAAGGTCAACTGCCGTGCGATCTTGCAGCGTGTACATTGCCTCTCGCCCTTCATCCCAGTGATCGCGACGGTAGACCCGTCCCAGGACATGTCAAAAAAAATTTACAATCGTGGTGAAAGAGGCGGAAACGCGCGGATGGCCTATAAGCCGGATTCTGTCCTTTGGGTCGCCCCAAATGGATGACCATTCATCTGGACGCGCTGTTACCAACGTGCCTCTAGCTGCCAACCCGGACCTGCTGGGGGTCAAGCCTCCCCGCCGCCCGAAGGCGGCACGCGGTCCCTATTTGGCATTGCTCCCGGTGGGGCTTGCCGTGCCGTCCGTGTTGCCACGTCCGCGGTGGGCTCTTACCCCACCGTTTCACCTTGGCCCTCATATAGAGGGTCGTCTGCATCTCTGTGGCGCTATCCCTAGGGTTACCCCCGCCGGGCGTTACCCGGCACCGTGCTTTGTGGAGTCCGGACTTTCCTCGAACGTTGCCGCCCGCGGTCATCCAGCCATCCGCGCGAGGGGTCGCTTAGGCGGTTGAAACGCTTGCGTCAACGGGGAAGCGCGCTGCGAGGTCGCAAATGATCCCTGCATCCACCGCATCAAGAGGGCCCGTCGCAGACGGGCGAAAGCGGCGACGGAAGGTATCTAGAAGCAACGCCTCATCAACCTCTGCCGTATAGCCGAACCGCCGCATCGCCGGCGTGAAGTCGCGTAGATCGCCATTCACAGCGCCGTCGGGCCAGACCGAAAACCCCTCGCGCCAAAGGCGCCGCCAGTCAAACTTCACGCCAGGATCAATCTTGCGACCCGGCGCCATATCACTATGCCCGATCACACGCTCTGGCCGGATCGCCCAGCGCGCGGTAATGCCCTTAAGCAGCACAATAAGCGCATCCATCAAAGGCGCCGAAAACGGGGTTAACCCATTGTTGTCCAATTCTATTCCAATTGAATGGGAGTTAACATCTGTCAACTTCCCCCAGCACCCGGCGCCGGCATGCCAGGCGCGCTGGCCCTCCGCCACCAGCGACATCACCGTCCCTTCGGCAGCAATCAGGTAGTGGGCCGAGACCTCTGTCTCCGGATTGCACAACGTCCGGCACGCGGCGTCCGCCGTTTCCATCGCAGTATAGTGGATCACCACCATATCCGGCACCGCCCCATCACGGCGCGGGCCAAAGTTCGGCGATGGATGGGTCAGGCTCAGTTGCCAGCAGCCAGTTTGAATGGTGCCGGGTCCCAGCCACAGGCAAACCCGTCCCCATCCGGGTCGATCCCTCGTGGGTCACGCTCTGGTCCACCACGCGTCAAGAAATCGCGCTGGGCCGCGTCCGGATTAGCATAGGTGGCACAGTTGCGTTGGAACCGGTTGTCGCCCGACAAGAGCGTCCGTGACCACCACTGCTGACCTTTCTGATTTGGCGCACTGATGGCATATTCGACGATATTCGGGCCAGAATTTGCCCGCTCCGTCGGCAATGGCACCGGTTCAACGACAACAAGTCGCTCTGCCGAATCTGCGAGGCGCGCCGCATCACTTTCGATCGATTCACGCGATGTCACAGCCCCGAAATTCTGTTCGTCAGACAGCTCTGGGTTGTCACCGATACTACGGGGGACCGCGGCTGCGGCATTCGGATCAACCGTTGTGGCGTTCCCCAAACCACCGCTTGTCGCGGGTGCTGATGGGTCAGCGACAGCTCCGCCAATCCCCAGCGCAGCGAGTTCTTCGCTCGAAACCGCCGAGTCTTCGGCGCCTGGAATGACATCGGTGTTCGGATTCGGCCCAAGAGTTGTTTGGGGCGCTTGCGCAGTCAGTGGTGTGCCTATGGGCTGGCCGGTCAGTGCGGCATCTCGCTGCGCCCGTTCAAGCTCATATTCGGCGTAGTCGTTGAACCCAACGCCAGCGCCACTGTCGGGCACCGGCCCAGCGCAGCCGGCCACCACCACACAGACCGCTCCGATCCAAATACCTGTCTTCAAACCACACACCCCGTTTCTTGTTCTGGGCAGTGTTTTACCACCACTTGCCAGGTTTGGCTACAAAACCGCAGGCCTGTTCAAGCGTGTAAGCCGTGTTGAGCAAGTCCGCCTCTTCCCAGGGCCGCCCAATCAGTTGCAACCCAAGCGGCAATCCGTTGCTGTCGAGACCGGCAGGAACACTGATGCCCGGCAGACCGGCCAGGTTCACCGTGACCGTAAAGACGTCGTTAAGGTACATCTGGATCGGGTCCAACCCGGCCCCCAACTCAAAGGCAGCTGATGGCGTTGCTGGGGTCAGGATCGCATCGACGCCATCGGCGAAAACCTGTTCAAAGTCTTGCTTGATAAGGGTCCGCACCCGACGTGCGCGATTGTAATAGGCGTCATAGAACCCGGCAGAGAGCACATAGGTCCCCACCATGACCCGGCGCTGGACCTCTGCGCCGAACCCTTCGGCGCGAGTCTTCTCATACATCTCGGTGATGCCATCACCTGCCTCAAGCGTCGCGCGGTGGCCAAAGCGGACACCGTCGTAGCGGGCCAGGTTTGAAGATGCCTCCGCAGGTGCAATGACGTAGTAAGCTGGCAACGCGTATTTGGTGTGCGGCAGGCTGATATCTTTGATCTCCGCACCGGCGTCCTTAAGCATCGCGGTGCCGTCCTGCCAGAGCTTTTCAATCTCATCCGGCATCCCGTCCATGCGGTACTCTTTGGGGATGCCAATGGTTTTGCCCTTGATGTCACCGGTCAACGCGGATTCAAAATTCGGAACCGCCAGATCCGCGCTCGTGCTGTCTTTCGGATCGTGGCCGCACATTGCCTCGAGCATGATCGCCGCATCGCGCACGTCCTTGGTCATCGGCCCCGCTTGATCGAGCGACGAGGCAAAAGCGACTATCCCCCAGCGCGACACACGGCCATAGGTTGGCTTGATGCCAGTGATGCCGGTGAAGGCAGCAGGCTGACGGATCGAACCACCGGTGTCTGTTCCGGTGGCGGCCAAACACAGGTCCGCAGCAACCGCCGAAGCTGACCCACCAGACGACCCGCCCGGCGTCAACTCCGCATCGCCCGTTTTCCACGGGTTCACTGCATTGCCGTAAACAGAGGTTTCGTTGGAAGAGCCCATGGCGAACTCATCCATGTTCAACTTACCAAGCATCACTGCCCCCGCATCAAACAGCTGGGTCGTAACGGTGGACTCATACTCTGGCTTGAACCCGCTCAGGATGCCAGAAGCAGCCTGCGAAGGCACACCCTTTGTGCAGAACAGATCTTTGATGCCCAATGGAATGCCGCACATATCCGGCGCATCACCAGCCTTGATCCGGACGTCGGCGGCGTTGGCCTGCGCGGTTGCCTGCTCTGGCGTGTGGTGGACAAAAGCGTTGAGCGCACCTGCCCCCTCAATCTCTTTCAGGTAAGCCGTCGTCAATTCCTCTGACGACACATCGCCCTTGCGCATCGCGTCACGGGCCCCGGCAATGGTCAGCTTGGCAAGATCAGTCATCACTCAACCACCTTCGGCACAGCAAAGAAGCCTTCGCGGGAGTCGGGGGCGTTGGCCAATACCTTGTTCTGCTGGTCACCATCAGTGACTTCATCCACGCGTCGCTTTAAGCGCTGCGGTGTCACAGAGGTCATGGGTTCGACACCTTCCACATCCACCTCGTTGAGTTGCTCAATAAACCCCAAGATTGCGCTGAATTCCTGGGCAAGCGCAGGCAATGCGTCGTCTTCAACCTTGATCCGGGCCAGTTTGGCGACCCGGCGGGCGGTGTCTGTGTCAATCGACATGGGTGTCTCCGGCTAAAACGTCAGACCCGCGTTTACCGCTCGCCGCTGCCACCTGCAAGGACATGAGCGTGGTAAACATGGATCATGTAGCCCAGCATCAAGCCATTCAGGATGTGCCAAAGGAAATGGGTGCCCAGCGGGAAAGCGTCACACACCTGCATGTCGATAGAGCGGAGCGTGATTGACGTGATCAGGATCGCGGCACCAATAACGAAGCCGCGGGCGGTCGCGGGGTGCTTGCGGCGTAAAAGGGCCGCGTAGACTATAAGTAAGATCGGCACCGTCCAATAGAAGTTCGAGATGCCCAGAAAGGGGTGCAGGCTCAAAAGGGGCACCATCACAGCCGCATAAGGCAAAAAGGCGGCGGTCCCAAGCGCAGAGGCCCACACCGGCCAGCCGACGATATGGAAATTCACGAGGAACAGATACGTCAGAATATAGAGCCCGATTGGCGCCACATCAGACAATGAGGCCCAGGCGGTGGCATGGGTGTGAAAAAGGTAAGATCCCGTGCCGATCGCAAAAAGGATCAAGCAGAGCAGTTGCGATGGCAAATGGCCCCGCGTGCGGTACGCCATGATAAGCGCTGCAACGATGAAAGCGGCGTTGGTGAGCGCATTGACCGGCTCGGACCAATAGGTGAAATCCACCCGCTCGCAATAGCCATCAAACTGTTCGGTCCAATCCATTGAGGCCTCCGGGTGGGGGAAATTTCTTTCAAAGAGATTTGTTAAGACTTTTTGAAAAAGTCTTCCACCCTACCGTTTCTGCGCAAAGAAATCCTGCAACAGCGCTTCCGCTTCGCGCGCACCGATTCCGTCGTAGATCTCTGGCACGTGGTGACATTGCGGATGCGCAAACACCTGCGCGCCTTGCGCGACGCCGCCTGACTTCGGATCAGCCGCGGCGTAGTAAAGCCGCCGAATGCGCGCTGCGGCGACGGCCCCCGCACACATTGGACAGGGTTCGAGCGTGACATAGAGGTCATAGCCGCTCAGCCGCTCTTGCCCGAGCGCGGCACAGGCGGCGCGGATCGCGAGGATTTCGGCATGGGCGGTGGGATCGTTCGTCTCACGCGTTCGATTGCCGGCTTGCGACACAACACCTTGGGGGCCTGCGATGACCGCACCGACGGGCACTTCGCCGCGATCCGCCGCCGCGCGCGCTTCCATCAGGGCGATATCCATATGTGTTGCAAATCCCATCGTCTGTGTTTTGCAGATGCGGCCTGGCTTTGCAAAGGTTGGGCGGTTCCGGCTGGTGTTCTTGTGGCGAAGGGGAGATCGGTTGTGCTCTCACACACTGCAGACTATGCGGAACGGATGACAGACACTCCTCCATCCGGCGACCGTATAGCCAAAGTTCTTTCCCGCGCAGGCGTCGCCTCGCGGCGCGAAGCGGAGCGGATGATTGGCGACGGGCGGGTCGCTGTGAATGGCAAAGTCATTGATAGCCCTGCGCTGAACGTCACAGAGACGGACAAAGTTGCCGTCGATGGCAAACCCATTGCAGCGCCTGAGCGGCCCCGCATGTGGCTTTATCATAAGCCGACGGGCTTGGTGACAACGGAACGTGATGAGAAGGATCGCCCAACCGTCTTTGATAACCTGCCCGACGATATGCCGCGCGTGATGTCCGTCGGTCGCCTTGACCTTACTTCAGAAGGCCTTTTGCTCCTTACCAATGATGGTGGCATGAAGCGCAAGCTCGAACTGCCAAGCACAGGTTGGCTCCGCCGCTATCGCGTCCGGATCAAAGGAAGCGTGTCCGAAGCCCAGCTTGACCAATTGCGCAAAGGCATCACGGTTGAAGGCGTGTCATACCAACCGATGACCGTGACCTTCGACCGCCAACAGGGTGCCAATGCTTGGCTGACGATCGCCATCCGCGAAGGCAAGAACCGCGAAATCAGACGCGCCATGGGCGCGATTGGGGCCACCGTGAACCGCCTTATCCGGATCAGCTACGGCCCCTTTCAGCTCGGCAACTTGAAAACTGGCGAGGTTGAAGAACTCAAACATCGCGTGATCCGGGACCAGCTGGGGCTCGAGCCAAAGCCCCGCCCCACGCGCCAGCGCAAGGGGCCAACGGGGAAAAAGCCCAAGACGTGAACCCTTGTTCCCCGGCGCAACGTATGCATGATCGCCGCCAAAGACTTGCCAGATACCCGGGGGACGATCTGTGGCCGACCTGCTGACCATTGAAAACCTGTTGAATCTCATCATGCTGTGCTTTTTGCAGGCGGTTTTGGGGTTCGATAACCTTCTATACATCTCTATCGAGAGCCAGCGTGCTCCGGTGGCCCAACAACAATCCGTGCGGCGTTGGGGGATCGGGATCGCGGTTGCGATGCGGGTGGTCCTGCTCTTCACGATGATCCAACTGATCGACGCGCTGGCTGAACCATTTTTCGTTTTCAACTGGACAGGTGTGATCGAAGGCGGCGTCAACTTTGCCACCTGCGTCTTCGTCTTTGGTGGCGCGTTCATCATGTATACGGCGGTCAAAGAAATCGCTCATCTTTTGTCCATTGAGCATCTGGATCACGACGTCGACGGCAAGGGCGGCAAGTCGGCCGCGCAGGTTGTTGCGCTGATCGTCTTGATGAACCTCATTTTTTCGTTCGACTCAGTCCTGTCGGCCATCGCCATCACAGACGTCTTCCCGGTTTTGGCCTTTGCGATCATCCTTTCCGGGGTTGCCATGATGTTGTTGGCCGACGGCGTCACCCGCTTCATCGAAAAGAACCGAATGTACGAGGTGCTAGGCCTCTTCATCCTCCTGATCGTAGGTGTTGTTCTGCTGGGTGAGGCCGGTGTCGCAGCGTCGCATGCCATGCATGATGAAACCTTGCAGATCAAAATCTTTGGATACGATCTGCTGCCGATGTCGAAAACAACCTTCTACTTCTCTGTTGTCGTCCTCTTCGCGGTTGAGATCATTCAGTCGGGCTATACCCGCAAACTCAATGCTGAGCGCACGGCCCAGCAGAAACACTCGTAAACCGTCGCAAAATGCTTACATGCTTGAAGGATATGCAATGCAAAGGGCGCTAAATGCTGCGATTGATCCTTTTGGGACTGTTTATGGTCATCATGGCCTTGGGCGCATTCGCCGTCCTGGCGATGCTGCACTGGATCTCTGGTCCAGCTTCTCGGCCGGAAGGAGGAAAGATGCCTGAGAGTTTTCGGACGATCGCCTTTCTCGTACTGCTGGTGCTGATGTTCGGCGTGACCTCTGGCGTGCTGGGGGCGGGATAATGGCCAAGCGGTTTGGTGGAAAATTCAGCCCTGGCAGCGCGGCCCCGAGCGACGCAGCGCATGAAGAAGCGGTTGAGGCCCGCGTCATCGACGATTCTACGGCGGGGACACGGCTTCTCTACTTGCCGGGCCTTGTATTGATCGCCACCTCTTTCGGCGGTGGTCCCGTGGCGCTTGTCACAGCGCTGATCGGCGCGGCCTTGCTCACCTTTGCGGCCTGGTTCACGCAAGAAGGCCTGCGGGCCGAAGCGGCCTATGACGCCCGCAAGGTGGCCCGCAAACCGGCGATCCCGCGCAAAATGTTAGCGTCTTGTGCGACGGGTGTAGGCATTGCGTTGGCGGCTTACACAGGCAATAGCGGGATCATCGGATCAGCGCTCTACGGCATCGCGGCGCTGGTCTTGCATGTCGTCGCCTTTGGATTTGATCCAATGAAAGACAAGCGCATGGAAGGGATCGACACCTTCCAGCAAGACCGCGTCGCACGTGTGGTCGACCAAGCAGATGAGACCTTAGCTGCCATGCGCGACCACATCACACGTTTGGAAGATCGCGACCTGACAGAGCGCGTCGATGCTTTCCAAGCCACTGCGCGTAAGATGGCCCGCACCGTGCAGGAAGACCCACGCGACCTGACCCGCGCACGGAAATACCTCGGCGTTTATCTCGAGGGCGCCCGCGATGCGACGGTCAAGTTCGTCGACCTCTACACCAAAAAACCCGATCCGGATGCGCGGACGGCCTACGTCCAGCTGCTTGACGATCTGCAAGACAACTTCGCCGCCCGGACGGAAAAGATGATGGACGACGACCGGACGGACATGGACATTGAAATCAAAGTGCTGCGCGATCGGTTGCAGCGTGAAGGCTTGTCGTAACAAGCCCTAGAATGGGGGACCCATTATGATCGAAGACGTACGCGAAAAAGCCCAAGCGACCCTTGCCGAAGTGGAAAAGGTCACGGCCGTTGTGTTGCCCGAACCAAAGGGCGAACTGGTGCCACTGACACAAGCGGATGAGCCAACCAGCGCGGAAATCACACGACGCATGGCGGAACTGGACATGACCGACACACAGTCGATCATCTCCTTCGGCTCGAGCGCCCAAGCAGAATTGCAAGAGATTTCCCAAAGCATGCTGCAAGGCGTCCGCAACAAGGACGTCGGCCCTGCAGGCGACAGCCTGCGCGGGATTGTCAGCACCATTCGCGGGTTCTCCGTCAGCGAATTGGACGTCCGCCGCAAGCAAAGCTGGTGGGAAAAACTGCTCGGCCGCGCCGCGCCGATGGCAAAATTCGTGGCCCAGTTTGAAGAGGTGCAAGGTCAGATAGACAAGATCACCGAAGACCTGCACCGCCATGAAGGCGTGCTGCTGAAGGACATCGAAAGCCTAGATGTTCTTTATGAAAAGACGCTCAGCTTCTACGATGAACTGGCGATTTACATCGCGGCAGGCGAAGCAAAAATCGCAGATCTTGATGCCAACGACATCCCTGCGAAAGAGGCCGAAGTACAGGCCGCCCCCGAAGACCAAGGCGTGATGAAAGCGCAGGAGCTGCGCGACCTGCGTGCCGCCCGTGACGATCTGGAACGCCGCGTGCATGACCTGAAGCTGACACGTCAGGTGACGATGCAGTCCCTGCCCTCTATCCGCTTGGTGCAAGAGAATGACAAGTCACTGGTCACCAAGATCAACTCCACCCTCGTGAACACGGTACCACTTTGGGAAACCCAACTGGCACAGGCCGTGACCATTCAGCGGTCTGCCGAAGCGGCTGAAGCGGTGCGCGACGCGAACGACCTAACCAATGAGCTCCTCCGCGCGAACGCCAAGAACCTGCGCGACGCGAACTCCACCATCCGCAAGGAGATGGAGCGCGGTGTCTTTGACATCGAAGCTGTTAAAGAAGCCAACGCCAACCTCATCGCCACGATCAACGAGAGCCTCGAGATCGCCGATGAAGGCAAGCGCAAGCGGGCCGACGCGGAAACCGAAATGCAGAAAATGGAAGAAGAGCTGAAAGCGACACTTGCCGCTGCAAAGGCACGCGGTGATGCAGCAGGCTATAACGTCGGATCAGCAACCGGCACTGCATGACCATCCAAGGCGGCATGATCAAAGCGGCGGGCCTTTTGGGCCTGCTGGCGCTTGCCGCCTGCGATACCCCTTTGCCAGAGATAGCGGACACGCCGCCTGAGGTTCGCCCAGAGCCCGCCCCGGAGCCAGAACCACCTGAACCGGAAGTGACAGAGCCAAGCGAGGCAAGCAAGGCGCTCGCGACCTACTATCGCCGTCTGCAAAATGACCTTCTGACCCAAGGCCTATTGCGGGGTGACGGGGGGGGCGATGATACGCCCTTTACCGACACCCAGCTTGCCCGCAACTTCATCCGCATCGCGCTCTTCGACGAATATGTCACCGACGGTGACATCCTGCGCCCGCAGGCCACACTCTCGCGCTTGCGCCGCTGGGACCGTCCGGTGCGCATGTCGGTAGAGTTCGGCCCCACGGTGACCCCAGCCCAACAAACGCGCGACCGCACGTCGGTTGCCGCTTATGCCAGCCGCCTTTCTAAGATCACCGGCCTGCAAATCAACCAGACCGATCGCAATCCGAATTTCCACGTGCTGGTCCTGAACGAGGATGATCGTCTGGACTATGCTGATCGGTTGAAAGAGATCGTACCCGGCATCGCCAATAGCTCGCTTAGGGCAATCACGAACCTACCGCGTGAACAGTTGTGCGTGGTCGTGGCGTTTGCGGAAGGCAATAGTGCCAGCTACTCCAAAGCCGTCGCCGTCATCCGCGCGGAACACCCGGACCTGCTCCGGACAACCTGCTTTCATGAGGAATTGGCGCAGGGACTCGGTCTTGCGAACGACAGCCCGCAAGCCCGCCCATCGATCTTTAACGATGATGAAGAGTTTGGACTGCTCACCGGCCATGACGAACTGCTCCTTAAAATGCTCTACGATGATCGCTTCCAAACCGGTATGTCCGTCGCCGAAGCTGCCCCGATTGCCCGCGAGATCGCGGCAGAACTTTTGAATACTGGTACTGAACAAGCCAGCACAAACTGACGAAGGAGACCCCAATGGGCATTCTCGATTTTCTCTCAGGTCAATTCATCGACGTCATCCATTGGACGGATGACACCCAAGACACCATGGTCTGGCGGTTTGAACGTGAAGGACATGAAATCAAATATGGCGCGAAGCTGACAGTGCGCGAAGGTCAAGCGGCCGTGTTTGTGCACGAAGGCCAGATCGCCGACGTCTTCACGCCCGGGCTTTACATGCTCGAAACCAACAACATGCCGATCCTGACGACCCTGAACCACTGGGACCACGGCTTCAAAAGCCCGTTCAAGTCAGAGATTTATTTTGTGAACACGACCCGGTTCTCGAACCTGAAATGGGGCACCAAAAATCCGATCATGCTGCGCGACCCGGAGTTTGGCCCAACCCGCATCCGCGCCTATGGCACCTATACAATGAAGGTCAGCGACGCGGCGCGGTTCATGGTAGAGATTGTTGGCACGGATGGGGAGTTCACAGCCGATGAGATCAGCTACCAGATCCGCAACATTATCGTGCAGGAGTTCAGCCGCGCGATTGCAAAATCCGGCATCCCCGTGCTCGACATGGCCGCAAACACCGGCGACGTTGGCAAGTTGATTGCAGAGGCGATCTCAACAACGATTGCCGAATACGGCATCACACTGCCTGAGCTTTACATCGAAAACATCTCTCTGCCCGAGGCGGTTGAGAAAGCACTCGATGAACGCACCAGTCGCGGGATCACCGGCAACCTTGATGAGCATCTTAAGTATAAAGCGGCGGAGGCCATGTCCGCCGATGGCTCGGCTGCTGGGCAAGCGATGGGCATGGGGATGGGCGCAGGCCTGGGTATGCAAATGGGCAATATGTTCAACGCAGGCCCCTGGGGCCAAGCGCCACAAGCGGCACCAATGGCCCCACCGCCACCGCCACCACCTCCGGCAGAACATACCTGGCACGTCGCCGAAAACGGCAACGTCACCGGACCATACTCCACGGCCGACATGGGCCGCATGGTGACCGAAGGCAAGGTGAACCGCGACACGATGGTCTGGACCCAAGGCCAGGATGGTTGGATGAAGGCAGAAGATGTGCCGGACCTGGTCGCGATCTTCACCGTCGCGCCACCTCCACCGCCGCCGGGCGTCTGAGGTGACATCCGCCGCGCCCTTACCTGCGCGGAACTTTTCGCCCTTAGCCTTCGTGGCTGAGGGCATGACACGCTTGCCCGTCCCCCACCGCCGCACGCGCCTGAAGATCCTCCATGGGCTCACAATCCCGCTCTTCGTTTGGTTCATGTTCGTGACCCCGGCTGACGTGAACGCCATCGGCCCCTGGGCCTTCCAGGTCCATTCTGTCTTCGGGCTGATCTTTGTGACCTGCGCGTTGATCTGGACGACCAGCCACATCCGCAAAGGGCTGATGGGGCGACCGGGGCCAAAGCTGGGCCCGCGGCAAAAGCGGTTCCACCAAACCCTGCATAAAACCCTCATCTGGGGCTTGTTTGGTGTGGCGCTCACCGGTTTCGGCCTTGGTCTGACCGCGTCGCGTCAACTCTGGGCCGGGGATATCGTGCCGATCGCCTATCCGCTGAACTTACCCCAATGGAACGACCTCTTCGGGTACATCCACGTCGTCGAATTCTACACACTGGCGGCCATTGCCATCTTGCACGCGGGCTTCCACATCTGGCGGCACGTCAAACTGCGCGACAACGCGCTGCGGATCATGGCGCCCAAAGCGCTCCATCGCTTCCTATGACCCGCCGCCGCCTGAACATCCTGCTGCACTGGAGCTTTGTCTTGATGCTTCTCGCCATGATCAAAGGTGGGACAGACGCGATCTGGTTGCGTTGGGTCTATGTGGCCGTCGGGGCAATCTGGGTCGGCACAGCGGTCGCCAAAGGCGTGCACGCCAAACCCGGACCAAAGCTGGTGGGCGTTTTACGCGCCACCTTCACCATGGCCCACGCCGGCATCTACGCGGTGGTCACCCTGTCGGTGCTGATGAACGCAGGCGCCCGCCTCGGCCTTGCCAGCAAAGACGCGGCTTTCACGTCGCTTCTGATCCTCCTTGTCATCGGCACCTTTCACGCGCTGTTTCATTTTTGGCGTCACAATGTACTCCGCGACAACGCTTTGCGGATGATCTCCCCGCGTTTCATGCATAAATACCTCTGAGATGACAGATACCTTCGACACCCCCAGCGCCCCTGCGCAAGAACACCGCTTCCCTTGTGAGAACTGCGGTTCTGACTTGCGGTTTGACCCTGGCGATCACCAGCTGATCTGTGACCATTGCGGCAACACTGAACCGCTAGAGCCAAACAGCGGGCCGTGGGGCGGGATCAAAGAGCTTGATTTCAAGCAGGCCGTCGCCAACGCGCTTGATGAGGCCGAGATCGAAGAAACCCGCGTCATTGATTGCCCAAATTGCGGCGCGCAGACGGAGTTTGATAGCGACCTTCACGCCGCCGAATGCCCCTTCTGCGCCACCCCTGTAGTGACCGACACAGGCACCCACCGACATATCAAGCCACGCGGGCTGCTGCCGTTTGAACTGGACGAAGGCAACGCGCGGGCCGCGCTCGTGTCCTGGCTCGGCTCGCTGTGGTTCGCACCCAACGGGCTGACGGATTATGCCCGCAAAGGCCGCAAGATGAACGGTATCTACGTGCCGTACTGGACCTTTGATGCGGATACCAAGTCGCGCTATGCGGGCCAGCGCGGGAAGCACTACTATGAGACCAAAACGGTCATGCGAGACGGCAAACGCAAACAGGTGCGCGTGCGGAAAACCCGCTGGCGGAGCGTCTCTGGCCGGGTCGCGCGGTTCTTTGACGATGTCCTCGTGCTCGCCGCCACCAGCCTGCCAAAGCGCTACACAGATGGTCTTGAACCCTGGGACCTCTCCGCGCTCGAACCCTACAAGCCTGAGTACCTCGCCGGATTCCGCGCCGAAGGCTACACTGTCGAATTGCAAGACGGCTTCACAGAGGCCCGCGCCTATATGGACCGCATGATCCGGCGGGACGTGAAGTACGACATCGGCGGGGACGAACAGCGGATCTCCAGCGTTGACACCGACATCCGCGACATCACCTTCAAACACATCCTGCTGCCCGTCTGGCTTGCCGCCTACAAGTATAACGGCAAGACATACCGCTTCGTCGTGAACGGGCGCACGGGCCGGGTCCAAGGCGAACGCCCTTACTCTGCGTGGAAAATTGCCATTGCGGTCATTATCGGCTTGATCCTGGCGCTGGCTGTGGGATTTGTTATCGCTAACAATCAATAGGAGACAGGCCCATGATCCTCTGCGCGGGCGAAGCCCTGATCGACATGTTGCCCCGGGAAACGGCCGCGGGCGAAGCGGCCTTTGCGCCCCACGCAGGCGGCGCGGTGTTCAACACAGCCATTGCTTTGGGACGGCTTGGGGCGCCGGTACAATTCTATTCTGGGATCTCCTCCGACTTTTTCGGCGAAGTGCTGGTGGACGCCCTTGTCGCTTCCAAGGTTGATGCATCCCCGGCCCACCGCAGCGACGCGCCGAGCACTTTGGCCTTTGTGAAACTGGTCGATGGTCAGGCAACCTATCTCTTTTATGACGAAAACACAGCCGGACGTATGCTGACCGAAGCCCAACTGCCAGATGTCACTGCGGATGCCTACTTCTTTGGCGGCATCTCACTCGCGGTCGAACCTTGCGCCTCCACCTATGCGGCCTTCCAGGCCAAAGTGGTCGCAGCGGAAAAGGTCACTATGATCGACCCCAATGTGCGCCCAGGCTTCATCAAAGATGCCGATGTTTACCGCTCACGGATCACCACCATGATCAGCGCCTCAGACATCGTGAAACTCTCGGATGAGGACCTCGAATGGTTCATGCCAGAGGGCGATACCCTCAGCAATGCCCAACACATCCTCAACCAAGGCGTCAAGCTCTTGTGCATCACCGAAGGATCCAAAGGTATTACAGCCTACACCGCCACCAGACGCCTGTTCGTCCCAGCCGAAAAGGCTGAGGTCGTTGATACCGTTGGCGCGGGCGATACCTTCAACGCTGGTGTCCTCGCCAGCTTACACGCAGCAGGCGCGCTCACCAAAGATGCGGTGGCGACGCTCTCCGACGACACCATCAAAGAGGCGCTGACGCTCGGCGCCAAAGCTGCCGCCATGACCGTCTCCCGCGCCGGCGCTAACCCGCCCTGGGCAAAGGAACTGTGAGAGCACTCATCCAGCGGGTTACGACGGCCCAGGTTGTGGTCGACAGCCAAATCATTGGTAAAATCGACGCAGGATTGCTCATCCTTGTTTGCGCCATGCAAGGCGATGACGCTGGAAAACCCGGTCAATTGGCCACAAAAATCAGCAAACTCCGCATCTTCGCGGATGGCCACGGGAAAATGAACCTGTCGCTGAAAGACACCGGCGGCGCGGCCTTGATCGTCAGCCAATTCACGCTGGCCGGCGACACCTCCCGCGGCAATCGCCCTGGTTTCTCTTCCGCGGCGCCACCGACGGAGGGCAAAGCGCTCTATGACCAATTCGTCGCAGATATGACCGGGCTCGGCATCACGACCCAAACCGGGCAATTTGGGGCGGACATGAAAGTGACGCTGACAAACGACGGCCCCGTTACGCTTTGGGTCGAGGTTTAGCGAAACGGCAGTCTTCTTTTGGACAAAAATACCTGCCCGCTGCAGGCGTCCCGCACGTGCCGCTGGCGCGCCAGACGCGTGACCAAACAAAGCATGATGCGCGCCCGGAACGGGCGCACATTTGGATCAAACCTGGCAGGTCAAAAACCGCTTAGCAGTCGCGCGCAACCACCAGCACCCAGTTCGGCCCTTTGGGTCCTTCAGTGATTCCGACACCAAATTTTGTCACACCGTTCAAAAGAAGCACTTGCCGGTGACCGGAAGAGTTCATCCAAAGTGGCACGATCCGTTCCGCCTCACGGAAACCCCAAGCGAGGCTTTCGCCGACAAAGCAATCATCATGGCCTGCGCGGGCCGCACGTGACTTCGCGGTCGAACCGTCGGTCCCTGTATGCCCCTGCAACCCATGGCGGGCCATGTCGCAGGCATGGCTTTGCGCGGCAGAGCTCAAGCGCCGATCGAATTGCAGCTGGTTCAATCCATTCGCACGTCGGCTTGAATTCAGCCCACTTGCGATCTGGGTCGCCATCGCATTCACATTTGAAGGCAACGGGCAGCTGGACGCATATGCGGTTCCAGACATGGCGAAGGTCAGGGCGGCGGCGATGGCAGTCAGGCGAAGCATGGCAGGTCCTTTGGCAAGCAGAGCAGACCTTAAAAGTTCCGCAGAAAACTGACCAATCGATGACTCGATCAAGGCAGGTTTCAGGCAAATCTCTGCTTGCCTAATCAGGCGTTAAGCGCGCGATCGCGGCATCACCATCGAAACACCAAAAAATGTTGCTGCGGCCACGACAATGGACGGCCCAACCGGCGTGTCCCAAATCAGCGCACCTTGCAGCCCGGCGATGGCTGCGGCCGCGCCCAAAAGACTGGACACAATCGCCATGATTTCGGGCGTTCGCCCAAACCTTTGGGCTGTCGCTGCGGGAATGATCAGAAGTGCAGTAATCAGCAACGCCCCAACCACTTTGATTGCTACGGCGACGACAATTGCCAAAAGAAAGGTGATCAAACGGTCTTGGCGCTTAGGGTCGATGCCTGCCGCGTGTGCCAGATCGGCGCTCAATGTCGTGGTCAACAAGGCGGACCACTGCCACCAAAGGACTCCGCCAACAACGACGGCGCCTCCCCAAATGACAGCCAAATCGGCGCGCGTGACGTTCAAGACATCACCAAAGAGGTAGGCATCCAGACTGATCCGCTGGCCCGGAACCAAAGCAACGCCGACAAGACCAAGCGCAAGACCAGCGTGCGCCAGAACCCCCAAAGTCGCATCTGCCGTCTGTCCTTGCCCCGTGAGCGTCAAAAAAAGCACAGCCATCGCCAAAGCAGCAATGACGACCCCCAAGGTGATCGAGAATGAGAACGCAAGCGACAGGGCCACCCCCATCAGCGCCGCATGTGCCATTGCGTCTCCAAAGTACGCCATCCGGCGCCACACGACAAAACACCCCAATGCCCCCGTGGCCAAGGCGGTCCCGACACCTGCCAGGGCAGCGCGCACCAGAAAGTCATCCAGCATCAGTTTGCCGTCTCATGTGCATGGTCATGATCGTGGTCATGGTCATGGTCATGGTCATGGTCGTGCCGGTACAGCGCAAGCGCACCCCCCGTCCCCGTTCCGAAAAGTTCGCGATAGGCAGGCGCAGCACTCACGACGTCTGGCGTGCCTTCGCAACAAACGTGACCGTTCAGGCAAATCACACGGTCGGACGCGCTCATGACCACATGCAATTCATGGCTCACCATCAACACCGCGCAGCCCAAGGCCTGTCGCACAGTTTCGATTTGGCGGTAGAAACTCGCTGACCCAGGCTGGTCGAGCCCCTGCGTCGCCTCGTCAAGCATCAGCACCTGCGGGTTGCCCAGGATCGCGCGGGCGAGCAGCACCCGTTGAAACTGCCCCCCTGAAAGATCTGCCATCTGCCGGGCACCCAGATTGCCGAGACCGGCCGTCTCAAGCGCGGCTTGCGCGTCCTTTTCCTTGACCCGCCGTGGTAGATCCAAAAACCGCCGGACTGTCAGGGGCAGCGTTGGATCGATGTGCAGCCTTTGCGGGACGTAGCCAATCCGCAAGTGATCGGCCCGATGAACCTTGCCCGACGCGACAGCTTCAGCGCCAATCAATGCGCGCAACAAGGTCGACTTGCCAGACCCGTTTGGTCCGACAATCGTCACGATCTCACCGGCTTTGAGCGAAAGGCTCACCCGGTCCAAAACTGTCTGGCCGCCATAGCGGACGCTTACATTTTCAGCGCTGATCAAGCTCATGCTTCCGGCTCCTGACAGGACGAACACAGATCCAATGCGCTTATCATGGTTTTCACGCTCTGCCACCCAAGCGCAGCGACGCTCTGCATTGCCGCCGCGAAGACATCATCGCGCGGCTGGCATTGCGCCATTTTGCGCTTGCATCCAGTGTTATGATATAACATACCATCTTCTGCCTGATCAGATTTGGAAAGACAAGTTATGACGCGGACCCTCTCTTGTTCCCTTGCTGCCCTTTTTAGCGCGACAACGGCTTTCGCGGATGCGCCGAAAGTGATCACAGACTTCGGGCCGACCCAAGGGATCGTGGCGCGGGTGATGGACGGCGTTGCTGTGCCAACCGCTCTGCTTACAGGAACGGATACGCCGCATGACTTCGCCCTGCGCCCCTCTCAAGCACGCGATGTGTCGAATGCAGATTTGGTTGTTTGGATCGGCCATGCCATGTCCCCCTGGTTGGAAGATCCGCTTGAAAACCTCGGTGCAGACGCCACCCAGATTGAGCTGCTTGAGACCGAAGGATGGACCCTGCTTGCGAACCGCGACGAGGATGGCGACGAAGACGATCATGATGCACATGACGATGAGCATGATGATGACGAAGAGCACGCGCATGACGACGATCATGATGATCACGAAGACGACCATGATGACCACGGCGATGAGCATGATCAAGACGACGCCCATGCGGATGACGACGATCACACAGAGGACGATCACGCCGAGCATGATGATCATGGACATGGTCATGGACCGAACGACCCGCACGCCTGGCTCGACCCCGATATCGCCGCGGTTTGGGCAGTGATGATCGCCGATGCACTTGGCAAGATCGACCCTGACAATGCAGCAGTCTACGCGAGCAACGCCGCCGCCTTCGGTGCGGAGATGACAGTGCTTGGCGATGAAATCTCAGCAACTTTGGCCGATGTCGCGCCGGACACATTGCTCCTGTCGCACGACAATATGCAGTACTTCGAAGTACGTTTCGACTTTGAACCCGCTGGATTCATCGCCGAAACCGATGCCGCCGAACCAGGCCCGGCCCACCTGCGCGAGATCCGCGATTTGGTCGCCGAAGGTCAGATCACCTGTATCCTCAGTGATATTGAAACCAATCCCGGTACTTTGGCGATGTTGCGCGACGGCAGCGATATCGGCACGGCCATGATCGACGCAACAGATTCCGCAGGTGCAGGTTATGCTGGCATGATGCGTAGCATTGCAGGGGCCCTCGCAAGCTGCGCTTCTTAGACAGCTTGCCGTTCCAGCGCGGGGTATCGCAGCCCGAGGGTGATACCCCGCGCCACGAAACTGATCAGCATCCCGATCCATAGACCGTGGTTGCCGAAGGCCGCCATAAGCGGCAACACGCAAACCAGATAGATCAGCGTTGAAACAAGCATCATGTTTCGCATGTCCGCCGTTCGCGTCGCACCAATGAAAATGCCATCTAACATCCAGGCCGCGACCCCCACAATTGGCGCGGCGACCATGTAGGGCAGAAAAGTCCGTCCGGACTCTTGCACGGCAGGGTCTTTGGCCATCAGATCGATTGCCCAGGGCCCCCAAACGGCGAAAACAATGGCGAAGACGATGCAGGTGCCCAAGCCCCAAGCGCTAGTCAGTACGGCAGCACGGCGCAGCGCCCCGCGCCGCTTGGCCCCCAGCGCCTGACCCACAAGCGCCTCCGCCGCGAAAGCAAAGCCATCAAGCGCGAAAGCCGTGATCGACAGGAACTGCAGCAGAACCTGATTGGCCGCCAGTTGAACGTCGCCAAAGTCAGCCCCCCAGAACAGAAAACTGACAAAGATCGCCTGAAGCAACACCGAACGGATCAGGATATCAGAACTCACCCCCGCCATGCGCCTTAACTGCGCCGCAGCAAACACCCGCGCCCTGTCGTTCCAGCCTGTGCCAGCAAAGACATCGCGGCAAAGCCAAAGACCAATCGCAAGACCACACCATTCGGCGATGAAAGTGGCCCATGCCACTCCGGCAACGCCCATGTCCAACCCCAGAACGAACACAATGTCTAAAAGGATGTTCAGCCCATTCATCGCCACTTGCACAACCAACACGCTCTTGGAGCGTTCCAAGGCGATCAACCAGCCGGTGATCCCGTAGATCGCGATGGTCGCTGGGGCCGACCAGACCCGGATCGCAACATAGTCCCGTGCGAGGCTTTCGACCTCATCGCTCGCCGGGGACAGTTGGAATGCGCCCCAAAGCAAAGGGACTTGAAAAAGAATGATGAGCCCGCCAGCCGCAAAGCCAACCAAAAGACTGCGCGACAGGATAGCGGCGACCTCCTCGATCTCTTTTGCGCCTTCGGCCTGCGCGGCAAGGCCGGCTGTGCCCATCCGCAGAAACCCAAACACCCAATAGAGAGAGGTCAGAATGATTGCGCCGATGCCAACTGCACCAATTGGGGCGGCCTCCCCCAACTGACCAACAACACCCGTGTCGACAGCGCCCAAAATCGGCTCCGTCGCATTTGAAATGACAATCGGTACAGCGATCTGAAGGACGCGTCGGTGGGTAAGCTGCCCGACGGCATTACCCATCTTGTGAAGGTAACAGGAAGTGAGCGGTGGCCTGGGCAAAAAGCCGGTCACGATTGTCTTGCCAGCCTTCCACATGCACGCTGGCATATCGCCGGCCCGATCTGATGATCCGCGCGCGTGCATAGGCGTCGCGCGGCAAACCAGATCGCAAATAGTCGATGGTGAAATCGATGGTCTTGGGAAGCCGCGGTTGGACCGGCCCCTCGCCCCGCTCCATCTGATCCCAGATCAGCGACCAATTCAGTTGGATGATCGCCGAGATCTCCAGGAAAGACGCGGTCACACCCCCATGGATCGCTGGCAAGGCCGCATTCCCGATGTGGTTTTCGGAAAACGGCAACACAGCCGTGAGTTCATCGCCACGCCGATCAAAGGTCACGCCGAGGAAGCGGATGTAAGGAATGCCGCTAACCAAGGTTTCCAGCGCTTTATCGCGACGGGCCTTAACGACGTCGACGGGCTCAGGACGGGCCATCAGCTATCCAATCGCCGTCTGCTGTAAGGTGAAAGCACCCGACGCGGTTGCAACAACCCTGTCCCCGCCACCTTCCGTCGCAGTTGCGCGAACAAATGCGATGCTGCGGGTGACATGGTAGCAAGTGGCGCGGGCGCGAATATCCTGCTCTGGCCGGGCTGGGCGCATATAGTCGATCCGTAAATTCAACGTTGCCGTCGCCGTCGAAACGTCCGGGTGGCACAAAACAGCAGCGCCGGCACAGGAATCGAGAAGGGCTGAAACGGCGCCGCCGTGCAAGACCCCTGTCTCTGGGTCACCAACAGCGTCGGGATGATAGGGCATGATCATCTCAGCCTCACCATTGCCTACCGTGCCCATCCGCATCGACAGCGCTTGGGCAAAAGGCATAGATCCAATGGTCTTTGCGATGATATCGTTGCGCGTGGCGTCGCTGAGATCAGCCATGGTCTTGTGCCTTTGTCTGCATTCGGCTGCAGAATGCCGCAGGTCCGTCAGGTTGCAAGCCAAAAGCGCCCGCTCAATCGTTGCCCTGTGATATCAACTGCGTATACTCTTGCCGAACAGGGAGAGAAGACCATGGCGGAACCGAGGCTCAGCTTCAAAGAGATGTGCGCCAAGTTCGACGTCACGCCGCGCACATTGCGGTACTACGAATACATCGAACTCTTAGCACCCGAGCGGGAGGGCCGCAGCCGATTTTATGGTCCGAAAGAATTGGCGCGGATGACGCTGATTTTGCGGGGCCGCCGATTTGGATTTGCGCTCGAAGATATCCGCCAGTGGCTCCAGATTTATGAGCAGGAAGGCACCGAGGCACAGATGCGAATCTGGATCGATTTGGCCGACAAACAGATGGTCGACTTGCAGGAACAACGTGACCAATTGGATGAAACCATGGCCGAGTTGAAACGTTTGCGGGATATGACAGCCCAAACGCTTGGCGCGTGACGTGACGTCATAAAATCGGCAGTCAAAACGCTTCCTATCGTTTCGGCGAAGCGGCCTTAGCATTCTCAAAACGCTTTCAAATGTGACAAACGCATGACAACTGATGATTTTTCAAGCACTTATTTCCGCGCGTAAAGTTTTTATTGATCGCGTGGCAGTATGGTGTGGGTATGGAAATCCATACCCTCAACCCTCTTATTTTTAAGGCTCTGCCGGACTTGCGGGGGGAACAAAGTTACGATTTCCCCTTCGCAAAGACGCCATAAATAGCCACTTCCCAGCTTACCCTATGGTTAACCCCGCCGTGACGCCACGTTTCGTTTACGTGCACGTCAAGAATTTGAGTATGGTGACGCTGTCCTTGCTCATGCGGCGCCGAAAACCACAGGGGTCGACGTGACGAGGAGAGAAACATGACTGACTTAACAATGACCATTCGCGAGATGTGCGATACCTTCAACGTAACCCCCCGGACCCTGCGGTTCTATGAGCAGAAAGAGC
>JBCBHE010000047.1:0-25133 GCA_038526085.1 Pseudomonadota bacterium | reverse complement strand
ATCCACAAACCCAAGGCAAGATCGAGCGTTGGCACCAGACTTTAAAGAACCGCATCCTGCTGCAAAACTACTTCCTACCCGGTGATCTCGAAGCTCAGATTACGGCCTTCGTTGATCACTACAATCACCAGCGCTTCCACGAGAGCCTCAACAACGTCACACCCGCTGATGTCTACTTCGGCAGGGACAAAGGCATTTTGCAGCAACGAGAAAGGATCAAACGGAAAACACTCGAAGCGCGACGCTTGCATCACCGCAAACAGGCCGCATAATCAAACCAACAAGATGAGCCAAACTCTCTCTTAGTATACGCCGCTCTTGGTTCCAAAAACTCTGACGACGGACACCAATATGCAGTTCCCCCTGTTTTGCTTCAATCTGATGCCTACACGTTGCAGATTGCCGCACGCCAACGGACGTTGTCACAGCAGATCGCAAAAGAAAGCTGTGCGGTTCTGACCGGCAATACAGTGATGGGAAGCCGGGTGCGTTTGACAAAGTCGACAGTGCGTTTTGATGCGTCGATGCAAGCGCTGATCAATGGGTTCGCCGGTGCTGGCGTCTCTGCCCCTGCAACGCCGGAGATTCGTGATGCGCTGACTGCGACCGCCGCAGACTGGAGCGCAGTGCGTGATCAGTTGCTTGCAATTGACGCTTCACAGAACCACGATCAAGCAGCGGATCTCTTCGATGATCTGAATAGCATAATGCAGGACTTTGACGCGCTGATCCCAATGTACATCGCCAGCAGCAAATCAGGGCTCTGACTTCCACGAACCGTCCGGGACTCACTTTCCGGAACCACGGGTCAAAAGCTAAAGCACGGCGGTTTCACCGTCGTGCTTCTTTCGTTCTTGGAGCGCGACTGCCTAGCCTTTGAATCTAGGCCGCTAGTGGGGTCGGCGCCAATTGGGCTTTTCGAACTGGTGAGCGAAAGTCAGGCGCACGAAGTAGGCGGATGGAGTTGTGGTGTCGAAGCCAATGATCAACCAATTTCCATTCATTGCCAGAATATTGGAAGGGCCGAAGCCTTCTTTACGCTCACCGCTTTAACGGTTGGTTCTGAGTCCGCTAACGCTAATATCACAAAGGTTCGGTAGCGACCCTAAAAAAACTGGTACATCGAACCCTGCAAAAAGAAATCCAACAGGATTTTCAGCTCTTTAGCACGATGTTGCTTGATACCATCAGAATTGGCAACGCCCGCATCCGATGGATGCGGGCGTCCTTTTGAGTAGTTATTAAATGCCAGTCTTACCAAAAATTGTGTAAAGACCGACAACCGCGTTCATGTCTTTCAGCATGACATTGAGGCGCGTTGTGACTTCAGTACGGGTCGCAGTATCTGCCGCCTCGCCTTGCGCCGCGGCCTCAAGCTGCGGCTTGAGGTCTGTCCATTCTTGATAGATGTCTTCAAGACCAGCATGAATATCTTCAGTCGGCGCGGGGTTGATGCCTGCCGCTGGGAGACCGTCCCGCAGGGCCAACAACGAAGCTTCAAAAGTCTGCATTGTTGCAGTCAACGCTTCCGCTGCAGCTGCATCCCCATCCCAAACGAGGCAAGCCTCTTTCGACATCTTTTGTGTCAGCATTCTTTGGCGACCCGAGATATCAATCAGCATTGCATCCGCCAAAAGCATCGCTGCAGGATCTGAGTATTGTCCTGCAATTTCGCTCGCGAGCAGCTTGGCGTGTCCAAGGACTTCCATGTTGCGATCATTGATGAGCTCAACGCTTCCAGCCAGATCATCGCCTTGCACCGTTTTGTCGATCGCGAGACTGACATTCGCCCATTCATCATTCAGTCGGCGAATAGCGTGCACCGTTCTGCTGCGGCTTTCTTCGCCAACAATCCGAAGGTCGGCATCACCAAACTCGAGGCCGCGAGTGATCTTCTGGAATTCGGACTGCGACGCGAGCAGGATATCCCGGTTGTTTTCGGGATCGACACCTGATGCATAGTTACATGCAGCTGCCGCAACGCGCTGAGACAGCATACGCAGTTTGCCTGCGAAATTCACCCGCTCCGTTGCACCGATATCATTCACCAAACCAACGCTCTGCTTCGCAATGACGTAAAGACCGACGGTGCGGTTCATTTCGCGGAGAATAGTATCAAGTTCGCTGGCCAAGACTGCACGAGATGCAGTGTCGAGCGCCGCGCCTGCTTTGACTTGCTCCAGTGTTGGCTTGATCGCATCCCATTGCAATTGCAGGCCATTCAGCGCACTTGCGATATCAAGGTTTGGTGTTTTTACCATCCCATTCGCGCCATTGATTAGATCATTCAGCGAGGTCTCAAAGAGATCCATTGTCCCGGCCAAAGCGTCTGTCTGAGTCGCGTCGCCAGACATGACGAGGCAGGCCTCTTTCGACATCTTTTGTGTCAACATACGTTGGCGACCAGCCACATCGATTGTTGCGCCAAGCGCGTCTACGCTAGTGTCAGCGTAAACAGAGACAGTCGCCGCAACCAAGGCTTTCGCAGCCTCGAGAAGTTCGAGGTTTTGCGTTTTGATCACCGAGATGCCTTCTACAGAGTCGGGGTTCGTCACAAGCGTGGTGATTGCGTCGTTGATCTGCTGGAAAGTCGCATCGACGTTCGCGATTTCAGCAAGAACAGCAGGGTTTGCTTCGACACCCTCAATCCGCAAATCCGCGCTTCCCGTTTGGAGGCCCGCAAGAATGTTCGAAAACTCGACACTTGCGCCAGAAATGATCTTCGCGCTCTTTGTTGTATCGACGCCTGCATTCAAATTGCAGCCAGCGGCGGCCATACGTTGAGATAGCATCCGCAGTTTGCCTGAGAAGTTGATACGCTCATTTGCGCTGCTCAACTGGTCAGAGCTCGTGAAACCCGTTGTAGGCGCAACTGCAACCATGGCAGCCAACACGACAGGGAACAGTTTCATCTTGGGGTTTTCTTTTTTTGATATCTTGAGTGGCATCAGGGGGGTCTCCACAACTGGTTAAACTCGCTGGTGATCACCAACGAAGAGGGAAATTGTTACCTAAAAGGCAGGTACAGGATCATTTGGGCAGTGCGGCTCAATGTCCGCCTGCACCTGATCAATTGGTGGGCATGTCGCGCCAAAACAGCTGACACGGCTAGCATGGACAGTCAGCGCACCGATTGCGGTATCAATCACATGCCGTCCTTCAGAATAGGACAACAGCGTTCCAGTGATCGCTGACGTTCCATCATGGGCTTCGAGGGTTACGGTATTTGCGGATGCAGCGGTTGGCGTACTTGCCAACGAGATTGCGACGAAAGCGCAGGCATGAAGTGCCGCAAGGCGGTGTCTTTTGGTTAACATGGTCAAACTCACAACAAGGGCCAGACATACACTGGCGAAAAACTGAGCAAGTATACACTAGTTGCTCTACTCTTCACCGATTGGCTTAAAAATTAGACATTTTTTAGACGGATCTACGGGGTATGTTTCCTAAAGTAGAGGATTTCTTGGAAACTCAGAGTTTAGGAATCGAACACAATACATGACATGATTTCGTTTCTGAGCGACGGTCCTGCTCCAAGTTTACTGTTCATTGTCAGACTATTAGGGCGACGAACGCTTATGCGTTGATGGCTTCCAGGGCTGCCTGCCCAACGGCTTTGTCCTGATTTGGTGAGCCTGATCCCACGCCGATCCCACCGACAAGCTCTCCGTCGACGTGAATTGGCAAACCACCCCCAAGCCGGGTCACTTCGCCAGCCGTCGCGGCAGCGATTGCAGGTCCGACAGCCTCGGGGATTGCATCGCTCGGCACGCCAATCGACGCAGCAGTGCGCGCCTTTGCCATGGCGCTCTTAAGGCTCAAATACTTCGCCCCAGCCATGCGGATCTGGCCAAGTGTGACGCCACTGGCATCAACGATCACAATGCACTGTGGCTGCCCCTGCCGCTCAGCCTCTGCGACGGCAGCCGAGAGCATTGTGAGCACAGCCTTATCCGAGAGTTTCAAGCTCTTCGAAACAAACATC
This sequence comes from Pseudomonadota bacterium, assembly GCA_038526085.1. GTDB lineage: Bacteria > Pseudomonadota > Alphaproteobacteria > Rhodobacterales > Rhodobacteraceae > Yoonia. Next base: position 21,148 of record JBCBHE010000047.1, on the reverse strand, counting down.
TCTTTCGCCCCCCTGTATGCTATGGTATCCGTAACATTAGTTGCTGATTGAAGGGAGAAAGTCCATGGCGGGCGCGGAGATTGGGTTAATCGGGTTAGGCACGATGGGTGCCATGTTATCCCTCAATATTGCAGACAATGGCTTTAGTGTTGCCGTTCACAACCGTACAGCGGCTCGCATACCTGAGTTTATTGCGGAAGCCGGCTCCTTGGCCGAAAAGTTCACGGGCCACGCCGATTTGAAAGACTTTGTCGAAGCCATTGCCAAGCCACGCAATATCATTCTCATGGTGCCTGCCGGTGCAGCCGTCGATGCGCAGATAGAAGCTTTGCTGCCGCTGCTGGATGAAGATGATTTGATCATCGACGCTGGCAATGCGAACTTCCATGATACCGAACGGCGCGCGAAAGCAGCGGACGGCGCCCCCTACCGTTTTTTGGGGATTGGTGTCTCCGGTGGTGCTGAAGGCGCACGTTTTGGTCCATCGATCATGGGCGGCGGCGATAAAACGGCTTGGGATCGCGTGTCTCCGATCCTCGATGCGATTTCCGCGAAGTACGAAGGGACCCCCTGCGCGACCCACATGGGTCCCGGCGGCGCCGGACACTTTGTGAAGACCGTCCACAATGGCATCGAATATGCCGATATGCAGTTAATCGCAGAAGCCTATGGGCTGATGCGCGATGGTATGGGCATGGATGCCACCGCTTGCGGAGAGATCTTCGCAAAATGGGATCAGGGGCCGCTCAAGAGCTATCTCATTGAGATTTCTGGGAAAGTCTCGGCGGCTGTGGATACAGAAACCGGGAAGCCCGTGCTCGACATCATCCTGGACCGCGCTGGACAAAAAGGCACCGGACGTTGGACCGTGATCGAAGGCCAGATGCTGGGGGCGCCAGTGCCGGTCATCGAGGCCGCCGTCGCCGCAAGAAACTTATCTGCTGCGCACAATCTGCGTTTGGAAGGTGCGGAGGCTTACGGAGCTCGCGATCGCACTTTGGCGGACGGTGCCTTGACGCTCGATGACATCGAACAAGCCCTGATCGCAGGGAAGATCCTGTGCTACGCGCAGGGCTACGACATGCTGTCAAAAGCCAGCGCCGAATATGAATGGCACCTGCCTATGGCCCCGATCGCGCGGGTCTGGCGGGAAGGTTGTATTATTAGGTCCGCAATGTTGGGCGACATGGCAAAGGCGTTGGAGGCCGAGCCAGACAAGAACTTGGCGCTGTCTGCCCACTTCAAAGCGCTGATTTCTGCCAACATCGACGGATTGCGAAAGACTGCAGTCGCCGCGCAGATCGCCGGCGTGGCCGTCCCCGCCCTGAGTTCCGCTCTGGCGTACTTCGACCAAATGACGACCGCACGCGTCACGGCCAACATGCTCCAGGCCCAACGTGACTACTTTGGCGCGCATAGTTTTGAGCGGGTGGACAAAGACGGCGCCCACCACGGCCCGTGGCTCAACCAGCACCTAAACGGGTGAGATCCCGTTCACGTTGAGGAAAACAGAATAAAGCGAGGTGGTCCCGCAGATGAACAAGCGGTTCAACTTGGGACCACCAAAACAAACATTTGCGACAAGTTCTGGAATGTGAATCTTTCCAATGAGTTCTCCGTCGCTGTTCAAGCAGTGCACACCGTCCGCAGCCGATGACCAAATCCGACCATCCCGGTCAAGACGGAAACCATCAAACAGCCCTTCTGCGCAAACCGCATGGACATCACCGCCGCTGAGGCTGTTGTCAGCATTCACCACATGCTTACGAATGTGTTTTGGGCCGTCGTCGTCATGGGTGATGCCAGTGTCAGCGATGTAGAGGCGACTTTCGTCAGGCGAGAATGCGAGGCCATTTGGTTTGTAGTAATCGTCGGCGACCTGCATCACCGATCCGTCCAGGTCGATCCGATAGACATGACAAGCACCGATCTCGCTGACCGCGCGCTCCCCTTCGTAGTCCATCAAGATGCCATAGCTCGGGTCCGTGAACCAAACCGTCCCATCTGACTTTACCACGACATCATTTGGGGAGTTGAGGCGTTTGCCTTCGAAATGATCGGCCAAAACGGTAATGCTACCGTCATGTTCAGTGCGGGTGACCCGTCGTGTCAGATGTTCGCAAGAGATGAGCCGCCCTTGCCGGTCGATGGTGTGACCGTTGGAATTGTTCGACGGCTGTCGAAATACAGAAACCGACCCGTCAGTCTCGTCAAATCGCATGATCCGATTGTTGGGAATGTCGGACCATGTGAGGAAACGGCCGGCTGCGTGCCAGGCTGGTCCTTCAGACCAGCGGGCGCCGGTCCAAAGCCGTTCGACACGGGCGTGGCCAACGTAACAGGACTCAAATTCAGGTTGAATGACCTCAAAACCCGTCCCCTCAATGACACCAAACATAAGGTGTTCTCCCCCTTGCAAAATCTCTTCCGAGCCTAGCTGATATTGGGGGTGTTTCCGAGAGAATTTTAGGTGTTTCTGTAGGCTTTCATCCAGCCTAAACCGGCCTCAACACTCTCGCCGCGCGGCTTGTATTCTGCACCAATGTGGTCGGTGTATCCGGCGGTCTCAAGGGCCGCAAAGATGTAGGGGAAGTTCAGCTCCCCCTCGTCCGGTTCACCCCTGTCATGCACCGCCGCGAACTGGATATGACCGATGAGGTCAAGGTTCTCGCGGAAAAGCGTTTCGAGATCGCCCTGCACGATTTGAGCGTGGAAGAAGTCGAGCATGATTTTCAGGTTCGGCGCCCCGACAGCTTTCACTGTTTCGAGTGCTGCATCTTGCGACCAAACATGCGCACCAGGGACTGAACGCGGGTTGAGCGCCTCAATCACAATCATCAGATCATGATTTGCAGCCTCTGTCGCGGCATAAGCAAGGTTGGCGCGGAAGACGGCTTCGGCTTCCGCCCCGCCATCTGTCAAGCCGCCAACCACATTGATGTGCCTTGCATTGATTGCAGCAGCGTAGGTCACGGCCTGATCAATGGCTGCTTTTGCGTCGGCTTCGAATCCTGGCACTGCGGCGAGGCCAAAAAGGCCTTCGGGGCCAAGGATTGTGTTGATCCCGAGCATCCGCAGCCCGGTTTCGTCTAAAACAGCGGCGATTTCCTCCGCTGGATGCTCATACGGCCAATGGCATTCGACGGCGTCAAAACTGGCCGCCTTCGCAGCCCGAATACGATCTGGTAGTGGGATATCGACCCAGAGAAATCCGAGATTGGCAGAGATCGGTAGTGTCACAGTATCCCCTTAGATAAAGCGAATATAGTTTGGCGCAGGCAATTCGTACGTGTCGCCAGTGGCCTTGATCAACCCGCTTTCGATGTCCCGAGCAAAAGTCGTGACGTTTGACGAATCCTGGTTTGCGACCAAAACAGCCTTTCCACATGGGGTAATCGCGAAGTGACGCGGGAACTTCCCGCCGGTTGGAACAATGTCGATCCGCTCCAACTGGCCGTCGTTCAGCACCTTGAAAATCGCCAAGGAATTATCGCCGCGGTTGGACACGTAAAGGAAACGCGCATCGGGAGAAAGCTTGATCTCAGACACGTAAGAGACCTGATCACGGTTGTCCAAAGTAGAGACATATTGGATCGGGTTCAGGCGTTCTTTCGTCTCAGCCGGATCGGATGCGTCTAGCGTCGCGACACAAACCGTGTTGAACAGCTCATTCGAGATGTAACAGATGTCGAGCGTCGGGTGCATCGCCATGTGGCGCGGGCCTGATCCTGCCTCAAACGGAATGATCGTGTCGTGAGTCAGCTGTTTTGTCTGCGAGTCCCAGCGATACTGGAAGATCGCGTTTTCGCCGAGGTCAGGAATGAAGACCCAATCATGCCAGAAGTGGGCACAGTGCGCGTGGGGCCCGACCTGGCGGTTCACCCAGTGATCTTCACGGTATTCGACCTGGCGCCATTCGCCTGGTTTGCGGTGAAGCTGTTTGAAGCTCTGTACTGTTTGGCCGAGCTTACCGTCGGGAGCCACATCGCACACATCGATGATCGCATCCCAATAGTTGATGACGATAGCTGCATCCTTTTGAGGGGACAACGCAAGATAGCACGTAGATTTGCCGGAGGCGTAGTAGGTCCCCCGCTCTGTCAACGCTTTGTCGTCCGCGATATCGTATTGCACGACCATACCTGTGCTCTTGATCGTTTCAACGATGGCGTAAAGCATTGACCCGTTTGAATGCGGGATCAGTACTGCTGGGTTCAAAACGGCATTAGAAACACCCTTGGTGATCTGCCCGTCTGTCGAAATCGTCGCAGTGTGGATACCGTCACCCTCGGTCGGCGCATAAGGTTGGTGGGCGAGCACATCGATGTCGGAATAAGTCCCGATAAAGAAAGTATAATCCTGGTCGAGCGAAATGGTGTTTTCCAATTGATCTGCGGTCATGGTTCTATCCAGCATTGCTTATCCCCTACCGACGAACGGCATCTCGTTCGCCATCACATTAATTCTCAAGACGTTCACATCGTTAGGTAGCCCCGCGATGTAGACGATCGCGTCACAGACCGGTTTCACACTGATCACCGGTTCTTCTCGCTTCTCGCCGTCGGCCTGCAGCACCCCTGCCGACATCGCATCGCCCATCGAAGACGAGATGTTTCCAAGGTCAATCTGCCCGCAGCAAATTCCGTAGCGGCGACCGTCGAGCGCCAACGATTTGGTCAGACCCGTGATCGCGTGTTTGCTGACGGTGTATGGCGCTGAAAAAAGACGCGGTGTGGTCGCCGAGATGGACCCATTGTTGATGATCCGCCCACCGTTATCTTGCTTGCGCATCTGGCCAAAGGCCGCACGCGCCACGTAATAAGCCCCGTTCACGTTGATATCGATCAGCCTATCCCACGCCTCAATCGGCAGTTCATCAGCCGGGACACCCCCGGCGGTGATACCTGCGTTGTTGAAGACCAGGTCGACGGAACCGAACGCTTTCACAGTTTCAGCAAACAAGTGGTCAACTTGGCCAGCGTCCGATACATCGCATGGGATGCCAAGACCTGGGGTTGCCAGCTTGGTGACTGTCTCGTCCAAGCTACCGCGCGTTCGCCCTGCGACCACACAGGTCCATCCATTTTCGGATAAGGCGACAGCCACGGCTTGGCCGATACCACCACCCCCACCGGTAATCACGGCGACTTTTGACATGATTTATCCTTTCACGGCGCCGGCGGTCATGCCGGTGATGATTTGGCGGCTCGCAAAGAGCGTGAAGATGATCGGTGGAATAGCGAGCAACATACCCGTGGCCATGATCACGCCCCACTCCACATTGAACTCCGACATGTTGTTCACAATCAGGATCGGCACAGTCTTTGTGTCGCGGTCCGACAAGGCCGAGGCGAGCAGGTATTCGTTCCACGCTATGCGGAATGTAAAGATCGCGGCCGCGGCAAGTCCGGGTTTGATCAAAGGCAAAACCACTTTGAAAAACACTTGGAAGGGACCCGCGCCATCGACACGTGCAGCCTCTTCCAAGGATCTGGGCACTTGCACGATGAAACTCTGTAAAATCCAGATCACGAAAGGCAGGTTCATCGCGACATAGACAAGGATGATGCCCGAATGCGTCCCCGCAAGACAGACGTCCCCCCTACCCCCGAAAGTTTCTCGGATGAAGCCGCCAATCAGGCCGTCACGATCCAAGCAGAACTCATTGTTCCACAGACCAAAGACAGGGACCAAGAGCACCGCAGGTGGCACCATGCGGACCATCAGCGTGGTCAGAGAAACAGTATCGCGGCCCATGAAACGGAAGCGGACAAGCGCATAGGCCGCCATACAACCGATGACCAAGGTCAGGAACGTCGAGACGAGCGCAATGATGAGGGAGTTGATGAAGGCCCCACCGAACTTCAATGAACAGAAATCAATGTGGTCCGGCTCATACCACAACACATCACAAAGCGCGGTCTCGTAATTCTGGATCGTTGGCAAGAAAATCAGCCCGGTTGCGCCAGAGATGATATCAACGTCCAGTTTAAAGGAGTTCACGAACATCAGCAGCACAGGACCAACGGACATAAAGACCAAAATGGCGATGATGACGTAGAACGCGGGGTTCTGTTTTTCGTATTGGGCGGACATTAGTCTTCCTCCTCCACCACCATTTTCAGGCGCTGTGCACGGGCCTCTTGCAGGCGGTTGAAGGCGAACATGGCCACGGTAAGACCCAAAAGCAGGATCAAGAGGTAATTCGACATTGCTGCCGCAACCCCAAGTTCACGGAATTCGGTTGCTGTACGGGAGATCCGAAGGGCAAGGATTTCTGTGCTCAGCCCTGGGCCGCCTTCAGTCATCACCAGGATCACTTCGAGGACCTTAAAGGCATCGATCAAACGCAGGAGGGCTGTCACGATCAACACGGGCATCATAAGCGGGATCTTGATGTGCCAAATCTGTTGCCAGGCCGTTGCACCGTCAATTTTCGCGGCTTCCAAGGCGGAGCGTGGCAAGGACTGCAGCGCAGCCAAGGCCAGAATAAATATGAAAGGTGTCCACTGCCAGATGTCAGCGATGATGACCGACATCAGGGCATGCTGGCCGAGCCAGTCCACCGTTGGGATGCCGAGGCTGTCTAGCGTTCGGTTAAAGGTACCGACGGTCGGATGGTACATGTATCGCCACATCAAACCAACTACGACCGGGGCGATCATCATCGGCAGTATGAACATCGTCCGCAGGACCGACATGCCGCGGATGTTGCGATCAAGCAGCAGGGCCAAGCCAAGACCAATCACCATCTCAATCGTCACACAAAAGAACGCGAAACGGAGTGTGACGCCAAGGCTTTCGCGGAAATTCGGATCATTCCACAGGGTGATGTAGTTCTTCAGCCCGACAAACTCCGCCTCACCAATGGTTTGGCTGGGATCCCAGGCGCGGAAGCTGCCCCAAATCATGTACCCAAGCGGGTAGATCAGGGCCATTGCCATGATTACCACGGCAGGTGCCATGAACATGTAGGGCGTTAATCGATTGGCCATGACGCGAGACATGGTGCGGACCTATTCGTTTGTGGGTTGGTTGGGGTTGGGTGCGCGACGTGCCGCGCACCCCGGTTCTGGAACCACGTGGGAGGAATTAGTTCCAGGTGTAGTAGCCAGCCTCATCCATGACGGCTTGGGTCCGCTCAGCGACACCATCCAAGGCTTCCTGAATGTCGAGGTCTTCGGTCAGAACCTTAGACAGCGTTGTGCCGAGATCAGCGTTGATCTTACCCCATACTGGGATGATCGGACGCCAGTCAGGGTCAGCATACTGAAGTGCCTCACCAAAGGTGGCCATGTGTGGGTATTTTGCGTTCACTTCTTCATCCGCGTGGGTGGAGAAGCGCGATGGGTTACCACCAGCCAGAGCAACCAGCTTGTCGCCTTCTTTGGACGTCAGCCACTGCATCAGCAGGAAGGCAGCTTCTTTGTTTTCAGCATTGGCTGGAATGCCGATACCAAAACCACCTGTCTGAGAACCGCGACGAACGCCTTCTGGGTGCAGCGCCCAACCAACGTTACCCAGAACCTCTGGGGCCGCTTTGTCTGGGTCAAGCGTTTGACCAGACACGACTGTTGTGTCGAGGAACATCGCGGTATCGCCCGCCAGGAAAGCACCCAAGGCTTCACCAAAGCCAAAGTTGGTCGAGCCTTCTGGACCACAATCCACAATCTGCTTCAACGCTTCTGCAGCAGCAACGCCCTCAGCGTTGTTCATGATTGGGTTCCACTGGTCGTCAAAGATGCGACCGCCGAGTGGGGCAAGGTGCAACAAGAACGCATGGGATGCGTGGTGACCTGATGCTGCGCGGGACGCTACACCGCCCATGCCTGGCTCCAGCTCAGGGATTTGGCAGGCCAGTTCCAGCATCTCGTCATAGGTCTGTGGAACTTCCAGACCGTGCTTTTCGAAGATATCTTTGCGGTAGCCGAGAACAGATGTCTCAGATCCGTAAGGAATACCAAACAAGGACCCTGTCGCGCCTTCCAGGTAGCCTTTGTCTCCACCAGCAAAGCCAATGTTGTAGACGTAACCATCAATCAGGTCGTTGGAATCATAGGCTGGGTTGGCCAACTTTGGGTTCATGAAATACTTCGCAAGGTTCTCCAATTGGTCGGCATAAACGTAGTCCGCTTTGGAGAAAACAACGTAAGCGATCAGGTCGTACTCGCCTTCGTCCTGGCCAAGCTCAAGTGTCTGACGCTCCCGCATTTTCAAATAAGGGAGCTGGTCAACTTCAACTTCGATACCGGTCTGTGCCGTAAACTCTGGCAGGATCTGCATCACCGCATCGTAGTGTGGGTGTGCAGGGAAGTTCACGATCAATGTCGTGCCTTCATACTCCGCATATGGATTGGCGAGCACGGTCGTCGCCATAAGCGTTGCGGTGACAGCACCTGCAACTGTGGTCTTCATTTTGCTGAACATACGTTCCTCCCTTTGCAAAATAGTAAGGTGTTAAATGGCCACCTCTGATTGGCGGTCGAACAAGTGAACCCCGTTCGCATTGACCGCAAATTTCAATGTTTGCCCTAAAGCGACGGGCGTTTCAGAATTCAGTTCCACCATCACTTTTGATCCGCCGCACTGGCACAACAAGACAGATTGGGCGCCGACGTATTCGGACACCATCACATCGAGCGTCAGTGACTTGTTATCTGGCGCAGCAGAATCGAAGCTGAGATCTGACGGGCGCACGCCCAAAATGATGTCCTTGCTGGAATGGGCCTTTGCACTGGCGGCGCGTTCGCCTTCGAGGCTAAGCGAGAAGCCGTCACCTGAAATCGTGACCCCTTCGGCACTGTCCTGGATTTCGCCGTTCAGGAAGTTCATCGGCGGCATGCCGAGGAAGCCAGCCACAAATTTATTCGCAGGTCGTTTGAACAGCTCTTCCGGTGTTCCCTGCTGTTGGATGTAGCCGCCGTGCATGACAACGATCCGGTCAGCGAGGGTCATTGCTTCAATCTGATCGTGGGTGACATAAATCATGTTTTTCTGAACACGCTGGCTCATCAACGCCAACTCAGCACGCATCTGCCCACGCAGCTTCGCGTCAAGGTTAGAGAGTGGTTCGTCGAAAAGGAACAATCCACTGTCTTTGGCCAAAGCCCGCGCCATGGCAACACGCTGACGCTGGCCGCCTGATAAGGCACCGGGTTTGCGATCGAGAAATTCCGTCAGACCAACCATGTCCGCTACTTCGCGAACCTTCTTGTCGATTTCGGCTTTTGGGCGTTTCGCAAGGCGCAGTGCAAAAGAGATATTCTGCGCAACGTTCATGTGCGGGTAAAGCGCATAGTCCTGGAACACCATCGCAAGGTCGCGGTCTTTCGGCTCCAGATGCTTCACCGGTTTACCACCGATATAGATCTCACCGTCGGAAACATCCTCAAGCCCGGCGATCATGCGCAGCGTTGTCGATTTCCCGCAGCCAGATGGGCCAACAAGAACGGTAAATTCGTTATCCGCCATCTCCAGTTCAATGCCATGGAGGACCTGAACATCGCCGTACCGTTTGACGAGGTTATCAAGATGAATTGCAGGCATTGTCCCTCCCAGACGAATTGTTACCGGTCACAGTACCGGTTGTGACCGGTAACACAAGCAAAAAATTTGAGTGCTTCGCTTTTCCTTAGATCAACCGCTAATTTTTTGTGCTGTCGCGGAAGCTTAACTCAATTGAAACATCAATGGTCTTGGCGTTTTGTCGCGCCTTATCACCAACCGAAAGCAGATCTTCGATGAGTCGCCCCGTCGCTTGACCGATGGCGCGTGGGTCAACGGTGACAGTTGAGATCGCAGGCGTTGCAAAACGCGACAGTTCAAAGTTACCAAATCCGACGATACCAATGTCATCAGGTACTCGCAGCCCCTGCTCCTTCATCGCAGACAGAACGCCGAATGCCGGCCGGTCCGAGACGCAAAAAATACAGTCGGTATCTGGAAAACGCTTCAAAAGCGGCCCCAAGGCATTTGCCCCATCTTCGATCGACATCGGGGGCGAGCCGAACTCAAAAATGCGATGCGCCGACAGACCTGCAGCGGTCATTGCATCTTCAAACCCCTCGCGCCGGGCTGTGCCGCGTGTCCAGTCATCACCGCATTCACAAAGGAAAGCGACGTTGTTGTAACCCTTCTCGATCAATGCCCGTGTCATCCGCGCAGCCGCTTCGCGGTTTGAAAAACCAATGGTATGGCGGATTGGCTTTTTAGGGCGTTCCCAAAGTTGAATTACAGGAACATTTGCCTCCGACAGTAACTCAATCGTCCGATCAGAGTGCCCGTCGTAGGACAGAACAATTGCCTCCGGCCGCCGGCGCAGCATCGCTTCAACGAGGTCCTCCTCCCGCGAGGCTGAGTAGTCCGTATGGCCAAGCAGGATCTGCTGGCCAATTCCTTCCAACTTTTCCGTCAGCGCTTGCACCGTTTCAGCGAAGTGCAGATTGTTCAAGGATGGCACTAAAACCGCAACAAAGCCGGACTTCTTTGTGGTCAAACTGCCTGCCATTTGGTCAGGAACATAGTTCATGTCGCGGACGATCTTGAGGATCTTCTCGCGCGTCTCTACAGAGATCGGGCTGTCTTTCTTGAGGGCTCGAGAAACCGTCATTCGCGACACACCCGCAGCCCGCGCGACGTCGCGCATTGTGACGGTGCCCCCCGGCTTGATCTCATTTCCATCTGCCATCTTGGCATTGTGTTACCGGTCACATGATCCGTCAAGCACAAAAGAGGCGCCGCAAGAACTGCGACGCCTCGTGTCAAACTTTGAGTCGCTTAGCGCTCCAGTGCACCAACACCCGAAAAGCGGAAGGCTTCTTTTTCCAGCGCATTCAGCTCATCCAAGCTGAGTTCGTCATGCGCGATGGTGATGCGACCCAAGAAAACGAGCGGCAGGTCACCGGCACGATCCTCGAGATCAGCTTTGATGGCTTCGGCCGTTGCTGCACCAACATCATCACCCATCCGCATAGGCGTCGCGTCAAGCTCACCCCGGCGGATCGCTTCGAGTTCAAGGCCTGTGCCACCCCAACCAGTAGAGAAAATATCCTTCTCTTTACCCAGAGCGATTTGTGCCTCAACTGAGCCCATCGCCATCGCTGTGTTCGCATTGTGGATGACAGCGGAGTCCGGATAGGCCTGCATGATCAACGTCGTGCCTTCGAACCCGCCCTCGCGCTGGTACTCACCGTAGTGTTCGTACTCCGTGGTCCAGCCTGCTTTCTCTTCAACACAAGCTTTGAAGTCGCCAGAGCGCTGGTTGTCGGTGATACCGGGAATACCGCGGTTCATTGACATCGTCACACCTTCGCCGAGGCGTTCGATCATGTAATCGCACATGGTCAATGCGCCAGCGGCGGACGAGAAGTCAAACCAGACGTCAGGCTGGTTTTCCAGATCCTTTAGCGGCGTATGGAATGCCCAGACGTAGGTGCTAAAGCCATCGTTGCCCGCCAGCTTGTCGATATTGTCGGCCTGGATGGCGAGTTCGGATGGGCCAAAAATGACGTAGTCATAAAGATCTGCGTCCTGCTCGACCTGGCTTGCGTAGGTCGACTGAAGCGAATGCTCGATCTGGCGGCTTGCGAACTCCGTGGTTTCGTACGCGATACCAAGTTGATCCAGTCGCTTAGTAAGCGCCAGGTAGTTGCGCGCCCAAAAGTCGGATGTATCCGCCGAAGGATAGATCAGCGCGATTTGGATCGGATTGTCGAGCGAGCCGCTGAACGCCACCGCTTCGCCGCCAACAACTGCTTGTAGAGCTTCGAGCTTGCCGTCAGCGTTCACTTCGCCTGGAACCCAATAGTCCCGATCTTCAATGCCCGGCAGCTCTTTCAATGGCAGTGTTGCATGGCCGTCAGCGAAGACGCTTGTCGTTAAGGCAGCCGTTGCCACCAGGGCTGTAGTTGTGAATAGTCTCATACGTCGTTCCTCCCTTTGCATGAGTGTGGGATGACAGGTTGGGTCGGGGCTGCACCCCCGGCCCGACCATCCCACGATTGGCTGGTTAACCACTTGGGTTGGCGTCACCAGCAGTCAGGCCACCGATCGCCAAAAGCGCGATCAGCAGTCCAAGCATCGCCGCACTAAAGCGCAGCATTTTCTGTCCCTCAGGTGTTGCGAGACCAGCGAGAATACCCCCTGCACCGTCGCGGTCCTTCTTCTGCATCCAGGTGTAGAGTGCGACCGACGAAACGATGACAACGCCAGACGCGACCGACTGCCAGAAGAATTCTATCCGCAGGGTGACGAGCGCGTTGATCATCATTGAAAGCAGCAAGACGCCAGCAAACGAGCCAAGCATCGACGCACGCCCGCCAAACAGCGAGGTACCGCCCACCACAACCGCCGCGATGACATGTAGGTTGAAGTATGGGGCAGATGTCGCCTGGATCGCATTCAATTTCCCGGTCAGCATGACGCCAGCCAGTGCTGCGCAAGCCCCGCAAAGTACGTAGGCATAAACCTTATGCCGGCTCACCGCGATGCCAGTCAGTTCCGCCGCCTCGGGGTTGGATCCGATGGCAATGGTATAGCGACCGAAATAGCTACGGGTCAGCAGAAAATACCCAGCAATCATGGTGGCAATGCCAATGATGACAGGGATTGGCACAAAGCCAGGGATCTGGCCCCGCCCCATTTCAGTTAGAAAATCGGGGAAGCGCGCAAGGACAAGCCCCTTGGCGAGTACCAACGCAAAACCCCGATAGACGAGGTCCATCGCCAGGGTCCCAATCAAATCTGGCACATTGAAACGCGTGATGATCAGCCCGTTGATCAAGCCCATCACGGCCCCCAGCATGATCGCAATCGGCACCGCCACGTAGACGGAAAACCCATACTGCTTAATCAAGAAGGCCATGATGATGCCTGACAGCGCGGCGATGGACCCGATTGAGAGGTCAATCCCTCTTTGCGTAATGACAAACGTCATCGCCATGGCCATCGGCATGTAAAGCGCCGCATCCAGCAAGATGAGGTTGATGTTCGTCGCGCGGAAATAGCGCGCGGGTTCTGCAATCCCCATGAAAAGCAGGATCGCGAAGATCATCACCATCGGACCGATGATCGCGATATATGGTTCTAACCGCTCTGTCAGGGGCTGCTGTTCTGTTGCTGCGCTCGCCATCACACGGCCTCCTCTGCGCCCACGATCATACCGAGGACCTCTTGCGTGTTGCTATTTGCTGTCTTCACGACGCCCACGCAGCGCCCACGGCGCTGAACATGCACGCGATCTGACACTTCAAAAACGTCATCGAGTGAATGGCTGATCAAGATCACCACCAGGCCCTGGGCCTTCAGCGTTTGGATCAGTTTCAATGTCCGCGCCGTTTCTTGCGGGCCAAGCGCTGCGGTGGGTTCGTCCATCACCAAAACGCGCAGGCCTTCATGGTAGACCGCTCGGGCAATCGCGACCGCTTGGCGTTGACCGCCCGACAGGCTTTCGGTTGGGGCATCAAGCGACTTCAGTGTCACGCCAAGGCGTTCCATCAAAACCCGCTCCGTTTCTGCCCGCATTCTCTTGTTGTCGAGCAAGTCGACGCCGAAGAAGGTTTTTGTCAGCTCGTTACCGAGGAACATGTTGGCCGCAGGGTCAAGGTGATCAGCAAGAGCCAGTGTCTGATAGACCGCATCAATCCCCACATCGATTGCGTCGGCGTGGCTCGCAAACTGGACCTGCTCCCCATCTAGAAAGAGCTCTCCCTCAGTGGGCTGGTAGACGCCAGTCAGAACCTTGATCAGCGTGGATTTCCCGGCGCCGTTGTCACCAACGATGGCCAAGACCTCTCCGGCATAAGCATCAAGGTCAACGTCTTGCAGCGCCGTAACGCCACCAAAACGCTTGGTGATGCGGCGCATTTTGACGAGTGGTTCACTCATGATGGCTCCGTTCGAAAATGTTGCTTGATCGCGCCAGCGCGGCGCGGAACTTTGAAATCAAATCGAGATGGCCCGAGACGCGACGGGAGCGCGCCCCGAGACCAGGGGAGTTATCCGCCCCAAATCGCGGTGTAGGACTCGCGATACGGAATGTCGGGGTCAAAGGCGTTGCTATCGCCAAGCTTTGCCAGACCTTCCTGGGTCACCAAAGCAGGCGAGGTTATGTAGCCAGAGCAGGCCTCGCCTTGAATTGCCCGGTTCAACTCATCCACCAGCTGCCACCCTTGTAGGTTCAAAGGTTCGGCAACGGTGATTGCCTGATAGCCCGCAGTCCGGATGCGCTGAAAGGCGGCTTCCGAACCGTCACCAGCAGACCCGGCCTGCGGACCATCTTCGGGGGAGAGACCCGCAGAGGCCAAAGATGGCCCCATGAAGTCGAAATAGAGATCGTTGATCGCTAGCGCATGCGTCCAGCTTTCACCGTACTTTTGCAAAAGCGATGTCGTCAGTGGGCCCATGCGAGTTGAGGTGTCAGCAATCGGCGTATCGACATATTCGAGAACTGTACCACCCGCTGCTTCAACCGTCTCTTGTAAGCGGTCCGCTTTGTCTATGGCGATCTGGTAAGTCGAGTCAGTGAAGATCACGACACCGATGTCGGTACCCCCATCTTCAATAGCCCAATCCGCGGCCACCTCAGACACAGTCATCGCGTCCGTCGATACGTTGGCGAAGATCCCACCTGGCGCATCACAACCGATTTTCGGTCCGGAGTGCCAAGCCACCATTGGAATGCCAGCGCCTGTCACGCCTTCGAGGGCGGCTTGTTGTTCAACAGCGTCAAATCCGTTGATGATGATTCCGTCTGGCTGTAACGCCATGGCCTGACCAATCGCAGCGGTCCGGCCTTGGATCGACCCTGCACCGTCGAGCACGCGGACATCCCATCCGATCGCAGCGGCGGCTTCTTCTACGCCACCGGTCACACCCAGGATCCCGCCGTTCTTCAGATCGCCCGCCAAGACCACGATGGACTTGCCTTCCGCACCTGCTGGGCCAGAGGTCGGCCCATCCCACTCCCCTGCGGCCATGCCGGCGGTGCTCACAAGAGTCAGCATTGTGCTGGCCATCATGGCTTTCATTAGTGTTCGTTTATGCATCGTTTCCTCCCTTTGCATTTGTCTTCAGCGCTTGGCTGCACCCTTTCTGCGCTGTGCGTACCCTGCGATGCCGATGGCGATCAGCAGGGTGACCCCGTTGAACAGTGGCTCAACCCAAAAGGAGCCACCGAATTGTTGAATGCCTGAAATACCAACCGCCAGAATGGCGACACCGACAATGGTGCCCCAGACATTCACGCGACCTGGTTTGATTGTTGTTGAGCCCAAGAAGGCGCCGACCAAGGCTGGCAGTAGAAATTCTAACCCGACGCTCGCCTGACCGATCCGCAGCTTGGAAGCGAGGATCACGCCTGCAAGGGCTGTCATTGTGCCAGAGGCGACAAAGGCACCGATCACGTATTTCCGCGTCGGTATGCCATTCAACTGCGCCGCCCGTTGGTTCGCGCCAATGGCGTAAAGGTAGCGACCGACAGGTGTGTATTCGAGCACGATCCACATCACGACGGTGATCGCGAGGAGATAATAACCAGTGATAGGCAGCCCAAAGACAAAAGTGGTGGAAAGGTCGTAGAAACCTTCCGGCAGAACACCCACCATCTGGCGGCCGCCCGTGTGCCAAAGGGCCAAAGCATAAAGAACAGTGCCAGTGCCGAGCGTTGCAATGAAGCTGTCAATCTTAGCGACTTCGACGAGCAAACCGTTCAAGAAACCCGTGAAAGCACCCAAGGCCAAAACCACAATGACCGCTAAAGGCCACGGCATGCCCAGCATCGTCTGCAAACTAATCGCAAGGATGTGCCAGAGCACAATACCATAGCCAACTGTCAGGTCGATCCGGCCAGCGGCCATGGGTATCATCGCACCAAGGCTCAACAAAGCGATGATCGCCTTGTCAGAGATGATCGCCCGCAAATTCAGCATCGTCGGGAATGTGTTTGGCAGTAGGATCGAAAACAGCGCGATCAAGATCACCATGAGGATCACGAGCCCATAGACCGGCAAGAACCGGGCGATGCGCTTGCCCAAAGACAGCTCTTTCAGCTCAGCCTTTGTTGGCTCCAATGCACTTGATTCAAGCGATTGCATGCGGATCGTCCTTTCTTGCAGTGATATTCCCGGCAGAGGCGGATTGGATCAGGTTTTCTGTCGTAAGCCGGGTCCCAGACAGCTCATCAACGATGCTGCCTTGACTGAACACGATGGCGCGGTGGCAGATCGTGGCTATTTCTTCGAAGTCAGTGGAGACAACCAGGATCGCAACACCGTCCGCCAATGCCCGGTTCATGAGCGCATAAATTTCAGACTTTGCGCCAACGTCGACACCAGCGGTTGGATCTTCGCAAAGCAACAGCTTGCGTTTCGTGGCGAGCCAGCGGCCCATAACAACCTTTTGCTGGTTGCCGCCTGAAAGGGCTTCAATGGCAAGGCTTGGGTCGTTTGGCGATAGGCCAAGCTCTGCGCCAATCACACTTGCCTGCTCCGCCTCGACACGCGGAGTCAAAAGACTAAGGAGTTTCCGACCGAAACCTTCCGGGTTCAAGAAGGTGTTTTCGCGAATGCTGAGGCTCATCGCGACCGACTCTTCGGTGCGGTCCTTCGCGACCAGACCGAGGCCAGCGGCCATCGCTGACTGAGGCGTCGTGGCCATCAGCGTTTCGCCTTCTAAAGTCGCTTTGCCTTCGTAGGGCTGTAAGCCGAAAAGTGCGCGCGAGATTGCCTCGTGCCCGGCCCCGCGCAAGCCAACAAGCCCCACAATCTCGAACCGTTTCAGCGAGAAGTCGAGCGGTCCAACATCGCCCGCTTCAAAGTTCTCGAGACGCAGCACTTCATCCTCAGGCTCTTTGTCCAGCTTCACCGTCTCGCGCGTCTTGCGGCCAACGATTTTCTGAACCAACTCTTCTGGCGTGGTGTGATCAATTGCACGGATCCCAACCATCGCACCGTCGCGGAGCACCGCGACGCGATCAGCGATGCGGAAGATCTCGTCCAGGCGGTGGCTGACATAAATCATACCAACCCCCTGCTCTTTCAGCGGACGTAAAGCAGTGAAAAGCCGTTCAACTTCGTCAGCAGGCAATGACGCTGTCGGCTCATCCAGAACCAGAAACTCAGAGTCGACAGCCAATGCGCGCGCGATTGCGACCAGCGACTTTTCGGTCCTGGAAAGATCCTCGACCCGCGTGGTCGGATCAAAGTCACAATCGACCTTCTTGAGCGCAGCCGCCGCGAACTCCTCAACAGATCCCCATTTGATCATCCCACTCTTGCTGGCGTAGCCAAGTGCAAGCGCGATGTTCTCGGCAACCGTCATCCATTCGATCAACCCAAGGTCCTGGTGGATAAACGCGACCTTCTGGCGTTCACCAAATCCGGCGGGACGATGTTGGTATGGCTCTCCGTCGATAAGCACACGCCCAGCATCTGGATTGTGGATGCCACCAAGGACTTTGATTAGGGTGGATTTGCCTGCACCATTCTCGCCCAGAAGCGCGACGATCTCGCCGCGTCCAACTGACAAAGACACGTCCTTCAGCGCATAGGTGCCGCCAAAATGTTTGTCGATGCCATCAAAGAACAGACCTGTTTGCAGGTTCTGCATAGCGTTTCCTCCCTCCGTCACGAGAGTTGAGTTACCCGTAACGTTACGCTATCGTTGCGAGGAAATTCGCACCCGTCAACCCTTAAGTTACCCGTAACGTAGACTTTACTGAATGGCCGGAAAAACAAATAAAAACAATAAAGTAAGCCTCACTCAGGTAGCAAATGCAGCTGGTGTCTCAAAAATGACGGCAAGCCGCGTTTTGCGCCAAGAGGGTGGTTACTCCGATCAGACCCGCGATCTGGTCATGCAGAAAGTCGAAGAACTCGGCTATCTACCGAATCGACTCGCGACGGTTTTCGCAGGCGACAAGAGCTCCACCTTCGTTGGTGTCTCAATTCCCGACCTCGGAAATGAGGTTTTCTCGCAAGTTCTCGAAGGGATCGACCGCAAGCTTGGATCATTCGGCCACCAGTCTGTTTTGGGTCTCACACAGCATACACAGGCCGAAGAAGAGGCTTGGATCAAAACGGTGCTATCATGGCAGCCAGCAGGCCTCATTTTGACCGGGCGCTACCACTCTCCACGGTCGCTGGACATGCTCAAAAACGCTGGCATTCCAATTGTGGAAATCTGGGATTTGAACTCCAGTCCATTGGATATGAGCGTGGGTATTAATCACTTCGATAGCGGGTTCGATATGGGCCGTTACTTGATCGGTTGCGGCTACCGGAAGATTGGCTATGTCGGCACATCCCACGACACCGCGAACGCGGCGACGACGCGTTTGCACGGGTTTTGCGAGGCTGTTGAGGGCGGTGGTGGGGAGGTTATCAAGCAACTCTGCCTGCATGACACGGCGACCTATTACACCGGCTATTATGGGACGGAGCAGCTGCTCGCATCATCCACCCAGACAGAGTGTATCTTCTTTCAAAATGACAGCATGGCCTTTGGTGGTATGCAGTATTGTACCGCAAAAGGCTTACAGGTGCCGACTGATATGGGCATTGCAGGTTGGGGGGACCTACCAGTTGCAGCAGTGATGAATGTCAGGCTGACGTCCATGCATGTGCCGCATCTCAAACTCGGCCAAGCGGCAGCAGAGATGATGATGGGTCGGTTGTCGGGTGAACCGGTCGAAAACTGCCGTGATGTTGGGTTCCGATTGATCCCCGGATCAACAGTGGTCACGTCTGAAACCGCCTAGGTCGTCTCGCCAACCACCAGCTGGAAGCCCACGTCATGGCGCTCCAATGGCATTGGGCTATCCGACGCGAAGATCGACTCCAAAAGCTCTGAAGTCCGACTCCCTATCTCCATCGCACTCACGTCAACCGTCGTAATGCGCGGAACTGATATTTTGGCAAGCTCAAAGTTCCCGAAACCCGTGATCGCGAGATCCCCCGGAACATTGATGCCAAGACGGCGGCAAGCGCACAGACACCCAAAGGCGACAGGGTCAGACACGCAGACCAATGCGTCATAGTCTTTGACCTTAGCGCCGAGCGTCGTGATCGCCTCTTCGCCCTTTGTCATTGTGATCGGTGCTTGACCAACCTCAATAATTTCGACCTCCGGCAAACCCAGGGCCTTGGCCGCATTGATGACTCCGCGCCGCCTGTCTAAGCCCCGCAGGTCGCTACCCTCTGTCGCGCCAATAAACGCAAGCTTTTCGCGACCGGACGCAGCAAGATGTCGGACGATTTCGCCCATAGCGTCTGCATTGCGAAATCCCACCACATGCCCGAGTGGCGCAGTGGGCATATCCCATGTTTCAATCACGGGAATGGCCCGGCGTTCTAAAACCCGGCGGGTTTCATCAGTATGGTGCCCGCCCGTCAGAACAATCGCCTGAGGATTCCGGGTTAAAAGTTGTGAGACCAGCAGCTCTTCCTTCTTAACCGCATAATTAGTACTGCCGAGCAAAAGCTGGACGGCTGTATGTTCAAGGCCGCTTGATAAGCCTTTGAAAGTGTCCGCGAAATTGGCGTTGTTGAGTGATGGTAGGAGGACCGCGACAAAACCGCTTTTGGCGGTGCGAAAGGCGGTGGCCGTGGTGTCGTAAACGTATCCCAACTCACGTGCGACCTGACGAACCTTGTGGCGGGTCTGCTCGCTGACGGTGTCGTCATCACGCAATGCGCGCGAAACAGTCATGGGGGACACCCCAACCTTCCGCGCGACGTCTCGCATGGTGACCCGCATTGTCATATCTTATACTGCCGTGAATTCATGCCGCTCCGTGACGTGATGGTGAATGCGACCGTCGAAGAACTCATCGACGATCTGTCCGGTCACGTCTTTTGACTGAAAACGGGCCGGCGAGTCGAGAGCGGCGTTCATTGTTGCGGTGTCTGGGTAGCTCACGGCGAGGATCAGAGGAAATTCTGGTGCGCCCTCATCGCGATCATCACTAAACATAACACGGACATCGGTATTCCCAGGAAACTGCTTCCAAAGCGGGACGAGACGATCGAGGACGGCCTGACGAAAGTCGGCTATTGCGCCAGCTTTGACTGATCCTTCGAATAAAGCAAATCGCGTGATCACACCTTAATCTCCTCTTTTGCACCTTTGAAAAACTCCATCACTGCGGCCTGGTCTTCGCCGCCGAGCCCTGCTGCAGTCAGCATCCTGTGGATCTCTGTACACAGCGACGTCATCGGCATGGAAGTGCCTGTCTTTCGGGCCAAATCATTGACCGCATTCAGGTCTTTCACCATGTTGTCAATCCGGCCAGTGCGGCGGTAGTCCTTTGTCGCAAAACGTGGAAGGTACTCTTGAAGGAGCGCACTATCCGCGCGGCCACCCTTCAACGCCTGCGGAATTTTTTCCGCATCTACACCGGCATCGAGGGCCAGTTGTGTCGCCTCTGCTACTGCCAAAAAGCCAAGGCCGCAAAGCACTTGATTGATCAACTTTGTCGTCTGCCCTGCCCCGCTCGGCCCCATGTGGGTGTAATTTGCCGCAACATGTTTCAGTGCGACATGCGCGCGCGCAACGTCTGCGGCCTCTCCCCCCGCCATCAGCGTCAGCTCTCCAATAAGAGCTTTCGGTGCGCCACCAGAGAGCGGGCTGTCGACCCAAGCCAAGCCCCGTTCCTTTGCACGCGCCGCAAAGCTTTCGGTCGCATCCGGCTCAATTGACGACATATCGATGATGACCGTCCCCGCTGTGGCGCCCTCGGCCACTCCATTTTCACCGAAGGCTGCAATCTCGACGATTTTTGAGGAATTCAGGCTGACGATGACAAAATCAGCGCCGTAAGCCGCCTCTGCTGCCGAGCTTGCGGCGATGGCCCCTTTTGCAACCAGATCAGCAACCTTTTTAGTGTCGAGGTCAAACACGCGTAGCGCATTGCCCGTCTCCAAAAGGCGCGTCCCGATTGCGCCTCCCATAGCACCTGCGCCAATTAGGGCAATTTTTTCACTCATGACAAAACAGTCCTCATGGCCGCGACGGCGTCTGTCACGACACCCTCAAACGGTTGGTCGATGTTGATCATCGTGCCGCCAGCCTTGCTCGCCAGCCAATTCGCGGCGTTGGAGGTGCTTGGTGATGACGAAGACGGCACGATGATCAACATCGACCAACCGTTTGA
>JBCBHE010000046.1:0-26346 GCA_038526085.1 Pseudomonadota bacterium | reverse complement strand
TTGTAACGCTCGCCGCGTCTGCGGAAACTCGACACATCGTCAACAAGGACTTGATCGAAGCAGTTGGCCCAGAAGGTATGATCATCAACGTCTCGCGCGCATCGAACATCGACGAAGACGCATTAATCGCCGCCCTATCGTCCGGCGCACTGGGATCCGCCGCTCTAGATGTGTTTGAGGGCGAACCGGACCTCGATCCGCTGTTCTTTGATCTGCCCAATGTACTGCTGCAGCCGCACCATGCCTCTGGCACCGTGGAGACCCGCAAAGCAATGGGTAAGCTCGTCCGCGATAATCTGACTGCCCACTTTTCTGGGCAAAATCTGCTCACACCTGTTCTCTGAGGAACCTATGAAAGCCATTGTTGCCCACGCCGCAAAAGACCTGCGGATCGAAGACCGGGACATGCCAGAAGTTGGCCCTGGTCAAGTCCTGATCAAGATGGCCGCTGGCGGGATCTGCGGGTCGGACCTGCACTACTACAACCACGGTGGCTTTGGCACGGTACGGCTGAAAGAGCCAATGATCTTGGGTCATGAGGTTGCAGGACACATCGAAGCCATTGGCGCGGAGGTATCTGGTTTGTCGGCTGGCCAACTTGTCGCGGTCTCGCCAAGCCGACCGGGACTCACCGACAAATACAGCTTGGAGGGCCTGCATAACCACAGCCTCGGGATGCGGTTCTATGGATCAGCCATGCCGTTTCCACACATCCAGGGTGCGTTTCGCGAATATCTGGTCGCCGATGCGGCCCAATGCGCTGTTGCTGGCGGTCTCACAAGCCCAGAAGCCGCTATCGCGGAGCCCCTTTCCGTGGTGCTCCATGCGGCAAAACAGGCCGGTGACCTGCTAGGGAAGCGTGTTTTGGTGACGGGGTGTGGGCCGATCGGGTTGTTGGCCGTTTTGGTTGCACGAACAGCAGGCGCAGTTGAAATCGTGGCGACCGACATTTCTGACTTCACGTTGTCGAAGGCCGAAAGTGTTGGCGCGGATCGGACCATCAATGTAGCCAACACCGACGCGCCCTTTGCCGACTATGAGGCTGACAAAGGCCATTTTGATGCACTGTTCGAATGCAGCGGCGTCGCGGCGGCATTAGCATCCACTATTCCTGCGCTCCGCCCCAAAGCCACGATCGTACAATTGGGTTTGGGCGGCGACATGACGCTGCCAGTGCAAGCAATGACGGCCAAAGAACTCTCTCTGAAAGGGTCATTCCGGTTTCATGCGGAGTTTTTCACAGCCGTTGAAATGCTAAGAAAAGGGCGGATGGATGTGACGCCACTGTTGACCCACCAAATGCCCATGGCAGATGCTGTGGAAGCTTTTGAACTGGCGTCAGACCGCAGCCAAGCCGTGAAAGTAAGCCTGCTGTTTTAGGCGGCCGTCTCAACATACTGGGCCAACATCTCCTGGATGTTTAACGTCGCACCAAGGCGGGCAGCGAGAAGGAACACACCGCCCAGTTTGCGTTGGATCAAGAGGACATCAATCGGCACCGGCGGCGGCACAAAGCCCGCTTCGGCCAGTGCCATGCCCTCGGCTTGCATCAGTCGCGACACGGT
This sequence comes from Pseudomonadota bacterium, assembly GCA_038526085.1. Classification (GTDB taxonomy): domain Bacteria; phylum Pseudomonadota; class Alphaproteobacteria; order Rhodobacterales; family Rhodobacteraceae; genus Yoonia. The sequence goes on along the minus strand of JBCBHE010000046.1, from coordinate 24,781 downwards.
TTGGTCGGTGAAATCATAGCAGCCATCAGTGCCAAGTGCTCCAAAGGCGATGCGCATCATGCGGACAACTTGATCGGCGTGTCGCTCCTCTGTGTCCGCCGCGAGAAAGCCCATCTCCACCGCTGTTTGACGTAAACCCACAGCATCGTCTGCTAATCCAGCTTTCAAGAGCGCGCGGTACTGGGCCGTTACCTTTGGGTCGAGATCACGGGTCGCGCCAAAATCAAGCAGAATGATCCTGTCCGCCGAAGCGTCATAGAGATAATTTGCAAAGTTTGGATCGGTTTGCATCAAGCCGAAATCAAACATCTCCGCCAAAGTGAGGACAATCAACCGGCGCGCCAGGTCATTGCGCCTGCACTGATCAAGCACCATTGCGGCTTCCACAGGTTCACCCTTCAAGTGGCTCATCGCCAGCACAGTCTGCGTGCTCCAGTCTTGCGCGACTTCAGGCAATTGCACACCCGGCCAATCGGCCAGCACTTCGCGAAAACGGGTCAGCTGCGCGGCTTCCCTCAGATAATCCGTCTCTTCATGTAACTGCTTGCGGCCCTCCTCGAGGTATGGGCCCAGTTCAAAACCTTTGGGCAAGAGCCCCGTAAGCCGGATTAAAGCTCCAACATTCGCGACATCGCTATCAATACTGCGTGCCACACCAGGATATTGGACCTTAATCGCCAAATCACGCCCATCTTTCAGCTGAGCTCGATGCACCTGACCGATTGAGGCCGCTGCGATAGGGCGAACATCAAACTTCGCAAACTGACCAAGCCACCCCTTTGGCCAAGCCGCATTCAAGACTTTCTTGAGTTGGGCCGGCGGCATGAAGTGCGCATCATCGCGCAACCGGGCCAAGATCTCCGCGAGTTCCGGTGGCAACACGTCACCGCTGTCCATCGACATCAGCTGCCCCACCTTCATGGCCGCACCGCGCATTTGTGCCAATTGATCTGCGACGCGACGCATGTTGTGCGGCGTCAACAGCAGATCTCGCATCCCAGGACGCTGCCCCTGCCCCCATTGCGCAAGTCCATGTACAGCCATATTGCCTGCCACACCCGCGGTGAGGGCGGACAGCCGCCCAAAACGGGATAAGCGGCTCGATGGAACGGAAAGAGCTCGAGAGGTTGAATCAGGTCTGGCCATGTCCTGGACCTAGGCGCACTTGCCCCACGGACAACACCAAGTCCGAGAAACATTAAACAAGACAAACGGAAGTTCGCTCTTAATCGGCCGCAATGGGTGCGCTCAGCATTCGACGCCGCCCTAACTGGCCCTCAGTTGCCTTTCTGAGACGGCCACGCGCGTTTGACGCCCCATGATCTCAAGCAATACCCAAACGCGACGATCAGGGGCGACTTGATCGATCTGCGCAACAGCATTTGCAAACGGACCGGTTGTCAGGGTCACCCGATCACCCGGCTGGAGGGTCTTTTGCTGCCTGTAGCGTCCATTTTCATCGCACCGCGCCTGAAGCTCTGTCACCAACTCCTTTGGGACGCTCGCCGGTGCCATACCAAAGCTGACCAGCTTCGTGACGCCCGCTGTTGCGTTGACCTTGCGCCAAAGACCCTGAGCCACATCAAGGGCCACAAAGATATAACCCGGAAATACGGGTTGAACCTTTGTCACAAAACGGCTGTTGCGCTGCTGGGTCGCTTCTTCCATCGGAAGAAAAGTGCGAAAGCCTTGGCGCGCGAGATTGCGGGCCGCGATCTGTGCGCAGTTCGGCTTTAACTGCGCCAAAAACCAGGTATCATCTAAAGCGACTACGGACATGGGCTGCTCTCCCCTATCTACCTTCAAGTGTGTTATCGCTCAAATTTGAGCAATAGCAACCAAAGCTTGAAGCTATCGCATCTAATTTCAGCAGACTTCCGCCCACTTTCACGTGCCTCGATACCCTAGAAAACCTATTTTTATATTTCTTTACAAGAGGTTAAATCTCTCCGGCCGAGCTCAAACTGTCAATTTCCTGTTTGCCAGTGTGTCATCCGATTTGCCTGTTTTTTGGGCTTAATGCGACCACATCAGACAACGAAACGCGTAGCGTTCGTTCATGACAAACGGATGACGCTATGGCGGTCCATCCACTAAAACGCGACTTGATCGCCGCCTTTCAAGGACAGCATCGCCCGCGCCTCATCTGGTGTAGCGACGGACAAGCCAAGCCCCTCAATAATCTGGCGCACCTTAGTCACCTGAACAGCGTTCGAGGTCGCAAGCTCCCCTTTGCCAGCCCAGATACTGTCCTCTAGCCCGACGCGAACATTGCCCCCCAAGGCTGCCGCTTGCGCGGCGACGCGCAATTGATTTGCCCCGGCCCCCAGGACGGACCAACGGAAATCATTCCCGAAGAGCCGATCCGCGGTGCGCTTCATATGCATCACATCTTCTGGATGCGCGCCGATGCCACCTAACAGTCCAAAAACTGATTGGACAAAAAACGGGGCCTTCACCAACCCGCGATCCGCAAAATGCGCAAGATTGTAGAGATGCGAAATGTCATAACATTCGAACTCAAATCGCGTGCCGTTGCCGTAGCAAGTCTTCAAAACATACTCGATGTCCTTGAAAGAATTTCGAAAAACCAGATCGACTGAGCCTTCAAGATGTTCCCGCTCCCAGTCGAACTTAAATTCTTTGAAGCGGTTAAGCATCGGATAAAGCCCAAAGTTCATGGACCCCATGTTCAGCGACGCAACCTCCGGCTGGAATTGGGCCGCTGGGGCCGCTCGCTCTTCGACCGTCATATACGGGCTGCCGCCTGAGGTGATGTTGATCACCGCATCGGTGCCCTGCTTGATGCGCGGCAAGAACGGCGCGAAACCTTCAGGGCTCTGATCCGGTTGGCCTGTCTCTGGATTGCGCGCATGCAAATGCAAGATCGCCGCACCTGCCTCGGCGGCAGCAAGAGCCTCCGAAGTGATTTCGTCGGGCGTGATAGGGAGATGGGGTGTCATCGAAGGCGTGTGGATGGCCCCCGTCACCGCACAGGTGATGATGACTTTGCCCTTGTGATCGTCGGTCGCACCGTCTTTCATGTCTTCAGCCTCCAAACCGTGGCTCTGGCAGCCCACGAATACCCAGACCTGTCACCTTAAAAAGGCTTCCCGCTTGAAACTGAGGCTTTACCTGTTTGGCAAACATATCATGCACTGCCGGATGCTTCACCCGTGCCATTGAGGTCACGTAGAGCTCATCAAGATTGTCCCCGCCGAACATCACGCTCGTGATGTTTTTGACGGGCATACCGATCCGCCGCTCGATCGACCCATCCGGTGCATAGCGCACCAAATCACCGGAAATCAGTTGCGCATTCCACATGTAGCCTTCCTCATCGACGGTTGAGCCATCGGCAACGCCCTCATCGTCCTTTGTCGTGGCATGAACGCGCTTGTTCGACAGGTTGCCCGTTTCGATATCGTAGTCGTAGGCCCAAAATTCCTCGATGAAGGTATCCGCGATGTAAAACGTCTTATCGTCAGGGCTCCAGCAAGGCCCATTTGTACACATTAGACCCTCTTCGACCTGCGACACGGAAAGATCCGGATCCAACCGCCACAGCCCGCAATTGTTCAGCTCTTCGAGATCATCCATGCCCCCCGCAAAGAAGCGCCCACGGCGATCGACCTTACCATCGTTTAGCCGTGTCCGCTCGATGTCCGCATCGACCTCTTGAATGAGTTCAAGCTCGATTTCACCACCCCTGACATCCATAAAGTAGAACCCGTCGCACATCGCTGCGACCATGCCACCCTGTTCGCGCAGCGCCATGGCACCAATGTCTTTTGGCAGTGCCCAACTTTCGACTTTTCCGCTCTTCGGGTCCATCCGCCAAACAGCATCGAGCCCAAAGCGGGGACCAGTGCAGTCGAGCCAATAAAGCCGGCCTTCATCCACGTCCCACACGGGCCCCTCGCCCAGGTGATTATTGCACTCGAGCACGCATTCAATGGTGACGGACATCTCTCCCCCCTTTTTGGTTGGTCTTTCCGGCGCTTTAGCGCGATTAATTCGGCTTGATCGCGATCTTCATCGCACCGTCTTTTCGCTGCTCATACGTGTCGAGCGCGGTGGCGAAATCGGATAGCGGAAATGTGTGGGACATCAGCGGCTTAAGATCCACACGTCCCTCGTGCATGAGCGCAAGTGCCGGCTCTGCCGTGTTCGGGTTGGCCCGGTTGCCGATCAATTCGACCTCATCAAGAACCATGCGCTTAATTGGGATTTCGGGATCGCCATGTGGGATCCCAATCATCGACACCACTCCGCCCTTGGCAGCCGCAAGACAGGCTTGCTGAATGGCCGTTGCCGTTCCCGCACATTCCAAAACCCGCGCCACGCCGTGACCTTGGGTGGCATCGCGCACGGCCTGCAAAACATCCTGGCTGCGGTAATCGATCCCGATCCCACCAAGCGATTCAGCGAGTTTGAGCCGCTCACCACTCCCTGCAATGAAAATCCGACCTGCACCGAGCGCCTTCGCACATAAAAGCGCCATCAGGCCCTGCGGCCCTGTCCCCATAATCAGGACATCATCACCCGCCTCCATCCGACTGCGGTTCACAGTGTAGAGCGCGATGCTGAGCGGATCGACACAAGCCGCATATTCCAAATCCATGTCATCTGGAATTTTGTAGAGACTTTTGACCGAGGCGGTCATGTACTGTGCATAAGCGCCAGGCGTTATGTGACCATGCTGTCGGTGACCCGCGTCCAAGTTTCCGTAGTTCAAACAGATCGTGTAGCGCCCCTTCATGCAGTTCGCGCAGTATCCGCACCCCACATGGCTGATGGCGCACACCCGATCACCAGCTCCCCAACCAAGGGCCTCTGCCTTCGGGCCTGCCTTTACGACGGTGCCCGACCATTCGTGGCCCGGAGTGAACGGGAACGCAGGCGGCCAAAACCCCGGGAAGTCACCCTGAATGATGTGCGGGTCAGTGCCGCAAATAAAGGTGGTATCTACCTTCACCAGAACCTCATCATTGACGGCAGATGGGACCGGCACCTCCTGGATCGAAAACTCTCGCGGCGCGGTCAAAACCAAGGCGTCCATCGTCGTGTTCATGACATTCATTGCGTCTCTCCTTCCGGCGTCTGGTGGTCTTTGAGGGCTCGCCAAATCCGCTCTGGTGTCAGCGGCAGATCGTGGATCGCCACTCCGGTGGCATCCGTAACAGCTGCACCGAGTGCGGGCGCTGTACACAAAATGGCACCCTCGCTGACACCCTTTGAGCCTTTGGGCCCAGGCCCGTCTTCATTTTCAATCATTCCCGTTGTCAGGCTTTCGGGCATGTCTTTGGTGGTCACGATCCGATAATCGATGGCCCCGAGATTGCGGATGCGCCCCGCGTCATCCATCAGGATCTGCTCGTAAAGCGAATGGCCAAGACCCATGATGGCGGCACCTTCGTCCTGCATCTCGACTTGCAACGGGTTCAGTGCCTTGCCGACGTCACCGACTGTGACATGTTTGTGGATCGTCACTTCGCCCGTGGCGCCATCGACTGAAACTTCAAAGGCCGTACAATTGAATTCGAAAAAAGCAGGCGTGCCGCCGAGCGGGTGATCCGGGTCCGTCGGTTTGCGCATGCGCCCATTGCCAATCAGCTCGCCATTCCATTTCCCCAAGCTCTTTTGAACAAATTCAAAGATTGGCTCCGACCGGTCAGGCAAGACGATGCTGCCATCCGCAACCCTGATCTGATCTTCCGAAAGACCAAGCGTTTCGCTCGCTAATTCAATCACTTGCGTGTGGATGTCCTCACAGGCTTTGGTGATGGCCGTACCCATGAAAACAGTAGACCGACTGGCCGAGGTCTGCAGGTCGAAGGGCACCACATCCGTATCGCCCATAATCACCGAAACCCGATCATAGGGCGCACCAAGCAAATCAGCGGCGATTTGGGCAAAGATCGTCCGGGCGCCCTGCCCCATGTCCGAGGTGCCAGCGAAAACCAGAATGCTGCCGTCTGCGAGCAAGCGGACGGTGGAATTCGAAAGGCCCGCTGTTGCCCCGGCTTTGATCCCAACGGCAATGCCTCGGCCCCGACCCGCTGGTTTGGGGTCATCCCAGCCCAACATATCGGCCGCCTTTTGAACCGACTGCAGCCAATGACCATCGGCTGGTTGGTCACCCTCAACAACCTCATCGCCTTTGTCAGCGACGTTCTTGAGGCGGATCTGCAGCCCATCAATACCGAGGCGGCGCGCAGCCTCATTGATCTGGCCTTCAACCGCCCAGTTTATTTGCGGTGTCCCAAATCCGCGATACGCACAACTCGGCGTGGTGTTGGTAAGGATCGGGCGGGCTTTAATGCGCGCATTTGGGACCCGGTATGGCCCACAACCCAGGTAGTTGCCCTTTGTTGTGACCCGTTCGGCGATGTCGACATAGGCCCCAATTAGGTAGTCGGATTGGATATCATGGAAAAGAAGCGTCCCATCTTTGGCGAAGCCAGACCGGACATGCACATTCGCACCAGCCCGCCGCACCGCCTGAAATGTCTCCTCCAGCGTCAAGACCAGCCGGACTGGGCGTCCGATCCGACGCGACACGATAGCGACGAGCGGTTCAAACTTTGGCATTTGCTTGCCACCAAAGCCACCGCCAGGATCGGGCGCCAAAACCTGAACCGCGCTCAACGGCAGATCAAACAACTGCGCCATGATCTTTTGCAGAAGGAACGGGTGCTGCACCGGGCTCCAAATCTTCAGCCGGTCGTCACTGGCGTCAACAATAAACCCATGCGGTTCAATCGCGAAATGGGTGACCATCGGGAAGGTGTAAGTGTTTTCAACGACAAGGTCGGCATCGGTGCCGCACACATCACCCCACCCAAAATCCAATTTCTTCAGCACGTTGGACCGGGCAAGCGGATCACCTGGCCGCATTCCCGGGTCCTGCACGAGCGGTGCATCGGGCGCGAGCGCAGCTTCGATTGATGTAACCGCCGGAAGCGCGTCATAGGTCACGTCAACAAGCCCAGCAGCATAAGCCGCAATGTCCTTGCTTTCGGCGACGACTGCAGCGACGGGTTCGCCATGATAGCGCGTTTCGCATTCCGCGATAATGGGACGGTCCTTATATGCTGGCCCGAACCGCGGCATTGGGTTTGGCATATCAGCCGCCGTGACCACATCAAGCACACCCGGAACGGCCAAAGCGCGCGCGGTGTCGATTCCCCGGATCCGCGCGCGACCCACGTCAAGCGTCACCAATTTCAGATGCGCCATGCCCGCGATGTCGAGATCCGCCAGAAAGGCTTGGCTGCCATTCACGCGCTCTACCCCGCCCAAGCGGCTGATGTCAGCGCCGACAGTCTGACCCGTTACCGGATCCGTCGTCTGCGCATGCACCTCGCCACCTGCCGCGTCGCGCATGGCATCAAACATGCGGTTGTAGCCGCCGCAACGACACAGGTTGCCCGAAAGGGCTTCCCGGACCTCAGCTTCGCCCGCACCGGGATTATCCCGGTGAAGCGCCTCCGCCGACATCACCATGCCAGGAATGCAAAAGCCGCACTGCACGCCACCGCATTTTAGGAAGCTGTGCTGCACCGTGGACAATTGCCCGCCCTGCGACAGCCCCTCCACCGTTTCAATCATGCGACCTTGGCTTTCCACAGCAAGGAGCAGACAGGCGTTCACTGGCTCCCCATCCATCATCACGGTGCAGGCCCCGCATTCCCCGACCGCGCAGCATTCTTTCGCACCTTTCAGATCCAGCCCATCACGCAGGAAATCGAGCAGTGATGTATGAGCAGCCACCTCGCGCGTGACCGGCGCGCCATTCACGATAAGATCCACCGACTTCACGGCACCAAAGCCTGGCGTATCAGGCGTTTGGGGGACTTCTTCGCGACTCTTATAGGTGTCAGGCATTCGTCCCCTCCACCAAACGCATATGGGCGGTTTTCAGGGTGCGATCGGCCATCACAGCGAGCATCGCCGTCCGATAATCAGCACTCGCGCGCACGTCTGTGATCGGGGTGGCCTGCGCCGCTAGGGCATGAATGGCCTCCAAACGCGGTCCAGACGGGGCATTAGGATCGCCAAGCACACCCGTTTCGACTGTCATCACCAGCGGGCGCGGCGATACCGCACCGAACGCCATCGTGACCTTGCCGTCCTCGTCCACCGCGCAGCACATGTTGGTCGTCGCTAAATCAACCCCGCGACGCCGGGTGATCCGATCAAAGGCACAACCTTGGCGCCCATTCGGCAAAGGGATCAAAACTGCGGTAACCAGTTCACCACCCTTCAGATCGATCTGCCGGTTGCCCTCGATGAAGGTGGCAACTGACTTGCGACGGGTCCCTTCAAGACCATAAATCTCAACTTCCGCGCCAAGCGCGGCCAGCACGGGAACCGTGTCCGCCGCTGGCGACGCGTTGCAAATGTTTCCCGTCAAAGTCGCGCGATTGCGGATTTGGATTGACCCAACAACCTGTCCCGCCTCTTGCAACGAAGAGAACAGACCTCTTGCAGAAAGATCCCGACAAAGAGCCGTCATCGTTGTGCCTGCCGAAATCCGCATCCAGCCACCGGTCACGCTGATGTCGGGGGCAAGTTCGCCGACGCGCTTAAGATCAATCACTAAGTCTGTTGAAACATGCCCGTGCCGCAGCGCAACCGTCAGATCGGTACCGCCGGCAAGCAACCGGGCCGTTACGCCCCGCTCCGCCCAGACAGTCGCAGCGTCTGACAGGGTGTCCGGAACGATATAGTCGAATGGTTTCATAACGCCGATCCGCCTCGCTACCTATGGTAATCCATTACCAATACCCGCGTTTCATCGGGCAGGTCCGCCTGGGTCACAGAGGCGTCGTAACCGAGCGCGTAGTCGATCTGGTCATCGTGGAAATTCACCAGGAAATCTTCGATCCATGCACCGGCCTGCCGCTTGTAGGTCAACGTGCGGTAATGCATCGGGATCACGATCTTCGGGCGGGTCAGATGGATCATCTCCATCAGGTCTGGCATTTTGATGGTCAGTATGGATCCCGTGAGCGCCAGAAGCACATCGACATCTTCGTAGAAGGCGAGTTGTTTCGGCGTCAGCCGATTGCCGACATCACCCATGTGGGCCACCTGGATACCATCCAATTCGAAACGATACATCGCGTTTTGGCCGGGCACATCGTGCTCAAAATGGTGTTCGTATTCCATGGCTTCCATGGCACGAATGGTGATCCCGCCAATTTCTGCACTACCGCCGGACGTTGCAATCTCCAATGCCTCTGCCACCAAATGATCGCCCGGAACCAGGTCTTCGCGACAATGCCCCTCGTCATCCGCACTGGACCGCACCACAATATCCGCTGAATCCGGGATCGGCGCGTAACCAACCAGGTCCGGCCGAAATGGATCTGTCAAAATCGACGGACCGCTGTCCGGCTTCAGCCGGAAAGACGCATGACCGTACCATCTGATGTCCATGTGTGTGGCCCTCGCTCACTAATCTAGAAAACAATCATATTGCCTGCGGGCCGAGACGACCCGGCCCGCAGCGCAGCGCTTACATCGCTTCGAGTTGCAGCACGTCGTCGGCACTCACACTGCCAACCTGAGAGATTGTGCCGTCATCTTGCCAAGCAAAAATCCCGAAGATGCCCGCGACAATCCCGGTCGTCGTGTATTCCATCGACCCGGTCACGCCGTCATAGTTGATGGCTTTGCCCTCACGGATTGCGGCAAGCCCGTCCTCGTAAGAATAAACGACATCGCCCTCTCCGCCGGTGACGTCATACATCGCTTGCGTCCAGCTTGCAGTGTTCAACTCACCCGCCTTCTCGATGGCCAATGCGGAGGCGACCAGAAGGTCGTAGTACTGGATCGCGTAGGAGTTCGCTGGATCGCCGATATCGCCAATCCATTCAGATGCATTGGCGAACGCCATGTAGGGCTCAAACGATGGGTTATCGCTGTGGGAGTTCGCAGCAAGCACCACTGCCTCGTGCTGATCAAGCGCACTCTGGGTGGCCGTGTCGTAGAACTCAGTTTCCTGCCATTCACCAGACCCGACGATGTACCAAGAGTTGCCGGATTCAGCCGCGTTTTTCACAAAGCTGCCGCCCGCCTGCGGGGATGAAAACATCACGACCGCATCTGGCTCAAGCCGCGCAATCCGCGACACCACAGACCGGTAGTTGCTTTCACCGGCTTGGATGTCAAAGTCGCCCAGCACTTCAAAACCAATGGCTTCGGCTGTGCGGACAGCCGCTTCCTTTTGCAACTGCGATCCGGAAACCTCAGTCGCAACAATCACCACGTTCTGCTTGCCCGCATCACGGACGTGCAACAAGGCGGCTGTCCCGTTGGCGGTATCCAAAGGTGAGCCGCGGAAGATCGGCTCTTCAGCCACCCCACCGATGGTCCCTTCAATCGCGCCACCATGGACAGATGGCATCAGTGGCAGCCCACTTTCTGCGACTTTCTCGAGCATAAACTCGCGATAGGACAAGTAGCTGTGCGCTGGGTTCAGCAAGATGTCGACGTTGTCGCTATCCACCAATTTCCGTGCAGCCCGTGCCTCCCCCACGGTGCCGAGATCCTGGTGAATTGCCCGCATTGGCAAGCCCAATGGCGGATCCTGGTTGATCTTCGACAGGACCATTTCCGCGACACCGTCAAAGAACGGGCCGAAAGCGCCAAATTCGCCGGTGTGATAGGTCAAGTGGCCCACCACGATTTCGTCTTTTGCCATCGCTGATGTCGCGACACCAAGACCTGCAACAAGCGCAAGTGCACTGGCTAGTGTGGTTATTCTGCGTGTCATCGATTTCTCCTCCATGCGTCGATTTCTGTGCAGTTCAAATGTGATAAGCGGCTGTGATGTCGCTCATCTCGAGTTCGGATCGCGGGCGTAAAAGGTGCATCTCTCCCAAAGACAGCACCATCACCCGATCCGCAATTTCGAGCGTCTTTACAGCGTTTTGCTCCGCCAAGACGATCGTCAGCCCCTTCTCTTTACGGGTCTCGGCGATGCTCGAAAAAAGGGTGTCGACAAAGATCGGCGACAGACCCGCCGACGGCTCATCAAGCAGCAGCACCTTCGGGTCCTGCATCAATGCGCGGCCCACAGCCAGCATCTGGCCTTCACCACCAGAAAGCGATCCCGCCGCCTGGCTGCGCCGCTCTTTTAAGCGCGGAAACAGTGTGAAAACTTCGTCGAACTTTTCTTGTTTGCTGCGATGACCCGTACGCCCGCCAATAGACAGGTTTTCTTGCACGGACAGGTCCGGGAAAACGTTCCCTTCCTGGGGTACATAAGCAACCCCAGACCCCGGCATCGCATAGGCCGGAGCCCTTGAAACATCCTTGCCGTTAAGCGACATCTTCCCGCTTTGAAGTGGCAACAGCCGCGCGAGAGTTTTCAACAACGTCGTCTTGCCAGCACCGTTTGCGCCAAGCACCGCGAAAATCTCGTCTTTAATCGAAAAGGAGAGATCTTTGAGAACCTCCATCTCTCCGTAACCACTGCGCAGGCCAGCCACGTCAAACATGCTTCAGACCCCCATGTACTTTTCAGCGACAACACGATTGGATTTCACCTCTTCCGGGGCGCCCTCGAACAGAATGCTGCCCTCGGACAGGAAGTGGACGTAGTCGCAATATTCCCAAATCAGCGGCAGATCGTGCTCAACGACAACCACGCGCATTTTGCCGCCCGCGACTTTTTCGCGGACCATGTCCATCACCGTCCGGGTGATGTCCTCCGGCAACCCCGCAGTGGGTTCATCCATCAGCAGAAGCTTCGGCTCCGCGATCAAGCAACGCAGGATATCAACAAGCTTCTTTTCACCACCCGACCGGGCGTAGCCATTGCGGTCGGTAAACGGGAAGGCCTCAATATAACGTGAGACATTCTCCTCCACCTCGTCGGTGTCCCGCCCTCCCGCGAAGACGCTCATCAACCCCTCTTCCTTTGGCGGGGTGACCGCCAAGCGCAGGGAGTCGCGGATCGTCAGGCTATCAAACCCTTGGATCCGCTGATTTGTCTTGATCAGGCCAATCCGAGCAACTTCATGGCTTTTCAAAGGGTTCAGCGCCTTGACACCATTCCCAGTGTCCAACCGGATTTGACCGCTTGTCGGCGCAATCCGTCGTGTCAGTAGACCCATTAGGGTACTCTTGCCCGCACCGTTAGGGCCAATCAGCCCTTCAAGCCCTTTTGCCCCAAAGGCCACATTCTTGATATTGACGACCTCGTGCTGATGGTAGGCTTTGGTCAAGTTTTCTGCTTCGAGTTTCATCCTTAGCCCTCCTTCACAGCTTTGCCCGCGGGCGTTGAGACAGGCCGTGCGCGTGTTCGCGGGCCATCGGTGCCAAGGATTCCAGTTGGGCGGAACATGATGATCCCAACCAGCAGGACGCCGTAACAAAAGAGCTTAAAGTTCGGCAGCAAGATCGCCTGCTCTGCTGGCACCGGCGCATAGGTTTCGATGAGGATGTCAAACAGGCCAAAGGTGGCGAAGACACCAACAATGGCACCCAGGTTGTGACCCTTTCCCCCCAAGACCAACGCAATCCACACCGCAAAAGTCAGCGACGGCGCCAAGTGATAAGGAACAAGGAATTGATGCAGCGGCGCAGTAAGCCCGCCCAGAACCCCCATCAAAGCGCAGGTAATGACAAACATCATGCGCTTGGTAGCTGCAGTGTCTTTCCCGAGGCTCGCCGCGAGTTCCTCATTATCGCGGATCGCAATCAGCACGCGTCCCATGCGGCTGTCGCGCAATCGGGCCGAAGCCCAAATGAAGGCTGCAACAACCAACGCGAGCAAGACAAAGTAGATTACGTTGCGTGAGGCAAGATCACCAAACGGGAACCCAATTGTGCCGAGGCCCTGCACCCCATTGGTCAGCTGCTTTTCGGTCACAACCAAAGTGGCCACGACGGCTGCAAAGGCCAACGTGGCGGCCAAGATTGCTTGGCCCGTTCGCTGCAAAATGAGGCGCGCCAAAATATAAGCGACCACGGCAACAATGACCGACGCCGCGAGGATCGCGGGGACCAATGGAAAGTTGTAGTTCACATAGAGAACACCGGTCGCATAAAGGCCCAAGCCCCAGAACCCAACGACCCCAAAGTTGGGAATGCCAAGCAGGCCAAATTGGACGTGTAGAAGCTGCGCGAGCCCGATGTAGACGAGCATAAGCGAGAAGGAAAAAATTAGATAATCCATTACGCTGTCCTCGCGCCGCGAACAGTGAGCACGCCGATAAACGCCATCAGCAAGACCACTTCGGCGTAGAGCGGTTTGGTCACGAGCGTGATGAAAGACGTCAGGATCCCAGCAACGATTGCCGCAACAACGGCCCCACGTACGCTGCCGATCCCCGCAACAATCGTGACAAGCATCGTAATCAGAATGACGTTCCAGCCCATATATGGCGTCACCTGGGCAAAGACCCCAGAGAACACACCTGACAGCCCGCCCGCGCAGCCCGCGATGAACCAGATCGCGACAGATGTGAGGTGCGGGTTGATCCCGCTCGCCATGGCTAGGTCGTGGTTATTCGCCAGCCCGCGCATCTGCTCACCCAGGCCAGTGTTGTAGATCATCCAGTAAAGGACCCCGGCTGTCAGGAAAACAAGCGCGAGTGCGACCAATTGCAGGTTCGTAGCTCCCAGACCGGCAAAGCTGAGATACGTGATATTGGGCTCATTCAAGAACAGGTTCTCAGGCCCAACGGCGAGGATCAAACCATAGCGCAGCATAAACGATACCCCCACCGAGAGAATAATCATCTCAGTCGGTCCAACCCCGCGGTTCAAGGCGGGCCGGAAAATCGCGAGGTAAACCGCAACGCTTAACGCGCCGGACAGCAACATTGATGGGAGGATAGACAAGTAAAAGTGCAGACCAAGCACGACATTGAACAAAATCGCAAAATAAGCCCCGAACGTTATGCTCTCGGCATAGGCGATGTTCATAAAACCGTTCAGGTAGTAGATGAGCGTAAAGCCCATCGCCGCCAAGATCAGCGGTGAGGCCTCTAAGAGCCCAATAAAGATTGCGTCGATCAACAGCATCTTCGCGTCGTTCCTTCACTCGGTTCGGCATATCGTGGGCACCCAAGTCGGGGCACCCACGGGGTGTGGTGGTCTATTCCGCAAAAACCATATCGGCAGGATCAAACGTCGTGACTTGCACGTACATGAGACCATCGCGGGTCACGTAGGCGTCTGCGCCCTTGTAAGGCTCAGCCAACCAATCAGCCTCCACCCGCCAAGATACATTGACGGTATCACCGACGGTTTTCACCTTTTCAGCGATGAAGGTGGCTCCGATGAAGCCGCCATCTGCGCGGGGCGTGCAGAAGCCTGCAAAAACATCGCCAATCGCAGCCCGTCCCTCAACCCAGACACCGTTGGGCAAGATGAACAGGACTTCCTCAGGATATTGGGCCATCAAGCGGTCCCAATCACACTCATTGAGCGCTTCAATATGCTCAAACGTGACCATTTCAGCATTTGGCTGGGTAACGTATGGCGGAAGCACCTTTTCATGCCCATCTGCCGCGGCAGTGCCCGGTAGGGCGAGCAAGGCGACGCTCATAGCCTTTAAGATTCTCATTTTTTCCTCCTCATTAATGTGCGTCCTCCACGCACAATGATGTCTCGCTCAGGCCGTGATCGGACGGGATTGCAGCAAATAGACATCGTTCTGATAGATCGCCCATTCGATGTCCTGCGGCTTGCCGTAGTGGCTCTCCAGCTGCACCGCGAGTTCAGAGATCCGCGCCAATTCGCCCTCGCTCAAAACGCCCCCATGAGGGGTCTGCGACTTCTTTTCGCGTCCTTTGCGATCCACAACATATTGGTCAGGTGTCACTTCACCCGAGACGACGGCTTCACCCAGCCCGTGCACGGCTTCGATCATCATTCGGTCTTTGCGGCGGGTAACGGGGTGATTGGAAAAAGCGACGCCCGCTTTGTCGGCGTCCACCATCTTTTGAACGACCACCGCCATGCGCAGATCGTCGAGTGACCCCTTCTCGCCTCGATAGAAAATTGCCCTTTCAGAAAAGAACGAGGCCCAGCAATCGATGATCCGCTTGCGAACCTCTTCGGCGCCTTCAACCTCAAGATAGGTTTCTTGCTGACCGGCGTAGCTGGCCGCCTCGCTGTCTTCAGCACTCGCAGATGAGCGTACAGCGACCTGTCCGCCACCCAACTGGACGTACGCGTCCAACACTTCTTGGGGGACCACTGCGGTCTCTTCCACCAACTTTACAGCCGCAGCGTGGTCTTTTGCCTTGGCAAGTGCGCGCAGCTTGTCGGCATCCACGCATTTTTCCAGCGCATCCGCGGGCACAGCAAAACCGTTTGGCACTGGCAAGTTTTGCTGGGTCATTGAAGCGAGGCTCGCCCCCTTCCCGCCTGCATCTGCAACTTCGCAACAGGCGGCATCGTCGAACCACAACACGATACTAGACATCAACAATCCCCACGGCGCGGACAGGGGCACCTGTGGTGCCGACCCATTTGATCGGAAAAACAGACAGCTTGAACCCATGGCTGGGCAAGTCGCCCAGGTTGGTCAGGTTTTCGATGTGCCAATAAGCATCAGTCATCATGACCTTGTGGGCGAGCCAGAACTTTTTGGTCTCAAACATCGCCCAAACGGGCGGATCATAAGTCGGCGCATCGGTGCCAGACACCCGGCAATCTTGATCAATCAGCCACTGCGTGGCTTCCGCCGTCATCCCAACATGATCGGTCAGATAGCGGTCTTCATCATTGTACTCGGATGCGCCCGTCCGGATCAGCACGATATCGCGAGGCTTGAGCGTGTAGCCGATTTTGGCAAGCGCGGCTTCCATATCAGCAACCGTGATCGCAGCCCCAAATTCCAAATGGCGGAAGTCAAGCACGACACCGTCACCAAAACAGTACTCAAGCGGAATGCCTTCTGGCCCTGGCGTGTCCTCGTCGCCCATGTGCTTAAGTGCATCCATATGGGTGCCGGCATGGTCGCTGACGGTGACAGAGTAATGGGCGGTTAAGTGATCTTCGCCATGCTCCGTCGCCCCGATCGCTTCGGCAAAGCCATACCAAGTGTCTTTGATTTCCATTTTTGGCTGCGCAAGGCGCGGGAATACCTTCATGTCCTGGTGCACAGGCATCGACAGATCAACAAAGCGCTGTCCCATATGTCTGTCCTTCCTGTTGACAAAGGGGTTTCGTCCGCCTCCCGGCTTGGGAGGCACCAAAAGGCGGACGCCGCTCAAGAGAGCGTTTAGTTTAGGATCTCGACAATTCCGGTGGTGCCATTCACGCGCAAGGTGTCGCCGGTCTTAATATCCTTTGTGGCGATTGACGTGCCGACGACGGCAGGCAAACCAAACTCGCGTGACACAACGGCGGAGTGCGATGTTGTGCCCCCCGCATCCGTCACCAGGCCCGAGATCTGAGTGAAGAGCACCACCCAAGCCGGGTTCGTCATTCGGCAGACCAGGATCTCGCCCTCCTCCACAGTATGGAACTGGTCAAGGTCAGTGATCACGCGGGCTTTCGCCTCAATCACGCCCGGGCTCGCGGCGAGACCCGTGATCTCACCAGCCTTCGTTGGCGGCTCACGGTAGAACCTCTCCGGGAAGCCCCAAAGACCTGCGTAGGGGAAGGCCAAGGCTTCTTCCGTTGCGGTGCCTAACCAATCTGGCGGACGCTTTTCAGTCGCCTCTTCATCTTCGTCGCGACGATCAGACACAATTTCACGCGCATCATAGGCATCCTTGTCACCCACCAGCGCCCGAAGCTCATTGTAGTGCAAGAACATGATGTCTTCGGCGTCATCAATGATGTCCTGCTCCACCAGCTTTTTGCCAACAGCGATCAAAACGGTGCGAAGGCGCGCGTTTGTACCTTGGTCAATGTAGAAGTGATGGTCTGGCGTCAGCGGGTTCATCTTCAGCGACCCATCCAGCGCCGCCTGCAACTTTTCTCGCGCCTCACCTTCAACGCCATCCATGCATTCGGCAATGGCAGCGTTGAGATCTTCCTCAACCTCTTTAATGGTCTTTGGATAATCGTAGTCGGAGACGACGTAGCCGCGCACAGCCTCAATCGCAGGACCTGGGTTTTCAACCCAAAGCGGGAACCGCGTCTCGTGGCTCCAGAGCGCTTTGTGACCGAACTCTTCAAGATACGGCTCTAGCTGATCCTTGATCAGAGCCTGCCCATCGGCAGAACCTTGCAGCGCGGTCATGACCTCTGCCGCGGTTGGGGCCTTGAACGCTTCTTCAAGCGTGGCGTTGCCCTTCACGGTCTCTTTCATTTTCCAGAGGCCCTCAACCGAATCCCAGTTCCGGTCTTTGACAGAGCTTTGAAGACGGCCTTTCAGTGCGGGATCTGCATCTGGCTTGAATTCATCAATCGCGCCGTTCAGCGCCATCGTGGACGAGAACTGTGAGAAGTTGAGCAACCAGTGGATCTTCCAATGGCGATCATGAATGTCGATCATGTCTTCAAGAAGGATCGCAAGCGCCGTGAGGCTAGCACCCTCTTTGTCAAAGCCATCAATGTAGGCAAAGTTCGTCTTCATCTCTGGCAGGATGCGGTCATTCCACCAATCCAGGAAGTTCTCTGCATAATAGGGCAACACATTGCCAAGGTAAGCACCAATCTTACCTGCATACTCCGGATCTTGCGGAACACGCGGAACGTAGCGGTTCTGGTACTCGGTCGCCTCAACATGAATCCCCGGCTTGGCTGGAAGCGCAGCGGTATAGAGGTATCCGTTGATATTCTTTGCAACCCAGTCGCTGGCAAAAGGCGTGCCAAAGCGGCGGAACATATGGTCGCAAGTCAGCCACCAACCGCCAATGTCGAAAAACATGGGCGATAGCGGGTTCGGGCAATGCAGGTCGTCGAGGATCCAAAAGAGGTCCTTTTCACCCTCATCCCACGACACTGGAAAGTCGTCGGTCCCAAGATTTTGCCCAAGAATAGGTGTGTCGTCCAAACTCATTTTGTCCTCCCACAAAATATGAAGTCCGCCCTTGATGCCAAATTGCTAATGGCTTCGTTACGACAGGTCAAGCGATTATCGATAATTTATTATCTATTCGACATCATATATGATGGGAGGCCATTTCTTCTGAAATTCCACGTGCTTACGCTGACTTACGAAAGTCCTCTGACGACCCAAAAGGCAGCCACCCAAAGCGCGCCAGACCCAACGAGACCGGGCGGAACTGATCACATAATGAAACCCCATCCAAAGGTGGCTCAAGACGAATCGAGGTGGGTCTGGATCAGGACCTAAATGGGCCCGGCAAGACCAGATCGCTAGATCGTCCCCGAGTGATCCCTGAACCGATAAGCGATCCCATCTTGGGTGACATCGAAGATAATCTCCTCGACCCAATTTGGCTCACCAGGGTCGGTCATACCCATCGCCTTCGTCAAGATGGCGCGCATCACAGGGGAATGTGTCACGCAGACCACCACGTGATGGTCATCCCCTGGTACCGCAAGAAAACTTTCCGCAAACTTTACAATGCGACGCGCGACCGCTGCCGCATCTTCGCCCGGCGGAGTCTCATGGTGCACCCAATATTCGATGCGATCAGGTGCATTGAGAAACCCGCTGAAAAACGACTGTGCCAAAACGTCCTCTGGCGCCATTTCATAGAACTGGCACTGCGAGGCAAAGAACTCTGGCAACGATCCCATCTCAACGCGGGACCCCGCCAAATGAATGTCAGGATTCCGCAATCCCCAGGCGGGCATCACTTCCGGCGTTGACGGATCAATCGCGCTCCGCAACGCCTCCGCCGTCTGGCGGGACCGATGGGTCTCGGTCGCAAGAAAGCGCCAAATATCACCCGGCTTTGCCAACGCCTTCAAACGCGGCACGGCCGCCTCAATATCTGCGTTGGAGTCCTCGGTAAGCGGCATATCTCCATGATGTGACGGAACTTTTGCGTGGCGCAAAAAAGCAAGTGTCGCGGTGCTCATCGGATCGTTCGCTTCATCTTATGGGTTTGAGTGGCGCGTTCGGTCGGAGGTTTTAGCTCGCCTTCGCTTCCGGATTGTCTGCAAAAGCGGGGTCAAATTCGGCAGCCCCCTCCCCCGCATCAAAGACGCCGTTCATAACGACGCCGAATTCTTCAACATGCTTGCGCATCTCAAAGCCACACCGCTCCGGATCACCGCTCCGGATGGCTTCCGTGATGGGATGATGCCAGCTTGCCAGATCAAGATCAGGCCGCCGCGCCATCAAGTTGCTCAGCGTCACATATGTGCGCGCTTCAATCATCAGGGAATTCCAAGTCTCGATCAGAATTTGGTTGCCAGAGGCCTCCAAAATGGTCCGATGAAAATGCACGTCCCAGCGGGCCATCGTCCGAGCATCGCCAGCTTCGAACGCTTTGGTCATCCGAAAGACAGCGTCTTCCAACTCATCAAGATGGGCGACAGCACGCTCTACGGCAAGCTGCCCGGCCAGCTCCTCCAGACGTGCCCGCACCGGATAAATCTCAAGGACTTCGCGCTGATCAATCTCGCGCACCCGCGCGCCTTTATGCGGTTCAACTTCCACAAAGCGCATCGCAACCATGTCGCGCAAAGCCTCTCGCACAGGCGACTGACTGATGCCCATTCGCTTCGCGATCTGGGATTCCACGAGACGATCACCAGGCTTAAAACGGCCCGCCATGATATCATCAAGGAGCTCTTCTTTGACCTGTTCACTTAGAACAACGCGTCGGATCACGACTTTTTCCTCTCTTCCTACGATGTATCAGCCCATCAATATCTGGCCCAATGCACCGCGGCGGACACCGCCCTTTCAGCTAAGAGCTACTGCGCAGCAGCACCCTTGTCAACGATTATCGATAACCGGTTATATTCTCTTTTTTGAGACCCCTGCCCCGGAGCGTTGCCTTCGGCTTGGCGGACCCAAAATTGCGAAAGCGCGTAACTCCGTACGTTGGCAGGTGACCGCCAACTCAGGACGCTACAGTAATTTCAATGATCTCTCACCACACAATGCCGACACCGCTCAAAGATGAGCGATACGGGCAATGCGGTTCAAACCTAGGCCGCTTGGACTTTAGATTATGTCGCCGGGACTTTCCCGATGATGGCCCCAGCTTGAACTTCAATCAGTTGGACGTTTTGAAAGCTCTGAGCGGACAATGATCCAACGCGCGCCCGCCCCCAGACTGAAAGCGATCAGTCTCCATCATAGGTCAGCAGCCTCAAGATCATCTTCCTCGATAAATGCCGCGTTTTCGTCAAATTCGATTGTTGGAATGAGTTCAGACAAAAGGGTTTCAGACTGTTCAAATTCAACAGGTTCTGCCGCCTTAGAATTCCCACTGCCACCGCCAAATAGGCCTGATAGAAAGTCAAAGAATGCCTCAAAGATTTCGACTAAGAAGAAATCGTCGCTGTCGTCATTCGCTTCCTCTTCGGGGACGTCAATGCTGTATCCAACTTCGCCCAACACATCGCCCGTCGCGTCGGGTCCAGCATAGGCTGCAACTTCAATGTCAACCGTTTCGCCTGCTTCGAAAACAGCGCCTTCAGGTAAGCTGATAGTGAAGACATCATCGCTTTCATCCGGTTCGGCGTTCATGACTTTCACGTAATCACCAACCCGGATCGCCAATGAACCGACCTGCATGCTGGGGTCGACGTTGATTGCAATGGTTTCGTCGCCGATAGCGTCGTTTCCGAGCATCGAGCCTTCGGTGATTTCGCTGAGAGCTTCGTTGCTTTCTACGTCAACGATCTGCAACGCGAACGCAGCAGCGTCCTGCATGGCTTTAGGTTCATCGTCTTCAGATTCACCGTCGCCGGACGTATCGGGGTCGGCGTGCTCTTCGGTTTCACCATCATCGGGCGTGTCAACGTCCGCATCCCCATCGTCGGACATATCATCGTCGGCGTAACCTTCGTCATCTCCGTCGTCAGACATATCGTCGTCGAGATCATCGCCGGTTTCATCATCATCGGCGATGATGGGACCAGCATCGTCGCCATCGGCGATTGCGGCCGCAAAGACGGTATTGTCCAAGTGGCCGTGGACGTGTTGGCCAACCTCTAGATCGAAATCAGGGTCATCACCTTCGAGGGTCAGTACAAAGTTCGTGTCAAGCGGATCATCTTCCGTCCCAGCCTGGAACAGCCCCCCCTCGATCACCAGCAGGTAATCCGTGGACAGATGGATATCGAGATCTTCGCCATCTTCGACGATCAGCTCCCCGCCGTTAACGATGATCCCCTGGACCAGCGCACTGTCGTCCAGCACAACCGTCTGCCCCGGCCCGATGACAACCACATCATCCACGCCCGGCACACCGGCGTCACCCCATGTGCTCTCATCAGACCAACGGGCCATACCGTCGGTGACAACGGTTGTGTCGGAGGTACTTTCGTAGCGGTCGAGCACAAAGTCGCCGGCGGCATAGACTTCGACCTGCCCCTGCAATTCGCCGGGGCCGTTATTCAAAGTGTGCAGGTTCACATAGGTTTCGCCTGCCAAAAAGTCCGACACGTCATCCGGTTCCAGCTCGACGCTGCCGGAGAAGGAGCCATTCAGGCCATCGGCGGAGTCGACCGCCAGCGCGCCGATCACGCCCCCATCGGCACCGTGCAAGTGCACCATCGTGGCCGCGGACGTCAAATCAGAGAACTCGCCTGAGATCGAGACCATACGCGTTGCGACATCGTAGTTCAGCTCAAAGCTCGCTTTTGCTACCGTGTCAGTCACACCTGCCTGCGCCTCAGTCATTTTGAGGTCATAGCCAATGTAGCTGCTGTTTGGATCCACAGCGGGTTCAGCGATCTCGGGGTCTTCTGCCTCTTCCCGCTCAGTCATGGTGGCGATGGAGGTCAAAAGTTCTTCGCTAAGCTCACGCGCGCCCGCATCGTCATTGTCGCCTTCAACAAGGCCGGTGATCTCGATCTTGCCAAATGCCCGGTAGTCCGCGAGCAGATCTACGACGGGGCGATCTTCTTGCACTTCAACGTCGTCTGCGACGATGCGGATGAACAGACTGTCGTCGACGACAATGTAGGCTGTGACGTCTGACTCGACCAAATCATCGAGGCTTCCGACCTCAACGCCGCCCGTCACCTCGCCGACGTCTGTCACGTTGGCAACTTCGTAGATGACGCTTTCGCCCACGCGCACATTGGCCAGGTTCAGGATGAGGTCTTCAGGGACATCCTCAAAATCAATGAGGTACGCCAGGTCTTTGGGCATGCCTGCCGTGGTATGGAATTCGTAATTCGCGTCGGAACGGTCTTCGTTGTCATCGCCTTGGTTGCGAGAATCACTGGACTCGGGCAGGTCGTCTTCGCTCTCGCCGTCAGAACGCAGGATGCGTACCGTTCCCTCAATGCCAAGGGCCGTAACCTCGGTTGCGCCGATCGTATAGGCGCTCACCAATCCGTTGACGCTCTCCACTTCCACCGCACCGGGAGAGGCTTTGAACGGGTCATTCTCGGTGATAAATCCGCCTTCGATGCCAGTGAGCGCGCCATCAATGTCGACAGCGACCTGCTGGTCTACCGACCCTGACTGCAAGCCGCCAGCAAAAGTAATGCGGCTACCGTCCTCCAAGATAAAGTTGTTCAGCGCATTCTGCGTATTCACATGATCGGAGGCGAGCATTTGAAAGTTTGTGCCACCAACGGAGTAAATATTGTCGTATTGGTTGCCGCCGTCGCGGTAGAGGACCACAGTGCCATCGTCAAAAACTGTGTCCTGGATAAGGTTCTCGTGGCGCGCAAAGAAACGCACGTCGATGAAGGCGCTGTCGGAAAAGACCATTTCATGGGTCAGGGACCAAACAGCGCCGTTATAGGCGGTAAAGCCCTCGATGACACCGAAGTCGGCAGCGAGCGTACTCTGCTGAAAGTCTAATTCGCCGTTTATCGTGCCGTCGATTCCAAGAATTTTGTCAGTCCCACCAGCACCCCCAGCGCCAGACGTGGAATGGCCCGAATTTCCAATAAAAATCAGCTGGTCCAACTGCCCGGAATCGCCCACATAGGTGTCGACAGACAGCCCGTGTAACTGACCTTCAAAGATCCAGAAGCCGTTGCTTTCCGATCCCGCCGCCACATTGCCGATAAAGGCGTTGTTGGGGTTTTCGATCCAAAAGCTAGACGCGTGTTCGCCATCGGTTGGGATCGGCTCGCCGGTTTCTGACTCTTGCGTGCTGAACACAAGGTTGCCGTAGATCTGGTTGTTGTTCTCGGACCCATCCTCGAAGAACACACCATGACCTACATGGTCGTAGATCACGTTGTCTTCATAAAGAATGTTCGAGGTCCCGTGGATCGTCGAGCCCTTTTGGTAGCTCTCATGGATCGAAACATTGGTGACATATTGCCCTTCGGCATCGCCCAACATGTGCCAGTGAATGGGATAGCGGCCGAGAATGTCCTCCTGGCCCATGTGAAAGAATTCCGCGCCAGAGATGTGCATCTCGGCATCGTCCATGACCATCGTGTGACCGCCAAAGCCGTCGTCGACGCTGTCTGCGTCGCCCTCAATCCGGACGTTTCGCGATAGCAAAGCCACCTCAGCGCGAACTTCAACGTCCATTTCGAGGCTGTCTTCGCCTTCCTGGCCATTGTCATAACTTTGGGTGATCCCAAGGTGGGTGTATTCCAACACGGCAGGCTCACCGTTCTCGTCGCCCAGTGTGATTGTCTTGCCGTCTTCAGAGACCTCAAGGACGTAAAACTCCTCGGCCTCTTCCCAATCGGTTGATGTGGACGCAATGGCGATTTTATCGCCCACATCCCAGTCGGTTTCTTCCTGAACCGTGATCTCGCTCATGCCCGCCTCGGCGGTCATTTCCAGGTTGGTCCAGCTCTCTTTTTCCGCATCAGCCGCGTGGATCTCAATCCGGCTGCCTTCGCCCATCGCCATGAGATAGGCGTTGTTGTTGGCAATCACCATATCCTCATCAACGCTGTGATCATGCGCCTCAGAGGTCATATCCATTTCTTCGTTTTCCACGGCGGCAGCCTTTCCTGGTCGCGGCGAGATCGAGCCGCCACAGATTTCTCACGCTCGTGAGAACGCATCATCATTCAGAAGGTTTTGCTTTTTAGACCCCACCAAAAATCTAAACGAACCAATCGAATGAGGGTCGGAATTGGTAAGCTTTAAGGCAGGATAAAGGCGCGCATCGCATTGTCAGTGTCAGGTGGACAATCGGACAAATTGGACCGCTTTGTCAGTCAGAAAATACGACGCCTTGGCTTTTTAGTGTTAAAAAATAGGCATCTAAGAAATTTACCCTCCGAACACGGATCACTTCTACGCGACCAGTTCTTCGGTGTTTGACACTGGAAACTGGGTGGAGATTCCTTGCGCGAGAATGGCGTCGGTCACAAACCGGAACGGCTTTCTCAGATCAAGTTCGCCCGGCGTTCGCCCCGACACTCCGCTGCATGAGCGTCGATCAACATCATAGTCATACTTACTGGGAGTGGCGCCCTTTTATTCGATGGCATCCCCCAGAAGGCGCGCGGTCTTTATTGCGATGTGAGTGCCGCGCCGCCAGTGTCTAGGCCAACGCTCCGAGCCGTCTCGAATATGGCTTATGGTTCCGGCGAACGCATCTTTTCGCAGTTCTGCTGCGGTTCCCTGGCTTACGGCAACGAACAGATTAGGCGATCTGGCCATTGGCACCTGTTGGCCGACATCCATGATTTACAAAACTTTCACTTGTTCGCACCTGCAGAAAACTGCTATCGCTCAAAACTGAACGATGTACGATTTTCGTTTCAA